>JAZSCQ010000021.1:0-104628 GCA_045530745.1 Agathobacter sp.
CCTTGTGGGCTTTCATATAGAAGCTTTTATTCTGCTTCTTGGATTTTTTTTTTATGATTTTTATTACTGCTGCGGTTGTTTCGTCTGCGGTCATAGTCGAGTTGTCGAGCATAATTGCATCATCAGCTGGCACGCAGGGGGCGATATCTCTGGTGGAGTCGTTTTTATCACGCTCGACCATCTCGGTGTAAACCTGCTCGTAGCTTATTTCCTTACCCTTGGCCTTGAGCTCCTCGTATCTGCGTTTAGCCCTTGCTTCAGGCGATGCGGTGAGGAAAATTTTAACCTCTGCATCGGGAAGTATAACGGTACCGATATCTCTACCGTCCATAATAACATTTGTTGTCTTAGCAAGCTCCTGCTGTAATTCTACAAGCTTTGTGCGCACAACTGGGTATACGCTGGTCGCAGAAGCCATTTTACCTACTTCTTCCTGACGAATTACACCTGATACATTTTCTCCATTTAACCATACATTCTGCACACCATCTTCATAAGTAATGGATACGTTTACATTTGGACACGCTGCAGCAATCGCATTTTCATCTTCAGCTCCAATTCCATGATTGATAAAGTAATATGCCATTGCACGATACATAGCCCCTGTGTCTACATATACATAACCTAATTCTTTTGCTAACTGTTTTGCAATTGTACTTTTTCCTGCACCGGCTGGTCCATCGATTGCAATATTAAAACTCATTTTCTCATACCTCGTTTCTCTATTTTATTCAATACTGTTTCCTGCTAAATATCCTGTTGACCATGCGATTTGCAGATTATATCCACCTGTCATTGCATCTAAGTCTAACAGTTCTCCTGCAAAATACAAACCATTTACTAGTTTGGACTCCATTGTAGAAGGGTTTACCTGCTTTACGGACACGCCCCCTTTTGTAATAATTGCTTCGTTCCAACCACGGAGTCCAATAATAGTCATTGGAAGTCCTTTTAGCAAATCTACTAATTGCGCGCGTTCCTCTCTTGTAATCTCATTCACCTGTTTATCTGGATTAATACCACTTAACTTTATGATAATTGGAATCATCTTAGATGGCAATAATTTTTGAATAGAATTTTTGTATTGTTTGTTTTTTGCTTCTTCAAAGTCCTTCAGGATACGTTTATCTAATTGTTCTCTATCTAAAGCTGGTTTTAAATCAATTTTAAGCGTCATTTCATGTGCAAAATCTTTAAAATAGGCTGGTTTTATAGATGCACTCGCAGATAAAATCATTGGACCGCTTACACCAAAATGTGTAAACAACATCTCGCCAAAATCACTATAGAGTTTCTTTCCCTCACGCTCAATCGTAACCGCTACATTTTTAAGTGCAAGTCCCTGCATCTCGGTTACCCAGCTCTCTTGGATTTCAAATGGCACCAAGGATGGTGTTGGTTCTACAATCTTGTGATTTAAGTTTTCTGCAAAACGATATCCGTCCCCTGTTGCCCCAGTGGATGGATAAGAAATACCGCCTGTCGCAAGCACAACTGCATCTGCTATTAAGGTAGTATTATCTTCTAGGACAACGCCTTTTACAACCTGCTTCAACAATCCGGTCTTTTTTTCCGCAATTACAGGCTCTCTATTTTCATCGAGATATTCTTCTGTAATAAGCTTTACAACTTTGGTATACAATTTCACTTCCACGCCAACGTCCTTAAGGGCTTTTGTAAGTGTTGCAATTACATCGGATGAATGGTCCGACACTGGAAATACTCGATTTCCTCTCTCTACTTTTGTACGTAAGCCATAGTTCTCGAAGAATTCTACTACCTGATCATTGGTATAGGAATAAAATGCACTATACAAAAACTTTTCATTGCTACATACATTGGCAAATAAATCTTCCATGTCACTAGCATTTGTAATATTACATCTGCCTTTGCCTGTTATATATAATTTCTTTCCTAATTTCTCATTTTGTTCTAATAGTGTAACCTTATGTCCATTTTTTGCTGCAAAATATGCAGCAAACATACCTGCGGGTCCACCACCAATTACGATAACCTTACTCATGGTCCATTTCCTCTAATTTTGCATAGTGAATTTTGATAGAATCATCTATAACATCTATTTCATCATTTTCATATACCTGGTATTCATCCCAGATTTCTTCTAATGTTGTTAGAGTTTTGGCAACTTCTTTCTGTTTCTTCATACAGAGAGCAACAATCAGTGCATTGATTACACTTAGCGGAGCTACCAAGGAATCTACAATGGATGCCATATCGCTGTCTGCAATCAAATTGCAGGAAGAATATAGATTCATTGGCGAATGTATACTATCTGTAATCGTGATTACCTTGGCACTTCGATTGTTCGCAAACTCAAGTGCCTTTAGTGTACGCATAGAATATCTTGGAAAACTAATTCCTATAATGACATCCTCTTCATTAATACGTACCATCTGTTCAAATATTTCGCTTGAACTATTCGTATGAAGTAATCTTACATTGTCAAACATTAGATTTAAGTAAAACGAAAGAAAGCTTGCAAGCGGAGCACAGCTTCGAATACCTACAATATATATATTTCTTGCACTTAGAATCGTATCAACTGCAAGCTCAAATGCACCATGGTCAATTTTTTCCAATGTTGTTTTTAGCTTGTCCGCATCTGATTTCAACACCGTCTCTAAAATTTCCGACTGACTGATTCGTCCATAAGTCACATCCATACGCTGTATGGAATTTAACTTATTTCGAACTAGCTCTTCCAATGCTTTTTGAAACTCTGGATACCCTTTATATCCAAGACTCATCGCAAAACGAACAACTGTAGATTCGCTAACACCTACGATATCTCCCATTCTAGCTGCAGTTAAAAAAACAGCCTTATCATAGTTATCTGTGATATAGGTTGCAAGAAGTTTCTGCCCCTTACTCATCTTACTGTAATGTTTATTGATTCGATTCAATAAATCGTTGGTATTTGCCATTTTTCTTCCTCAAACTTTCTTACTTTCCTGTAAAAATAATTATAACAGACTCGCTCTATTTTACAACGCGAATTTTGCAAGAAAATATGCATTTTTTTGCAAGCCCGCATGTATACAAAAAGACTCCACAAAAAATTGTGGAGTCTTAAAATTTTGTCACAAGATGTCGATTTTACAACTTGCAAAATTTAGAATTAAACTGGGTATGCACCATTTTCTGTATCTGCAATCTTAGCATCTACTTTTGTCTGCTGAGCTTCACGATACTTGAAGAAGTCTGTTGCTACCTGTGGGAATAAAGCATATGTAAGCACGTCTTCATCCTGCTGTTTGTACTGAGCCATTTCTGCTTCAAGCTTATCTAATTCTGGTTCAAGTAAATCAGCATATCTACATGTAATAGCATTCTTCTTATCTTCACCAAGAACCTTATCTACTACTTCTGGATTGAATGGTTTTACAGTCTGACCATATTTTCCGAGTAATACGTCCTTAGTTTCTTTTGTAGCTACTTTGTAGCGTTCTCCCATAAGCACGTTGAATACAGCCTGTGTACCAACAATCTGTGAAGAAGGTGTTACAAGTGGTGGCTCACCAAGGTCTTTACGAACACGTGGGATTTCTTTTAATACTTCTTCGTATTTATCTTCTGCGTTCTGTTCTTTAAGCTGAGATACCATGTTTGATAACATACCACCTGGAACCTGGTATAAAAGTGTCTGGATATCTACACCAAGTACCTTTGGATTTAAGAGACCGCTCTTAATTGCTTCTTCTCTCATAGGACGGAAGTAAGCTGCGATTTCTGCTAACTGTGTCTGATCTAAACCAGTATCAAATTCTGTACCCTTGAATGCTTCAACCATAACTTCTGTAGCTGGCTGAGATGTACCAAGCGCGAATGGAGACATCGCTGTATCGATGATATCACAACCTGCTTCTACTGCCTTCATGTATGTCATAGAAGCTACACCTGAAGTATAGTGTGTATGTAATTCGATAGGAAGTGTTGTAGCATCTTTAAGTGCCTGTACAAGTTCTGTAGCTTTTGCAGGAACTAAAAGACCAGCCATATCTTTAATACATAAAGAATCAGCCCCCATATCTTCTACCTTTTTCGCTGTTTCCATCCAGTAATCTAATGTATAAGCATCACCTAATGTGTAAGATAATGCAATCTGTGCATGTCCTTTTTCTTTATTACATGCAGAAACTGCTGTCTGAAGGTTACGAACGTCATTTAAACAGTCAAAAATTCGAATGATATCGATACCATTTGCGAAAGATTTCTGTACGAAGTATTCTACTACGTCATCTGCGTATGGACGGTATCCTAAGATATTCTGACCACGGAATAACATCTGTAATTTTGTGTTTTTGAATCCATCACGGAGCTGACGAAGTCTGTCCCATGGATCTTCTTTTAAGAAACGAAGTGATGCATCGAAAGTAGCTCCACCCCAGCATTCTACTGCGTGGTAACCAACTTTATCCATTTTATCAATAATTGGAAGCATCTGTTCTGTTGTCATACGTGTAGCAATCAAAGACTGATGAGCGTCACGTAAGATTGTCTCTGTAATTTTTACAGGTTTTTTAATTACTTCTGACATGATTGTCCTCCTAAATATAATCAATATATTGTACATAAGCCATAAGCTCGATTTCGATTGCTTCGCAATCTCCTCCGTCGCTTTGCGACTACAAATCTCGCTCGAGGCTATACGCCTCTTCTGTGCCCGAAAACAAATTGCTCCACAAATAAATTTGTTCGCACTTTGTTTTCATGCCCAGTATAGCTTATTAAACTCCGAAGATTGCCATGAAACATCCAGCAGCTACTGCTGTACCGATAACGCCGGCAACGTTTGGACCCATTGCGTGCATGAGAAGGAAGTTTGTAGGATCTTCTTCAGCACCAACTTTCTGAGATACACGAGCAGCCATAGGAACCGCAGATACACCTGCTGAACCGATAAGAGGGTTAATCTTGCCGCCTGTAATCTTACATAACAATTTACCAAATAATACACCTGCACATGTACCAACGCTAAACGCAACAAGACCTAAAATAACGATCTTAATTGTATTCATGTTAAGGAATGCTTCTGCACTTGTTGTAGCACCTACTGATGTACCAAGAAGGATAACTACGATATACATAAGTGCATTAGAAGCTGTTTCTGTAAGCTGACGAACTACGCCAGATTCACGGAATAAGTTACCTAACATAAGCATACCAACAAGTGGAGCTGTTGTAGGAAGTACCAAACATACTACGATGGTAACTACGATTGGGAATAAAATCTTTTCTAACTGACTTACTGGACGAAGGTTTGCCATTTTAATAGCTCTCTCTTCTTTTGTAGTAAGTAATTTCATAAATGGTGGCTGGATAATTGGTACTAACGCCATATAAGAATAAGCCGCTACAGCGATAGGACCTAAAAGACCTGTCTGTCCTAATTTACCTGCTAAGAAGATAGAGGTTGGACCGTCTGCACCACCAATGATTGAAATAGCTGCAGCCGCCTGATCATTGAATCCTAAAGCGATAGCAATGAAGTAAGCTGCAAAAATACCGAACTGAGCTGCGGCACCTAAAAGGAAGCTGATTGGGTTCGCAATAAGTGGACCGAAGTCAGTCATGGCTCCTACCCCAAGGAAGATTAGGGAAGGTAAGATGGACCATTCATCCATCAAATAAAAATAATGTAACAAACCGCCTACACCGTTACTGGTTTCTTCTGGACTAGCCATAATATCTGGATAGATATTTACAAGAAGCATACCAAATGCGATTGGTAATAACAGTAATGGTTCATAGCCTTTTGCAATTGCAAGATAAAGGAATACACATGCAACAACGATCATTACATAGTTTCCTACTGTCAAATTGAAAAATGCTGTCTGTTGAAGGAGGTTTGATAGTGTATCAAATACGTATTCCATGAGAATTCTCCTCCATCAGAAATTAGTTTAATGTGGCAAGTAAAGCACCTGATTCTACAGTATCACCTACAGCTACGTCAATGCTTGCAACTGTTCCTGCTTCTGGAGCAACAACAGGAATTTCCATTTTCATAGCTTCAAGGATAAGAACTGCATCACCCTTTTCTACTTTGTCTCCTACTTTCTTTTCAAGCTTAAATACTTTACCTGCAGCACCTGCTTCGATTTTGATGCTACCTGCGCCTGCACTTGCTGCAGGAGCTGGTGCAGCTGCCTTTGGTGCTGCTACTGGAGCAGCTTTTCTTGGTGCAGAAGCTGGAGCTGAAACGCTTCCATTTTCTTCTACAGTTACGTCATATACATTTCCATTTACAGTAATTGTATAGTTTTTCATTGTTTTTTCCTCCAATTTATCTTCTTCTAATAGAACGAACTACAAATCCATCTGTAGAAGTTCCTTCATATGCTGCAATAGCAGCTGCAATTACAGCAACAAGCTCTGTATCGTCTACATATTCCTGTTCCTGCTCTTCTCTCTGTTCAATCTGTGTAACTACATTATTTTCGGTCACAGTTGCTTTTGCAGCAGCTGCAGCTTTTGCTCTCTTCTGTTCTTCCAAATATGGGAAGATTTTGAATCCACTAATCAATAAACTGATGAACATAAGTACTGCAAATACGATACTCATACAAATAACTGTATTAAGCGCTGCAGTAGCCATCTTTTCACCAAAGCTATACACTGGATTGATGGTTACACCTGTAAGTTCCATATTGTGATAATTATATACAAGCTGGAACACAACATCTCTTTTTTCAAACTTTAACATTAAGTCTGTAGTAAGCGTTTTTCCTGATTTTGTAATAGTGAATGAGTCTTTATCATAGCCAACATAGTTACCACTTACTTCCATGGCTTCAAGCCATTTTGCACATAAATCTGCTAAAATAGCATATTCATCACCAGCAGCAAGTAAGTCTTTCATTTGTGCATTTACTTCTTCAGCTGTTGCATCTTTAAGAGCGGTTCCTAAAGATTCAGACTGCTTATAAAGACTCTCATAAGATACACCATTATAATCTACGGTAGTAGGGTCCTGTGTGCCACATGCACCAAGCATCATTACGACAGAAAGAACGCTTAAAAATAAAGCAATTTTTTTCTTCATAATATCACCTTTCTATTTTGTACCGTGTTTTTTATCTGGTTCACTTACATATTTTGTATATAACATTTCAAATGCAGCAATAAGATATTTTCTAGTATCAACTGGATCTACTACTAAATCTACATAACCTCTTGCAGCTGCTGACATAATATTTGACTGTAAGTTTTCATATTCTGCAGCTTTTTCTTTTAATTCTACTGCATCAGCATTTGGATACATGATTTTAGCAGCCATAGAAGCTTCCATCATACCAACTTTAGCTTCTGGCCAAGCGTATACTAAATCTGCTCCTAATGATTTAGAGTTCATGATTGCGTATGCGCTACCGAAAGCCTGACCTGTAATAAGGTTAACTTTTGCACATGTTGCATTAGCAAGTGCATATGTAAGTCTAGCAAGTGCTTTTGCAAGTTTCTTTTCTGCACACTGGCAGTTGCAGAAACCGTTTACATTTGTAAGTGTAAGCACTGGAATAGAGAATGCATCACAGTACTGAACAAATTCAGCTGCCTTTTCACATCCCTTAGCTGTAAGAACTGCATCGAATTCTTCAGCCTTTTCACCTTCTTCATTATAAACTTCTGAACAGTTTGCAATTGCACCAACTGTCATACCATTTAATTTGATGAAGCCTGTTACCATGTTCTTAGCATATTCTGCTTTTGTTTCGAAGAAAATATGATTATCAGAGATTTCTGATAAAACATATCTTGGATCTCCCTTCATAGCAGAAAGGTTTTCACAAGCACGATTTAAATCATCTTCACATTCGTCTGTGTAAACATCACTTTCATTGTTAAGTGGAAGCATAGAAATCAAATCACGCATACCAGCGATAATTTCATCTTCACTATCTGTCATGTCAATACATCCGTTTTCTTCTGCCTGGAAAACAGCCTTAGACATATCACATTTATCAGCACGATTTCCTTTTACAGCATCTGGAGAGTTGATAAACATCTTTCCTTTGCTTTCTTCGATAAATGCAAAATCACAAAGTGCTGGAACTACGGAAAGTCCACCGCCACAGTTTCCGAAAATACCACAAACCTGTGGAACAATACCAGAAGCTGCAACCTGTGCTGCATAAATCTGACCAAAGCTTTCTAATGCATCTACAGATTCCTGAAGACGAATTCCACCACAGTCAACAAGACCGATAACTGGTGCTCCCATCTTCATTGCCATGTTGTAAACATTGACAATTTTCTTTGCATGCATTTCTCCGATTGTACCATTTAATACGGAAGCATCCTGGCTGTAAACAAATACAAGACTACCATTAACTAATCCGTGACCGGTAATAACACCATCGGAAGGTGTTTTCGCAGCAGTAAGATTAAAATCTGTGCTACGAGCAGTTACGAGTGAGCCAATTTCCATGAAACTGTTCTCATCCACTAACTTAGCGATGCGCTGCATAGCTAAGCTTGCATTGTTAGTACTCATCTTAATTCCTCCATTTGTTATAATAAAGTTAAATTATTAAGCAAACAAAACGCGATTATCTCGCATTATGTTTTTATTATATACCATTATTTTTTATTTGCAAGAAAATCATAAAGAAAAAGTTAAGAATTGGTAAAATATTGTATGAAACACAGCTTTCCACCCCCATATATTGACACTTTCACAGGCAAGCAATGGAAAACTATCCAAACATATATCTTCTAAATATACATTACATACTCCCATAACCTGCCCTTCTTTTATTGGAAGCTTAATATCTGTATATAAAATAGTCTCAATATGTATCTTATCTTTATCCGACATCAGAATTTGATATTCCTTTGGCTTTGTTTTTATTTGTAAGATATTCTCCCTATTTAGTTCAGAAAATTCTGCATTTTCTATATAACCATCCACTTTCATCTGTCTTTTAGCAAGCTCAATTGTTACCTTTTTCTGATTATAGTTTTCCATACCGTATTCAAATAAAGACCTTGCGTCTTTCCACTTATAAGTCTTATTATTCGGCCATCCACATGCAAGTAACGCAATACAATACCTTTCCCCATTTCTTTCCATTGCTGCCACATAACAATACCCTGCTTTATTCGTAAATCCTGTCTTACCGGAAAGCACGCCTTCCATCTGATTTAAAAATGCATTTCGATTCATGAACTCTCCATAATTCCTTGTTTGAGTAATTTGTAAAAACAAATCTTTTTGGGGTGATTCCCATACACAATAGGCCATCATACGGCATAGATCACTTGCCGTTGTATGGTGAAAACTATATTCATCTGTTGCATCCAGACCATTTGGAGTTATAAAATAGGTGTTCTTACATCCAATTTCCTTCGCTTTTTGATTCAATAGCATCGCAAACTTCTGGGTACTACCTGCTACATGTTCTGCAATTGCAACTGCACAATCATTATATGATTCAAGCATAAGACCATAAAGAAGTTCTCTTAAGGAATAGATTTCTCCCTCCTTCATCCCTAATCGAACCTTGGGCTGCGAAACAGCATTTGCAGATATTGTCACCTCATCTCCCAAAGAACAATGCTCTAATGTTACTATACAAGTAAGTATTTTGGTCGTACTGGCATTCGCCATAGGCTCCTCTTCCTTTTTTCCCTTCAAAACACGACCAGTATCCCCATCTGTTAAAGCATAACTGCCTGAATACATACTGATATTTTCTTCTGCGCAAAAACATTCCCTAGTTGCGCCTGCTATTGTATATAAAAATACGCAAACTACAACAAGTATCTCTATAACTTTTTTACTCTTCCATTTCAAATCATAAAAAATAGCCATATACATTCCACCTTTCATGAAATATATATGACTACTTCTCCTCTTTTATCCTAAGAATTAAATATCCATTGTAATGTTCATCTCTGCTTCTGCTTCCTGTTTAAACTCTTCTAACTGAACAGGATTAAGCACTGGCAAATTATCAATCGAATTTACACCAAAGCTTCTAAGGAACTCTTCCGTTGTTCCAAACAAAAGTGGACGACCTGGTGCATCCAAACGACCCAATTCGCATATTAAATTATATTCGATTAATTTACTTACCGCATGGTCTGATGAAACTCCACGAATTTTCTCGATTTCAGCCTTAGTAACTGGTTGTTTATAGGCAATAATGGATAAGGTCTCCAACAAAACATCTGTAAGCACACGGCGCTTTGGCTGTTTTGCAATACGAATAAGATATTCGTACATTTCTGGCTTGGTACACATCTGATATGCACCATCTAACTCCATAATTTCCACACCAATAGACGGATCTTTGTAATGTTCCATCATTTCTTCTAAAATCTTTTGAGTCTCTTTCTTATCAAGTTCAATTGCTTCAGCAATTCTACCTAATTCTACTGACTCACCCATGGTAAATAAAATTGCTTCAATTATGGCATGATAATTCTTTTCTTCCATGATTATTCTCTCTATCTTTCTACATAAATCCCTTGTTAAGCTGCAATCTGTGAATCAATCTTGATATCATCAAAGATTTTCTCCTGTGAAATGAAGATTTTGCCCATCTTCATAAGCTCAAGGATTGCTAAGAAGGTTACAATAATTTCAACTTTTGAGCACTGTGCTTCTAAAAGACTACGGAAGCTAAAATGCTTGTGCTGTATTGCATAATTTTCCAAATATGACATTTTCTCTTCCAGAGAAACTTCTTCTTTCTCAATCTTGCCATATTTCGAACGAATTGGATCTATTTTGTCCACCTGTTTCTTCATTATGCTCTTAAAAATCTCATTCAGCTGTGCTAATGTGACATCCGAAACCAATTCTTCCATGTTGATTGGTTCTTCGTATGCAAGCACTTCTGCCGGAATAGTTGGTTCTTTAAACATATAACGGCAGGCATCCAGCTGACGGTCTTTTAGCTCGTAAGCCATGCATTTGTACATCTTGTATTCAAGGAGCTGCTGTACCAATTCATTTCTTGGATCCTCTTCGTCTTCCTCGTCATCTCCGGTTGCAGGAAGCAACATACGTGATTTGATATCAATCAGAGTAGCCGCCATTACCAGAAATTCGCTTAAGATGTTTAAATCACGGCGTTTCATCTCGGCAATATATTCCATATATTGCTTGGTAATCTCTACAATCGGAATATCATAAATATTTACTTTATTCTTGTCCAACAAGTGAAGAAGTAAATCTAAAGGTCCTTCAAACACTTGTAACTTAACATTCATATCCATTTTCTTATCCTATCTATCATTAAACATAAAAATAGTCCAAAGACCAAGTGGTCCATGGACTATTATATCCATATCGTGTATGATTTTCAAGCACAAAACACAATATTTTGTATTTTTTACAATAAAGGTGAAAAAAGTCTCATTACACTTAGGAATAACTGATAAAAGAAATTCTTGTTTTCGCATTCCTCTAAAAGAATTTCTCTACTCTTGGCAAACGTTTCAAGAGCATCCTCTGTGACTTTTTTTACACTTTCAGTTTGATACATGAGCACACCACATTCAAAATGTAAATACAATGCTCTAAAATCTAAGTTTGTGGTACCGACCGAAGCATATTCATCATCTACTACAAAGCATTTTGAATGAATAAAGCCTGGTGTATACTGATAAATCTTAACGCCACCTCGAATAAGGTTCTCATAGTTAGACTGTGTCAATAAAAATACCATCTTCTTATCTGGTATAGCTGGTGTTACAATTCGAACATCTACTCCGCTTCGTGCTGCGTTGATAAGTGCTGCCGCAATCTCCGAACCTAAAATCAGATAAGGTGTAAAAATATATACATTTTTACGCGCATGATTAATTAAGTTAAGATATACAGCCTCTGTAATATATCGTTTATCCAATGGACAGTCACCATATGGCTGTACAAATCCTTTTTTATGCTCAATCAATGCTCGTGTATTATTTGTCACCACTTTATATTTACTAAAATCCTCTGTGCCCTTGGTAACATAGCTCCACATCTCCAAGAACATTGTCGTAAAGGACCATACAGCATCACCTGTAATTCGTACACCTGCATCTTTCCAATGTCCAAAACGTTCTATTGCATTAATATATTCATCTGCAATATTTAAGCCGCCAGTATATGCAACTTTTCCGTCTACAACTAAAATTTTTCTATGATCACGATTATTCATAATAACCGATAAGAATGGACGAAATGGATTAAAACATGCTACATGAATTCCTCTTTCCTGCAAATCTTTGTAAAAATAGAGCGGAAATTCATCAATACATCCCATATCATCATATATAAGGCGAATATGAACACCTGCCTTAGCTCTTTCTTCTAAGGCATCTACTAAGGTATCAAACATCACACCCTGTTTCATAATAAAGAATTCAAGGAAAATGAATTCTTGCGCATTCTTGATGTCCTCTAACATATCTACAAACATGTCATCGCCAACTTTATAATACTTTGATTCTTCTTCCATATATACGGGATAAGCACCAACTCTTTGTGGCAATTGCATCTGTTTATATGCATAAATATCCGTTTCTTTTAAATATTCTGTAACTTCGTCCTGCTCATGACGCATTGGTTCTACAAGCTTCTGAAGTTCTGCAATCTGTTGACGGTTTTTCTTGGTCATTTCAGAACGACCGAATAAAAAATAACAAGGGCATCCAACAACAGGCAATAATAGAATCAAAAAAATCCATGATAACTTGTTATGTGGTCGTAAATCCTTGTACACAACATACAAAGCAATTACAAGTGAAATCACTCGTAGCCCCACTGAAAACCAAGGATTTACCACTCCTGCTTCATACAATGTGAATGCAATCCAACAAAACTGTATTAATATAATAATTGCGGTTAGAACTAGTCTACCAAATAATTTACTTAAAACCTTCTTCATCTGACGTGCCTCCAAGTATTCATTTTAAAGCATTTTTATCAGATTATCAACATTAAGTATGCCCCAAGCCGGACCTAAATTCTTAATTTTTTCTGAAACTGAGTCATATAATAATAATTTTAGTTCAACCGGCTTTAAATTTGGTGCTTTTTCTAAAGCAAGTGCCAATGCACCACATACAACTGGTGCCGCCATAGATGTACCACTTTTATATACATACTGACCATCTTTTATCGATAAGCTCTTAATATTTGTCCCTGGAGCTAAAATTTCAGGTTTCACAATGCAACAGCTGGTTGGTCCTCTTCCTCCATAACTGCCTTTACCATTTTCTTCATCATCACACGACCCAACTGTTATTAACTTTCTTGATATACCGGGTACGGTAATTGAATTTTCCTTAGGCCCATTGTTCCCAGCCGCGGTTACTATCGTTATTCCTTCCTCCCATAAATCTTCTAACTTTTGAATCAATTGATTTTGTAACCGTTCCTTAGTATTCGGTAAATAGCCCATAGAAAAGTTTAAAAGCTTGATATTCCACTTTTTATGATTATCCTGTATCCACTCTAATGCTTTTAACGCCTTTTCGGTAGTTCCATTTCCATTCTTATCTAGTATCTTAAAAACCAATAATTCTGCTTGTGGCGCCATTTCTCCAAGAATTCCTGCAATATGAGTTCCATGTCCATTATCATCATAGCTTAGATTCTTATAATTTATATAATCTTTAAACAGCACAATTTTACACTTCAGGTTTCTATGTGTAAATACACCTGTATCTAGCAACGCAATTCGAACTCCACGACCTGTATATCCTTTTCGATATACATTCTCTGCATGTACAATTTCTTTCACACGCTCCATGCTATACACTTCTCTTACACTTCTCTCTAACATTATATGTATAGATGAAAATTTAGCGCAGAAAATGTTTTTCTAAATACTCTTTTCTGTGCTAAATCGATTATAGCTATGGTAATGGTTCAATAATTTAGGTGTTTTCAATGTGTAAGAAAAGGGGACTATGTATATATAAAAAATTGGACCTTTAGCGCTCCGTCGTTACTTAATGAGCATCACCTTGTGATGCGAATTTAGTAACGCAACGAGAGCGATATGAGTGGAAACGCGTCCATATTTTTATATATACATAGTCCCCTTTTCGTATTATTTAGAAAAACTAAATTAGTGAACTATCTCATTACTCTGCTGGAACGTCTTTGATTGAGAAGCTGATTCTTCCCATCTTGTCTTTTCCAAGACAGATACATTTAACTTTATCACCAAGTGTAAGAACATCTTCTACATGGTTGATTCTTTCTTTTGCAATCTTAGAAATGTGAACCATTCCTTCTTTACCAGGTGCAAATTCAACGAATGCGCCGAATTCCTTGATACTTGTTACAACACCAGAGAAAATCTGACCTTCTTCAAATTCTGTTGTAATAATCTGAATCATTTCAATTGCTTTCGCAATCATAGCTTTATCTGTACCACATACAGAAACAGCACCATCATCTGTGATATCAATCTTAACACCTGTACGAGCGATAATTTCGTTGATTGTTTTACCCTTCTGACCAACTACATCACCAATCTTAGCTGGGTCAATTGTAATCTGTTCAATCTTTGGAGCCCATTCGCTTACTTCTTTACGTGGTTCAGCGATAGCTTTGCTCATAACTTCATCCATGATGTAGATACGAGCTTCACGAGTTCTAGCGATAGCACCTTCTACGATTTCACGTGTAAGACCGTGAATCTTGATATCCATCTGAATAGCTGTGATACCCTTGTGTGTACCTGTTACCTTGAAGTCCATATCGCCGAAGAAATCTTCAAGACCCTGGATATCTGTAAGTAATACATAATCATCATCTGTGTCGCCTGTTACAAGACCACAAGAAATACCAGCTACCATAGCTTTAATAGGAACGCCAGCAGCCATAAGCGCCATACAAGAAGCACATGTTGAAGCCATTGATGTTGAACCGTTTGATTCGAATGTTTCAGAAACGGCACGAATTGCATATGGGAATTCTTCTTCACTTGGAAGAACCGCTACTAATGCTTTTTCTGCAAGCGCACCATGTCCAATTTCACGACGTCCTGGTCCACGAGATACTTTTGTTTCACCAACAGAGTATGCTGGGAAGTTATAATGATGCATATATCTCTTTGAAGCAACGTTTGCATCTAAACCATCAATTTTCTGAACTTCAGATAAAGGAGCAAGTGTTACTACGTCGCAAATCTGTGTCTGTCCACGAGTAAACATAGCTGAACCATGTACTCTTGGAATTAAATCTACTTCTGAAGCAAGCTTACGAATCTGATCAATTGCACGGCCGTCTGGACGTTTATGATCTTTTAAAATCATCTTACGAACAGTCTTCTTCTGGTACTGGTAAATTGCTTCACCGAGTACAGCAAGCCATTCTTCGTTATCAGCAAAAGCTTCTTCTAATTTAGCTGTTACTGCTTTAATATTTTCTTCACGAACCTGTTTTTCGTCTGTGAAAACTGCTTCTTCCATTTCTGCTGGAGGAACAATTTCTTTGATTGCTGCGAAAAGTTCTTCAGGAATTGCACAGCTAGCATATTCATGTTTTGCTTTTCCTACTTCTTTGCAGATGTCGTTGATGAAAGCAATGATTGTCTGGTTTACTTCATGACATTTGTAAATTGCTTCAATCATCTTTTCTTCTACGATTTCATTTGCACCAGCTTCAATCATGATAACTTTTTCAGCTGTTGAAGCTACTGTAAGCTGTAAATCTCCATTGTTCCAGATTTCCTGATTTGGATTGAGAACGAATTCTCCATCTACCATACCCATCTGTGTTGTTGCACATGGGCCATCAAATGGGATATCTGAAATAGCTGTAACAAGTGCAGCTCCGATCATAGCTACTAATTCTGGACGACATTCTGGGTCAACAGACATAACCATGTTGTTAAGCGTTACATCATTACGATAATCCTTTGGGAACAAAGGTCTCATTGGACGGTCAATTACACGTGAAGTAAGAATTGCATTTTCAGATGCTTTTCCTTCACGTTTATTAAATCCACCTGGGATTTTACCTACTGAATACATTTTTTCTTCGTACTCAACACTGAGTGGGAAGAAATCAATACCATCACGTGGTTTGTCAGATGCTGTAGCTGTAGATAATACAGTTGTATCACCATATCTTAAGATAGCAGCACCATTCGCCTGTGCACAAACTCTGCCGATTTCTACGGTAAGAGTCTTTCCTGCAAGGTCAAGTGAATAACTCTTGTACATAATTTTTCTCCTTTAAAATCTTCTACTTTTATTTATTTCTAGCAGAATCTAACTTCCCAGTTCAGTCATGACAGATATCACAAACACAACACCTTTGCCTCGTTGTACTTGTGATATATGTCATGAATCGACCGCCTTGTTATCCTCTGCTTTAAACTCGAAAAAAGGGGCGGAATTAAACAACTCCGCCCTAGTTTTACAAACTATTTTCTTAAACCTAATCTTTCGATTAATGAACGATATCTTTCGATATCCATTTCTTTTAAGTAAGCAAGTAAACCTTTTCTCTGACCGATCATCTTTAACATACCTCTTCTTGAGTGATGATCCTTTGGATTAGATTTTAAATGCTCTGTTAATTCCTGAATTCTTGCTGTAAGGATAGCAATCTGTACTTCTGGTGAACCAGTGTCATTTGCTCCTCTACCATATTCAGCGATAATAGCCTGTTTCTTGTCTTTTGCGATCATGTTATGATCCTCCTTAAATATATTATAATCGCCCTTTAAATTTGATGGATACTCAGCAGCGGTCGGAGTGTCCGTCCACCGAGCATGGGCTAACCATACCTAAGTAATATATCATATAAATATATGCTTGTAAACAAAAATTTTGCTATTTTAAATAACTTCTATAGCAAATTGGCTTACGGTAGAAAGCATTGGAAATCTTGATTCCATCTCTCTTGTTTGCAGCATGTACAACCTTTCCGTTTCCGATATAAATTGCAACATGGTTAATTTTGCCATTTTCACCATAGAAGATTAAATCTCCTGGCTGAAGCTGGCTCTTCTTAATCTTCTTACCATAAGAAGGCTGTGAACCAGAATAATGTGGTAATTTTATGCCAAATTTCTGATATACTTTCATTGTAAATCCAGAGCAGTCTACTCCCTTTGTTAAACTCTCTCCACCCCATACATAACGATTTCCCACGAACTGTAATGCATAGTTTACAAGATTTACACGTGTATCTGATACACCCTCACCATAAGATAATTCTTTTAAAGTATTACCTGTTTTTAGTTTTACAGAAAGCTTTACATAATCAGCAGATACATAGCCTTCGTAATCATCTACTTCAACTTTCACCCAGCCATTACTTTTCTCAAGTACAACTAAATCTTCACCTTTACTTACAGTAGAAAGTGTTGTAGACAGTGTACTTGCTTTCTGGCGCACACGAAGTGTTGTAGTTGTAACTGTAGCCACTTCTCTTGCTTCTGTCTGTGCAATAATAAGTGCGTCTTCTCCTGTAATGACATAATCCTTACTAATATATCCTTCTGCATTACCAGATGTAATCTTATAGAAGCCATTTTCTTCACCAAGGATTTCACAAGCAGCATAGTTTGTCATTTTACCAACTACTTTACTATCTTTACTTGCTTTTTCACGGATATTTAAATTACCTTTTACGGTTACAAGTCCAAGATTTGTATAACCATATGTTTCATACTGAGGAGCCTGTCCAACTACATTATCTTCAACATCTTCAACCCCCACAGATTCATCTACTGCACCAGTAGCACCCGCAACAGTATTGTTACCATTGTCATTAATTGCGCCATTTACACCTGCAGATGAGTGAATACCATAGTTGCCTTTGTCAATCATTACTGTAGTTACATCATCGGCAGCAAAAGCCGATAAACCTAATACTAATGTAAAAATTAATACACTCGAAACTCCTACTATAGTTTTTCTATCAAAATTCATTTTATCCTCCATAATTGTGCCTGAAACTTCACGCATCGTTGAGAGTATAACAACATTTATTTACATTGTCAACACAATTATGTAATATTTTTGTAATATTTTCTAGCAACCTGAATGTCTGTATTCATTTGCTTCTTAAGCTCTTCTACTGAAGCAAACTTCATTTCCGGACGAATAAACTCCAAAAAAGACACCACAATCTTCTCTCCGTATACGTCCTGATTAAAATCATCAATATAGGTTTCTACTCCTATTACACGATCTTCAGAAACCGTTGGCTTACAACCCACATTCGTCACACCCATATATGTTTTACCATCTACAAGTACTTCTGTAACATAAACACCATTTGGCGGAAGGAGCTTATGCTCTGGTAATATCATATTTATTGTCGGTATTCCAATTCGACGGCCCAGTTTCTTACCATGTAAAATTTCACTCTTAATAAAATAATTATATCCAAGCAGCTGATTTGCTTTACGTATATTTCCGTCTGCAATTTTCTCTCTAACATAGGTACTGCTGATATCACGATTACTATCTTTTAGTTTGTCTAAAACAATTGTTTTATATCCATATTGCTCTTCATATTGCTGTAAAGTATGATAATCACCTGCGCGTTTGTGCCCAAAACGGAAATCATCTCCTACAACCACATATTTCATATTAAGCGAATCTACGATCCATTTAATAAACGCCTCTGGCTCCATCGCCATAACCTCAGGGGTAAACGGACATTCTATCAGATAATCAATTCCTTGCTTTTCAAAAATATACTGTTTTTCATCATTTGTCGTGAGTACATTTGCTACAATTTCTTCTACACGATTACGCGGTGGCATATCAAATGTAAATGCTACCGATGCTACCTTATATTTTCTACTACATTCAAGAACATTCTGCATCAAAAGCTCATGTCCTCGATGCAAACCATCGAATTTACCTAGCGTAACCGCTGTTGGTTCTTCAATTTTAAATCCAAGTGTTTTTGTAATGTATTTCATATCTATTTCCACTTAATCCATAAATAATTTTACAGGCTTATATTCTCTCGTTTCTTCTATATAAGTATAAATCCCAATAAATTTATGTTCATAATTATATAAGCGTACATTTTCATCCTGTTTCTCTTCTGAAAAATCGACAATATAATCAACTGGAATACGATTCCCATTAACCACCATTTTCTGCGCTTCTTCTTTTGCTGTTACAGC
The DNA here is from genome assembly GCA_045530745.1 of Agathobacter sp. Taxonomy (GTDB): domain Bacteria; phylum Bacillota; class Clostridia; order Lachnospirales; family Lachnospiraceae; genus Roseburia. The sequence goes on from JAZSCQ010000021.1 coordinate 19,134, forward strand.
TTCATATTTCTTGAAAACGCTATCTACAGGTTCAATAAAATCCCATTCCTGTTCTGTTGTCTCATTTATTCGTGTCTGTAATTGTGATAAAGTATATGCCTTATCTAAAGTAAAACAATCAACCTTTGTGCGCAGAAGTGACTTCATACAACCAAAACAACCTAACTTCTTTCCGATATCATCGCAAAGAGTACGAATATAGGTTCCCTTTGAACAAGAAACTATCATTTCCACTTCTGGAAGCTGAATCCTTACAATCTCAATCTTATGAATAGTAACTGTTCTTGCTTTACGTTCAACGGTAATTCCTTTTCTTGCTAAGTCACACAATTTCTGTCCATTTACCTTAAGCGCAGAATACATCGGTGGCACCTGCTCATAAGCACCGACGAAGGAAAGTATCGCTTCTCTTACTTCATTTTCCGACACAGAAACTGATGCACGATTTAAGACTTCTCCTGAAATATCCTGCGTATCGGTTTCCTGCCCTAATAGCAATACAGCTTTATATTCCTTATCCTTATCCGTCAGCAAATCACATACTTTTGTGGCTTTTCCTAAACAAACAGGAAGCACCCCTTCCGCATCAGGGTCAAGGGTGCCTGTATGACCAATTTTCTTTTGATGGAACATGCCTCTCATCTTTGCAACTACGTCAAAAGAGGTAAATCCCTTTTCTTTGTATACATTTATGATTCCGTTTATCATTGTATATTTCCTTTATAAACGTTTCTTAATCTCGTCTAAAATACGCTCAATAACTGCATCAATCTCACCGAAGACATTGCATCCAGCAGCTTTTACATGTCCGCCACCGCCGAAAACCTGAGCAATCTCTGCCACATTGACATCGCCTGTGACACGAAAACTTGCTTTAAAGCTTCCGTCTTGGGCCTCGTACAAGAACACTGCTACTTCGGTACCTTTTGTTACACGAAGCTGATTTACAATACCGTCTAATTCCTTTGGTGTACAATGAAACTCTTCTAGATTTTCTTTGGTCAGATAGGTAAGGATTACCTTGCCATCAAGATACAATTTGCTATTTAATAAAGCATAACCCAAAATACGATTCTGGTCATATGTCTTTAAATAAAAGGTATCTGTTACTATCTTAGGATAATCAATGCCTTTCTCCATTAGGATTCCAGCATTATTCATTGTCTGTGCAGATGTACAGGAATACTGAAATACGCCAGTATCATGTACCATTCCGGTATACAAACATTCCGCAATTTCCTTTGTAATCTTATCTTTTTCCATCATATTAAACACGAGTTCACAAGTCGAGCTTGCATCTGGAATAATATAATTATCATCAGCAAACGCTTGATTGCTCACATGATGATCTATACAAAGCGTATGCTTTGCTTTATCAAAATACTTACTAAAATTGCCTAGTCTGTCTTCATCACCACAATCCAATACGATAAACAAATCATATTCTTTATCTTCTTCAAAATCATGTTGAATTTTATCTGCATTCTTTAAGAAATGAAAAACCTCTGGAATAGATTCCAAATACAAAGTTACATGAATCTCTGGAAAATAAGTCGTTATATAATTGTAAACTGCCAAAGTAGAGCCTACACAATCTCCATCTGGACGTACGTGACCAGAAATTGCAACAGATGCAACGCCTTTTAATTTATCTTCAAAACGAATCATATTATTCCTCTTCTTCTACTTCTTCTCCACGATCGTGCTTTGTTACCTCATCAATCTTTTTGGACATAGCTATACCATACTCAATTGACTGGTCCAAAACAAAAGTAATCTGTGGTGTATTACGAAGATTAATAGATTTTGCAAGTGCTCTACGGATAAATCCTTCCGCACTACGAAGACCTGCAATAGTGTCCTGCTGAGCTTTTTCATTTCCAAGAACAGAAATATACGCTTTTGCAGTTTTGAGGTCTGGAGCGACCTCAACTGCAACTACGCTTGTCATTGGATGAATACGTGGGTCTTTAATTTCACCACGAATAATATTAGAAAGCTCTCGCATAACTTCCTCGTTGATACGAATGTTTTTAATACTATTTTTTCTCATATAAATTTCCTTTTATACTTTAAATTACTTACGAGGTACTTCTACCATCTTGTAAGCTTCTACAATATCAAGTTCCTGAATGTCGCTAAATCCATCAAATACAAGACCACATTCATAGCCAGTACGAACTTCTTTTACATCATCCTTGAATCTCTTAAGTGAACCTAAATCACCTTCATGAATAAGTTTTCCTTCACGAGTGATACGAACCTTACATCCTCTTTCGATAGTTCCATCAAGAACGTATGAACCTGCAATATTACCAACACCAGAAGCCTTGAAAATTTGACGAATTTCTGCATGACCAAGAATCTTTTCTTCAAAGATTGGATCAAGCATACCTTTCATAGCTGCTTCTACATCTTCAATTGCCTGGTAAATTACTCTGTAAAGTCTTACATCTACACCTTCATGGTCTGCTGTTGTCTTAGCCATTGGATCAAGACGAACATTGAAACCGATGATGATTGCATTAGAAGCTGAAGCAAGTGTAACGTCAGATTCATTAATTGCACCTACACCGCCATGGATAACCTTAACCATAACTTCTTCGTTTGTAAGCTTGGTAAGTGACTGTTTTACTGCTTCTACAGAACCCTGAACGTCAGCTTTAACGATGATGTTAAGTTCTTTCATATTGCCAGACTGAATCTGTGAGAATAAATCATCCAGTGACATTCTTGCTTTTGTTTCTTCAAGAAGTCTATTCTTTTCTTCTGCAATGTAAGTTTCAGCAAACATCTTAGCTTCTTTTTCATTGTCAGTATTTACAAATGTTTCACCAGCTACTGGCACACTGTTTAATCCGAGAATTTCTACTGGTGTAGATGGTCCTGCTTCTTTTACTCTGCGTCCATTGTCATCAATCATGGCACGAACTTTACCGTAGCTGCTACCACAAGCGATAGGGTCACCTACACGAAGTGTACCTTTCTGTACAAGTACAGTTGCAACTGCACCACGGCCTTTATCAAGTTGTGCTTCAATAACAAGACCACGTGCTTTACGCTTAGGATTTGCTTTCAATTCCATAACTTCTGCTGTAAGAAGTACCATTTCAAGAAGATTTTCGATACCTTCCTTAGTATGTGCAGAAACCGGACAGAAAATTGTGCTTCCGCCCCAATCTTCTGGAATTAACTGATGTTCAGAAAGCTCCTGTTTTACTCTATCAATATTTGCAGTAGGTTTATCAATTTTGTTGATAGCTACAATAATTTCTACACCTGCAGCTTTTGCATGATTAATTGCTTCTACTGTCTGAGGCATTACACCGTCATCAGCAGCTACTACTAAGATAGCAATATCTGTAGAATTTGCACCACGCATACGCATTGCTGTAAACGCTTCATGACCAGGTGTATCAAGGAATGTGATGTTCTGGTCATTTATGGATACTACGGAAGCACCGATGTGCTGTGTAATACCACCTGCTTCTCTTGCTGTAACCTTTGTTGAACGGATTGCATCAAGGAGTGATGTCTTACCATGGTCAACGTGACCCATTACGCAGACAACTGGTGGTCTTGGAACCATATCTGCTTCGTTTTCTTCTTCTTCTTTAAGAAGTTCTGCGATAACATCAACTTTTTCTTCCTGTTCACAGATAAAGTTGAATTCTAATGCAATTTCTTCTGCTTCTTCGAAGCTTACTTCATGATTCATTGTAACCATTTTACCCTTCATGAAAAGGTTTTTGATGATTACGGATGGCTGAAGTTTCATTGCATCTGCCAACTCTTTGATTGTCATCTTTTCAGGAAGAGTGATTGTCTTGATTTCGTTTGGATCTTCCTTTGGTTTCTGTGGCTGTGGAGCATGTTTCTTCTTACCACCATTTTTTTCAAGGTTTATGAAGTTTTCCTGCTTCTTGCCTAATTTATCATGATCCTGACGTCTGTTATTGTTGTTATTATTACGGCGATCATTGCCACGTTCACGGCTTTCTTTGCCACGTACATCTTCTACTGGAGCTGCTTCTTTATTAAACTTATCGATTTCACGATCAAAACGCTGCTTTCCACCATTTCTTTCGTTTCTTTCATTACTACGGAAACCATCTCTTCCATTCTGTGGTCTATCACCCTGTGGACGTTCTCCTCTTGCTGGTCTGTCACCCTGTGGACGTTCTCCTCTTACTGGTCTATCTCCCTGTGGATGTTCACTTCTTGCTGGTCTATCACCCTGTGGACGTTCACTTCTTGCTGGTCTGTCACCCTGTGGGCGTTCACTTCTTACTGGTCTGTCACCCTGTGGACGTTCTGTTCTTACTGGCTTTTCAACCTGTGGAGCTACTTCCTGCTGTGGAGCACTTGTCATTACAAGTTCGTCCTGATTTGGTGTTCTTTCACTAATTGGACGCATTGCACGTTCACCAACTGGACGTGGTTTAATGATTGTATGTGTTTCCTGTTTTGGAGCACCTTCGCGTCTAGGTCCGCGACCATCTGGTCTAACACCACCTCTTTCTCCATCTGGTCTAGCACCTGGCTTTCTCTGCTGTCCATTTGGACCGCCTGGACGTCTCTGAGGCTGTTTACTATACTGCGCATTAAATACTGCAGTAATACTTGATTTTTTCTTAGGACGTTCCTTTTCTTCACCATCTGCCACAGTTTTTTCAGTTTTTGCTGTCTCTGCTTTTGGAGCTGGTTCTTCTACCTTTGGTTCTGTCTTCTTACCAAAATTCTTGCGAACCATGTCCTGTGCAACATCTTCAACACCGCTCTGTGCAGATTTTACTTCATATTCCGTTCCCTTAAGGAACTCTACAATGTTTTTTGATTCTATCTCTAACTCTTTAGCGAGTTCATGAACTCTCATTTTTGCCATATATTAGTTACCTCCATTATTCAGTTTTACATGCTTTCAGCTTGTTTTCTACTGCATTTGCCAAATTTTCATCTGTAATAGCCAAGGATGCACGAAATTCTTTTCCAATACATCTTCCCAGTTCTTCTTTTGTTCCAAATACATACATAGGAACCTCATAAAAGTCAGTCATATTGGTAAACATTTTATTTGTATTATCAGAAGCTTCTTCTGATACAATTACAAGATATGCATGCCCTGTCTTTACTGCTTTTTCTGTAGAAAACTCGCCGCTTACTACATTTCCGGACTTTGCTGCAATTCCCAGCATTTGAAATACTCTATTTCGCAATTTTACTCATCTCCTCTTCTAAAGATTCATAAACTGCTGTAGGAATCGCTACCTTCAAGGAACGTTCCAAGCCTTTTTTCTGACGTGCGGTCTTTAAACACTCCATACTCGCACAAATATATGCACCACGACCATTTTGACGTCCTGTTGCATCTAAAACGATTTCGCCTTCTGGAGTTTTAATTACACGAATCAATTCTTTTTTTGATTTCATTTCACCGCAGCCTACACACTGGCGCATTGGAACTTTCTTGTTAACCATTATTCTTCGTAACCTTCCTCGTCATATCCTTCTTCGTAGTATTCTTCTTCATCGTAATACTCGTCATCTAAGTAGTCGTTTTCATAATCCATGAAATCGCCAGCTTCACGAGCCTGTGTTTCACTCTTAATATCAATCTTAAAGCCAGTTAAACGTGCAGCAAGACGTGCATTCTGACCTTCTTTACCGATAGCAAGAGATAACTGATAATCAGGTACTACAACTTTTGCTGTTTTTTCATCACCATCTGCGATAACAGAAATAACTTTTGCTGGGCTAAGTGCATTCTGAATTAAAATTGCAGGATTTTCATCCCATGTGATAATATCAATCTTTTCTCCACGAAGCTCATCAACAATCGCATTTACACGAGCTCCATTCATACCTACACAAGCACCTACTGGATCTACGTCTGGGTCATTTGACCATACTGCAATCTTGGTACGGCTTCCTGCTTCACGAGAAATAGATTTGATTTCTACAATACCATCTTTTACCTCTGTTACTTCTGATTCAAACAATCTTTTTACAAGTTCAGGATGTGTTCTAGAAACTAAAATCTTTGGCCCTTTGGATGTTGATTTTACTTCTAATACATATACTTTAATACGTTCTGTTGGAACATAAGATTCACCCTTAATCTGTTCTCCTTCTGTAAGAAGTGCATCTGCCTTTCCAAGGTTAATGCTTACATTCTTACCGACATAGCGCTGAATTACACCTGTAACGATGTCTTTTTCTTTACTATTGTATTCATCGAAAATTACTTTTCTTTCTTCTTCACGAATTTTCTGCAAAATAACGTTCTTCGCATTCTGAGTTGCAATACGACCAAATTCTTTTGATTTTACTTCAATCTGTACGATATCACCCAATTCATATTTAGGATCAATCATCTGTGCATTCACAAGAGAAATCTGTTCTACCAAATCTTCTACTTCTTCTACAACAGTTTTCTCCTGGTAGCAATGGAACTCGCATGTTTCTGGATTAATTACAACCTTTACATTGTCAGCTTTTCCAAAGTGATTCTTACATGCCTGAACAAGTGAATTTTCAATTGCTTCAAGTAATGTTTCTTTACTGATATTTTTCTCCTGTTCTAATATATTTAACGCCATTAATAACTCATTATTCATTGTTTGTTTCCTCCTATTTTTTGTTATCCTACGTTAATTCCAAATTTATTTAACCATGCTTAGAAATGCACAGCCTGTCTAATCAAGGCAATTTCCGCTCTTGCAAACTGCATCTGTTCACCATCTGCATCAATGGTAACACTATCTTTATCGTATGCCGTAAGCAGACCATAAAATTCCTTGCTTCTGTTTATTGCACGATAGGTGCGAATTTCTACTTCCTTGCCCATGTTGCGAACATAGTCCTTTTCTTTTTTCAGTGGTCTGCCTAATCCTGGGGAGCTCACCTCAAATGTGTAGGAATCCGGAATAAAATCCTTCTCATCCAACAACACGTTCATTTCTCTGGCAACTGCTTCACAATCATTTACTGTAATGCCGCCTTCTTTGTCAATATAAGCTCTAAGGTAATAGATACCGCCTTCTTTTACATATTCCACGTCAACTAATTCAAAATTCATACGTTCTAGAATAGGTAGAATAAGATTTTCTGTCTTCACCTCATAATCACTTGCTTTTGACACCTGAAACACACCTCTCTTTCGATTCTTGCTGATACAATTTGGTTTCAAACGTGAATTGAGAGAGGACTTTTGCCCTCTCTCAATCTAGCTTTTCTATATCGTCTTACTAAGATTAACACAAACCACTAGAAAATGCAAGCTTTTTTCCAGGTACAAAGCAATTAGATAGAGAAGGATTCCATAATAGAAACCATAGTGTCTACCTGTGCTTTCTGTTCTTCTGAAACAGCTGCCGTCTCTTCAGATGTAGCGGAATTGTTATCTACTACAGAAGATACATCTGCAATAGATGCATTGATATCATGCATGTTATTTACATCGTTACGAAGTTTTTCAGAAATCTGTGTCATCTTATCTGTAGCTGCCTGTGCACTAGCAACTACTTCATTCATCTTCTCTACTGTACCATCTGCAATTGCAATACCTTTTTCTACTGTAGCGATTGTAGTTTCAATAAGCACATTGGTTCTACCAGCCGCAGCTGCAGATTCTTCTGCCAACTTCTTAACCTGATCTGCTACTACAGCAAAGCCCTTACCTGCTTCACCTGCACGAGCAGCTTCAATTGCAGCATTGAGTGATAACAGGTTCGTCTGAGATGCAATATCATCAATTGTATTGATGATGGTACTAATCTGTTCTGAACATTTACTGATTTCCGCAATAGCAACCTTAAGTTCTTCCATCTTCTGGCTACTTTCCATAACTGTTTCGCCAGCTCTATTCGATAACTGTACCGATTCTTCTGCCTCAGTAGCACTTGTTTCCATACTCTGTGTCATAACTTCAATAATATCCACTAAGTCTGAAACCTGAGCTGCCTGTCTTGTTGTACCATCTGCCAAGTCCTGTGCAGCACATGCAAGCTGTTCTGCACCAGCGTCAATCTGACCGGATACATCACGAATAGTAAGTAAAGTTTCACGCATTTTTTGTCCGATACGTTCAATAGAGTCTTTGATTTCAACAAATGCGCCTACATACTGTTTCTCTAATCTAAAGTTGTAATTACCATCTCCCATAGATACAAGTGTACTAGAGATTTCACCAATCATTTCCTTATTATTCTTCTTCATGGTTTCAATAGATGCAACCATGATACCAACTTCACTTTCATCAGCATACATATCAAGCACCTGATCAAAATCACCCTGTGCAAGATACTGCATCTCAGTTGAAACTTTTTCAATAGGAACAAGCAATTCTGTCTCAGCAAACTTGATAACATCCAAAAATTGTTTTCCAATAAACAAGAACGCTAACAATAATGTAATCTGAGATACAGTCTGTAAAAGTGATGTTATACTAGAAGCATTTTCCAAACGTGCCTGAACTGTACTAATAAGAACATCTGTCGAACTATTAATCTGAACAACTGCTTCTTCATATTCGTGACCGAATACTGCAGCCTGTGCAGCTGCTAAATTACCAGCCTCCACTTCAGCCATTGCAGCTTCTTCTAACGGAACCAAACCATTGGATAATCCCTGGATTTCTTTTAAGATATCCCACTCAGCTTCTTCCAAACCTTCTTCTTCTAAAACTGCCAATGCCTTGTCACGATTCTGAATCGTGTTAATCTCCGCATAATAGTCCTCTTTGTACTGCGCTTCACCTGTAACAGCATACGATTGTACTGCAGATGTCAAGGCCTTGGATCCCATGCGATATTGGTCGAGTGCCATTGTAACTGAAAGCTGCTGGCTCTTTGCCATACCATTCATCAAACTAGCAGCAAGCATGATTACCATCACAATTGTACCAATAAATAAGATTGTGATATTTTTCTTTCGAATCTGCGCTAGTTGTGCCTTCTGGCTTACTGGCTTATTTCCTTTCATAGCAACAGTTTCTTTTTCTTTCTTTTTACCCATAATGTTTTCCCCCGTACATTAACGTTCATTATTGATTAAATTGTATACCTTTTTTATATGTTTTTCAAGGAACAATGTGTTTTTTCGACATTTTTCTTTAAAATTGTATAAACAAAAAAACACATCTAAAAAATAGATGTGTTTTACGGGTTGGGCTGTTATGATAATCATACAGTCAGCAGTTCGTACGGGAATCGAACCCGTGTTTTCGCCGTGAGAGGGCGACGTCTTGACCGCTTGACCAACGAACCATGCTTTGAAACTATACCATACAAACAACAAATTTGCAAGCATATTTTTTAACAAAATAGGATTTGCCCGAAAGCAAATCCTATTCCTGTTTCTATTTATTTTTCATATCCATTTGGATTATTGCTCTGCCATCTCCATGCATCTTCACACATTTCACGAATACCATACTCTGCAACCCAACCCATTTCTTCCTTTGCTTTCTGTGGATCACAATAACAGGTTGCAATATCACCAGGTCTTCTGTTCTTGAATACATAAGGAATCTTGATTCCATTTGCAGCTTCAAAATTGTTTACAATATCAAGAACACTATATCCATGGCCTGTTCCAAGATTGTAGATACAAAGTTCTGGATTCTCATCAATTTTCTTTAATGCAGCCACATGTCCTCTTGCAAGGTCAACAACATGGATAAAATCACGCACACCTGTACCATCTGGAGTATCGTAGTCATTGCCGAAAATACCAAGACATTCTAATTTTCCTACCGCAACTTGTGTAACGTATGGCATAAGATTATTTGGAATACCATTTGGATTCTCGCCAATACGTCCACTCTTGTGTGCACCAATTGGATTAAAGTAACGTAAAAGAATTACATTCCATTCCTTATCAGCTTTCTGGATATCCATAAGCATCTGCTCCAACATAGATTTGGTCCAACCATATGGATTGGTACACTGGCCCTTAGGACACTCCTCTGTGATAGGAATCTGAACTGGATCCCCGTAAACTGTAGCTGAAGATGAGAAAATAATATTTTTACAATTATGCTGTCTCATAACATCAACCAATACAAGTGTGCCTGTAATATTGTTATTGTAGTATTCCCAAGGAATAGCAACTGACTCACCTACAGCCTTTAATCCTGCAAAATGGATTACACTTTCAATCTGTTCCGTCTCAAAAATTTGATTTAAAACATCTCTGTCTAAGATATCACCTTTAATAAATTTAAGTGTTTTTCCTGTAAGTTCCTGTACTCTTACCAAGGATTCTTCACTTGAATTGGATAAATTATCAAGCACAACAACTTCATATCCCTCATTTAAAAGTTCTACGCATGTGTGACTTCCAATATATCCAGCGCCTCCTGTAACTAAAATAGCCATAATACACTCCTCCTTTTGAATCTTAAATATATTATATAAATTAGTTTATCCTAAAAAAACATATTTGTATAGTACTAAAATTATTTAAAACATACACAAAAAAGGATACCGACATATCGGTATCCTTTATATTCATTAATTAAGCTAATTTAGATTTTGCAACTTCAACTAATGAAGCAAAACCAGCTGCATCTGTAACAGCCATATCAGCTAATACTTTACGGTTTAAATCAACTTCTGCTAATTTAAGACCATGCATAAACTGGCTGTATGAAAGTCCGTTTAATCTAGCCGCTGCGTTAATACGAGCGATCCATAACTGACGGAACTGTCTCTTTCTTTCTTTACGTCCAGCATAAGAACTTGTAAGAGCTCTCATAACTGACTGTTTTGCTACTCTGTACTGTTTAGAACGAGCGCCTCTATAACCTTTTGCTAACTTTAATACTCTGTTATGTTTTTTTCTAGCGTTTAAGCCGCCTTTAATTCTTGCCATGTTAGTCTTCCTCCTACTTCATTCTAATTACATGTATGGTAAAATCTTCTTCATATTCTTAACGTTTGTTGCATCAACGAGTGCTGCTTTTCTAAGATTTCTCTTAGTTTTTGTAGTTTTCTTTGTTAAGATATGTCTCTTGTAAGCTTTGCTTCTTTTTAATTTACCTGTTCCTGTTACTTTGAAACGTTTTGCTGCTGCTCTGTTTGTTTTAATTTTTGGCATGACCAAATCCTCCTTAAAATGTTATCTTTTTTCTGCCAGCACCATACCGATGCTACGTCCTTCCACCTTAGGTGCTTTTTCCACTACTGCTACATCTGCTAAGCTCTCAGCAAAATCATCTAAGATGTATTTGCTTTGATTCATATGTGCCATTTCACGGCCGCGGAAACGAAGTGTAACTTTTACCTTATTTCCTTTTTCAATAAATTTCTTTGCAGAATTGATTTTGGTGTTCAAATCGTTAGTATCAATGTTTGGAGACAAACGAATCTCTTTCAATTCTACCGTCTTCTGCTTCTTCTTTGCTTCCTTCTCTTTACGAGCCTGTTCGTAACGATATTTGCCGTAGTCAATAATCTTACATACAGGTGGCTTTGCTGTTGGAGCAATCTTTACAAGATCAAGTCCAGCTTCCTCAGCAAGACGCTGTGCTTCTTTGCTGGAAACGATGCCAAGCTGTTCTCCATCCGCTCCAATAAGACGTACTTCTTTGTCTCTGATTTGTTCGTTAATCATTAATTCGCTAATGGCTTTGTACCTCCAAAAAAAATAGTGGATAGGCAGACTATCCACTAAAATCTCTAACACAAAAATAACATGTTGGAAATATGAACACTAAGTCGCCCAATTGCGCTTAGGTGAGAGTGGATACTCTACTTGTTTCTTACAACTCATATAAAATAGCACACTTGATTCTTCATGTCAACTATTTTAAAACATTTTTTTATTTTTTCTATTATTTAATAGGTCCCAAGTATCTTCATAGATGTTGCTTCTTCTTTGATACCGCGAAGCGCATTGATAACCCCTGTATCCTCTAGTCTTCCTTCAAAATCAACAAAGAAACGATATTCCCAGTTTCTTCCTTTGATAGGTCGTGACTGAATATTTGTCATATTAATATTATTATAAATAAAATGTGAAAGCATATGGTAAAGTGAACCACTTTCATGCGCAATCTCAAAGCAAACACTTACACGATTTGCATCCTTTGCACAAATTTTCTTATTTGTAACAATAATAAAGCGTGTGGAATTATTCTGTGTATTTGATATATTATTATCCAATACTTGTAATCCATATAATTCCGCTGTCAATGTACTCGCAATCGCTGCATGGGTCCTATCCCCATCTTCCATCACTTTTTTGGCAGAAACCGCAGTATTCTTCAAACTAATTTTCTCCCAGTCAGAGTGTTCATACAAAAAATCACTACACTGCATCAATGCCTGCGGATGAGAATAGACGGTTGTAATATCTCCTAATGTAGCATCTTCTGTTCCTAGCAATGCATGCTTTATCTGAATCACCTGGTCTCCTACAATATAATTATTGTACTCTACCAAAAGGTCGTAGTTCTCAGAAACAATTCCTGCTGTGGAATTCTCAATCGGAAGCACTGCAAAATCTGCTTCTCCATTTTTAATGGCTTCCATGGCATCTTTCCATGTCTCTACATGAAAGCTATCACACTCTTTCCCAAAATATTCCATCATTGCCTGCTGGCTATATGCTCCCTCTACTCCCTGAAAAACGATTCGAGCATTTGGAACAACAAAATCATTAACCGATTCTAACTCTGGCACTTCAACCAAGCCATTCTCTGTCAATAGCTGATACTGCCTCTTACGACTAACCGCCATGATATGTTCAAACAGCTCAATAATCCCTACCTTCGTAAATTCAGAACTTGCCTTTGCAGAGAGTGTATTTAGCTTGCTTACTTCTCGTTCTCTGTCAAACACCTTTTTTCCAGTATCAATTTTAAAACGAGCCACACCTTCTGCAATCTTCATTCTCTCTTCGTAAAGAGCCACGATTTCATTATCAATTTTGTCAATTTCTTCTCTTAATTTCAACAAATCTTCCATAGAAACCTCTTTATGCATCTAATATTTATTGATTTTATTACAATCCTTAAGGAATAGCAAGTCTCTTTCTCTTGAAAGCTGACAGATTTAGGGCTATAATTAAGAAAAGGCACAATATAATGTGTCTTAGGAGGAATTACCTATGAAAAAAATAATAATCGGCATTGTTGCTGTTTTACTTTTGGGAGTCGCTATCTTTTTGGGAATCAACCTTTCAAATCCTGAAACTAAAATGAATGAAGGATATGTAAACGGCAATACTGCTGGCAATCTGTATAACGGTGGTTTTTTTTGTGAACATAATGATGTCATTTACTTTTCCAATCCAAGCGATGGCGGCAAGCTCTACTCCATGGATTCCAATGGCAATAATTTGCAAAAACTCACTAACGATGTAGCCACTTATATCAATGCAGATGATAATTATGTATATTATGTTCGTAACAACTCTGGAGCAAATTTAGATTTTAACTTCGTTGCATTTCATCGCAATGCTCTAGTTCGTGTCGACCATGATGGAAGTAATCTTGTTATTTTAGATACCGAGCCAAGTCTGTATGCTTCCCTTATCGGAAACTACATATACTATATCCATTATGATGAAAGCGATGCATCCACCCTTTATAAGGTACGTATCGATGGCAAAGAGCAACAAAAAGTCATGAACGAAGCCATTTATACCTGTAATGCGGATGGTCAGTATTTCTATTATAATGGTATGTCTGCAGATGGTTCTATCCATCGTTTTGATACCGCAACAGATACTACCGCTACTATTTATGTAGGAAATAGCTACCAACCAATCGTAAAAGATGGTGTGGATGTATATTATATCGACGGAGATACGGATTGCTCCATTGTACATACCAACATTAATTTTGATAATCCAACCTTTATCACGACAGATAGTGTGGATGCTTACAACGTACATGGCAGTTACATCTATTACCAGCGTTTTAGCAAAAAAGGCTCTGCTCTTTGTATGATTAAAAATGACGGAACCAATTTCCGCGTCCTTCGCGAGGGTGATTACTGTGACATCCATGTAACCTCTTACTACGTATTTTTCCGTGATTTCCATACTGGTGATATGTATTACTTCCAGCGTTCGAATCCATCTACGATTGAGCGATTCAAACCTGGCGTAATTAAATAAGACTTGAAATAAAAAACCTATATAAAATTGTCAGCCTTATATCAATATAGCTACAATTTTATATAGGTTTTTCTTTTATAAATCGAAAAGAGATAACTGATTCGAATCTGGCAAATCGCCAAACAATCCCAAATCACTCATAAGTTCAATTACTGTCTTTGATGCTTTGGTTCGATCACGGAAATCATCCTTCGAAAGGAATGGACCATCCTTAGCCGCTTCTGCAATCGCGATTGCCGCATTATCTCCAAGACCTTCAATAGAGTTTAAGGAAGGCATCAGCTTACCATCAATAATCTGGAATCGATGTGGCTGAGCTCGGTAAATATCAAGTGGCATGAATTCAAAGCCACGAGCATACATTTCCTGTACAATTCTTCCATCTCTCATGATATCCACTTCTTTGTTAGACAAAGAATCTTTGCGAGACTTCATATCTTTAAGATGTCGCTCCAATCGTTCTTTTCCCAGACACATGATTTCATAATCAAAGCCTGTTGCTCGTACAGAGAAATAAGCAGCATAATAAGCCAACGGATAAAATACTTTACAATATGCAATGCGCCATCCCATCATAACATAAGCCGCAGCATGTGCCTTAGGGAACATATATTTAATCTTTTCACAAGACCAAATATACCAGTCTGGTACACCATGGTCTATCATATCCTGTTTCCACTCTGGCCACTTATCTGCCTTTCCCTTGGCAACCATCCCCTTACGTACGGCCTCCATAATCTTAAACGCAGAGTCTGCTTCTAATCCCTTATTAATCAAATAGGTCATAATATCATCTCGAGTACAAATACAGGTCGAAATCGTCGCTTTGCCTTCCTGAATCAAAGTCTGTGCATTTCCAAGCCATACGTCCGTACCGTGGGAAAGTCCCGCAATATTAACAAGGTCAATAAACTGTGTTGGCTTTGCCTCTTCCACCAGACCAATCGCAAAGTCTGTACCAAACTCTGGAATACCCAATGCTCCTAATGAAGTTCCGCCAATATCCTCTGGCTTAATTCCTAATGCATCTGTGTTAGCAAATAAGGACATAACTGCCTTATCGTCCAAAGGAATTGTGGTAGGATCAAGCCCCGTTAAATCCTGAAGCATACGAATCATAGTAGGGTCTACATGTCCTAAGATATCCAGTTTTAAAAGGTTATGGTCAATCGAATGATAATCGAAATGTGTCGTTGTAATATCCACAGTCATATCGTTCGCTGGTCTTTGTACTGGTGTAAAGGTATTGATATTCTCTCCTACTGGAAGAACTATAATACCACCCGGATGCTGTCCCGTGGTGCGATGAATACCAGTACAACCTGCCGCAATACGCTCGATTTCACAACGGCGCTTCTTTACACCTCGTTCTTCATAATAATTCTTAACATAACCATACGCTGTCTTATCCGCCAACGTACCTACGGTCCCTGCCTTGAAGGTCTGTCCTTCACCAAAAATAACTTCGGTATACTTATGTGCCTTACTCTGATATTCATTGGAGAAGTTTAAGTCAATATCCGGTTCCTTGTCTCCTTTGAATCCAAGGAAGGTTTCAAATGGAATATCAAATCCTTCTTTCTTAAGAGGTTTTCCACAATTTGGACAAATGGCATCAGGCATATCACATCCACATCGTCCTGCATAAGATTTGACTACATCTGAATCAAAGTCGACATATTTACACTCTTCACACAGGTAATGCGCCTGTAATGGATTAACCTCTGTAATACCAGACATCGTAGCCACAAAGGAGCTTCCTACGGAACCACGGGAACCTACTAGGTATCCATCTTCATTGGATTTCCATACCAATTTCTGAGCAATAATATACATTACGGCATATCCATTGGAGATAATAGAGTTTAGTTCTCGTTCCAAACGTGCATGCACTACCTCCGGCAATGGATTTCCATACATCTTATATGCTTTGTTATAGCAAATATCACGAAGCATCTGATCCGAATTTTCGATTACTGGTGGACACTTATCTGGTCTTACTGGAGAAATTTTCTCACACATATCTGCAATCTTATTGGTATTTGTAATGACTACCTCTTCGGCTTTTGCACTGCCTAAGTATGAAAACTCCGCAAGCATCTCTTCTGTTGTACGAAGATATAGTGGAGCCTGATCATCTGCATCCTTAAAGCCTTTTCCCGCCATGATAATACGTCGATAGACTTCATCTTCTGGATCAAGAAAATGTACGTCACAGGTTGCTATAACCAGTTTGCCAAAGTCTTCGCCAAGCTTTACAATTCGCTTGTTTATATTGATAATATCTTCTTCGCTTTCAATTGGCGAATCCTCATCACGGAGCATAAACGCATTATTTCCAAGCGGTTGAATTTCCAAATAATCATAGAACTCTACAATTCTTGAAATCTCTTCTTCTGGTCTGCCATTTAATAATGCACGATAAAGTTCCCCTGCTTCACACGCGGATCCAAGAAGCAATCCATTCCGATATTTCATAAATTCCGATTTAGGAATTCGTGGTCTTCGATTGAAATATGTAATATGGGATAGCGAAATCAAATTATAAAGATTCGTACGTCCCTGATCACAGGTTGCAAGAATAATTGCATGATAAGTAGGCATCTTAAGGATATTGTCTACCGAATTACTTCCTTTCTCATTCAGCTGATTGAGGTCTGTTATTCCACGTTCTTCTAACATGGTAATAAACTTCACAAAAATCTCTGCTGTACAAGCTGCATCATCTACTGCTCTATGATGATTGTTTAAATTCACCCCTACCGCTTTTGCTACTGTATCAAGCTTAAATCGATTCAAACTAGGCAAGAGATAACGTGCCATTGCTACCGTATCTACATAGGTCGGATTAAATTCAATATTTAAATTCTCTGCTTTTTTCTTAATAAAACTAACATCAAAGTCTGCATTATGGGCGACCATAACTGCCCCTCTGCAAAACTCGATAAACTGTGGCAAAACCACCTCTACCGTAGGGGCATCCATTACCATATTATCATTAATATGGGTCAATTCTTCAATTCGATAAGGAATTGGAACCTGCGGATTCACGAAACTTGAAAAACGGTCTACTATTTTACCATTTTCCACCTTAACTGCACCAATTTCGATAATATGATTGATATCCGGACTAAAGCCAGTCGTTTCTATATCAAATACGACATACGAATCCTGTAAGGATTGTCCTTTACTGTCTGTAACAATCCCTTTCAAATCATCTACAATGTATGCCTCTACACCATAAATAACCTTAATATCCGCCTTTGTATGGCTGGCTTCTGTAAATCCCTGTACATCACCGTGGTCTGTAATGGCAATTGCCTTATGCCCCCACTTCTCTGCACGCTTAATTATCGCTGCAGCATCGGATACCCCATCCATATCACTCATCTTGGTATGGCAGTGAAGTTCTACACGTTTTTCTGGACTTACATCCATGCGTGTGGTTGTAAAATCTGGAATCTTCTTGATACCAGTAATAGAACTGATAGTGAGTTCTCCATCATACTGGTCAATATTTGCAATACCACGAACCTTAATAAAGTTTCCTGGACTAAGCCCCTTTAAAATCGGTGGTGCATCCTCGTTCTTGGCAAACGCCTTTAACATAATGGTATCTGTGAAATCTGTAATCGAAAAAATAATCAAAGTCTTCTCATTACGTACTTCCCTAGATTCCAAGGACATAACTTTACCCTGAATTACCACTTCTCCAATTGGACCATCAATTTTCACAATTTCCATGGATTCTTCTTCAATATCACGGCCATAAATTACATCCGGATTGTCCGACTTCTTGCTACCAGGTTCATATCGACGACGGAACTCACCCTTTTTCTCAAACGGCTTCTTCTCACCGCCAGATACACTCTTGCTAGTATTTTCTTGTTTTGCACCAGCCCCTTGTTTAAAAGCTTGTCCCTCTTTTGCAACTTCCTTCTTTTCCTTGGAATCCGATTTAGCAGTTTTGCCATCATCTCCAAGCAATAAACCATCTTCCTGATGTAAGTCTTCTTCCTTTTCCTTTCCAATGGAAGTTCTGTCCACAATTGCTTTTACCTGCTGACGAATCTGCTCATTGGAATTCTTACGATATTTACTTTCTTTTGGTTCACGGTACTCTACTTCTATAATCAAATCAAGACCGCAACGTTCACAAACGATTTTCTCTAAGAACTGTACAACCTCTTCTCCTCTTGTCTTTGCGATAATGGTTTCATCCATAATCAGTTTCATTTTGGAGGGTGTTGTAAATTCCATCTGAGCTGTGCGGAACACATTACCAAGCAACAAACTATACTCGCTAATTTCTTCCTGCATACTTTCTCTGTATTCCTGTAGCAAAGCCTGTGCAGAATACTGTCCGGACAAACGGAAATTCTCAATAATCTTGATAAATACATCTTTGTATGGAAACAACTGTCCCTTAATTTCACGTTCCAAGTACCAAATGATTTTCTTAGGAATCAGTCTTTCTGCATGCAAATAAATGCGAATATGACTTTTATCATGATTCGCACTTATTTTGGTTACTTCTGCTTTTTCCAACAAACCTTCATATCCCTTCTCTACCTTAAGAGTCGGGAAAACTTCCAAAAATGTCTTTGACATTTTATTTACTCCAATTTTCTAATTCATATCTTAAAGCCTCCAAAAGCTGCTCTTCTGGAACTTTTTTATAAATCTCACCTTTTTTGATGATAAGCCCTTCGCCAATTCCACCTGCAACACCAAGGTCCGCTTCCTTTGCTTCTCCAGGTCCGTTTACTACACAGCCCATAACTGCAACTTTGATATCCAATGGAAACTCTGCAACCATAGTTTCAACCTTGTTTGCAAGTCCAATAAGGTCAATCTGTGTACGTCCGCAGGTTGGACAAGAAACAACCTCGATTCCACCTTTACGAAGTCCAAGTGTTCTTAAAATAAGTTTTGCGGATTTAATTTCTTCTACTGGGTCTCCTGTTAAAGATACACGAATAGTATCACCAATTCCCTGGCTCAAAATAAGACCAAGGCCGATAGAAGATTTAATATTTCCACTGATAATAGTTCCTGCCTCTGTAATACCTACATGAAGTGGATGATTTGTCTTATCTGCAATAAGCTCATGAGCTTTGACACACATCATAACATCCGATGATTTAATGCTGACAACCAGATTGTCATATCCCATATCTTCAATAATCTTTACTTTATCCAAAGCACTCTCTACGATGCCTTCTGCTGTTACTCCACCATATTTCTCTACAAGATTCTTTTCCAACGAACCACTGTTTACACCAACACGAATAGGAATATTGCGTTCTTTCGCCACATCAACAACAGCTTTTACACGATCAATACTACCAATGTTTCCTGGATTGATACGAATTTTGTCTGCACCATTCTCCATAGCTGCAATCGCAAGTTTATAATCAAAATGGATATCTGCTACGATTGGGATTTCTACCTGTTTCTTAATCTCTACCAATGCCTTTGCAGCTTCCATAGTAGGAACTGCACAGCGAATAATATCACAACCTGCTTTGGTAAGTTTCTGAATCTGAGCAACAGTTGCTGCTACATCTTCTGTCTTAGTATTTGTCATAGACTGAATAAGGATTGGATTTGCTCCGCCAATCACGCGATTTCCAATATGCACTTCCTTCGTAAGTCTTTTTTCCATTTTGTTCCCCTCCAATTAGATAAATATCTTACGTATATCATTAAACATAACCACAAACATAAGAAGGAATAAAAGGGCTATACCTATCATATGCACCATACCTTCTTTTTCTGGATCAATTGCTTTTCCACGAATTGCTTCCACAAACAGGAATACCAATCTTCCACCATCTAATGCTGGAATAGGCAAGAGGTTCATGACACCAAGATTTGCTGAAAGCATAATTGCCCAGGTCATCATATTCAGTAATGCATAGAAATAGCCATCATTCTTGACAGATTCTTCATACACATCGCCCATGCTCTGTACAATTCCGACTGGACCACTTAAATCATTGACTCCAGCACCGCCTGTCACAAGCATTTTAAGGCTCTGGATTGTCACGTCAATATAGTAACCCAACTCACAAAACGCATACTTTGCGCTTTCAAGAATACCGACCTTCTCTCTTCCACCTGATGAAATGAATCCATAGAGATAACGTCCTGATTCTTCATCATACTTTGGTGTTAAAGTAGTAGTATATTCCTGTCCATCTCTTTCATAAGTAATCTCTACTGGCTCTCCTACATGGAAGGTTGCGTATAAACTAATTTCTCGATAAAAATTAATATCCTTCCCGCCCATTTCTACGATGGTATCTCCACCCTGAAGTCCAGCTTCCTGTGCTGCATAACCATCAATAACATCCGACAATTTGGCAGTATCCACACCAGCTGCACAAATTACAATAAACGAAAATACAACCGCCATGATAAAATTAAAGATTGGTCCTGCAGCAACCACGCTAATACGGGCCCACACGCCTTTCTTATTGAACGCTCTATCATCATCGGAGTTCTCGTCTTCTCCTTCCATCATACAAGCTCCTCCAAAAGGAAGAAGTTTTAAGGAATACTTCGTCTCCCCTTTTGTAAAACCAACAATAGTAGGTCCTAATCCAAGTGAAAACTCATTTACACGAATCCCATTGAGTTTTGCCAATGTAAAATGACCCAACTCATGAAAAAGAATCAGTAAACTAAAAACTAAAATTGCTACTAAAATATTCAAATTACCACCTGCTACCTATGAATTCATAGGCTTCCTGTTCTGTTTCTAAAATCTGTTCTAAAGTAGGAGCTTCAATAAACTTCGTCTGGTTCATGGTCTCCTCAATAATATCTGTAATTTCAAGATATTTAATCTTTCTATCCAAGAAAAGAGCTACTGCCTTTTCATTTGCTGCATTGTAAGCTACTGGAATATTTCCACCACGAGTCATCGCTTCATACGCAAGCTTTAATCCCTTAAATGTCTCAATATCTGGTTCTTCAAAGGTAAGATTTGATAATGCAAACAAATCTAAACGTTTGCCAGATAATGGACGACGTTCTGGATAATATAGTGCATACTGAATTGGTAGTCTCATATCTGGTGTACCAAGCTGTGCAATGACTGCACCATCCTCATACTCTACTGCTGAGTGAATTACACTCTGTGGATGAACAACTACCTGAATGCGATCCAAGTCTACATCAAAAAGCCACTTAGCTTCCATTACCTCTAAGCCTTTGTTTACTAATGTAGATGAATCAATAGTAATTTTTCTACCCATAGACCAATTAGGATGCTTTAAAGCATCTTCCACCTGCATGGTTGCAAGTTCATCTCTCTTCTTACCGCGGAATGGGCCACCAGAAGCGGTAAGTAAAATCTTGCTGATTTTGTTACCATTTTCTCCTTGCAATGACTGGAAAATCGCACTATGTTCACTATCAACTGGCAAAATAGACACCTTATGCTTCTTTGCCAGAGGCATAATAATATGCCCTGCTGTTACCAACGTTTCTTTATTTGCCAAAGCAATATTTTTGCCAGCTTCGATTGCTGCAATCGTAGGACGAATACCAAGCATCCCCACAATCGCTGTTACAAGAATTTCAGAATCGGGATGTGTTGCAACTTCCAGCAAACCATCCATACCTGCCATAATAGGAATATTTAAGTCTTTTGTGTTTTCTCGTAACTTCATTGCATCGTCTTCGGACCATACACTTACCAATTTTGGACGAAACTCTCTCATCTGAGCTTCCATCAATTTGGTATTACCACCACAGGACAATGCTACGATTTCAATATCGCCCTGTTCTCTTGCTACATCCAATGTCTGGGTTCCAATTGACCCCGTTGAACCCAATACTGCTACTTTTCTCATAAGTTCCCCTTTCTCCAACACTGGCTACTTATAAAAAGTAGACAGCAAGATAATAGATAATTGGAGCGGTAATCATCATGGAATCAAAACGATCCATAATGCCGCCATGACCTGGAATAAGTGTCCCATAGTCTTTTATATCATAATTACGTTTGATTGCTGATGCTGTCAAATCACCTACCATAGAGATAAGACCTGCAACCGCAGAAATAACTGCTAAAATAATAATACTTCTTGTTTCCAATCCCATCTGTGTCTTAAATACAGAAGTATAAATTACAGTTAGTAATGCAGTTCCTACAACTCCACCTACAGCTCCCTCAATAGACTTCTTAGGACTAAGTACTGGTGCCATTTTATGCTTACCAATAAGTACACCTACACAATATGCACAGGTATCGCATCCCCATGAACAAATAAAGATAAGAAATGCTAAGTACACTCCACTCTCTAATACACGAATCTGATATACATATGATAGCATTACTGCAACATAAAACATACCAAAGAAAATTGCCATCACATCTTTTGCTTCATATTTTGGATATGCAAATACATATACAAACATAAGCAAAATAAGGAATAACATAACTAATGCCATTGGATCTACAAAGCCACCAACCAATTCACTTACGTAATATAATACTGCCATTATATACGATATAAAGGCAAGCGGTGTCTTTTCTAATTTAAACACACGGTATAATTCATACATTCCAATCAAAGAAATACCTAGTAACGAGAATAATGTTACATATCCTCCGCTGATAATAACAATCAAAGCAAGGATTACAAGCACAATTCCGCTTAATAATCGAGTTTTAAACATGCTACTCCTCCTTCAAACCGCCGAATCTGCGGTCACGTTTATTATATGCTTCTACAGCACGTTCCAATTCTTTTTTGTTAAAATCAGGCCATGGAACATCTGTAAAATAAAATTCGCTATATGCCAGCTGCCATAACAGATAATTAGATAATCTCTGTTCTCCACTTGTACGAATTAAAAGGTCAGGATCAGGAATATCTTTTGTATCCAGATAAGATGAGAACTTCTCTGCTGTAATATCCTCAATAGCAAGTTTGCCTGCATCATGATCTTCTACTAAATGCTTCATAGCACGTACCATCTCATCTCTACTACCATAGTTGATTGCGATAGTTAGATTTAAGCCTGTATTTACAGCTGATTTTTCCTCTAATTCAACAATTTGCTTCTGGAACTTCTCAGAGAGTCTTCCAATTTCTCCAATAACTCGAATACGCATATTATTCTTATCTGCTGTTCTTAAACAGTTTTTTAGATAGCTTTCCAAAAGATTCATAAGCGCATCTACTTCGGCTTGTGGACGACTCCAGTTCTCCGTCGAAAATGCATACATAGTAACATACTTGATGCCCATATCATGTGCAGCCTGACAAATTGTCTCCACATTCTTGGCACCTGCAGTATGTCCTGCATTACGTGGAAGTCCTTTTGACTTCGCCCATCTTCCATTTCCATCTAAAATAATAGCTACATGCTGTGGTATCTTCATAATGCAAATTCCTCCATTGTGCACAATCAAAATTGTACAAACTAACTCGCATTTATTATACTACAAAAGGGGTTGGTGTTCCAACCCCTTTCTTGTTCTTATACAGTAAGAATTTCTTTTGTTTTTGCATCAACAGCTTTATCTACGTTTGCTACGTACTTGTCTGTTAATTTCTGGATTCCATCTTCTAAGTCTTTTACTTCATCTTCAGACCAGTCTTCTGTCTTACCAGCCTTCTTGATGTGATCGATAGCATCACGTCTAATGTTACGTACAGCTACTTTTGCATTTTCACCTTTCTTCTTAACATCTTTTGCTAACTCTTTACGTCTTTCCTCAGTAAGTTCTGGGAATACAAGACGGATAATCTTACCATCATTTGTTGGATTAATACCAAGATCTGAAGTAAGAATTGCTTTTTCAATTTCTTTTACCAAAGATGCTTCCCAAGGCTGAATCTGAATCATTCTTGGTTCTGGAACACTAACGTTTGCTACGCTCTGAAGTGGAGATGGTGTACCGTAATAATCAACACGAATTTTATCTAATACGTGAGGATTTGCACGTCCAGCACGAATCGAACCAAATTCTTCCTCCAAATTATGCATAGTTTTAATCATTTTTTCTTCATAAGAATTTAATCTTGCGTCCATGTTTCTCCTCCTATTATACGGTAACTACTGTTCCGTTAAATTTGCCACTCATTGCTTTTACAATTGAGTCTTCTTCATTTAATCCAAATACATACATTGGCATCTTGTTTTCCAAGCACATAATAGTTGCTGTCAAATCTACAACTGCAAGCTTTTTATCAAGAACTTCCTGAATAGATACTTCATCATATCTTTTTGCATCTGGATTTGTCTTAGGGTCACTATCATATACACCGTCAATTGCCTTTGCAAGAAGGATTACTTCTGCTTCAATTTCAATTGCACGAAGTACCGTAGCAGTATCTGTTGAAAAATAAGGATGTCCAGTTCCACCAGCAAAGAAACATACCATTCCCTTACCAAAGTATTTGTTTGCACGGTCCTTTGAGAAAAGTTTTGTCATAGAACCACATTCAAATGGAGTTAAAACTGCTGTCTTCATACCTACAGAACGGAAAATTTCTGACACATAAATACAATTCATAACCGTTGCAAGCATTCCAATCTGATCTGCCTTTGTACGGTCAATTGTATTGCTGGTACGACCTCTCCAGAAGTTGCCTCCACCAATTACGATACCAACTTCTACTCCATCATCCACCAACTTCTTTACCTGTTTTGCAACTTCGGTAACTGTTGGTTCATCAAAGCCCTGATGTTTGTCTCCTGCTAATGCTTCCCCACTAAGTTTTAATAACACTCGCTTCATAGCTGGTCACCCCTCTTAATATTAAATATATTTTTTATATAATTATTTACCAAAAATACCCTGAACATCAACATCAGCGTAGCACTGTGAACAGAAACCTTCAATGATAGCACCATTGTTAATCTGAACTGAACGAGATTTGATGTTACCCATGATAACTGCTGATGTATCAACTACTACAGGTCCCTGTACATCGATGTCACCCTTTACAGCACCAGCGATAACTGCTGATGTAGCAGAGATGTTACCAATAATAACAGAACCTGCACCAATTTTAACTGTACCTGTGCTTACTACTTCACCTTCAATTTTTGCAACGTCTGCAAAGAATTCTGAAGATGAGCTATTACCATTGATTACACCTGTAACAACTAACTTACCATTACATGATACGTTACCATTTACAGTACCCTGGATATCAAAAGAACCTGCTGATGCAAGGTTACCTGTTAATGTTGTACTTGCTGTAATAACTGATGTTTCATCTAAAACTACATTTGATTCTACTGTTGTAAAGTTTTCCATTGAAATTCTCTCCTCTTTAGCTTCTGCTTTTGCTACTACTTTTTCTGTTTTTTCTTCTTTGATAACTGTCTTCTCAACAACTACAGGTTTAACAGGCTCTTCTTTTACCTGTTCTAAAAGTCCGTCTAATTTAGAAAGTTCAGACTTTACGTCAACGTCTTCGCTGAGTGTATCAACTACTACGTCATCATTTTCCATCATGTCTTCTCCAGGGAGAAGTTCTTTTGCTGCCTGTGAAAAATCTTCTTTAAAATCTTTAAAAAGTCCCATGTTTTTCCTCCGTATTTTATTTTACACTTTCTGCTTTCATATATTGAATTACTTTTGTATCTTCATCAATCGGTAAAACAACTGCCCCCTGATTCTTTAAACTTTGAATCAAAGTGCCTAACGCTTGTACCGTTGTTGACTTATTTTCACCGTCATGCAGAAGCACAACTGAAGTTTTGTATTTGGAGACACCTCCTAATACATTATCAAGAACATCCTGTGTAGTGTATCCATTTGCTGCATCTCCAGCAGACACATTCCAATCAAAGTAAGTAATCTGTTCCTGATTTAAAATATGAACAAACTGCGCCATATTGATATCGCTAATTTCATTACCACTTCCACCTGGGAAACGATAATACTTCGTTTTGACTCCAGTAAGCTCAAATATGTAATCGGATAGCTTTTGATAATCTTTCTTAAAAGCATCCTTTGACGAATAAATCGAACTATATCGATTTGAATAAGAATGCATACCTATCGTATGACCTTCATTTACAATTCGCTGATATATCTCTGCGGTAGCTTCGTCCTCACTACCCACCACAAAAAAAGTGGCTTTTACATTGTGCTGTGCCAATACATCCAGAATAGCTTTGGTGTTATCACCCGGAACACAATTAAATGTCAGGTACACATAATGTGTATCACCAGCTACAGCAAAGTTGTCCTCGGTATCTATTCCCGTAACAACATTTGTAAACTGTTCTTCCTCTGATGCTGATGTATCCTGTGTATCATGTTTCTCTGAATCAGAAGTATCTGTTATCGTCTCCTTCTTCATCACCTTATCCATCTGAATATTCAGCTTGATTACCTGTACTGACAAAATAATAATTGCTATCAATGAAACGATCATCCAGATAGCAATCGTTGAAATAATACCAGTTTTCATTCGATTTATGCGTTGTCTACGTCTTTGCTGTTCCGAAAGTTCATTATTCGTCGCCATGCATAATCCTCCAACGTATAATATCATAACTATTTTAACACATTTTTTTGTCTTGTAAATAAAAAAGTAGGAGAAATCTCCTACTTTTTGTATCTATACAAAAACAATCCACAATTTCTAGCGGTTTTTATACATTTTTGTCAATTATTTGCGAAGTGTACGCATAGAATTAAGTATCGCAATCACCGCAACACCAACATCTGCAAACACTGCGGCCCACATGGATGCCATACCAACTGCGCCTAAAACTAATACCAATCCTTTTATACCCAGAGCAAAAACAATATTTTGTTTCACAATTTTCATCGTTTTACGTGAGATTTTCTTCACAGTAGCAATCTTACGAATATCATCATCCATAATGACTATATCAGCTGCTTCAATTGCAGCATCGGAACCTAAACTTCCCATCGCAAAACCTATATCTGCTCTTGCAAGGACAGGTGCATCATTGATTCCATCACCTACAAAAGCAACTCGATGATTCTTTCCTGCTCTTTCCAGTAAAGTCTCTACCTTATCTACTTTATCTCCTGGCAAAAGCTCATAGAAGACCTCATTTATACCAATCTCTTTCGCTACAGCAACTGACGTCTCTTTTCTATCGCCTGTTAGCATTACTGTCTGGGATATACCTTCCTTCTTTAACTCTGTAATAGCTTCTTTTACTCCATCCTTTATGGTATCAGCAATAATAATACATCCCTGATAAATACCATCAAAAGCTACATAGACGACTGTGCCATTCCCTTTATATGCATCACACGCAATCTTTCTTTCTTGCATTAACTTATAGTTACCGGCAAGCACTTCTTTTCCACTAATCATGCCTGAAATCCCATGACCAGAAATCTCTACAACATCAGAAGCATTCCAATCATTACATTTTTTATCTACCTGTAATTTAAGATGCGCCTGTACAATTGACTCAGCAATTGGGTGTGTTGAAAAGGCTTCTACTGCCGCAGCAAGCGCCAATATTTTGCATTCATTTGCTGCTATTTCTAACTGGGTTATCGTTTCGCCTTCTTTAAAAGCTGGAAGTACTGCTGTTACCTCAAACACACCATTGGTAAGTGTACCTGTCTTATCAAATACAATTGTATCCATCTCTGAAAGTAATTCTAAGTAATTGCTCCCTTTAACAAGCACCCCTTCCTTAGACGCCGCTCCAATACCACCAAAGAATCCAAGTGGAACAGATATTACAAGTGCACATGGACAAGACACTACCAAAAAGGTACACGCCCTTTCTAGCCAGATCATCCAGTTTTCCTGTAACACCAGCGGTGGAACTATAGCGAGAATCAATGCTGCAATTGTTACAAATGGTGTATAGTATTTCGCAAATCTAGTAATAAAATTTTCTACCTTAGCTTTCTTATTTGTGGCATTTTCTACCAGCTCAAGAATCTTTGCAACTGTAGAATCATCAAACTCCTTGGTTGTTTCTACACGAAGGATACCGTTTCCATTGATGCAACCACTAATGATATCTTCTCCTACCGATATCTTTCTCGGTACAGATTCTCCTGTTAAAGCAGAAGTATCCAAAAATGACTCTCCTTCGACAACAACACCATCTAATGGTACCTTTTCTCCTGGCTTAATCACAATGATACTTCCGACTTCTACATCATCTGGATCTACTTCTTCGATTTCACCATCTACTTCCAAGTTCGCATATTCCGGACATATCTCCATAAGCGCAGTAATCGATTCACGAGATTTTCCAACTGCATAACTTTGGAACAATTCTCCAATTTGATAAAACAGCATAACCGCAACGGCTTCTATGTATTCACCTATCACAAACGCGCCAAACGTTGCTATCATCATAAGAAAATTCTCATCAAAAATCTGACCATTACGAATATTCTGAGCAGCTTTTTTGATAACATCATGCCCTACTATTAAATATGGCACCAGACAAATGAAAAGTCCAATCCATGAAAAAGGTAACAAATCCAGCAAGCCTAAATGTTCAATTACAAATAAAGGAACAAACAATGCCGCGGCAATAAGGATACGAATTAAATCCTTTTTTTGTTTTTTATTCATCTCTACAATCCTCTTAATTAACGAATAATTTCACAAACAATACTTACCTTAGTAACACATTCCTGTGCTTTCTCTACGATTTCATCCATATTTGCATCATCTTCAATTTCTAGTGTAAGCTTCTGTGTCATAAAATTCATAACCGCATCTGTTACACCCGGAATCTTCTTAATAGCTTCTTCCATCTTTGCTGCACAATGTGCACAATCTAAATTTTCCACTTTAAATTTCTTCTTCATGATAAAATCCTCCATTGTAATCATATAAATTATTGTTCCTCAATATGTTCTAATCCCATTGCAAGTATTGTACTTACATGATCATCAGCCAAAGAATAAAATACCTGCTTACCATCCTTGCGATTTTTGATAAGCTTTGCATTTTTTAAAACACGGAGCTGATGAGAAACTGCAGATTGGTTCATGTTAAGTGCTTCCGCAATATCACATACGCACATCTCTTCCCCGAATAAGACGGTCAAAATGCGGATTCTTGTTGAATCTCCAAACACCTTAAACAATTCTGCCAAATCATATAGTTCATCCTCATCTGGCATGCGTTTCATCACCTGGTCCACTAACTCCTTATGCACCACATGGCACTCACAGTGCTCTACATCATGTATTGCCATCCTATTCCTCCTTAATTATATTTGAACATATGAATACTTGTTCATGTGTTCATAATAACATTTTCACGAATTCATGTCAATATCCGTTTTGTTTTAAATAGTAAACAAAATAAAACGGGCTTCCATCTGCATGGAAGCCCTTAAATAATAAATATTATTCTGTTGCCTTTGCTTCTTCTGCCTTACGAACTGCAAGAAGATGCATTTCTTCTGTTGCAAAAGAAATCTTTGTAATTGCATCACGTTTCGATAAATAACACCAAAAGCTATCGTCTGGAATTGAAATATCGACACAGTCACCTCTTCCAAGGTAATCATACTCGATATGCATACTTTCCAGATTCATCGCACTTCGTGTAAGTGTATAGCTTTCTCCATGATACATACATTCTACTCGAGTTTCTGTAGGTGTCTGAATCAATTTACCCTCACCCTGATGATAGAACTTAAGGGAACCAGGTAGTGTATCCACCTGAACTGTATCTTCAAAATAATAAGTTCCTTCTTCAATTTCCTTGCGTACGCACTCTCTTTCCCAATTACTCCAGTCTGGAATATGTGGAAACTCGGTCTCGCCTTCTAATGCATGCATACGACCATATTCATCCATCTCCCATTCCTTGCCACAGTGCTGGCACCAAAGCTTGGTTCCTTCTGAATACATCTCTCCTTCAGTCTGGCAAGCTGGACATTTATACAGTAATGCATGAAGACCTTCTGCACGTTTTGGATGATCAATCTTAATCTTTTTCTCATACTGCCATTTAAAATCGTCGTACTGGAAAGCTTCCTTGATGCGAGCATCAATTTCTGCCACGGAAAGCTTTTTACATTCTTTGGCAGTAATAATCTGCTCCATCTCTGCTTCAATGTGATTTCCTTTGTCAATCTTGTTCCACTGTGGCTGAGTAACAAAGTTACCATGGATACGGAGCACCACTACTGGAACACGAAGTAAACGTACCAACTTCGCAGTAGACTCTGGAATATAAGATGTACATCCATCCAAAGAATATCTTGCTTCTGGGAAAAGCACAAATGGGTTTTTGAGTTTTTCAATACAATATCTGATATTTTTGATTAAATTCAAATCACTGATATACTTACGAGTACCAAGTACCCCAAGAGAACGCATAAGTGGTTCTGTATAAGTATTAAAGCCTTCTAATGTCATAACATTATTGGCTCTGTATGGCTGTACTGCTACAGTCATAACCATAAAGTCAATCATAGAAGAATGTGTAACCAACATTAAATATGGTCCGTCAACACCTTCCATGTTTGTCTTCGTTAATTTAAAATTACGTCCATTCAATACTGGCTTGGAGATAATTTCTCTAGCTACTGGAAACAAGAAACCTGGCTTATGTGGCTTCTTTTTAAAGTCAAAACTCTTTACCTTGTCTCTACTAACTTTTGTAACTTTTTTCATACCTATCCTCATTCGAATTATAAATTTTTTATAAATTCCATTGATTATCTTACCATGAAAAAAACTTGTATGCAAGTAAATAAACTGTGAACACTCTGTAACATTTCATAAAAAAAGATGTGCAAGCAACATACTCACACATCTCTTCTTAACGCTTATTTCTTTTAAATCTTATTTTATTAACTTACCTGATACCAAACAAATAGTAAAACTATACTAATAAGCAAGAATATCACACCTAATAACAAAGTAAAATGTTCCAAGAACCCCTTTCTCTTTGATTCTTTTTCTACTTTGTATTCATAGAATCGTCCAACATCATCCTGTACCATGCCAGGAAGAAGTGCATGTGCTGCTTTTTTAGCTGCATATGCAAACAAATCAAAAAAGCCTGTGGTTGAAACCCATGCCAAAGCTCCTACTCCGAGATATAGCACAGCTACAACGGTAAATCCATCGCCTACAGCCATTACCTTATCCGCTACGGTACCCTTTTCAAACAGCCCACGGGATATCATAACCAAAAATGCAAGCAATAGCCCCGTCCCTGCCTGTACATAGTATTTTATATTCTTCATTATTCATTTACCTTTGCAAGATACTTATCATACTCTGCATCATTACAGTATACAAAATGCCCTGGAGTAATTTCACGTAAAGAAGGTAAATCAACGGAATAGTCATGTTCTTTTAATGGAACATAGGTAATACGCTGTCTCTTCTTCTCAAATTCTGGATCTGGCACCGGAATTGCTGATAATAATGATCTGGTATATGGATGCATTGGATGTTCAAACAATTCATCTGCATCTGCCAGCTCTACCAGCTTACCATAATACATAACACCGATTCTGTCTGAGAAATACTTAACTACAGACAAGTCATGTGCAATGAAAATAACTGTTAATCCCATCTTATGACGAAGATCATCTAAAAGATTGATAACCTGTGCCTGAATGGATACATCAAGCGCAGAAACTGGTTCATCCGCAATGATGATTTCTGGATTCATAACGACTGCACGAGCCACACCAATACGCTGACGCTGTCCGCCAGAGAATTCATGTGGATAACGACCTGCATGTTCACGAACCAAGCCTACCATTTCAAGTGCTTCATACACCTTTTCGTCAATCTTCTTTTTATCCTTTTCGCCATTGATTACTAATCCTTCTGCAATAATCTGACCAACTGTCATACGTGGGTCAAGAGATGCGATTGGATCCTGGAAAATCATCTGGATATCTGTAACAGTTTTATGTTTTTTGTGGTCAGCCTTAGCAGCTTTCATTCCCTCTTTTGCTTTCGCAATACGAGCATCTGTATCAGCCTTGATTTCTGCCAATTTGGCAGAATCTGTACCAGCTTTCTTGGCAGCCTTGTACTCTTCTTTTGCCTTTTTGATTTCTTCTCTATAAGACAAGGTACCAGCCGCAATTCTTTCCCCTTTGTAGTAAATATCGCCAGAAGTAATATCGTATAATCTGATAATAGAACGTCCTGTTGTAGTTTTACCACAACCTGATTCACCTACTAAACCGAATACTTCTCCTTTTTTTACTTCAAAGCTAACATCGTCTACTGCTTTATTTCTTCCGAAATACTGACAGAGATGCTCCACTTTCAATAATGTTTCGCCGTTATTCATTTGAAGCACCTCCTTTAGCTCTCATTCTAGCAATACGATTCTGAATAATCTGTGGCATTTCTACCTTTGGTGCATCTGGATGGAGCAACCATGTAGACGCAGAATGTGTCTCGCTAATCTTAAATTCAGGTGGCTGCATTTCAAAATCAATCTGCATTGCATATTTATTTCTGTCAGCAAACGCATCTCCCACTGGTGGATAAATCATGTTTGGAGGTGTACCTGGAATCGCTTCTAAGCGCTCTTCTGTCTCCAAGTCTGGCATTGCTGAAAGAAGTGCCCATGTATATGGATGTGCAGGTGAATAGAAAACATCTTCACTTGTACCAGTTTCAACAATCTTACCTGCATACATAACTGCAATACGGTCTGCCATGTTAGCAACTACACCTAAGTCATGTGTAATGAAAATGATAGATAAATTTCTATCTTTCTTTAACTTGTTAATCAGCTCCAGAATCTGAGCCTGAATTGTAACGTCGAGCGCTGTTGTAGGTTCATCACAGATTAAGATATCTGGATCAGCCGCTAATGCAATCGCAATAACGATACGCTGTCTCATACCACCTGAGAATTCAAATGGGTACTGTTTGTAACGTGTTCTTGCATCTGAGATACCTACTTCTTCCATAAGCTTGATTGCTTTATGTTTCGCCATCTCTTTTGTTACTTTATGAACACTACCTGATGCATTTTCTTTAAAGAATGCAATAATTTCATCTGTCTCTGCTACAAAATCTCTCGTTTCGCCACTTAACAATTCATTATAGTGTTCTACCAAACGATCAATAGCTTCTGTGATAGTTGTTTTGGCAGCCTCTAAGTCTACTGCAGTTGAAGGAGTAACCTTCCATGTAGGAGTCTTTCCTTTAGCAACAAGCTTGTCATATTTCTTCTGCTGTTTTTCATGGAGTTTTGCAGCCTTCTCATTTTTTGGAATACCTTCAAAATACGTATTTACCGCAGCTTTAATAGTAGATGCAAAGGTATATGCTACACCATCCTTACGGATTTCAAGCCTGTCAATAGATTCTTCTACTGCTTTAACCATCGCTCCCATTGCCGCATCACATGCCTTTTTATCCATGTTTTCTGCTTCAAGAGTAGTACGATTTGCTTCTACAACTTTGATTGCTTCGCGTTTCAGTTCCATGTGTCTCTTTGCACTATTTTCTAATGCTTTTACAACATGACTCTTGAAATCATTCATGAAGTTCTCATGCATATAGTTTAATAAATATTCATTTAACTCAGCTACTGGCATAGCTGGAAGTGTTTTTCCAGAGAATGTAAGGAAATATCCCATACTAAAGAAATCTGGCATTTCCTTATCTAATGAAGGTTTTACAACCTCCTGAATCTCACGAAGTATACGGGCAGACTCTGTATAATCTTTCTTACGAACATCATTGCTTGCAACCTTCTTTAATTCAGTTGCAAGTAATTTTACTCTGTCAGCTTCTACTCCACAAACAACATATTCATTTACTGTTGCCGCAGCTAAACGTGCAATTTCTTCTAAAGTATATTTTGGATCATTAAATGCATTCTTTTCAATATAGAATAATACATCTTCAATTTCATCCACTACTTCTACTGCTGATTCTTTTGCAATATTGTATGCACCTTCTAATTCGATATGTTTAAATTCAAACTTATCGAAATTTGCACACATATCTTTTAATGCAGGGTTGTTTTCTACTGCCACCATTTCGTCGCCCAACAATGCAAGTGTACTATTAAAAGCATCCCTACATGATTTCTGACGAGCCTCACCCTTTAAAAGCATCGCTTCAGTAAGCTGGTTACCAATACGCATGATAGGGTTTAAGCTTGATAATGGATCCTGGAAAATCATTGCTATCTTATCACCACGGATACGATAGAAATCATCCTCTGTAATTTTAAGTAAGTCCATACCGTCATATACGATAGAACCGCCTTCTATAATTGAGTTACCTGCCAAAATACCAAGAATAGCTTTGGAAGTAACAGATTTACCTGAACCAGACTCACCTACTACAGCAAGTGTTTCCCCTTCATGTAAATCAAAGCTAATATTTCTAACCGCTTGTACTTTACCAGCCGGTGTACGGAAGGAAACTACAAGATTTTTTACAGATAATTTCTTCTTCATCTTCTATTAATCCTCCGTTCCTCTGAGTGATGGGTTAAATGCATCTCTTAATCCATTACCAAATAAGTTGAAGGAAATCATCAACAATGAAATAAAAATAGCTGGGAACAAAATAATATGTGGATGTGTTGTAAGGAATGGCTGTCCCTTTGACAACATACTACCAACTGAAGTCATTGTTGAAGAATCCAAGTTTACGATTCCTAAATAAGTTAAGTTACCTTCTGAGAAGATAACAGATGGAATTACAAGTACAGAACCTGTAATTAAAGTACCAATCGCATTAGGGAAGATATGTTTAAACATAATTCTAAAATCACTAGCACCTAATGTACGAGCTGCTAATACATATTCCTGATTCTTGTAACGATAGAACTGCATACGAGTCTTACTTGCAGTACCAATCCAGCCTGTTAATACAAAGGCAAAAAGTAGTGAAGGAATAGGCCCTACCTTACTTGCCAAATGCAACTGGAACAAGGTTGTAACTACGATAAATGGAATACCACTTAAAATATCTGAAATACGTTCCATGGTTAAGTCAATTGCACCGCCGTAATAACCTTCAATTGCACCATAAATAGCACCAAGGAAAAGGTTAATTACTGAAATACAAATTGCAAATATAAAACTGAATCTTGCACCACTACCTAAACGAGTGAAAATATCCTGTCCAAGAGAATTGGTACCAAAAATAAATTCTGCTTCATAGCCATAACGATACTGGAAGTATGTGTTTTTCATAACACGTACCTTGTATGAAAGTGCACTAGAATCGCCAGATACCTTCGCATATCTATAGGAACCATCATCGCCTTTAATACGAAGACTATCATAATTACCGTCGTTGCCCTTTGTCATATAAATATTTACATAATTACCATTCTTTGTAATAGGTGAACCTTTCTGGTTACATTCGTACCAGATATTTGCATCTGATTTCAAAGAACTTGTTTTAATCTTAGAATCATCTACTGCTGGATAAATAACCTGAATACCAGTCTCATTCTGCCAGTTTTGTAAATCTTCATACTGGTCAGGAGTCAGGTTAAGAAACATCATACCATTTGCAACATAAGAGTCCACACGGATATCATAATAAGTACCAATTGCACTCTTATTATCACTTTCGTAATCTTCCTTATATACTTCTACAATTGGCTTCATTCCTGTTTCAGCTTCAATCGCTTTGTAAGAAAGATATACATTTTTACTTACTGTTTCATCATGACAACCATCCCAGCCTGCCCATGCAAAAGCTTCCCATTTTGGCAAAAGCTTACCATACTGCAGATACATAGTGTCAGTAGGTCTTTCGGTATAAGCGGTACTACCTAAAATAGGTGCAAAAATTGCAAAGAGCACCAAAAGGAAAATGATAAATGCTGCAGTTACTGAACTCTTATTACGTGCAAAACGCATCATCGCATCCTGGAAATAACCAACTGGCTTAGTCTCTAATTTTTTGTCATGTAATTCTTTGTTATCATTACAGAAAACAAATTTCTCTTTTGGAATGTTTGTATAATCCATATTATTCTGTGTCATCTTATCGTTCCCCCATTCTGATTCTTGGGTCAATAAATCCATAACTGATATCTACTACAATACCAGCAGTAAGACCTACTAATGTATAGAATGCAGACAATAACATGAAGAAGTTATAGTCTAACGCAGTAATTGAGTTTACATACAACTGACCTACACCAGGTACACCGAAAATATTTTCGATAATAAGTGAACCCGAAAGGATTGCTACGAATTCACCTAAAATCATAGGAAATACTGGCACCATAGAGTTACGTAATGCATGACGAATGGTTGCCTGTGAACGTGTTAAACCTTTCGTACGAGCTAAAAGCATAAAGTCACTTGTAAGAACTTCTGATAGTTCCGCACGCACGTAACGAGCTAAACCTGCAATACTACCAAATGCAAGAGATAATACAGCAGGAACTACAGACAGGAACATAGAAAATGTAAAGTAGTCTGTACCACTGTTCATCTGTAATGGGAATAAATCCAATTTAAAGCAAAGTAAATATTGTACAAGGAATGCATATACATAACTTGGTACAGAAATAAACACGATTACTAATGTAGAAATCAAATGATCCTGCCATTTATTTTTCTTAAGTGCCGCATAGATACCAAGCAAAAGACCTGTAGGAACACTAAACAGCATAGAATAAACATTTACCATAATAGTCGCAGGGAGCTTTGATGTAAACACTGCCCATACATCTTGTCCACGATAAAGCGCCTCACTAATACCCCAGTCACCACCAAATACGCTTCGCTGGAAGAAAATGAAAAGCTGCTCTAAGAGTGGTTTATTGTAACCAAGCGCCTCACGTCTTTGTAAAATTAAATTCATATCCTTACCAAACTGTGCAGCATCTGTTACTGGAAGAAGCTTTACAAGAATGAAACACATGGTCAAGATTACAAAAAGCACAAAAAACATCAGTGCAATTCGTTTCAATACGTATTTAAACATATTCATTATATTCTGCCTCCATCTTTTTATTTCTATAGCTTTATAGTTTTATATTTGTACAACTTTTGTAATATAAAAATACTTGCACTACAGAAGTTGTATAAATACAAAACCATAACCCTAAGAGGAAACTCCTCTCAGGGTTTGGCCTGTATCAAGTATTTTTAGTTATATACTAACTTTCCACCCTGGCTCTGAACGTAATCAGCCCATTCGGCATCTGTATAGTTAAATTTCATGTATTTAACACCACCACGGCCTACACCATAGATGTAGTCTTCTGTGTAGTATTTAATCTGCATACCTTTTAATCCAGCAGATGCATCGCCAGTTAATGGAATCATGTCGTATGTGCTAAGGATAGCACCTTCAAGACCTGCAAGGATAGCAAATCTATCTGCTGGGTTCTTGTCAGCTGTACCACATGAGAACTCTTTTGTTGTTCCATCAGCAGCTTTAATAGTAATCTTTTCACCATTCATACAGTAAGTCCAATCAAGAACAGATGCTGTATATGTCTTACCATCAGAAAGCTTGATATCCCACATATATGTTGATGTATCCCAAGCTGGGTCATA
Source organism: Agathobacter sp. (assembly GCA_045530745.1). Lineage (GTDB taxonomy): Bacteria > Bacillota > Clostridia > Lachnospirales > Lachnospiraceae > Roseburia. The sequence continues at coordinate 56,760 of JAZSCQ010000021.1, forward strand.
CTGATATTCTGATGTTGTATAAGCTTCCATTAATGAGTATGGATCAAGTGCTGCACCAGTCCAACCTACGTAGAATAATAAGTCTACCTGGTTTTTCTTTAATGCGTCTGAGAAAGCATTACCGATTGTATCATCTTTAGAGAATGTTAATTTACCTTCAAGTTTTGTTCCTTTAACAGCTTCTGTATAGCAGTTTACAAGGAATTCATAACCGTTTGTATATGTTGAAGATGTAGCAGATGGAAGACCAATCTTAATTTCAACCTTATCATCTGCATCCATTAAGCCATCAGCGATAGCTTTGTCATAAGCAGCATCGAAAAGCTGTTTTGCTTTCTCTAAGTTGTAACCTGTGATGCTACCTACAGCTGCATCAAGGTCAGCATAAAGTTTGCCTTCACCGATTTCATTTGCAACACCCCAGAAATCAGCTAATACTTTCTTAGCTTCTTCTGTACTTCTGTAAGCTGTACCATTTTCTGGATCAGAAATGATTAAGTTAGAGAATACACCAAATGCTGGTGATAATGTTGGCATTGTAGCTAATGCGAATTCGTCACGGTTTAAAGCAAATGATAACGCCTGACGGAATTCTTTTACTGTAAGGATTGTTTTGTTAATATTTTCACCAGCAGCTGCCTGTGCTTTTTCTAAGCCAGATTTTGCAGGGTTTAATGCGATGAAGTATGTTGATTCACCGTCTGTGAAGTATGTGTGTTCAGACTGCTGATATGTAGCCATATCTTCTGACTGTAATCCATAAGAGTCTAAATCACCTTTTAAGAAGTATTCTAATCTTGTAGAAGCTTCTTTAATGCAGTCTACCTGCCATGTTGTAGTCTGGTAGAAACCATCTTTTACATCATGATGTTTTTCATTTCTTTCAAGAACATACTGTTTGTCAGCCTGGAATGATGCAAGCTTATATGGTCCGTAAGAAATTGTTGTTTCTGCAGATGTGCAGTATGTGTTGTTGTATACGCCGTCTGTGATAGATTCACATTCTTTGTAAAGTTTTTCATTTACTAACCATGAAGAGGTTAAGCTGTAAAGAAGGTAGAAACCTTCTAATGGTTTTTCAAGTACAAGTACTAATTCGTTGTCAGCTGTTGCAAAGATACCAACTTCTGAGAAATCCAATTTTGGGAAATCTTCACTAACAAAGCAGAATTCCTGGCATTCCTGTTCATCTGGTGTTCCTGGATTACCGATTGCAGCACATACAGCCTTTAAGATATTCATTACTTCATCATTTACTTTAACAATACCCTGTCCGTCAGCTAAGCCTTCTAATGTAGCATATGAATCACCAAAGTAACTTGAGTAGTCTGCGATAGATGCACCGAAGAAGTAACATGCATCGTTTAATTTAAGAGCGATTGCGTTACCCTCTTTTGTTGTATAATATCCATCAGCATCTTTTACCAATTCAACATAACCATTTGCTGCTAAGCTGTTTGCAAATACTGTCTTTCCATTGTAAAGATAGTTCTTTGCGTTTACAAGAACCATAGAACCTGAGTAAAGTGAGTCAGCTCTGTGGTTACCAGCTTCTGGATTAAGTAAAAGCTGTGCACTTGTTACGAAGTCCTGAGCTTTGATAGCTGTACCATCTTCCCAGCAAAGGTCGTTTCTTAAAACGATTTTCCAAGCTTTTGCTGTGTCGCCTTCTTTGATACCATATTTGCCAACGTAATCTTTTGTTACGTCAACTGGATCTTTTGTTGCCATCTGTGGAACGATTTTGTAACCATCTTTGGTTTCATTGTAATCGAAGGAATAGAAACCTTCTGTAATGTAGTCCAAGATTTCAGAGTCAGTAGCTGTCTGATTCTGATGTGGACTCCAGTTTGTTGGGAATACTGATAATGCAGTATTGTATGTATACTTAGCATCATCTTTTTTGTTGTCATCACCGCCACATGCTGCAAGTGAAAGTGTCATAGCAGCTGCTAAAGTGAGGACAAGTGCTTTTTTAAGCATCTTTCTCATATTTATTTCCTCCTTTATGAGATTGCAACTTTCGTTGCTAAATTTCTATATATAAGGGCAAGCCACATACCCTTAGATATCCAAGTCTTTTGTACAAATCCAAAAACAATTTTCGCTGTTTTTAAAGACAAGTGTTCGTGCTACACAAACAACATAGACCTAATTATACTAAAAAACGCCAAAAAGTCAATCCTTTTTGGCGTTATTTTTTATGGTATATTTATACAATTTTCATATATCTAGTATGTGCAAAAGTTATAATTACACAAGAACTAGTTTTATGCAATTAAACAGTGCCCATCTGAGCTGCTACTTCAGCTGCAAAGTCTTCATTTTTCTTTTCAATACCTTCGCCTACTTCGAAACGAACTACGTCCTTGATTACGAGAGCAGGATTTACTGACTTAAGGTATGCAGCAACAGTCTGTTTTCCATCTTCTGCTTTTACATAAGTCTGGTCTAATAAGCAGATATCTTTTAACTGTTTAGAAACACGGCCTTCAATTGCACCGTTGAAAATCTTATCAGCAGCAATATTTGCTTTGTCTTCCATAGCTAAAGCTACAAGAGCAGCTTTTGCTTCTTTTGAAAGGAAGTTGAATAAATAATTCATATTGCTCTTCTTTTCTTCGTAGATAGCAACATCTTCTGCTGTCCATACACCATCACAAGCTTTAGCGATTAAAGCGTTTAAGATTGGTTTTGGAAGAGATGCTGGATCATTTAATGAAGAATCAACGATGATTTCTCTCATCTTTGCGATTTCTTCCTGTGCAATATCATTTCTGCTGATATACTGTGGGTTCATAGCTGCAATCTGCATAGCGATGTTCTTAAGTGCTTCCTGAGCATCAGATGCTCCTTCAGCTGCTACAAGTACACCAATCTTACCACCTGCATGAATGTAACTTGCTACACATTCACCAGTAACCTTTGCAAATCTACGTACAGATAATTTTTCTCCAATTGTAGCTGTCTTTTCAACTAATACGTCTTTAAGACCATTCATTTCAAGAAGAGCTTCAATGTCTTCACCGTTATTGCCACCGTTTAAGCCAGAAGCAAGTGCGTTGTCAGCTACTAACTGTACAAATTCCTGGAATGTTTCATTCTTTGCTACGAAGTCTGTTTCAGAGTTAACTTCAGCAACAACTGCTTCATTACCATTAACAGCAACACGTGCGATACCTTCTGCTGCGATTCTTGAAGCTTTCTTTTCCATCTTAGCTGCACCGCTCTTCTTTAATACTTCAACAGCTGCATCCATATCTCCGTTTGTTTCGTTTAAAGCTTTTTTACAGTCCATCATACCTGCGCCTGTCATTTCACGCAATTCTTTTACCATAGCTGCTGTAATTGCCATTTTATTGTCCTCCAAATTTTAAATATTTTAAAAATATATAACCTTTTTGAACTGCATTTCATTCGCAAACAAGTTTACTCATGACATGGCATTTTGCCAATCGAAAAAACATGAATTGTGCATACAAATACATTCGTTTGCACCCTCATGTTTTTTCGGCAGTTCAAAAAGCACTATTCAAATTAAGCTTCTACTGTTTCTTCTACTTCTTCTGTAGCTTCTACAGCAACAGCTTCTTCGCCCTGTTTTGCTTCGATAACAGCATCTGCCATCTTGCCAACGATTAATTTAACTGCACGGATAGCATCATCGTTACCTGGGATAACGTAATCTAATTCTTCTGGGTCACAGTTTGTATCTGCGATACCGATAAGTGTGATACCAAGAGACTGAGCTTCCTGGATACAGATTCTTTCTTTCTTAGGGTCTACTACGAAAATAGCATCTGGGATACGTGTCATTTCTTTGATACCGCCAAGGTTCTTTTCAAGTTTTTCCCATTCTTTCTTAATAGCGATAACTTCTTTCTTTGGAAGAACATCAAATGTTCCATCTTCTGCCATAACTTCGATTGCTTTAAGTCTTGCAATACGAGACTGGATTGTCTTGAAGTTTGTAAGCATACCGCCTAACCATCTTTCATTTACGAAGTACATACCGCAACGTTCTGCTTCTGATTTAACAGGATCCTGTGCCTGTTTCTTTGTACCTACGAAAAGGATTGTACCACCCTGAGCTGCGATGTCTGATACTGCATCGTAAGCTTCATCAACTTTACCTACAGATTTCTGTAAGTCGATGATGTGGATACCATTTCTTTCTGTGTAGATGTATGGAGCCATTTTTGGGTTCCATCTTCTTGTCTGATGTCCAAAGTGAACACCTGCTTCGAGTAACTGTTTCATTGAAATTACGCTCATTTTCTTTACCTCCATTGGTTAAAATCTTCCGTATGCTTCATTCGCCAAAGTAACCAACAAGCGTAATCGGCACCGGCTTTGACATCCGCATACGTGTTTAATTGTAACATGACTACAAAAATAGCCTTTGGTATCATAACACACCAAAGGCTATCTTGCAAGTATTTTATTTAATTTATGTCATATTTCTATCGACTTATCAAAATTTGACAAATTTCTTCATAATCAGCTCCTATAGGAATCTTGTAAGTTCCTGCATGGAACAACTGTCCATATCCCTGTCTTCCGATATACTTACGGAAATCTTCCGCATCCTCTATCAATCCGGCATCCCTTACCTTCTCTGCTACCTGTCTTGCATAATCTCCACGCACGATAGTAACCGTAACATATTTTTTCTCTTCTGATGCAGGTGGTTCCTGTGACTCAGATTCACTTGGTGGTGGTGTCTGAGGCTCAGACTCACTTGGTGGCGGAGTCTGGGATTCCGACTCACTTGGCGGTGGTGTCTGGGATTCCGACTCACTTGGCGATGGTGTCTGGGATTCCGACTCACTTGGTGGTGGAGTCTGAGATTCTGACTCACTTGGCGGTGGTGTCTGGGATTCCGACTCACTTGGCTGAATCTGCGATTCCGATTCAGAACCTTGTGTATCCTGCGTCTCCTCCGCATCATCCTTACCAAGCAAACCGCTATTGTTATTTATTTCATCTCTCATTACCATTCCAAGCTTTCGCGCTTCTTTGATAATGTATTCATCTGTAATATTGTATTTGTGCATCAAACTGGAAACGGTCATTACTAACGTTGCAAAAATAATACCGATCCCTACACCTCTTAAATAGTATTTAAGCTTCATTATATAACCCGATTACAAGTCTTACTTCGCCCAAACCACAATTCAGCGCCTTAGCGATTTCGACTTCATCTTTTCCTTCCTTATATAATAGAAGAATCTGTTCATTCTTGCTGAGTACAGGAGCCATATCTGGCACATCTGTAAATTCTTTTAAATTGGTAGTTTCATTGATAACATGAACTTCTTCTGATGGTTCAATGGTCTGAACTGGAATTGGCTCAAAATAATTTGTATTGACATTCATAACAAAATCAGCCGCCTCCTGCGCCTTGGCAATCGTCCCTTCCAAATCCATGTCTCGAATCTGTTTTGTAAGTCTTTGCAAATCACTTACAAGCTCTGCGGCCTCTGTCTGTTTATCATTTAACATACTATAAAGAAACATAATCTCATTATGTGTCTTGTTAATATTCTCTAAAACTGTGTCCGAATATTCACTTACTGCCATGATTTTATTATTGGTTTCACGTTCCAATCCTCTTTGTGTCACCTCTAATGCTTCGTCCACAAATACATTTACTGAAGTTTCCACTTCATTTTTGATTGATTTCACTTGCTTTTCTGCAATCACCTTTAGTTCCTTCTCGCTCATGAGCGATATCTGATCAATATCCTGTTGCGAAAGCTTTTCCGTGATATAAAAGCTTACACCAATCATCACAAGCCCTATTAAAATCAAAACAATCTCAGCTGCTACCATTTTGTATCCTCTATACTTTCATATCAAAACTGCTGGATGAGTATTTCTTTACCACTCTTCCATCCTGTTTTTCATCTGATTCTTTTTTATCCGTTTTTTTGCGGAAAAAATATTTGTTTTTTCCTTCTTCTCTTGCATCAGCATGCGTATCCGTCTTATTTGAATCAGCAGGAGTTACAACCTGATGACGAAATTCTTCTGCCTTTCTCGTCATCTGTGTCTGCGCACTTTGCTGTTCTACCATCGGTCTACTGTCCTGTTGTAATTTCCATGCGCCAACATCATCCGTACGCTGAATCATGCCACTATTTAGTATTGGACTAACTCCCACAGCAATACCTCCTAATTAAAATCCAACGGACTTGATAGCTCCGTCCACCTTCTTAAACCTACAATAATTCATTTTATCCTTGATATTGTAGCCAAGATCTGAAATTGAAAGCACTACTCCTGGAAAAATAGTACGAGTAACTGCAATATAAGAACGATCCGATTCCATCATCTCAATATGAATTTTACGCATCTCATCACGAAGTGGTTCTAGTTCTTCTTTCTTGGACTTATATTCTAACGCAAGATTCTGAACATAAAGAAGCTTATCCTTTGGAAGAACCTCTCCCTTCTTAAGCATAGATGCATAATTGTCTATAATGACCTTCATATCTTCAAGATCCTTACTACGCTTATTGACATCCTTCTTAAGTTCTAGGTAACGTTCCTTCTTCTCTGGATCAATGCCTACTTCCAATGTGGTAAATGTCCCCATCTCTGTACCAGCATACTGTACTTCAATACTCTTGCCTGCACGAATCGTTCCACCATTGATTAAGCCCTTTTTACCTTTTACTCGAACTTCACCCGTAGCAGAAACATCACTATTTAAAATCGCTTCGGCTTCTACAAAACCACCCGCATATACCTTGGCATTCTCTATATATTTCGCCATGACATTGGTGCCAGCCTTTAAAACACCTTTGTGCATGCCATGGATGCCCTGTTTTACAATAATCTGCCCACCTGATTCCACAAACGCATTTTCAACAACACCATGAATAATAATATCACCTGTTGCTCGAACACTAAAACCAGATTTCACATTACCTTTAATCTCTACACTTCCGTCATACTGAATATTCCCTACGGAGTTATCTACATCAGCAGGAACATCATACACATCGGAAACAAAAACTTTTTCATTTAAATAATTCGCATGGCCTGTTACATCCGAATATATCTCAGTTTTATCTTCATTAATTGAAATCTTATTACCGTACTGTAATCTTGCACTCCTTACCGTACGTGGCTTGATTTCTTCACCAAATACATTCTTTCCTGGCTTTCCTGGGTCTTCTTTAATCAGACGAGCCAGTAAATCGCCTTTTTTTACATGGCTGATTGTATTTAATTCCTTATAATCTACGCTGCCATCTTCATTACGTTTTGGCTGTAGATTCTTACTTGTGTTAAAAAAATACTCTATTTTTGCGTCACGTCCATGCACTGGCTGTGTTCCCACAGCAAATACATAATCTGTACAATACTGTCTATCATTTAAAAAACTAAGAATTGCTTCCTGATCAATTCCATATTTTACTTTTCTAAAAGCTAAATCGCTAATAATATCCTCTGCGGTAAGTTTCTTTCCATTTCCTACGGACGGTGGAAAAAATCTGCAGGTAACTTTCATCTTGTCGAGTGAAATAAGGACCTTCATATCCTCTCTTACTGGGATACCATCCCAATCGCCTAGCATAACAACGGCTTCCTGCTCTTGATTGACAATTGCTGCATTTAGCTCTTTTAAATTATATTGTTCAAATTTCTTTGCTGCCAAGTATTCCGTCACTTCGGTAATACTAAGCATCTTTCCACCTTCCTGTGGCGGATAAATATGAAGACATGCAAACGTATCTCTAAATTCTAATTGGAAATATTGATTCCTCATATGTAATAATCCCCATCCATTAATCCATCAAAATATCCATGTATGCACCCATTTTTTTGCGCATCTTAAGAAGTGCCTTTGTGTGCAACTGAGATACGCGGGATTCTGACACTTCAAGTACAAGACTGATTTCTTTTAATGTCAAATCCTCATAATAATACAGCTCAATTACTCTACGTTCCTTTTCCGTGAGCAACTCTAATGCTTCTATAAGCTTTTGCTTTAACTCCTGCTCTTCAACTACTTCTTCTGGCTGAGCAAAACGATTACGATTGCCACTTTCAAAAATCGGCTCCTGCCCTGCTTCCTCGAATTCATTCAACGATACCACATTGGTTACTTTAAGCTGCGACTGCCATCCTATCAGTTCATCGTCTGAAATTCCAAGTTCTATCGCTATTTCCTCATCTGTAGCAGCTTTACCTGTACGCATCTCTACAAGCTTGATTGCCTCATCAATCTTACGCTGGCGCTGACGCACGGTACGTGGAATCCAGTCCATCTTACGAATCTGGTCTAAAATCGCACCACGAATACGTAAACTTGCATAAGTCTCAAATTTGACATTTTTATTCATATCAAATTTATCAATGGCATCAATCAAACCAAAAATACCATAGCTTACCAAATCATCGAATTCTACATTATGACCTAAATACATACTAAGACGACCCGCAACCAATTTTACCAGCTGTGCATATGCTAAAATCAATTGTTCGCGAATCTCTTGCGTAGGTTTTTTCTGATATTCACTCCATAATTTGTCTGTGTCTACTGTTTTCATCTAAATTGCCCCAAATTCCAGATGCTATTCTTCCTCTTCCAATTCTTCGGCTTCTTCTGCAGTCTCTCCTGACGCCTCAGACTCTTCTGATTCCCCGCCTGCATCTTTTTCTTCGGCCTCTTCCTCTTCTTCCTTGGCCTTATCTTCTATCTCTCCCATAAATTTATCCAAAAGTAAACGTACTATACCGCCTAATATCCAAAATACGAATAAAACAATTAGCAGCTGTACCATAAAATCCATTAGTGGAATCTGATAGAGAATCCCAAGCAAACAATATACTCCACCTGCAGCAAGCATTACCATAGCAGGTATTCCCTTTGTTTTCATATTGTCTCTCTCTCTTTAAATGGTCTTATTTGTCTTACCTACTGCTTTGATAAAGAAATCCCCATTTTCACAGAATAGTTCTACTGTACGACCATAATTTAATCCTGTATCCTCTGCAACCAAAGGTACTTTTAATTCTTTTAACATTATCTTGGCTTGCTCCGCATTTCTCTCGCCAACATGTCCTACGTTAGATAATCCACTAACCTCAAACATCTTAGCACCCCCTGCAATCTTAGCCACCATTCGTTTTGGTGATGCTCCACTTGCCACCATCAAACGATATAATTCTTTAATTCCTGTATCACCAAATTTTGCAATATTGGAATTGTTCTTAAGCTGAGTACTGTCCGGTAACATATAATGTACCATTCCACCCACCTTAGTAACAGGATCATACAGTGTTAATCCTATACATGAACCAAGACCAAGAGTAATTAGTGAATCAGGAGCTTTGGCCACCTTTAAGTCTGCCATTCCGACTTTAATCACGTTCCCCATAACTTATCCTCTATCTTTAGTTCACAATACCCAATGCTTTCAAAATCTTTTCATAGGAATCCTGTTCTGGCATCAAAATGAAGTATCCCTGCATCTCTCTGTCATCCCCGAATTCTGTCGCAATAAACAATGCATTATCACCATACTGTCCAAACTGAATCGCAGGTACACTTAAAATTGCTGCAGCCATATCAACTGCTATGTAAGGAACAGAAGGCTGAATCTTCATGTTCGTTAAGGTTGATAATGCTGTCAAATAAGATGATGCAATAATGTTGCCAATTTCTTTTAATGCAGACAAATCCATCTCATCAAATGGTTCATTATAGCTTGGATCTCGCATCATAAGCTTATTAACAATAATATGAGCAGATTCTGTCTTCATAAGAAACATCATACTGCCGTTAATGTCATCTAATACTTCTAAGAAAATACCTACAATAGTTTCTTCTTCATCACATATTGCTCCACCTAATTCAGAAGCTTCCATAAGCTGCACCTTTGGAACTTCCATGTTCAGTCTAGCGCCTAACATCTGAGAAATAGCTGTAGTAGCGTTACCTGCACCAATGTTACCAATTTCACGGAGCACATCCATATACATATCATTTACATTATCTAATGAAAATCCCATAAGCCCTCCAAAATCATGTATAGTGAGGCTTAGCCTCACTATACATTCTAATGATTAATTCATCTCTTTTTCTTCTACGATTGCGTTGATTTCAAATAATGAAATGAGTTCATCACCATTCTTACCAATACCATTGATAAAGCTGTCTTTTGCAGTTGTTTTTTCTACTTCTGCCATATTAAGAGTAATTACTTCTTTTACTTCATCAACAATAACGCCAATTGAACCTTTTTCTTCTAACTTGATAATAATAATTCTTGATGCATCTGTGATTACATCTTCAGGTAATCCCATTTTCTTGCGGATACTCATAACTGGTACAATTTCTCCACGAAGATTGATTACACCTTTGAAATAACTCTGCACCTTAGGCACACGAGTAATCTTCTGCATGCGAACGATATTATCGATATATTTTATATCGATGCCATATTTTTCATTTCCAATCTGTACAACGATATACTGTATAGTTTCTTCAAATTCTTGTGTTTCAAGTCTTAAATCAGCCATTTTGCACACCCCCGATTACATTAATGTGTTAGCATCGATAATCAATGCAACTTCACCATCACCTAAGATTGTAGCGCCGCTAATGAGCTTATTGCCAGTCATGTACTTACCAAGAGACTTGATAACGATTTCCTGCTGTCCAATTAAATCATCTACAACAAGACCTGCCTGCTGGTCGCCCTTCTTAACGATAACTACTGTTAAGCTTTCTGGATCTTCTTTTGGTTCAACATCTAATACTCTGTCTAAACGAACCAATGGAATAACGGTATCACGAAGGTGAATTACTTCTTTTGCTTCTACCGACTTAATATCTTTAACAGGAATATCTTCTATACTTGTAATAGAGCCAAGAGCAATTGCATACTGTTCTTCTCTAACTTTAACAAGTAAAGCCTGAATAATAGCAAGTGTAAGAGGAAGACGTACAGTAAATGTAGAGCCTTCACCTAATTTTGTCTTAACTTCTACATCTCCGCCAAGAGCTTCGATATTAGATTTTACTACATCAAGACCAACTCCACGACCAGAAATATCTGTAATCTGTTTTGCCATTGAGAAGCTTGGTAAGAATAAAAGATTTACCGCTTCTTTCTGTGACATCACATCAGCCTGTTCCTGAGTAATAACACCACGTTCAACAGCTTTTGATTTAACTGCTTCTACGTCAATACCATTACCATCATCACCAACCTGAATAATAACGTTGTTACCTTCCTGGTATGCATTGAGGAAGATAGTACCGGTTTCTGGTTTACCTCTTTCTTTACGAACATCTGCACTTTCCAAACCATGGTCAGCTGAGTTACGAAGTAAGTGCTGTAATGGATCTCCAATCTGGTCAACTACAGTACGGTCAAGTTCTGTATCCTCACCAGTCATGTAAAGTTCCATTTTCTTATTTAATGAACGTGCTAAATCACGAATCATTCTTGGGAATTTATTTACAACGCTTTCAATTGGTACCATTCGAACCTTCATAACAGATTCATGAAGGTTAGTTGTAATTCTCTCTAAGGACTCTACATTTTCACGGAATCCCTGATTTGCAAAATTACCGCCTTCAGAAGAGCTAATAGATACAAGCGAGTTCTTCGCAATCAAAAGTTCAGATACCTGATTCATAAGGTTGTCTAATTTTTCAATATCTACACGGATTGTTCGGTTTGTTACCGATTTCGCAGGTGTCTGTTTTTTCTGATTCTGTGCTGTAGCCGCTGGAGCTGCCTGAGCTGGAGTTGTCTGAGTTGGAGCTGCCTGAGCTACTGGTGCTGCAGCTACTGCTGGAGCAGCAACCTGTACTGGTTCTTCCTTCTCTTCCACTTCTACTTCTACTTCTACTTCATTAATTTCTTCACCTACAACATCATCTATTTCAGACACATCTTTTGCTGCAGCAATAACTTTATCTAAACTTTCATTTGTTGCAACACAAAAACTGAAGTCTAATTCGAACTTCTCGTCTTCAATATCCTGAGAACTTGGATGATTAGCAAAAATAGTTCCTAAGCCTTCTACTGCACGGAATACTAAAAATGCACGAGCAGCTTTTAATAAACATTCCTGATTTACATATACCGTAATGCAATATACCTTCTTGCCTTCTGCTTTTGCATTTGCTACTTCATCTTTTTCGCTATCAGAAAGCTCAATCTTAACAGCGTTACCATTTGCTACTGGCGCTTTTGATTCAGCAACTGGAGTTTCTGGCGCTGCTGTTTCTACAACTGCACCATTTGCTTTTGCAATGAAATCATTTAATTCTTTGATAATCATTTCATTGTCTTCTGTTCCTTCATCAGAGCTACTCTTTACATTTTCCAAATACTGATCTAACGCATCTAAGCATTTGAATAAAAGATCAATCATTGCACTGTCAACAGAAATCTTCTCACTACGCACTTCCTGGAATACGTTTTCCATATCATGTGTTAAGTGCTGCATTCTCTTAAAGCCCATTGTGCCAGCCATACCCTTTAATGAGTGTGCAGCACGGAATACTTCATTAATAGTATCCTTGTTATCTGGCTCCTTCTCTAATGTCATAATACAGTCACTTAAACTCTGTAAATGCTCACTACTTTCATCAATAAAAATCTCGAGATACTGACTAACATCCATTCTACTTTACCCCCACGTTCTTTACGATTGTTTCAGCAACTTTCTCAAGCGGTACTACATCATCTACAACTCCTGATTCTTCTATCGCTTTTGGCATACCATACACGATACATGTCTCTGCATTCTGCGAGATAACATGTATTGGTTTATGATGACCAAGTGATAAAATACCATTCGTTCCGTCTGCCCCCATTCCTGTCAAAACTACACAAACAATTTCATCATAACCACTCTTGGAAAGAGAATCATATGTAATATTAGCACATGGTCTTAATCCACCAATTGCTGGCATATTATTAAGACTAATTTTATGGCTACCATCCGCACATTTTACAACCTCCATGTGCTTGCCACCTGGTGCTACATAGATATGTCCTTTCTCAAGCTTATCCCCATCTTCTGCTTCCTTTACTGCGATTGGGCTAACCTCATTCAATCGATCTGCCATAGATTTGGTAAATCCCGCTGGCATATGCTGAACCAATACCATTGGTGCATCCAGATTCTTTGGTAAGAATGGAATAACACTCTGCAATGCTTTTGGTCCACCAGTAGAACAAGCAAGTGCAACAAGCTTATTCTGTCCAGTAGCTTTCAATCGAGTAAAATTCGCTTTCGCATTAGACTTTAACGCATCCTGCATGCCAGGTGCAAGTGTAGAACTACTCTCTACTGTTCTGCCAGTTCTAACTGGTCTTGCAGCTGAAGTGCTTGTTCTTACAGGTGTTCTTACAAACTGACGGCTATTTAATACTGCGTTTAAAACTTCAAGAACTTTCTTCTTGAAATCTTCACCCTTTGCCTCTGCGATAGCAGTTGGTTTGGTTACAAAGTCGATTGCACCACGTTCCAATGCAAGAATGGTTACTTCCGCATCCTTCGTTGTAAGGGTACTAACCATAATTACGTTGGCTTTGATGTTATCTTCCTGTAATTTTTCCAGTAACTGGAGACCGTCCATACGAGGCATATTAACATCAAGAACTACTCCATCATACGTAGTCGTTTTTAATCTTTCATATGCTTCGAGGCCATCTCTACAAGTATCTTTTGCCTGAAAATTACTATCTGAGTTGATTATATCACAGATAACTCTTCTCATGAGTGCAGAATCATCGACAACTAAAATATTTTTCTTCATAGCTAGCCATTTTCCCTCTTTCTATTCATTCTATCTTCTTCAAAAACATAACGAATAATCAAATCACGGTCCTTTATGTTTTTAAAATCAAACTTTCCACGCGCAACCCACAGTCCAGGCATAGCTTCTATTGCATCACATGCAATGATATCCGTTACCAGATAAAACATATGGTCCACTTTATCATTTGCCAATCGAATTACAACTAATATTTTCGAGCCAATCTCCAACTTTTCCATAGTTGTAAATCGTACGCCTCCACCACTTAAATCCTTAGTACGTGCTATTTTCTTGCGTTCAATATACTCAGGATTTGCAATTTCTTCAAAAATCTCTTCCGTCGTTTCAAGTGATGCTACTTCGTTTGTAATCTCATAGTAGGCAAAATCCACAAGACAATCCAATCGGAAGAATTCTCTTCTTTGAAATTTCTTTAATCCTGTTCGTATTTTAACAGACATTAAAATAAACTGGTCTCTTTTATATCGGTTGGTTACAACAGCTTCGCATGTATATAAACCTTTTGAAGTATAAAAATACATCTGACACTCAAAACCAATATTGAACATGACCATCTTTCCTCCGTCCGTTGGCATGCTCACCTCTATTTCATTTTCACTTAAGATATCAAATACACCACTTTTGTAGGTCTTGCCATTATTCTGATGAAGAAAGCAAATATCAATTTTATCTCCTGGTGTAATGTAAGCTGATATACCCATTTTCATAAGCTCCTTACTATCTTCTATTTAAAAGTTGTGAAAATATCTGTGAAATTCCACGACGCATTGGTGCCATATGATGTGTCCCTTCTAATAAATTAGTAGTTAATACCTCATATGCCTTTGCACAATCTGAGTTTGGTTCATATAATGAAACAATCTTCTGCTGTCTTACCGCTCTCTCAAGTGCTGTATCTTGTGGAATCATCCCCAAATAATTTATATTCCCATTTAAAAACTGCTGAACAACAGATTTTAACTTTTCGTATACCATCTGTCCATCCTCGACGGAATGAACACGATTTGCTACAACATGTATCGTTGTGCCTCCTTCAATAAAATTCGGATTACGATACAACGCTTTTAATAAAGAATAAGAATCTGTCAATGAGCTTGGCTCTGGAGTCGTAACAAGCAACACCTCTGGGCTAGCTAAAACAAACTCTAATACTTGATCCGAAACTCCGGCTCCTGTATCAATAATAATAACATCCGCCAATTCATTCAACTGACTAATACTTTTAACAAGCATCATAATCTGCTCGCGATTGAGATTATTCAAACCTAACACACCGTTTCCACCAGAGATAAATCCAATATCCATCGGTCCAGTTGAAATTACATCTCGAATACTTTTACCATGGTAAATCATACTAGAAAGATTATTTGTTGGAATAACCCCAAACATAACCTCAATGTTTGCCAAACCAAAGTCTGCATCCAAAATAATTACTCTTTTTCCCTGCTTTCTTAATTGTACAGCAAGATTAACTGCAAGATTAGACTTCCCAACCCCGCCTTTACCACTTGTAATTGTTATAACACGCGCAGCTTTTACTTGTTTTTGATCTTTTGCTTTAATAATATTTCTAAGCTGCTGTGCCTGATCCATTCCTATTTGCCTCCTAATAACTGTTTCACAATCTTTTGTGTATCAAATACCTCAATGTCATCAGGAACGTTCTGACCGGTTGTCACATAGGATAAATCTGCATCAGCATATAATTTTATGTTTAACATATTACCGTAAGAACTGGTCTCGTCCAGCTTGGTAAAAATAAGTTTAAACGCTGAAATCTCTTTATATATATCTACGATATCCATTAAATCCTTGTATTTGGTAGTTGCACTAAGAACAAGATATACCTCTTTTGCAATTTCTTCTTTCACACCTGCAACAAGACGCTTGGTATCATTTCTCTGCTGTTCGTTCTTATGAGAAAAACCTGCAGTATCTACGAAGATCAAATCATATTCCATATATTTCTCAATTTCTTCATTGATTTCATCTACAGAATACACAATTGACATCGGTGCATCCAAAATATTTGCATAGACACGAAGCTGTTCTGTCGCTGCAATTCGATATGTATCCGCTGTAATAAATGCAACCTTACGGTTATACTCCACTTTATATTTTGAAGCAATTTTTGCAATTGTAGTAGTCTTACCTACACCTGTTGGTCCAATAAAGAAAATCACATTTGGTTTTTTGCCGGAAAGTTCAATTGTCTTTGGCTGCCCAAATTTAAGCACAAGTTTTTGATAAATATTAGGTAAAATCAAATCAACATTGTTCCCTGGACGAATAAATTTCTCAACTTCATCCAATACCTGATTGATATATTTCTCATGTACTTCATTCTTCAAAAGAGTGTTGTAAATCATGCGCACGAAATTAAGTTCTGCAGAATTATTCTTTCGAACAACTTCTTCCTGCGCTGGTGTGGAAAGCTTTTGTTCTAATAATTCTGACAAATTGTCCAATCTCTCTTTGAACTGTTTCTCTGATTCATACTCCTGTTTTTCAGGTTCAGCCGGTTTTAATTTAGGAAATTTAGCTGCTTTTTCTGCTGTATTTTCTACCTGCTGTGGCTGTACTTGTGGTTTTACCTCTTCTCTTGGAGGTGTACGCATTGGCTGAGGAATTGCAATTTCCTCATCTGCCGCCAAATTAATATTCTCTCTTGGTTTTGCATGCGCTGCCAATGCACTTGTAACTGTTGGCGTATTTACATATACAGGTTCTTTTTCTTCAATAGCTGCAGTTACCTCATATGTAGAGCTCGAGAAAATTCCAAAAATTCCCTTTGGCTTAATTTCTTTTATGTTCATGATAACGGCATTCGCACCGAATGCAGCTTTTGCTTTTTCAATTGCTTCTTCTTTGGTCTTTCCCTGGAATTTGTTAATAGTCATTTACACTGTCACCATCCCAACTGATTGTAATTCTACACTGGATTCTACTTCATTATAGGAAATAACGATTAAATCCTTAAAATAGTCCTCTGTAAGCTTCTTAAAATACATACGAACGATAGGTGATGTAATAATAATTGGACTCTTACCCAGACTCTCGAGCTTATTAATCTCTGTTTCTACAGAATTCATAATAGCTCTGGTCTTCTCTGGATCCAATGTCAAATATGCACCCTGTTCTGTCTGTTTTACAGAAGACATAATTTCCTGCTCAATCTTCGGATCCAAAGTTACAACACTTGTTACCTCGTTAGCAGGGAAATATTTATTAGAAATTGCACGTTTCAATGCCTGACGCACATATTCTGTCAATACATCTGTATCTCTTGTTCCATTTGCATGATCTGCCAAGGTTTCAAAAATTGTAAGCAAATCTCGAATAGAGATACCTTCGGACAAGAGATTCTGTAACACCTTCTGTACATCGCCAAGTCCAAGCATCTTTGGAACAAGTTCGTCCACAAGCACCGGATTTGACTCTTTGAGATTGTTAACAAGATTCTGTGTATCCTGTCTTGTAAGAAGCTCTGCGATATGTGTACGTATAATCTCTGTCAAATGTGTTGCTATAATAGAAGGAGCATCTACTACAGTATATCCCAAACTCTCTGCTCTTTCTCTCTGACTCTCTGTAATCCAGATAGCTGGCAAATGGAAAGATGGTTCAAAGGTAGGAATACCTGTAATCTCCTCTTCAACATATCCAGGATTCATTGCCATATAATGATCAAATAAAATCTCACCTTCTGTCACCTGAATACCTTTAATTTTAATAATATATTGGTTCGGATTAAGCTGAATATTATCACGCAAACGAATAATTGGAACCACAGTACCAAGCTCAAGCGCAATCTGGCGTCGAATCATAACGACACGATCTAACAAGTCACCACCCTGATTAACGTCTGCAAGCGGAATAATACCATAACCAAATTCCAATTCGATTGGATCCACTTGTAAAAGGGAAACCACATTTTCTGGTCTTCGAATCTCTTCTGCTTCTGTCTCTGGAGTCGCAACCTCACTTTCAATTGACTGCTCTCCAATATTCTGTTCGAGCTTACGTGCACCAACAATGAATACAATTCCTAATCCGATAAATACAAGGCCTAATGGAGTAAAGACACCAAGGAAAATCAGTACAAATCCAACCATATACAATACTCTTGGAAGACCAAATAACTGTTTTAATACAGATTCGCTAAAGTCTGTATCCTTAGAGCCCTTCGTTACTAAAATACCTGTAGATAAGGAAATTAACATAGATGGAACCTGAGAAACCAGTCCATCACCGATGGTAAGAATAACAAACTTCTGGATGGCATCCATAATTTCAAGTCCATCCATAACGCCCATTATAGTTCCACCTATTAAGTTGATAAAAGTAATAATAAGCCCCGCAGTCGCATCACCTTTTACGTACTTTGTAGCACCGTCCATTGCTCCGAAGAAACTTGACTCTTCCTGAATCTTATTACGGCGCTCTCTTGCTTCTTTTTCTGTAATCGTACCAGTATTTAGGTCGGCGTCAATCGCCATCTGTTTACCTGGCATCGCATCCAATGTAAATCGTGCAGTTACTTCTGCGATACGTTCGGTACCTTTATTGATAACCATAAACTGAATCAATACTAATACAATAAAGACAATACCACCGATTACCATATCATTACCACCAACGAACTCTCCAAAGGTAATAACAACATTACCTGGATCACCAGACGATAAAATCAAACGTGTTGATGAAACGTTTAATGCAATACGGAAAATTGTCGTAAATAACAGAAGTGTTGGGAAATAAGACATATCCAAAACTTCCTGCACATACAATACATTAAATAAAATAACCAATGCTATACCAATATTAACAGCAAGCATTACGTCTAAAAGAAAAGATGGAATCGGAATAATGAAGAAAAGAATCGCAGCCAGCAAATAAATACCAACGCCTAAATCTGGACTTCGTAACATTCTAAGCATTTTCCGTTTTCCTCCTTTCGTCTATTTTGTCATCTAATTTTATGAATTTTTCATATGATATACCATTGCAAGCACTTCTGCTACCGCTTGATATAACTCTGGTGGAATCTCTGCACCGATATCAACATTGTGATACAGCATACGTGCCAATGGTTTATTTTCTACAATTTCTACATTGTGTTCTCTGGCTACTTCCTTAATTTTCTGCGCCAGAAAATCCTCACCTTTTGCAACTACAATCGGTGCCTTGCTGACCTCTGCATCATATTTAATCGCTACTGCAAAATGAGTAGGGTTGGTGATGACTACGTCAGCTTTAGGTACATCCTGCATCATACGTCTTTGGGATGCTTCTCTCATCTTCTGACGAATACGTCCCTTAATCTGCGGATCCCCTTCTGTATTCTTATATTCATCCTTAACTTCCTGTTTGGTCATCTTCATATCTTCACCAAATTTCCATTTCTGGTAGATATAATCAATAAGACCAATGACAATAAAGATAATACTTATCTCTATCCCAAACTCGATAATAATATTTCCAACCAACGCAATTGCCTGGTTTAATTCTATTTCATATAAAATAAACAAATTATCTGCTTCATCTACAATGTTGGTGTAAGCAACATATGCAATCACACCAACTTTTACAATAGATTTAAACAATTCAAACAAAGAATCCTTTGAAAAAATTCGTTTAAAACCATTGATTGGATTAAACTTAGAAAGTTTCGGTTCTAGCGGTTTTGCAGTTACCTTCCATCCTACCTGATACACCGTTACAATAAAGGTAATTACAAATCCAAAGGCAAGGAATGGCCAGATAATCAAAAACATATCCAATATTGCACTATTTAACACTGTAGAAATTGCCTGCATCGACAATTCTTTCTGATTAACTGACATAAATTCAGCCATACGACCCAGGGTAGAATCGAATAATGTCATAAAACGATCTCCCATATAGCTGATAAAAACCTTTAGGAGAAGAAATAACACGAGAAGGTCAATCCCTTGTGTCAAATCCTTACTCTTTGCTACCTTACCTTCTTTACGAGCATCATCTAACTTTTTCTGGGTTGCAGGTTCGGTCTTTTCACCGCCTTCACCATCCGCAAACCATTGCAAGTTATATGGCAATATGAGATTTTTTCTATAACTATCATCAATACATGCCTTCAATGAACAAAACCACCATTTTCTTTATCTCATCAAATACCATTTCCGCAACACTTGGAAAAAGGAATATCATCAAAAATAATACAATAAACCCTACTAAAATTTTAAGCTGAATTCCAATGGAAAACATGTTCATCTGAGGTGCAACCTTTGCCATAACACCTAAAATACAATTCATAATCATAATAACCGCAAAAACTGGCAAAAAGATACGAAATCCTATTACAAACAAATCTCCCATATATGTTGTCATCGACAACAGTAGGCTATCCCATTCAAACACAGCACCGCCTATTGGCACTACATAAAAGGAATCACACGCTACGCGTAAAATATATCGGTCCATTCCTGTCGCAATCAAAAGCGCAAAAATTAGATAATAGTATAAATTACCCGTAGAAGTAATCTGCATACTCATATCCGGGTTGTATTCCTGCGCCATAGATAGACCAATATCCATATCTATGATATTACCTGCAAAAATAACAATAGAATTACAGATATATGCTGCAAATCCAATGAGCAAACCTGTAATTCCCTCTTTCAGCACTGCCACGCCAAAGCCAAGAACACCCGTATACACCTGCTCAGGCGGCGGAACAACGCTATACAGTATCACCGCGATAAAAAAGGATAACCCTACCTTTGCCTGTGCAGGAACCCCTCTCTGTGAAAAGAAAGGTGCCACAAAAACAAATGACGCGATTCGAACCATTATCAGCAATATATATTCAAAATCAATTAATGAAAAATCTAATTCTATCATCGCTTATCACATACTCGTAAAATAGCTGAAGTTCGACCAAAGCTCATTTACAAACTCAATCATCGTATTCATCATCCAAGAGCCAGCAAGCATCAAGGTAATAAACACTGCCAAAATCTTAGGCACAAAAGTAAGTGTCTGTTCCTGAATCGATGTAACAGTCTGAAAAATACTGATGATTAGACCCACGATAAGAGAAATCAAAAGCAAAGGTGCTGATACAATTATGATGTTAAAGATGGCATCTCTAGCAATATCTAATACCGCGTCCTGTGTAATCATCTATCTCACTCCCTAGTAAAACGTTCGGACCAGGTTGGCTATTATTAAATTCCAACCATCCGCTAATACAAACAACAAAATCTTAAATGGTAAGGAAATTGTTGTAGGCGGCAGCATCATCATACCCATTGACATAAGAACTGAAGAAACTACCATATCTATTACAATAAATGGAATATAAATTAAAAATCCCATAATAAACGCCTGTCTCAACTCTCCAATAATAAATGCTGGAATAAGCACTGTTAATGGAGCATCATCTGGCGTTTGATACTCTTCACCAGAAATATCAATAAACAACTCTAAATCGTTGGTTTGTGTATGCTTATACATAAACTCACGAATTGGAACTTCAGCAAGTTCAAATGCCTGTTCCGTTGTGATTGCATTTTTATCCAATGGCTCTATTACCGTTGTGTTAATCTGCTCAAATGTAGGCCACATAATAAAAAATGTCAAAAACAAAGCTAAACCAATTAACACCTGGTTTGGCGGCGCCGTCTGTGTACCAATTGCAGTTCGTACAAAATGCAACACAATAATAATTCTGGTATATGAAGTAAGCATAATCAGAATGGAAGGCGCTAATGTAAGCACTGTCAAAAGCAGTAAAATTCGAATTGGCGCCGACATCGTACCTTCTTCACTGTTGGTATCAATGGTAAGGTGAATACCATCTATACCATCTTTCTTATAATCAGCATCCTGATCCCCTGCTTCTGACGCATACATTACAGTTGGTTCAGCAAATGTATATGTAATTGTAAATGCAAGTACGCATACTGCAAATATAAGTGAAAAAATACAGTATGCCTTTTTCATCTTGTTCATAAATTACCTATTTCTTGGACATTTTATCTTTTAGTTGTCCCAAAATTTCTTGGAATGACTCTCCACTCGCAGTTAGTTCTACTCCTTCTTCTAAGAAGGAAACATCTGTTAACTGTTCTTCCTTTAAAGTAGCAAGCGGATGAATCTCATCTTTTCCTACTGCAACCACTAAATACTCGGTACCAGCTTTAATCAGACAAATAGATTTATTATTTCCTGCTGACAAACTCTCAATCACTTGTAAATTTCTACTCTTCATACGTACTCTTTGATAACTTCCAACCCAACGAGTCGTAAAATATGTAATTAAAAGTACAAATGCAAAAATCAGCAGCGCACTGATTAGCTGCAAGAAGCTTTCCATGGATGCAGATAATGATACCATTACTAATCTCATACTATCCTACTACTTTTTTCACAGCTTCTAATACACGGTCTGCCTGGAATGGTTTTACAATAAAGTCTTTTGCACCAGACTGAATAGATTCAATAACCATCGCCTGCTGACCCATTGCAGAACACATAATAACGCATGCAGAACTGTCTTTTTCTTTAATCTTCTTTAAAGCCTGAATGCCGTCCATTTCTGGCATTGTAATATCCATAAGAACTAAATCTGGTTTTAATTCTACATACTTCTCTACTGCAACTGCACCATTCTCAGCTTCTCCAACAACATTGTAACCATTTTTTGAAAGAATATCTTTAATCATCATTCTCATAAATGCTGCATCATCGCAGATTAAAATATTTTTACCCATTCTATAATCTCCTTGCTTTCTTATTGCTGTGGAAGTTGAACTCCATTTACGATTTCAGTGATACGAACACCGAAACTTTCTTCAATTACAACAACTTCACCTTTTGCTACAAATTTACCATTTACAAGCACATCAATTGGTTCACCAGCAACCCTTTCTAATTCGATAATCTTACCTGGTCCAAAATCCAAGATATCAGCGATTGATTTACTAGTTCTACCCAATTCAACAGTGACTTCCAAAGGAACATCCATAATTAAATTGATATTCTCTGGTTGATATACTCCAACTGGAACATTCGCAAAAGCACCAAATTGTGCAGGCTGTACATTAACTGGCTGTTGCATCATCATTGGCTGTTGCATCATCATTGGTTGCTGCATCATCATTGGCTGTTGCATCATTGGCTGTGCTCCCATGTCCATCATCGGCTGTGCTGGTGCTGGTGCTGGCGCTGGAGTTGGCGCTGGTGTTGGTGCTGGAGCTGGTGCTGGCTCTTTAACACTCTGTGTATCAATTTCCATGGTACGAGTTACACCTTCACACATCTCTCTTGCAAACGATACTGGATATAGCTGCATGATTTCACTATCAACCAAATCTCCAATTTCCATACGGAACGTAATACGTACGAATTCTTTTGACAAGAATTCATCAATAGCAGTCTCATCTACATTGTCCTTCAAATCGACTAAATCAGCCATCGGTGGACTAATATCGATAGTCTTATTTAGCATGGAAGAAAGTGAAGTTGCAGAAGAACCCATCATCTGGTTCATGGCTTCACTAATCGCACTAAGGTGAAGTTCTCCAAGTTCTCCATCAATATTGGTTCCATCTCCGCCCATCATAAGGTCAGTGATAATCTTAACGTCATTTTCCTTCAATACCAGAATGTTGCTTCCGTCCAAACCTACAGTATATGCAATTCGAATAAATACACATGGTTTTTCATAAGCCTGTGACAAATCCTCCCAGGTCGCATATGAAACAACTGGTGTTGAAATCTCTACTTTACGATTAACAAGAGAAAACAGTGTAGTTGCTGCAGTTCCCATACTGATATTGGAAATTTCACCGATAGCATCCTTTTCTACTTCTGTTAATCTATCTGCTGCTGGCGCACTATTACTTGGATCATTAAGTAATGCACTGATTTCTTCTTGTGATAATACTCCATCCATACCCCTATTGCTCCTCTCTGATCACTTCTGTGACCCTCACCGCATAATTATCACCAGATGCACCTGGTAATGCAGTGAATTTCTTGATATTTCCTACATAAACGTCTAATTCTTCTTCTGCTTTACGATCCAGACGAATAATATCGCCAACCTGAAGCATTGAAAAATCACTTACGGAAATTGTACTACTACCCAATACTGCTTTTAATGGAATCTGTGCTTTACGAATCAAGACTTCGATTGCATCTGCATAATCGGTTTCATCGTATTGCTGCATATTCGCATACCAATACTTGGTATTTAATTTATCAATAACATCTTCCACTGTAATAAATGGAAGACAAATATTCATAAGCCCTTCAACATCCCCAATCTTGACATTGATTGTAATTATCGCAATCATTTCACTTGGAGAAATAATCTGAGCATACTGAGAGTTTGTCTCAATACGTTCCAAACGAGGATGTATCTCTACTACATTCTGCCATGGCTCATGCAATAAGTTGACGCAAACGATAAAAATACGCTCCAAAATCAAAAGCTCTATCTCTGAATACTCTCGAACCTTTTCTAAAGCCTCTCCTTTACCACCAAGCATACGGTCTACTATCGCATACCCAAGATTGGTAGCCATCTCGATAATGATGCTTCCCTGCAAAGGCGCAAAGTTTACAATTCCTAGAAGAACCGGATTCGAAAGCGCATTGGAAAATTCATGATATGTAACTGCTTCCGAATTCATAACTTCAATCTGGACATTTTTTCTTAAATACACTGGAAGGTTTGTGGATAATAATCTTCCATAGTGTTCAAAGATAATCTCCAAAGTACGAAGATGTTCTTTTGAGAATTTGGATGGTCTGGCAAAATCGTAATCTTTGACCTGTTTCTCGCCACTTTCTTTAATTTCATCTACATCTAACTCGCCACTACTTAACGCGTTCAGTAACGCGTCTATCTCGTTTTGAGATAAAACGTCACCCATTCTCTACTCACCACCTGTAACGAAAATTTAAACCACAACTACTGAACAGTCTGTGTTGGGAAGCTTACGCCTACAATATATTCTTTTCCGAACGTTTTCTGTAGGTTCTCACAAATCTCTTCCTGTATTGCTTCTGTATTTTTCAAAAATTCATCCTTAGTATACTGACGAACAGTCTGAATGATTGCATTTTTAATGGTATCTTCATTCTCTGTTAAAATAGCCATTTCCGAATCTTTGTAACGTTCACTTTCTTTATTAACAGAAATAGACACTGCAATCTGTGCTATATTATTACCACCAGCTAAATTCACGTTCATCTTCTCACCAGCGCCTACTTTATAAGTTGCAATCTGTTCAATTGGAAGATTTGACAATCCGCTTGCTGCACCACTGTTAAGCTCTAAATCAATTGCTTCACAAACCTTTGTAATAAGTTCATTGGCTTTCTGTGTCTGTGGCAATACAGTAAACATGAGAATTGCTGTTAACACAAAGTTTGCAAATACTAAAGCTAAAATAATTACTGTCATTAAATTCTTTTTCATAAAAACCTATCCCCTTTATTCCTCAATATTTGAGCTGTAAGAATTGTAAATTTTGATTACAACTCTACGGTTTTTTGCGCGTCCCTCTGATGTACTATTATCTGCAATCGGAACATAGTCACCACGCCCTGAAGACTTGATATATGCAGGATTTAGCTTCGTTTTTTCACGAATAAAATCCGCTACCGACAATGCACGATACATAGACAATACGTTGTTGTTCTCATATTTATTATTCGATGAAACTGGAACTGTATCGGTATGTCCTTCTATTTCTATAATATTTTTGTCATATTGATTTAAAACAACTGCTACTTTTTCCAGAATTTTCTTAGCTTCAGGCAAAACTTCCGCCTTTCCTGGATTAAAAAGTATTGCTCCGCTCAAATTCAGCATGACATACTGTTCATCAAAATCAATTTCTACAGCATTAGAGATTCCAAGCTGTTCTACGGCATCTTGAATATCCTCTGCCATTTCCTCAGACTCTTTTAAAGATTCCTCTTTGTACTGCTCTTTTAAATCGCCTTCTTCTTTGTTCTCTTGATCGTTCTTGGAATTAGCAAGCTCATTATAATAGTTATCCAAAAACTCCAACTGGCGAATACCACCACCTACCATGGAGCCTTCACCAATGCTGGTACTTCCCAAATCGAAAATGCTAATCTTGGATTGCAGAGATGCAATTACCATTTCGAACTTCTCTTCACTAACCGTTGACATAGAGAACAAAAGTACGAAGAAGCAAAGAAGCAGGTTCATAAGATCCGAGAACGTCGCCATCCATGCTGGCGAGCCCTTAGGAGCTTCTGCTTGTTTTTTCTTTGCCACTATTCTTCACCTCCAAAGGAATCTCCCTGTTCAGATAAGCTATTACGAACAGATGGTGCTAAGAAGGATTTCAGTTTCTCTTCAATAACTCGTGGGTTTTCACCTGCCTGAATAGAAAGAAGACCTTCAATTGTAATCTCTCTCATCATTACTTCTAATGCATCATTGGCTTTCAATTTATATGAAAGTGGTATACACATCCAGTTCGCAATCAAGGAACCATACAAAGTTGTAAGGAGTGCAACCGCCATCTGTGGTCCGATAGAATCTGGATCACTTAATGTCTTTAACATGTTAACCAAACCAATCAGTGTACCAATCATACCCCAAGCAGGACCCATTTCTGCCCATTTCTCCCAGAAACCAATTACTTTACTATGTCTGTCCTGCAAACAATAAAGATCTGTTTCCAAAATGCCACGTACAAGTTCTGGATCTGTACCATCAACAACCAGCATGATACCTTTTTTAAGGAAATCATCTTCAATATTATTAGCAGCTTCTTCCAGAGCTAAAAGGCCTTCCTTACGTCCTACGTTGGACAATTCAATAATCTGTTTAATTACCTGTCCAGGATCAACAACCTTATTCTGGAAAGGAAGACTGATTGATTTAATACCATTAATAAAGTCTGGTAATTTGTGTGCAGTAAGTACAGAACTAATAGAGCCACCAATTGTAATAAATACGGATGGCACATCGACGAAGTTACCAAATGCTGCTAAACCACCACTGGAGAAAATACCAAAAATTACCATTACTACACCGAGTACAATACCGGCCAAAGATGCTATATCCATACGTGACACCTTCCTAACATAATTTGGGTCATGTTGTTATGTAAACCACTAAATCTTGTATACCCCTCTTATATTTGGGCATAGTAAGACTAAGTATGCACAATAACCCTTTTTATGATTTTACATGACTTTTCATCAAATGTAAAGGGAAATGACCGAAATCATTTCCCTTTTTCGACAAAATTATTTAGTTATTTACCATTTATTATCTCTTGAGGTTAATAAGCTCTTCTAAGAGGGTGTCAGATGTGGTAATTACACGTGAATTCGCCTGGAAACCGCGCTGTGTAATAATCATATCTGTAAACTGTGCAGAAAGGTCTACGTTTGACATTTCAAGCTCACCAGTAGAGATTGCACTACCGTCTGCGGAAACTTCTACGCCAATGCCATCAAAGTCACCTGAGTTAAGTGTTGTCTGATAACAGTTATCACCGATTTTTTCAAGACCTGATGCATTAGAAAACTGTGCTACTGCCACCTGGCTAAGAAGTACAGTATTACCATTGTCATATGTACCAAAGATTCTACCAGATGAATCAACAGAAAGACCTGTTAAAGCACCAAGCTTCTTACCTGCACCATCGCCGTTGATACCTTTTAATACGTTCATTGTTGAGGTACCACCGTTGTTTAAGTTCTTACATGCAGTAAAGTCGATTTCGATATCTTGGAAGTTACTCATTCTTCCGTCTGGTGTTTCGAAGTTAGAAAGAATCTCTGACATACGAAGCATTACAGTATCTCCGCCATTGATAGATACGAAAGAACCATCGTTTGAATCAAAAATCAACTGATGCTGAACCATACCAGGTTCCGAAAGAATCTGTACTTGCTGATTATTCGCATCGGTTCCCATATAATAATAATCTTCTTCATCAGCACCTAAAAGTGTCAATTCTCTACCAGAAATATCTACTAAGGTATCTGCATTTGGGTCTGGCTGAGAAACAATCCTTTTCCCTTTATCATCTGTATAATAATATATTGGATTTGCCTTATTGAGAGCAGTTAATTCCTGTCCCTGTGAGTTTCTATAACCAACAGCATTACCATTTTCATCATAAATGATGTTTAATGTATTGGTTGAGAAAAGAGTATCTGTTGTAATAGGATTGTTAGCATTATTTCCAGCATTTGCCACATCAATAATGCTTGCACCATATTCATCCATTACGTCAGATAATGATACTGTATACTTACCAGCATCCTGTCCTTCATTACCTGTATTTACAGGTTTTACATTAAATCTTGCTGTGTATGAATATCCCAAGTCATCGTAGAAGCCTAATGTCATAACATAGCCTTCTTCACTACTCTTAACGTTGGAATCGTTTTTATCTAAGATACCAGATGCTTTTGCAAGTGTAGTTGCTTCTGGATTGGATGTCTGGTTCTGTGCAGACATAACCTGAAGTGGAGTAACTACGTCTTTCTTGATATCTCCTGTCGCTGGATCAACCTGCCATCCCATAAGTGTATAACCTGTTGATGTCATACAAAGAAATCCGTTACCGTCTACATAGTAAGAACCAGAACGTGTAAAGAAGTTACTTGCACCGTTACTTACGATGAAAAAGTTGGTTGTCTGGCTATCTGTAAGTTTTAAGTCAAATGGGTTACCTGTTGTTTCAGCAGCACCTGCAGTTGTAATTGCGATAGATGTTGCACCTGTAGAAACACCAAGACCGATCTGTTTTGCATTGATACCACCAATACCAGTTGCAGCGTTACCGCCTGATGCTGATGCTGTGGTCTGATACATAATTTCTGAGAATGTTACACGTGATGATTTAAATGCTTCTGTGTTAACGTTTGCGATATTGTTACCGATAACGTCCATTCTTGTCTGATGTGTCTTTAAACCTGACACAGCAGAGTAAAGTGATCTCATCATAATTAATGACCTCCTAAAATTCGAGCAGTTTGTTTTCCTCTGTCAGTCAGAAAACTTTAGCTTCCATAAGGTCCAGCTAAATAATGACCGCTCCGTCAATATTGGTAAAAATATTACTGTTTGCTTCTGTTTGATCTAATGCTGTAACAACCGTTTTGTTCGGTACATTTACAATAAATGCAAGAGAGTCAACCAGAACCAGGGATTCAGTAATGCCCTTTTCACTCGCCTGTTTTACTCCATTTTCCAATCGAACATTCTGTGCATCCGTAAGAGCAATGTTTCTATCACTGAGTCGATTGACTGCATGCTTCGAAAATTTCAATTCCGACTGCTCCATCACGTTCTGTGTCTGCTTCTGTCTGAGTATCTCCTCGAAAGGAACATCTGGCAAAGCATTTGACCTTACATTCTGTGACTTATTCAAATATTGGTCGGTAATTTGTTCAATGGATAAAAACTGGTTGGATATCTGATTCATAATCAAACCTCCGTTACCATTAAAATTTATGCTGTTGTTATTTCGTCCTCTGAACCAGAGCCTTCTGTCTTAGCATTTTCCTCTGCCTGCTTTACGAGTGCTTCCATCTGTTTCTCGTACTGAGTCAAGGTTGCAAGTGTTTCGTCTGGCACGAACTGTTGCTGGTAAGATGTCATGCCGTTGTAGATATCTCTTAGCTGTGTGATAGCTGTCTTCCATTCTAATGTGAGATTATCCATCAGTGGTAACTGACCTACCATGTCTTTTAATGTAGTCGCTAATGTAACACCTTCGTAGTATTCAGAATCTGCTACAGTGTCTAATGCACTGGCTGGATAAAGCTGATCGTTAACAGAAAGGAAAACCTCTCCATTTTCATACATAACATAATCTACTCTACCGTCTACATAAGATGTCTGACCTGTCGTCTCACTTTCTACTTTTAAAATAACCTGCTTGCCTACTAAATTGCTGGCATTGGCATTTTCCTGCGTCTCAGTAAGAGAAAGGGTTGCCTCTAACTGTGAGAAGGTAGCCATCTGCGCTACATAATCTGTGTTACTCGTTGGTTCAAGAGGGTCCTGATACTGCATTTCTGCACATAAAAGCTGTAAGAACTGATCATATCCTAAGGTTGAACCGGTAGGAGTAATACCATTCTTTTTGGAATTATCCGTATAGTCATAATTCAGTTTTCCATCTTCTACTGATGCAATAATATTTGCCATAAGAACTCTCCTTTACGCAGTAAAATCAACGGAGTTGCCGTTGTCCTTCATAATCTGCGCTACTAATGCTTCTTCTTCCGTCATCATACCTGTCAATTCATCTAAAGAATCAAGGTTAAGATTACGGCGTTTCTTTGTGTTTTCTTCCTGAGCCATCATCTGTTCCTCTGGATTCTGATGATTCTGCTCTAAGTTACGTTCAAATTCATGCGATGCGATAGTTACTTCAATAGCGTCTACCTTAACACCTGCCTGATTTAAACTTTCACGAAGTGTAGCAACCTGTGCTTCTAAAGCTTCTTTTACTACTTCGTTGGTCGCGTGGAATTGTGCGTTTACAACTCCCTCTTCACTGGAAATGTTGACATATACTTTGCCAAGATTCTCCGGATTCATCTGCATTTCCATAGTTGTGATTTCACTTGAAATTGTTACTCTCATCTGTTGAACAATCTGTTCCATAATCTGTACTGTGTCTGCAGAAAGATAAGAACTAAATTGCTGTATGCTCTGGCTTTCAAATGCCTGACCTACGTTAGCTGTAGTCTGTGTGGTTACGATTGTTTCGTTACTACCTTGATTCAAAAGCGAATTGCCTTGTGAATCCTGACCTCTTTGGAACTCATTGCTTTCACTGCTCTTCTGGTCTACTATAGTCTCTCTCTCATCGTTACCATTGGTCTGGATTTCCTCATCTATTGATTTCTCAACCGAACCTTCTTTTTCCTCTACAACCTCAACACTCTCTTCTGGAACATCTGTCTCTGCACTCGACTGTGTCTGTGTACTCTCTGCTTCATCCACCTTTGTTTCTTGTGGCTGTGCCTGTGTTTCTTCTGAAACTACAGACTGTGTTTCCTGTGATTTTTCATTAAGCATCACCTGTTCTGTCGGCTGAGTTTCCTTTGACTGAGTTGTTTCTGTTGTCTGTGCTGCACTTAAATCATCAACAATAACCTGTTCAAGCACATCCTGGAAATCCTTTGAAACTTCTGTATCCATAATGTCCATCTGCGCAACCAGCTCCTGTAAACCATTCATGTCTACATTCAGGTCTTTCATAAGACCTTCCGCAAGGTTGTTTACTGCTTCCATTACTTTTAAGAAGTTTTCATCCAGTAACAGTTCTTCTCCTGAGGCTACACCGGTCAGCTGTACGATGAAACTTACCAAGTTCTGTGGATTTAATAAATCCAATGCACTTAATCCCATATCATCTAACAGATTCTGAATGGTTTCTTCGTCTACACCATAGTTTTCACAAAGTGTATCAATCACCTCTTCACCAGCCTGCTCTAATGCTTCACCAGATTCTTCTAGCTTCTCTTCGATGCTCGGTTCTTTGGCTTCATTAATCTGCTTATCCCTGTAGCTGTAACGCTCATAGGACTGGTTTAAAGACTGTGTACTGTCCGTCTTTGAAACATCCATGTTGGAAGACGTATCATCCACCACCGAATCTGGTAAGTCCATGGTCTGATTCATCAGTCCTGCAAAAACCTCTGCAACTTCCAAATTCTCTTCCTGCAACTTCTTTGACGCATCTACCTGTGCTGGAGCATTTCCTTTCACAGAAGGTACGTTCATAAGATTTGCTGCTGTCATGCAAGTCCTCCTTTCTCAATATTTAGTTACGTGGTTCCATAATAGCAGTTACCTTTGCTGCAATTTCTGGATCCATTTTGCCAAGAATGTCTGCCCTCGACTTTGCACTCATATTTAATAATATGTCTGCAACCAACTGCAAATCATTCTCCATGCTGTCAAAGATTGCGGCAGCTTCTTTTGCTTTCATAGAAGAATATGTCTTGGCAAATTCTTTTACTTTGCTGTTATAAATACTCTGCTCCACAACCTGTTTATATAAAACCTCAGCATTCTCCGGATCAATGCTCTCATAGTAGGTCTTATATTCTTCTATATCGGGTGCTGCATCCGAAAAAACAACCTCTTCATAGAATTTTTCTTTAATTTTTTCGAATTCATCCTGTTCCAGCTTGTATTTCTGAAGTTCTGTAATCTGCCCTTGTAATTCAGTAATCAGATTTGAGCTGTCAGTATTCGCTGCAATCTGATCATCCAAAAGAGCTTCCAATTCCTTGATACGGTCAACCGCATCTTCAATGGTCTCATACTGATACTCTGTACCTTCTTCAGGTTCATCAACCTCTGGCAAAATCCAGCTCAAATATGGCACATCCTTAATCATTGGACGAAGAATTGTTGAACCAAATCCACCAAAGTCACCTTTGATAAGGAGAACAATAATTGCCAACCATATCAAAATTACCATAAGTGTAACAAACACCATAACAAGTTTGTTACCAAGCCCCTCTTCTACTTCTTCCTCATCTACGATTGGTTTTCCATCTTTATCTAATTTTATATCTTCTAATTTATCTTTTTTCTTAAACAATGGCATAAGAAAACTCCTTATCTACCGTTGTAGGTATAACTTACTAACTGGTCAATTTCTTTGCTTTCTTCGGCTTTTATTTCTTCCTTGAACTGTTCGAAGGCTTTTTCCTTTAACTTTTCATGTGTTTTACGTTCCATCATGACTTCGTTTAGTTTCTTTCTCGCATCCTCAAGCTGCATTTCTGCTTTATGCACTTCAATCATCTGACGACGCATCAAGGTTTTCATCGTATTGACATCTGCCCTGGCATGGGAAACCTGCCTTACATCAATTGTTCCCATCATGCTTTCTTTGAGAATTCTTTCATAAGATGCGCGACGAAGAACGATTTCCTGAAGTTTTTTCTGTTCCTCTAAATACTTCTGGTTTGCGATACCATATGCAATTTTTGCCTGGGATTCCAGTTTCATCTTTACATCCAGAATATTTTGCATTCTGTATCTAAACTTCGCCATAATACACCGCCAACTAATCTGCAAATAATTGTCCTAAAAGTCCAAGTTCTTCGTCTAATAAAAACTTTTCATCCGTTGCCTGACACAGATACCCATTTACAGCACGGATTTTCTTGATTGCATAATCAATATCAGGATTTGAACCATTCTTATAAGCTCCGATATTGATTAAGTCTTCTGCCTCATTATAGGTCGCAAGTACATTACGCAGTTTTCCCGCCTGTGTTTTATGTTCCTTCGTTACAATGGCACTCATAACACGGGAAATACTCTGCAATACGTCAATTGCAGGATAATGATTCTTATGTGCAAGCTTACGATCTAACATAATATGTCCATCTAAAATACTTCGAGCTGTATCGGTAATTGGCTCATTCATATCATCACCATCAACCAAAACTGTATACAATCCCGTAATCGAGCCTACATCGGAAGTTCCAGCTCGTTCCAATAACTTAGGCATTTCTGCATATACACTTGGTGGATAGCCTCTGGTAACCGGAGGTTCACCTGAAGCCAAACCAATCTCTCGCTGCGCCATCGAAAAACGGGTCAGGGAGTCCATCATAAGAAGGACGTCTTTGCCCTGATCACGAAAGTACTCCGCAATCGCTGTAGCTGTCTTTGCTGCTTTATTACGAATTAAAGCCGGCTTATCAGAAGTAGCAACTACTACTACTGAACGAGCCATTCCTTCTGGACCTAAGTCACGTTCAATAAACTCACGCACCTCACGTCCACGCTCTCCAATCAGCGCAATGACATTGATATCCGCCTTTGTATTACGTGCAAACATACCCATAAGAGTACTTTTACCAACACCAGAACCTGCGAATATTCCAAGACGTTGTCCTTTACCAACTGTAATCAAACCATCTACCGCTTTCACACCCAATGGCAGAATTTCGTCAATAATCTTACGACTCATTGGGTCTGGGGGAAGTGCTTCCAATGGATAGGACACTGGTAAATCAAGATAATCTTCTTCCATATCCGTCAGACGTCCAATTCCGTCTACTGTATGCCCTAAAAGCTCAAACCCAACCGGAACCTCGAGCGGTTTTCCTGTATTTTCCACAATACAGCCTACACCAACACCTTCTACACTATCAACTGGCATTAGGATTAACTTAGAATCCTGAAAGCCTACAACCTCAGCCATCACGTAATTCGACATATCTTTATCGATATATATCTTACATAAGTCATTGAGTCTGGCCTTTGGTCCTAATGATTCAACCGTTAATCCTACTACAGTGGAAACTTTTCCATAACTTTTATAAAATTGTTTATCCAATAGTTGCAAATACTTCTCTGCTTCTTTTACCACTTGTATTACCTACAAAGGGATCTGATGTCTTTTTCCAAATTGGAAAGCACCATATCGATTCCACAATCATACACACCTGTTGCGGTTTCGATAATGCAATCATTTTCTTCTAAATTCAAATCATTTACTACATCAATTGTGACATCATTTCCTATTTTCTCTTTGATGTCTGCTACATGAGACTCAATAAATTTATAGTTACTCTCTGCTACACGAACTGTAAAATTCTTGCCAGCATCAATCCCAAGCAACGTATCTTTAATCAAATGCAGAATTATCTGTTTCTTGTTATCAAACTGGATGTTAAATACTTTGTGAAATACACGAATCATGACATCAACCATGTCTGATTCTAAAACCTCCAACTGGCTTTCATAATCAGCCTGAAGTGCTTGTGCCTTCTGTTCCAGCTGTGCTTCTTTCTGACGAAACTCTTCTTCCAGTTTCGCTTTTCTCTCCAATATCTCATCCTGTAATCTAGAGACACCTTCCTGATACCCCTGCTGTTTCTTCTGCTCAAACAAAAGCTCCGCCTGTTTCTTGGCCTCATCCATCATCTTCTCAGCATCCAATCGTGCTACAATGAGAATTCCCTCTGCCTCGTTGCGTGCTTGTTCTATGATTTCCTCTGGTGTAATCTGTGGCACAAGTTCTACCTCTTCTGCCGCAATCCCCTCCAAAAATCCATCAATAATCTCCTCGCTTGAAGGGGCCTGTCCCTCAAATAGATTTCCAGAGACATCTCCTTCGCTCAAAATGGCTGCCCCAAGCCCAGGTTTAAATCGTTCGTCTGAATTTATAACACGGGTCTCATTTCCTAAGTTAATGACATAGTGTTGTTTTACTAAATTAGACAACGATATCATCACCTCCACCACGTGAAATTACGATTTCAGCCGAATCTTCTAATCTACGAATAATACCAACAATCTTCTGCTGAGCTTCTTCTACGTCCTTCATACGAACTGGGCCCATGAATTCCATATCCTCTTTAATCATTGCAGCAAGACGTTTTGAAAGGTTCTTGAATACGACATTCTGAACCTCTTCTGTTGTACTCTTAAGTGCAAGTTCAAGGTCAGCATTATCAACCTCACGAAGTACACGCTGGATAGCTCTGTCATCGAGAAGAAGAATATCTTCGAATACGAACATCTTCTTGCGGATTTCATCTGCCAATTCTGGTTCTTCAATTTCAAGAGATTCCATAATATGTTTTTCTGTACCACGGTCAACATTGCCCAAGATACTTACGATAGAGTCTACGCCACCAACAATGGTGTAATCCTGATTTACAAGGGAAGCAAGTTTACGTTCTAAGACACGCTCTACTTCTTTGATAACATCTGGTGAGGTACGGTCCATCATAGCAATACGTTTTGCTACATCTGCCTGTTTTTCAGGAGGCAATGCCCCTAAAACAAGTGCTGACTGACCTGGCGCCAAATAGGATAAAATCATAGCGATAGTCTGTGGATGTTCGTCCTGGATAAAGTTTAAAAGCTGACTTGGATCGGTCTTTCTTACAAATTCGAATGGACGAACCTGAAGTGATGCTGTCAGTTTCATAATCACGCTCTGTGCAGCTTCCTGACCAAGTGCTTTTTCCAAAAGCTCTTTTGCATATCCAATACCACCCTCTGCAATATACTGCTGAGCCAGACAAATCTGATAGAATTCCACCATAATATCTTCTTTCGTCTGTGGGGATACACTACGTGTGTTGGCAATCTCCAAAGTCAATTCTTCAATTTCTTCTTCTTTGAGGTGCTTAAAAATTGTAGCAGCCTTTTCTGGACCAAGGGCAATTAACAAAATCGCCGCTTTCTGAACTCCATTGTAACCTTCGCTCATTTTTTACTCCCAATCCTCATTCAACCAGTTACGAAGTAATGACGCAACTGCATCTGGATTTTCATCTACGAATTTTTCAATCATAAGTCTTACATCAGACTTCTCGTTGTATCCAATATCTTCTAATGTTTCCTGTACTTCAGCAGTCGATTCTAATAATGATTCTACTGAAATTTCTGGTGCAAGTTCTTCTACCTTTTCACTTCTTGTGCTACGGAATACTACATATCCAAGGAGTGCAAAGATAAGAACTGCGATAATAATCTGTGCATAATCAGTAATGCTTCTACTATCATCTATCTCATCGATGAATTGTGGTTCTTCATAGCAGATAAAAGAAATCGATTTTGTAGGGAAACCAGTTATATTGGCAATTGCGGTTATATAACTTTCATCAACCTCCACCACTCTGCTTTCACTATTAGCAGCTTTAAACTCTTCCCAAGTCATCTCATCTAACTGACCTGCTGCACGAAGTGTTGCTTCATCATAAACAATATATTTTTTAGCAACAACAGTTGCAGAACTGTCTTTATAAAGAATGGCTCCGAGAGCTTCTTTCTTGGTTGTTACAGTTTTATCATAATCATAGATCGTATCTGATTCTGAAATCTCTGTCTTACCAAGTGTACCATCTTCAATAACATAAGTGGTATCATCATTGGTATCAGTTCCTGGAACTCCGCCTTCAATCATCTGGTTCGTCACCATATCATATAAAGACTGCTGCGTAATAGCACCTCCATCCATTCCGTTTGGAATACCAAGCTCTGTCTTAATAATCTCAGTCTGATCAAAATTCAAATTAAGATTCATGGCAACCTGTACGTTCTGGAACAAGTTATTTTTAACTAATACATCTACGATACCTTTTTTGATATAATTCTCTAACTTTTCTCTATAGGTAAGCTGAGTTGTAACCCCACTCATAACGGACTGTGCATCTTTACCAGAGTAGATAAGGTTACTATGCTGGTCCATAATGGTAACACCTTCTGTTGTGTCATTTCCTAACTGAGTCGATACAAACAATGCAAGGGCATATGCCTGTTCTTCACTAATTGATCCCTTTAAATTCAGGGCGATGGCCGCTGTAGCTTTCTCATTTCTAGAAAGAATTGTACCATCATCCTCTGGCATAGTAAGAGTTACTGTTGCACTCTCTACCATTGTCAAATCAGAAATATGAGCAGCAAACTTCTGTTCCAGATAATCCTGGTATTTCTTCTGTTTATCTGCCTCTGTCATAGTAAAGCTGCCATCTACCACGTTATTGATATTATAGCTTGTAAGCTCAATCTGGCTAGAACCAAGTAACATACTGGCTGTTGCCACATCTTCTTCCTTAACGCTAAAGCTTAAGGTGTTTTCATTGAATGTGTAATCAATACTTTCATCAGTAGATAAAATCTCTTTAATCTTGGCTGCTTCTGCGTAATCCTTACAAACATGTAAATGCTCATAGGTTGGAGTCGTCATAACTACTCCAAGAATTACAAGTGCAATCATAATTACAGAAAAAGCACTAATGAGCATAATTCTCTGCTTGTTATTAAACTTTTTCCACCACTCTACAATCTTGTCTAAAATCTGTTTTACCTGTTCTGGCATGACTTATTTCCCTTTCATCTATTAAATCTGCATCTGCATAATCTGCTGATATGCTTCTATCAGTTTATCTCTTACTGCTACGGTATACTGTAACGCGGTATTTGCTTTTGTCTGAGCAATCAGCAAATCATGTGTGTTTGCTGATTCTCCTAATGCAAATTCGATGGCAGCCGCCTCTGCCTGATTCTGTAATGTATTGGTCTCATTTAAAGAATTCATCATAGAATCTAAAATAGAGCTAAAGTCTCCGGTCACTTCGTCCGATATACCTGACAGTGAGGAAAGTGTGTCATTATACGCGGAATAAATGCTCGAAATATCTTTATCTGACAAATTAGACAAAGCGGAGTTTGTAGTACTAGATGCACCAGTAAGCCCCGTTAAGCCTGAAATACTATTTAAACTTGAAATATCCATATGCTAACTCCTACTATTTACCGATACTAAGACCTGTCAGCGCCATATTCTTACTAGCTTCAAATGCAGTTGCATTTGCTTCATACGAACGGGTCGCGTCAATCAGGTTGGTCATCTCTGTTACAGTGTTTACATTTGGGTAGGATACATATCCATTTTCATCTGCATCTGGATTCGATGGATCATATTCCATAATAAAGTCTGTCTCATAATCTTCGGAAACCTTACTAACCTTTACACCATTTCCTACCGCTGCATTCTTAGAATGTGAAAAATACTGGCTGAATGGTGTCACATCCTTTTCCTGGAAAGTAACAATTTTACGACGATATGGTCCACCACTTTCGGTAGAAGTGGTGTTTACGTTTGCGATATTTTCTGCAATGATGTCGGTACGAAAACGCTGTGCTGTCATACCCGTTGCACTAATATTAAATGACTGAAATAATCCCATATACTAATCTCCTTTCCTAGCCACTATTTAATCACAGTCTGCAATCTCTGGAACTCTGAAGTAATACTTGTAGTAAGTGCCTGATACTTAATCTGTTCCGAAGCAAGTTCAACCTGTTCCGTATCAATATCCACATTATTTCTATCTAAACGATAAGAAAAATGTCCGTGGTCCGTATAAACCTCTGGATTCAGTTTTGAAAGATCCACACTATTCATCTTCTGATCCAAATTCATATATTTATAATTACTCAGCTCGTTCTTAAGAACGGACTGAAAATCAATATCCTGTCTCTTATATCCTGGAGTGTCTGCATTTGCAATATTGTTTGCAAGTAAACTCTCTCTTGTCCAGCTGGCATCTGCAGCTTTATCTAATACATTGATATAACTAAAAGCATCTGTTGAAATCATATTTTATCCCTCCATATACTTATCTCATCCTAGTCCATCATACATATTATAAATGATGAGCAAAAAAACACAAGTGAAAATTGCAAAAATTACACAATATTGTGTATTTTTGTCTTAGTTGTCAACAATATGTAGTTTTTTGACATTTTCTGGAATTGTCTAAAAATTACTCAAAACCCTTAAAAATCAAGCCTTTACAACGAAAAAAGGACTTAGAAACCTAAGTCCTTTTACTATATTCTTCCATGATACAAATTGTTATTTTTGTACAAATTTACTATTTCTTGTTTTTCTTGAGTTTGTTAAGTTCTTCGAAAACCACATCATTTACTACTTTTATGTAGGTTCCCTTCATACCCGAAGAACGAGATTCGATAACACCAGCACTCTCAAACTTGCGAAGTGCATTCACAATTACCGAACGTGTAATGCCAACACGATCCGCAATACGGCTTGCAACTAGAATCCCTTCGTTTCCTTCTAATTCCTCAAAAATATGAACAATTGCCTCTAATTCTGAGAAAGATAAGGTGCTGATAGCAGATTTTACAATCGCAACCTTACGCTCTTCTTCCGCATTTTCTTCATTTACAGAACGAAGCATTTCCAAACTTACTACAGTAGTACCGTATTCAGTCAAAATGATATCATCAATGTCATATTCACGGTCACTACGATAAATGAATAAGGTGCCTAAGCGTTCCCCTGCAATATCGATTGGTGAAATAATGGCACGATACTTACGTGTGTCATCACAAAAGCCAAGTGTTTCGAGATTGACATTCTCTTTCGTAGATAAAATACCTAAGAGTCTTTCATTTAAGTCAGGATCAATAAATCCACCTACTTCGTCAACAATTAACTCTTTAATAACGTCTACACCCTTACACTCACTAGAGCCTAGAACCTTCCCTTTTTTGCTTATTACAAGAATATCAGATTCCAAAATCCCTGTAAGAACTTCACAAATGTCGTTAAATACAACTTTTGATGAACTGTTATTGTGTAAAAGCTTATTAATTTTTCGTGTCTTATCTAACAACTGAACGCTCATAACAGTATCCCCCGTATAATTTATGCATTGATTTTAGCATAATTATTCTGACAATTCAACAAAATGTTAGAAAATTTATCTATTTTTCATCTTTTGTAGGCTTATTCCAACTCATATATTCACAATTTGGATAGTCGATACATCCGTAATACTTACGACCTTTTCGTGTTCTCTTAATTACAATATCCTTGCCACATTCCGGACATGCCTGACCAATCTTCTCAAAATATGGTTTCGTATTCTTACACTCTGGGAATCCTGGACATGCAAGGAATTTGCCATGAGGACCATATTTGATTACCATATTTTTGCCACATTCATCACAGATTTCTTCTGAAACTTCGTCTTCAATCTTGATTTTCTCAAGATCCTGCTCTGCTTTTTCTACAGCAGTCTCTAAATCTGGATAGAAGTTGGAAATTACCATCTTCCAGTTTACATTACCTTCTGCAACACCGTCCAAGAGGGATTCCATATTAGCAGTAAAGTTCTCATCAACAATTGTTGGGAATGAATCTTTCATAATATTGTTTACCACTTCACCAATCTCTGTCACATAAAGATTCTTCTGCTCTTTGGTAATATATCTTCTTGCAAGGATTGTTGTAATTGTTGGTGAATAGGTACTTGGACGACCAATGCCCAACTCTTCTAATGCTTTAACAAGAGATGCTTCTGTATAGTGTGCTGGGGGCTGTGTAAAATGCTGCTTTG
Source organism: Agathobacter sp. (assembly GCA_045530745.1). Classification (GTDB taxonomy): domain Bacteria; phylum Bacillota; class Clostridia; order Lachnospirales; family Lachnospiraceae; genus Roseburia. The sequence goes on from JAZSCQ010000021.1 coordinate 97,516, forward strand.
GTTCAAGTCCTTCTAATGTAAGAACTGTGTTCTCATCCATAGACTTAAGCACTGCCTGTTTGCTTGTCTTCTCTTCATCTGCTTCTACATATACTGACATGAAGCCATCAAATGCAAGTCTGGAAGTAGAAACATGGAACACATACTCACCTGCGCCAATCTGAACTGTCGTTGTCTCATGTACAGCATTTGCCATACGGCTGGCTGTGAATCGTTTCCAGATAAGCTGATACAAACGGAACTGATCTCTTGAAAGAGAATCCTTGATTTCAGATGGCACACGATTAATATCGGACGGACGAATTGCTTCATGTGCATCCTGAATCTTGCCTGTTACCTTCTTCGCATTTACACTCTCGGCTTCGTATTCTTTGCCATAATGCTCTGCAACAAATGCATGTGCTGCCGCATCTGCTTCTTCCGAAATACGTGTAGAGTCAGTTCTTAAATAAGTGATAAGACCCACTGTGCCTTCTCCCTTAATATCGACACCTTCGTAAAGCTGCTGTGCAATACGCATAGTTTTCTGAATTGGAAAATTAAGAGCCTTAGAAGCCTCCTGCTGTAAGGTACTTGTAGTAAAAGGAATTGGTGCTTTCTGGCGACGTTCTCCTTTTTTCACAGAAAGAACCTTGTATTCCTGGCCATCTAAATCAGCAAGCACCGCATCCATCTGTTCCTGCGAAGTAATGCTAAGTTTCTCTTTTCCTTTGGACGCAAGCTTTGCAACAACAGACTTCTTCTCGCCTTCTGGCAATAATGCTGCTTCAAGTGACCAATATTCTTCTGGAATAAATGCATTAATCTCTTCTTCACGATCACATACAATTCGAAGTGCAACTGACTGTACTCGACCTGCTGAAAGACCTCTTTTAACCTTTGCCCAAAGAAGCGGACTAATTTTATATCCTACCATACGGTCAAGGGCACGTCTTGCCTGCTGAGCATCTACTAAATCCATATCAATCTTTCTTGGATTCTTAAGGGCAGCCTTCACTGCGCTCTTTGTAATCTCATTGAAGCTAATACGGTATACATCTTTATCTTCTAACTTGAGTGCAAACATCAAATGCCATGAAATTGCTTCCCCTTCACGGTCCGGGTCAGTTGCAAGATAGATTTTTTCTGCTTTCTTTACTTCTTTACGAAGCTTTGCAAGTACATCCCCTTTACCACGAATGGTAATATATTTTGGTTCAAAATCTCCTTCTACATCAATTCCAAGAGAACTCTTTGGAAGGTCTCGCACATGACCATTTGAAGCCAAAACTTCATAATTTTTTCCAAGGAATTTCTTGATTGTCTTTACTTTTGCAGGAGATTCCACAATTACAAGGTATTTTGCCATTTTTTGCCCCTCAACTTATCGTAATATTATAATGTTCGAATATAATAATTCGTAAATGTCTCTTTAATCATTCCCAGTTCCTGTAGCTTCGTAAGAATTTCCAGTAATCTGACCAATGATATTCCTGTCTGCTCCATCAATGAACCTACACTGATGGGACGAAAATCGGTTAAACTATACACCATGCTTTCATCTTTTTCAAGTATATTTTTGCGAAAATCCATTTGTGTGTAGTTTATTTCTGATAAAACATCCAAATCTGACAAGAAATCCTCTATGCTAACGAGTGCTCCCGCCCCTTGTTTTATGAGGCGGTTACAACCCTGACTTAGTGTATCACAAATACGCCCTGGCACTGCGTATACATCGCGTCCCTGCTCCATTGCAAAGTCTGCTGTGATAAGTGAACCACTCTTTTCCCTCGCTTCCACAACTACAACACAATGACTCAAACCTGCAACAATGCGATTTCTTGCAGGAAAAAGTCCTTGCGCTGGCTGTGTACCAGGCGGATATTCAGAAATTATCCCACCATCCAAAAGGATTTGATTATATAAATAACGGTTTTCTTTGGGATAGCAGGTATCTACACCACAGCCTAGCACTGCATACGTATCTCCACCGCCATCCAATGCACCCTGATGCGCATCTCTATCAATCCCTCTTGCCAGTCCGCTAACTACCTGAACTCCATTTATCGCTAAAGATTTTGCAATCTCCTTCGCAACCTCACTTCCATATGCACTTCTCGTTCTGGCACCTACAATTGATACCGTTTTGCGATTTTCATCGGGAAGCTTTCCTATATAATATAATGCATAAGGTGGATTTGAAATATGTCTTACTTTCTCTGGAAATTCATTCTGCTCCAGGGAGACAAATCCTATTCCTTGTTCTATAAGTTTAAACCATTCCTTATCTACATCCCATTTTTGTTTACTCTCCTCAATAGCCTTTACGTCAGCTTCTGTCAATCGTCCAATTTTCTTAAGCTGATGTGAATCCAGTCCATATATCTCTTCTGCACCATTTGTTTCTAATAGGAGCTGTTGAATTTTGATATTTCCTATCCTTGGGACATTATGCAACCAGTATGCGTACTTCATGATTCCATCCCTCCCCAGAATTTCTCATCTACGTTACGATAGCATATCGCTTCATTTAAATGTGCAACGGTTATATGCTTCTCCTTCGCAAGGTCTGCAATTGTACGTGCAACACGGAGTATCTTGTGATAGGTTCGTGCAGTTAAATTCATCTTCTTATAGACGGATTCCATGTACCTTTCTTCCTTTTCTCCCAACTTACAAAATTCGTCTAATCTGGATGCAGGAATTGCACTGTTATGGAAAAAGCTTTCGTTTTTGAAACGTTCACATTGGATTTCATGACAATCTAGGACTCTTTGTTGAATTTCCTGTGAGCTTTCCCCCTGTCGTTCCTTCCCTGTTAATTCCTCATATCGTAGTGCTGGAGCCTCTACACAAATATCAATGCGATCTAATAATGGCTGAGAAATCTTATCAAAATATCTTCGAAGACTTCCATCTGAGCATCTGCATCGATTCATATCAGGATAATAACCACAATTGCAGGGATTCATTGCTGCAAGGAGCAGAAAATTAGCAGGATAAGTAACACTCCCCTTTGCTCGCACCAAATGAATGGAATGCTCTTCTAAGGGTTGACGCAGAATTTCCAAGGTGCTCTTTTGGAACTCTGGTAATTCATCCAAAAACAGCACTCCATTGTGGGCCAATGAAACCTCTCCTGGCTTTGGGGTCACTCCTCCTCCAGTCAGTCCACACTGCGTAATTGTGTGATGTGGTGCTCGAAATGGTCTCTCGGTAACAAGCGCATTGGTATTTGTCAGCAATCCACATACACTATAAATTTTTGAAAGTTCTAGGCGTTCTTCCTCTGTCATCGGTGGAAGAATCGTCGCAAGACGCTCTGAAATCATGGTTTTACCAGCTCCTGGTGGACCAATTAGAAGCATATTGTGCATACCTGCAGCTGAAACTTCACAGGCTCTTTTGATAAACTGCTGACCACATACATCACGAAAATCCTTTGAACTGACAGATGACGGCATCTGCATAATTACATTTTCTGTTTCATAAGGTTTACCACTTAAAAACTCTAAAACCTCCTGTAGCGTATCAAAAGAATAGATATTGGCATCCTTTACCAATCTCCCTTCGTTTTCATTCTCTTTTGCAACAACAAATTCATAAGTCCCGGCCTTCACACCATCGGACACAACCGGAAGAATTCCACTCACTGGCAAAATCTGCCCATTTAGATTTAGTTCCCCCATGAAAAGCTTACCTTCGCAGGCTTCCTTGGTTATTAAGCCAAGTGACTGCATAATAGCTATTGCAATTGGCAAATCAAATCCTGTACCGCTCTTTCGAACATGAGCCGGAGAAAGATTGATGGTAATTCGTTTGGCTGGAAGCACAACCCCTATGCTATGCAACGCTGTACGAATACGTTCCTTCCCTTCTCGAACTTCTGGCGCTAAATAGCCGACCATATCAAATGCTGGCATACCATTACTGATATCAACTTCGACCTGAATCTGTCTAGTCTGGATACCCTCTAAAATAGCCGTCTTAATTGTACTGTACATAATTCATTTGTTTTCATTATATGGGGATTTGTGCAAAACATAATGTGCACGAAGAAAAAAGATGAAATTATAATATCATAAATTCCATCTTTTTCAAGTCTTTATGCTCGAAACAGCATATTTCTTAATTTTTCTAACCCTTTTTTTTCAATACGTGATACATAGGAACGGGAAATCCCCATACTCTTTGCAATTTCACGCTGTGTGTGTTCTTTTTCTCCTGATAACCCATACCTTTTTTTGATAATCATCGCTTCACGCTCATCCAATACTGTATCAAGATTATTTTTGATTAAACTCACATCTCTATGAATCTCCAACTGTTTTGCGATATCTATATCATCAACCAAAAGTACTTCCATCAAATGAATCTGTTTTCCTTCCTTATCCGTTCCAATTGGTTCAAACAAGGATACTTCCATCTTTAGTTTCTTACTCTTGCGAAAATGCATGAGCAGCTCATTTTCAATGCACCGAATTGCATATGTAGCAAATCGGTTACCATAATTATTATTAAACGTCGATACAGCTTTTATCAAACCTATTGTCCCGATTGAAATCAAATCTTCGATTTCATCCTCTTCATTTTGATATTTCTTCGCCACATGAGCAACCAGGCGCATATTGTGTAATATTAGTTCTTCCTTGGCCTTTTGATCACCGTTTTTTAGCCTCAAAAGGCATTCCTTTTCCTCTTCCTGAGATAGTGGAGATAAAAACGCTTTCACATTGCACCCTTTTCTCTTACTTTCTACATTCTATGTCAGGACAGTTGTTTACGTGCTTTTCCTATCCAGGAAAAAATGTTATACTACATGTATTATGGAAAGATATCTAGAATATACAATTACAAATGAATTTCATAACAAAACGATTGAACAATTCTTAAAAAGAATGGAATTTCCACATCAGGCGATTGTCCAGCTTAAAAAAACAGAAGAAGGAATCCTCTTAAATGGTGTGTGGGCTTATGTAAATCAAAAGCTATCCTGCGGTGACCGCTTGCATCTGCATCTGGTCGAAGACGAAACCTCAAGCAGCATAGAACCACTCTATGTACCGCTTCATATTGTATATGAAGATGAGGATTTGATAGTTCTCGACAAACCAGCTGATATGCCAGTGCATCCTTCCATGAATCATCATGAAGGAACACTCGCCAATGGTTTGATGTACTATTTCAGGGAAAAAGGCGAACATTTTACATTCCGTGCAGTTAATCGTCTAGACCGCGATACGAGTGGCCTAATCCTTGTTGCAAAGCATCTCTTAAGTGGCGGCATTCTTTGTCGACAAATTTCGACAAAATCTGTTAGACGAAGCTATCATGCTATTTGCAATGGTAAAATCCCAGATTCTGGAACAATCGACGCTCCTATAGCACGAACAGCTGAATCAACGATAGAACGATGTGTGGATTATACGCGTGGCGAACGTGCTGTGACACATTTTCACCGGCTTTCATATGATGTCCAAAAAGACCTATCTCTTGTCGAATTGCATCTAGAAACAGGACGCACCCACCAAATCCGTGTCCATTTAAAACACATCGGTCATCCAATCATTGGTGATTTCCTGTACAATCCAGATTATAGATTTTGTAATAGACAGGCACTACACTCTGCCACTTTAACATTTACACATCCAATTACAAAAAAAGAAATGCACTTCGCATCTCCCCTTCCAGAAGACTTAAAGTGCATCTTTCCTCATATCTAATTCATTTTTGTCGTAAGGAACCTTCCCTTTTAAAAGCTCGTCTTTTACAAAGGTGAAGGTTTTTTCTTCACCACATTTCCATAGCATTATCAGCAGATATTCCAACATTGCACGAGTATCCGGATGAAGTATGTAGTGCTCCTTGCTGTTGTTGTAATATATCAACGCACTTTCATCCGTATATTTCTCTTTCTGATAGTTCTTCGAAGCGCTCACGCGGTCGATAAACATCTCTGCCACATACTTAATAGGCATTTTCATTCCACACATCTGTGTGCCTTCTCCACCTGCATCACCAGCTCCATAATCAATCCAATACTCCAAATGGTGCTTATTTTTTCCTTTGTGATGCAACCATGCAGAAGAATATCCACGTTCAAATCTCTCTGCATTGTTTGGACTCATATACCCTTTGTAATACTTGCACCCCGCCAAAAACTCGGTTGGTCCGTACTTGGACATATCATGGAGTAATCCCTGTCCGTACAGACCAACACGAAAGCATCCTTTTAATACTAAAATTTTATGGGCGGTAATGGTGCGAAAATGCTGCCATACCTTCATCTTATTTTCCCTTCAGCACGTAAATGCTATGTGCTGGAACCATCACATACTGCTGATCTTCCAGTTTCACATCATCCAAGTACCATTTCTTTTTCTTCAAAATAGGCAATGCCAATTTTACATCTTCTGAGTAGAAATTGTAGCCTACATAAATATCTTCTTTGCTCTGCCCTTCTTTGGCATATGCACCACAATAGAGCATACCGAGACTTCTTCTGCCTGGATCCAACTGTGAAATCCATGCATTTTCTCCATGGTAAGAGAATTCTGGCGCACCCATGGTACGATAATCATTAAAACGAAGTGGCTCATCTTTCGTAATGATACCATGTTCCTTACGGAATGCGATTAAACCTTTTATAAACTCTCTATCCTCTTTGTATTTCGCAAACTGGCTCCAATTCACCCAGCCAATTTCATTATCCTGACAATACGCATTATTATTTCCCTGCTTGGTTCTTCCAAACTCATCTCCTGCAAGCAGCATCGGTGTACCCTGGGAAAGCAGCGTTACCGCCAGAGCATTTTTCATCATGCGCAGCCGAAGTGCCTGTATCTTTTTGCTCTTTGTCAGACCTTCTTCTCCACAGTTCCAGCTGAAATTGTACTCCGAGCCATCCCTGCCATTTTCTCCGTTGGCTTCGTTATGACGGACATCGTAGGAATATAAGTCTGCCAATGAAAAACCGTTATGATCCGCAATAAAATGCACTCTTGCCGCCTCTTCGCGACGGTTCTTCATGTAATGGGTCAATGCCGGCACCATGCCCTCATCACCCTTGATAAACCGGCGCATTTCCATGCAAAAGCTTTCCCTGTATTCTAACAGCCGGTTTGGATATTTGTT
>JAZSCQ010000048.1:0-126560 GCA_045530745.1 Agathobacter sp.
CTAAGACCGCTTGGCCTCCGACTTACTACAATGCTGCTTGCATTCACCGGTGTATCTATTTTTGAATTTCCTTTCTTAGCTGTATCAAATATCACTTTCCATTTCATTTTATCCGGAAGCTTTGGTAATACAAATTCGTGCTCCACCCAGTGAGTATTTACGGCAAAGAAAATAAAACTTCCTTTCTCTCTGTTATCTTCCGAGTAATCCCCACAATAAAGAATACCAAAATGTCTGGTCAAATCATCATATGGACATTTCCATGGTTCCTCACTGTGATAAGACAAATCCGGGTAACCACAAGCCAAATCATCCACCATCGTATATTCTGTACTTCTGTGTAAAAGTGCATGCTCTTTACGGAAACATATTACATCCTTTACAAATGTAAATAACTCCGACTGTTTTTCCTTATCCGTCCAGTTTAACCAACTAATGCTATTATCCTGACAATACGCATTATTATTACCATCCTGCGTATTACCAAATTCATCACCAGACATAATAAGTGGCACACCCTGTGCAAACATCAGCATCGTAAATGCCATACGCATACGATTACGTCTTACTTCGTTGATGAATTTCTTTTTAGTAGGGCCTTCTACACCAAAATTGTTGGTAAGATTATAGTCATTACCATCGCGGTTCTCTTCACCATTCGCTTCATTATGCTTATCATTGTACATAAAACAGTCTGCTAAAGTAAATCCGTTGTTACTTGCCAGGAAGTTCACAAATCCATACTGCTCACCCTGCTTCTTCTGCTGGTTTGCAAATTCACGAATATCACAGTCATAATGGTTAACTAACTGACGTACCGCATACTGATATTCTTCTTTATAAATGTATAGATTCTTGTACTTACGACGACTATCATACTGTCCAAAGAAATCTTCTGCAAAAAGCTTGGTTCTACTAAGAATTGGATCCTGTACCATGCTAGTAAGTGGTAAGCTTGCTCCAATCACATGGAAGCCATCCACGTGATATTCCTGTACCCAGAAATGAAGCACATCCATAATCAAGTTATGACTGGTATCTCCTGGGAAAAACAGTTCCATGACACATTCCATTCCATTGTCGTGCAATGCCTTTACCAAACGCTTGAACTCTACATTTGCTTTGGTTGGTTCTGACGCATAAGACGATTTCACAGCAAAATAATTACCTTCGCCATATCCCCAGTAATTCATATTTTTAACTTCTTTATCTAAAACTACCGGCTGAATCATATCGCTTTCTTCCGGCTGCCATTTCACATAATCAGGGATTTCCAATTCCTTTGGTATTGACATTTCCTCAAACTCATAAACCGGCATAAGTTCAAGAGTTGTAACCCCTAAATCCTTCAAATATGGAATTTTATTCTTTACTGCCTGGAAGGTTCCACGTACCTTTCCTGCAGTCTTAAGTCCCATCGTAAATCCCCTTACATGAAGCTTGTACATAATCATCTCTGATTTTGGAACCTCTGGATTCTTGTCATTCCCCCATGGGAAAGTCACACCATCAAAGCCTGCAGTTAATTTATATTTATTCTCTTTGCGACCTTCATCATTCCAAATCTCTCTTCCGACAATTACTGTCGCATAAGGATCTAATCTCTCTTTGCCATTTATTTCATATAAATAATTATATTCCTGAGGATTGATTCCTATCACTGTAATGGAACGCAAGGAACCAAGACAATACTCATCTGGAACTAGAATAAACTCTTTTTCCTTTGTTGTCTTATGAATCAAGACGATACGACAAATATCTTCTTTTTCCCCCTCAAAAGTAAATGTAATCTGATTTTTTACTACCTTTGCTCCTAATGCTAGGTAATTCCCCTCTTTAACCGTTAAATTCATGCTGCCTCCGTATTCTTGTCTCTTCTTGTAATGTATTTTATGGTTTTCATCTTACGTTCTTATTATACCTTTTTTTCCATGATTTGTATACAAATTTTGTGCGAATCTTTTCTTTTATCTGTGATTGACAACACCTCTAGATAAGTTGTAATATTAACTTGTAGTATTGTGTAAAAAAGGTGAAAAACTATGCCATTTATTAAAACTTCGGACTTGAAAATCGGCATGATGGTTGCAGATGACGCTTATTCCAAAGCTGGACAGCTCATCGTTCGCAAGGATTCTCTCCTAAGCCGTCAGATGATTTCTCATTTAAAGTTCTATTCCATTGAACAAGTGAATATATATGATGGCGAAATGGCACTAGAAATTCGCGAAGCTTATGAAAAACGTAACGGTGTACAGACAACCCATTTGGAACGTATCTTGAATTCAGAAGAATACAAGGTCTTCAAAAAGGATTACTCTGCAAACGTAAATATGCTTCAAGAATCCGTAAGTGATATCATTCTGCGTAACACTCCTGTCGATGCGCCAGCATTGATTGCAGATACTGTTCGCATTTTCGATAAAAACCAGGGATATTTTTCGTTCTTCGGCATGCTCCATTCCATGAAGCAAATTGACGACTCTACATTTGCTCACTCAGTAAATGTAGCTATGATTGCACGTCTGATTGGTATATGGAGTAATTTTGATGAAGATACACTGGATTTACTTACACTATCTGGGCTTCTCCACGATGTAGGCAAATGCCAGATTCCTGATGATATTCTAATGAAACCGCGTAAACTGACTGCTCAGGAATATAATTTTGTAAAAATGCATGCTCAGTTCGGCTATGATATTCTTAAGAATCAAGATTTAGATTTGCGAGTAAAACAGGCTGTTCTACATCATCACGAACGCTGCGATGGTACGGGGTATCCATTCGGACACGATATCACAAAACTTGGTGATTTCGAATGTATCATCTCTATCGCAGATGTGTACGATGCAATGACAGCGGACCGCTGCTATCGCACTGGTCTTTGTCCGTTTGAGGTAATCTCCTTCTTCGAGCAGGAAGGCCTACAGAAATACCACCCTAGATACATCACATCATTCTTACAAAGAATTGCCAATACATACTTAAATAGTGATGTTCTCTTAAGCAACGATGAAACTGCACGTATCATTTTCGTTAACGAACGATTGACCCGTCCAATTGTGCAGCTTCATAAAGATAACAGTTTCCTTAATTTACTGAATAATCCAGATATCTATATTCAGGCAATTATATAAGATGAGATAAAGAGAAAAGTAGAACAATAAAAAAGTCATGGTAGTAAGCTTGCTTACAATACCATGGCTTTTTTGTTGTTCATACTTGGCGATAAGACAAGTAGCGAGTGTCCGCACCTCGGAATGAGGTGCATGATTGCGTAGCAATCGACACGAGCTAGCTTTTCTCTTTATCTTGGAGTTCAAAAATAGACGCGCGGAGACGATGTTGATTCATAATAATAATTTCGCCGCGCGGTGATTTGTGCTACTATCTCATTAATCTTCAATAGAATCGTAGAAAGCTTCGTCCTGCAACTCATCAAAACGATCGAGTACAGCTTCATACTCGTCTTCGTCTTCGATATATCTAAGTTCTGCAAGCCCCTGCGCATCTTCGGAATATCCGTAGAAATATACGATACCTTCTGCATTGTCCTGATCATTTTCATCTAATGGCATAAGTGCGATATAGTCCTGTCCATCCACTTCAAAGATTGTGAGTGGACGACATTCGATATCACCTTCATCTGTATTCAATGTTACACGGATATCGTCTACTTCATCTGGTGTTACTGGTGTAATTAATTCTTTATCTGACATAATGTTTCCTCTTTCTTTTATGTATTTGATACGATTATCATATCACACTATTCATTTTCCGACAATTACAATCATTAAGAATTCTCTGGTAATAGTCCTGCCTCAAGTACAAACTGGGAAGTCTCACCTGCCTTGCCATGCAGTTCTTTCACAGAGCAAATCGTCAAATTTTCTATTGCTCTGGTCATTCCGACATAAAAGAGACGTCTCTCTTCCTCAATATCCTTATCCAGCACTGCCTTCTTATATGGTGTGATGCCTTGATTTGCATCCATAATAAACACCGATTTAAATTCCAGCCCTTTTGCACTGTGCAGGGTAGATAACGTGACTGCATTGGGATTCTCCTGCTTTGCCTTAGCTTTTGCACGAAGTTCCTCAGTGTATTCCTGAATATGCAATTCCCATGCTTCAAAATTACGATATCCTCTGGCACTCGCTTGTAATTCATCTAATATCTCAAATAAATCTTCTTTATTCAGATTGCGATACTGCGCATAATCTACAATGTAATCATCATAGCCGATACCATGTCGAATATAATTGATTGCTGCATATGGTGACATCTTCTCAAGCAGATTGATATCGTAGTGCAACTTTTCGATTCGCTCTTCTATCCAGGGCTGTTCATCAAACATCTTCTCCCATTCATCAAACGCCACCTGTGATTCGCATAAGGAATCACGGCTGATATATCTCGCTGGCTTATTCAAAATCATAAGAAAATCCTTGCGTGCACGACTGCCTCTTGCAATGTCAATATAAGCTCTAATATCCTTAGCAATCCAGTGTTCATACAAATTTGGAATCTGGTCTCTTGTCTTGAAGTCCACATTATATGCCATAAGTTGTTCCATAAGAAAACGAGGCTGTATATTGGTACGGAAAAGAATTGCAATATCAGATAAAGCATATCCTTTTTGCACACGCGCTTCTATCTCTTTGATGATAAACAAAATTTCATCTCGCTGGGTTGAAAACTGTTGGAAGTTCAATTCTTTCGCTGTCGGCTGGCCTTGTGATACGCTGATTTCTCCCGTAACATCACTTCCTTCTTTCCCTGAAACAACCTTCTTGGCAAAACGTTCTTTGTTATATGAAATCAATCTTTGTGATGCTTCGATAACTTCTTTTGGACATCGATAATTAACTTCAAGCTGTATCTGCTTTACATCTGGATAATCCTTTGGCACATGTAGCATAATCTCAGGCTTAGAACCACGAAAACGATAAATAGACTGATCATCATCTCCCACCATAAACAGATTGTTCTTAGGAGATGCCATCATACACACAATATCGTATTGGATTTGGTTGATATCCTGAAACTCATCCACAAGAATATACTGATATTTCTTCTGCCACGCATTTAGGATATCTGGTCGCTCCTTGAAAAGTTGATAAGTAAATGTCAGCATATCATCAAAATCAATCAGACGATGGCTCTTTAGGAATTTCTCGTAGTCCCTGTAAATCTTACGAAACACGCCTTCCCCACACTGGGTTGAATAAAAATGTTCTAAAGGAATCCGCGAATTCTTTATCATACTAATCTCTGCAAAAATCCCACTCATCAGCTCATTTTCATCACGATATTCCAAACCATAACGATTAATCAGTTCTCTCATTGCCTGATACTTTGCATCATCTGTAATGATATTGCTACTGTTATAGTTATATGCAAGTTTTAAAACCATAAAAAAGATGGCATGAAAGGTACCAAATGTAACCTGAGGCGAATTTTTACGCATGTAATTTTCTGCCTGACACAGTTCCATCTCTTTTTGGAAACGCTGCTTCATCTCATTTGCTGCAGCCTTAGTAAAGGTAATCACAAGAATATTCGACGGATTTACCTCATGCTCCAATATTAAATTTTTCGTTCTTTCTACTAGAGTTGCTGTCTTGCCACTTCCTGGGCCAGCTAAGACAAGCATTGGACCATCCTTATGCTGGATGGCAGACAATTGGGATTGATTGAATTCCATGAATTACCTCGAAAAATATCAGAGCCAAGTTCGTTGGCTTGGCTCTGGATTTTGTAGATTATTTAGATAATAACTCGATACCTTTTTTGATACGAGCAATGGATTCTTCTTTACCAAGAAGTTCCATGAGTTCTGTTGCACCACCTGGTGTCATCTGTTTACCAGAAACAGCGATACGGATTGGCCACATTACATAGCCGTTTTTCACGCCTTTTTCTTCTACGAATTTGCAGAGCAACGCATAGAGTGCGTCATTTGAATAATCTTCCTGTGCTTCTAATATAGGAAGGATTTCTGTAAGCACTTCAAGAGATGTTTCTTCGTTTGTTTTCATCTTCTTGTGTGTATACATTGCTGTATCGTATTCTGGTAAAGTTTCAAAGAAGTCGATATGTTCTTTTATATCTGGGAATACTTCGATACGAGTTTTTACCATAGCTGCGATTTTCTTTAAATCTAAGTCTTTGGTAATCACTTCTTTGATGTAGCTTTCAGCGATTTCATAGAAAGCATCGAAGTCCATAGCCTTGATGTATTCGCCATTCATCCATTTAAGCTTTACATAGTCGAATACAGCTGGTGATTTACTGATTCTGGTGTAATCAAAATCACGGATAAGCTCATCTAATGTAAAGATTTCGCGGTTGTCTTCTGGGCTCCAGCCAAGAAGTGCGATATAGTTTACAATTGCTTCTGTAAGGAATCCCTGTTCAATCAAATCTTCGAAAGAAGAATGCCCGCTTCTCTTTGATAATTTCTTGTGGTTTTCATCTGTAATCAGAGGTAAATGAATGTAGGTTGGTGATTCCCAGCCAAATGCATCATAAAGTCTCTGATATTTTGGCGAAGATGAAAGGTATTCGTTACCACGAACTACATGTGTGATATTCATAGTGTGGTCGTCTACTACGTTTGCGAAGTTGTAAGTAGGATATCCGTCAGATTTGATGAGAATCATGTCATCAAGCTCAGCGTTTTCTACTGTGATATCGCCGTAAAGTTCATCATGGAAGGTAGTAGTTCCTTCGTTTGGAATATTCTGGCGGATAACAAATGGTTTGCCAGCTGCAAGGTTTGCTTCTACTTCTTCTTTGGAAAGAGATGCACAATGCTTGTCATATACTGTGATTTCTTTGCCCTCTACTACTTCTGATTTCAAAGAAGCAAGACGTTCTTTGTCACAGAAACAGTAATAAGCTTCACCTTTTTCTACTAATTCCTTTGCGTATTTCATGTAGATGCCAGTTGCCATACGTTCACTCTGTACGTATGGGCCGAAGCCGCCGTCCTTGTCTGGACCTTCGTCATGGATAAGACCGGTCTTTTCCATAGTTCTGTAAATGATTTCTACTGCGCCTTCAACATAACGTTCCTGGTCTGTATCTTCAATACGGAGCATAAATTCTCCGCCTGCATGTTTTGCAATCAAAAATTCGTATAATGCAGAACGTAAGTTACCTACGTGCATTCTACCTGTTGGACTTGGTGCAAATCTTGTTCTAACTTTGCTCATTTTCTAATCTCCTCTTGTGTTTTATCGGATATTTCTATAACCTGTGCAACATGTACACTTACTAATATTATAAATGGGTTACGGTTTTTAACCGCAACCCACATTATATAACATTATTTTCAATTTATCAATATTTATTGTGGCACCCATTCTCCCAGTTTAAATTTAGCACCATCGTAAACCTTAAAAGCATGTTCCTCATTTACATATTTTAATTCAGAAGATTTTCTCGCTTGGAATACCAGGCTATCCCCTTTAATCTTAAACACATATGTTTCCTTACCATCATCTGTTGTCATGGTTAAAGCATCACCTTCCACAATATATGTTCCAATTGTTAATTTACTGCTCAAATAGTCATATAAAAAGACTATTTGTTCATCACTAACCATAACACATGGTGGGGGTATGTTTAGGTCTGTTTCCATGTAGTAATCTCCAACCTTTACTTCCTTATCTTTTTGCATACTGCCAGCGAATAATATTATGGCACACAGTATACATGTAAATATAATAATTTTTTTCAATTCACTTCCCCCCTCGTAATAGCAACACTTTTACTCCTATATAGTATAAGTATATACTAAAAGCTTCGCAAGGTAAAGACGAAAAAATCCACGACATCTCTGCCGTGGATTTCCTATTTTCACATTTACTTATCAAAGGAAGGGTTAAATGCATAGAAGTTCTTGCTATCAAGCTCTTCCTGGTACATACGAAGGCCTTCTCCGAATCTTTGGAAGTGAACAATTTCACGTTCACGTAAGAAGCGGATTGGATCTGCTACTTCATGGTCTTTAACCAGACGAAGGATATTGTCATAAGTGCTACGTGCCTTCTGTTCTGCTGCTAAGTCTTCAAACAAATCTGTGAGTGGGTCACCCTTACTCTGGAATTCACATGCGTTGAATGGAATACCACCCGCTGCCTGTGGCCAAATACCACCTGTATGATCGATATAATAAGCACCAAGTCCGGAAGCTTCTAATTCCTCTGCACTACAGCCTTTGGTAAGCTGACGGATAATAGCAGCTATCATCTCCATATGCGCGAGTTCTTCTGTACCAATGTCTGTGAGGAGACCTGCTACCTTTTTGTTGTCCATGCTGTATCTCTGTGAAAGATAACGCATAGAAGCTGCGATTTCCCCATCTGGTCCACCATACTGGCTCATGATGAATTTCGCCATGGCTGGATTTGGTCTGGTAATGTTTACTGGATATTGTAATTTTCTTTCATAAGTCCACATAAATTATCTCACTCCTTCCCATGGCAAAGGTGTATCTGCCCATGCCCATCTGTCACAATCCAAAGAATTTATCGCAGTCAAAGGACCAAAATGTTCTTCATATTTCATCTTAGCATTCTTGTAATTTTCTACTGCAGCTTTGTAATAAGCCAAAGCTTCTTTATCACATGGATGTGTATCAAGATAAAGCTGCATATCTACTACCACAAATCCGAGTGCCTGTACCCATTCTAACATCTGCTTTCTATTCATAAACGCACACCCCTTCTTCCATAAAATGGCTTGTCGAGTTCTGGAAAAATTGTACCAGCCTTCAGTGCCTGTGCTGGTTCGTAGGTACATTCAAAATTCTGCCAAGGTACATATCCCATTGCTAAAGGCATGCCATAAAGCATATCGCGTCCACGGCTACAGTCATCATCACAGCGATTTCTGTTTCTTTCACATCCATCGTCGCAACATTCCTTCATACGTGGCTGTACACAAGGTTCATTTACTTCACAGTTGCAATTCATATTACGTGCATACATTTGGTTTCTGCCCATCCGCATATCTTTCTGATACATCATATCTCTCTGATGCGGAGTCATATTATTTCCCATACATAATTCTCCTATATTCTTAATACAATATAAGATATGCAAAAAGAGGAGCAATGTGCTCCTCTTTCTTATAATAGGCCTAACCCTTTATTTAATTCATCTACTCGGTCTACAATCGCTCTTACCTGTATTGCCTTATCTCCTAACTTATCTACATATAAGTCGACATCCACTCGCATGTCAGAAATCGCAGCCAGGTTGTAGTCAATACGTCCACGCAAGAACTGTCTTCTTGAAAACAACTCATGCTTTAATTCTACCATTTCGTTTTGATTCACAATGGCATTTGCATAATTTAGCCATACTTTCGCATCATAGAGATTGAGACTACGTAAAATACGCACTAACCGATGCTTGAAATATTCCAAGTCTTCATTCATCTGTTTAAATCGTTCTCTTTCCTTGCAAATCTCAATAAACTGTTCATAATTAAACGTTAGCTCCTTGGAATTCGCTACATGGAAACGATTGCAGGTATAGTCGACTGCATTCTTGGCATTCACATATTTAATCTTGATACGATTTTCAAGCGAAATAATATAATTCACATTGACATCACTCTGCTTAATTTCCTTGTTGCACTCCTGTCTTCGTAAAATAATGTAGGATGCTGCCAGGGTCGCCAAAAGTGCTACAATAATAATCGGAAGCAAATCCCATTTGAGTGCAGATGAAAGCATCGCAACGATAATTGCAATTCCTCCAAACGAAAACAGAAGTATTACAGAAAACTTACGCAACTGCTCCAGCTCTTCTTCTCTTTCCTGACGAATGACGCTCCATTCCACCTTCTCACTTGCAAGCATATTTAAATCATGCTTTACCGTCTCCAAATCTGCTTCATTCACCTTAAGACGGCGAATGATACTAGGAATCTCCTCTTCCATCTCCTGCATCTGATTAAACGTCTCATCTGAAATTTTATGTTCTGCATTAAGATAATCATTACGCGCACTAATTAACTTCGATATCTGTGTCGCAACTTCATCCAACTGCTTACGCAAATCTCCGCCAAGTCCTTCTACAATCTGAATATCATTTAGATATGCAGTAACCTGATCATATTCGTGACGCACATCATCTAATTCTCTTGAGATATCAATCATCTGCTCACAGAGATTTACCACATGATTCTTTATCGAAAGTGGGTCCTTTAGTGCCTCATCATTTACATAATAATCATCATCTGGAAGCTCCATGTACTCTCTGTGTACACGTCTTCTTTTTTTTCTCTTTAGTTTTTGAAACCATCTACTCAAAATAGACATAATTATATCCTACAAATTCTTCTATATTCTTCTTTCCAATTAAAAATAATATCGGAAATCGCTTTTTGGTACTCTTTCTTCTGACTGCCTGTATTCATTATCGCAATCGCTTCTAGCTTATTGATAAAATCCACAGCTTCTTCAGCATAGCTTGCTTCTATAATCTCTTCACGGTAACTCTTTTGAAGTTCCTCGCTGACCTGATATCTCTGTACTGCGAGCTCGTAACCTGCGTCATCACGCAAACAACGATGTGCCATCAGGCATTCCTTCACAGACTCTGGATTCTCATTTAACTCATATGCTTTCTCATAGCAATGAATTGCTTCCTGGAACAAAAACAATCTCGCATAAGCAGTCCCTAAATTGTGCCAGATATTGCCGAGCAGTTCTTTGCTCTGCTCTCCTGCTTCATTAGAATCTAAAAGTCGTTTGTATTCATAAATGCTGCTTAAATATTTCTCTTTATCCATCAAGCGGTCTGCACGAACCTTGTTGCACTCGAAATCGGATTTCTCTTCCATCTCCTGTACGATTCGTACAATTTCCTTAATCGTCTCCTTGGGACAATAGCCACACTCCACTAGAAGCGTCAGCACAAATTCAGAAAGACGTCCATCCATATGCATGATATCGCGCAATTGCTCCGCCAATGTTAAATTTTTTACCTCTTTGCCAATCCAGGTACAGAGTTCCTCAGTCATAAAATCCTTCTCTAAAAGGTACGTGTTGTTCTCTATGTAATAACACAACTCCTCTAGAGAATATACATTCCAGGAAATTCCCTCTATATAATAAGGCAAAGCAGCTATTGGTTCGTTACATATGAACAATTCTCCCATATAGCCTCCCTCTAAGTGGCAGCTGCCACAGTTACATTGTCATAATATATTTCCATGTTTTGTCTGTGCTTCGATAGATTTCGCCAAAGCCCAAATCTCGAATCTGCACTTCTATCTTTTCATCCGACACTGGCGTTGCAGTAATACGAAGTCTCGTCGTACGCTCTGGTCTCGTAGGTAAATCCGTAAGCTCTAGTGTCTCTATGACAGCCTCTCTGCTGTTTGGATGCTGTTTCCAAAAATCAATTTCTGCATCCCCTGCAAGGATAACTTCACATTCGCCCTTTGTTTCAAACCAGTTCTTCCCCGCACTAATCAATGTGTGGAATGCTAGGCTACCACGGTCACGTACCTTTAGACTTAAGTTGAACTTCATCTCGTTCTCGCCCATATAGATACATTTCCAGTTCTCGCTATGTTCACGCACAAAGCCTGCAAAACATGCACCCTTGCTGTATAAATTGTTACCAAGAAAGGCCCTTCTGTTACGACAAAGAAAGGTAAGCGAATCCTTCATCCAGCCACCTTCAAAGCCGTCTCCGATCAGATATACCGTAGATACAATCTGATTTTCAAACGCTCTCTGCAAAATCGCAAGGAATTCCTGATCCTTGTTCTCATCTACCGGATTCTTGATACTTTCTCGAATGGAAACCACCTGTGGATTGGTACGTGTGTCGCGTTTTAATCCATAATAAAATAGATTCTTTCCATCATGCTCAAAGAGATATACATCATGAATCCATAAAGATTCTGGCTGACTAAGCGCAAAGTAATAAAAGCTTTCTTTATGGTCAATCACCATAAACTGCTCTGGGGAAAGTCCAAGACTTGGAACGATTTTCCAAAACACCTCCATGTTTTCCTTAGTAAGCTTTTCTACCGATAATACCACTCGGTCATAGCCTGGAAGATTACCAAGCTTAAGAGGCAAATCCATCACTTTCTTTAGGAATAAAGCTAAAAGATCAGATGCATCATAGCTTTCTTCCTCAATACGAATGGACTCTCCGTTTACTGCACGTTTTAGAAGCGCATCTACACAGATTACCTCTGAGGTCTTAGCCATTTTCTTAGCTTCGTCTCCGTAAAACCACTGTCCCAAGCTCTGACGCTTTGCCAAAAGTGTTGGAATCTGGTATTTCTCGCCTCCCGCAATCGTACTGACGGTCTCTGGCTCTTTCATATTCAGTTGGTAGTAACTTACCATGGCATATCGATCATTTAAGTCGATACCCAGGATAATCGGTTCTCTTTTTACTTCCATGCTACCCTCTATAATAATTTGAAGACTCTCTGTGTCACTTCATCGGTTCTAGCATACTGTTTCATCGTCTGGTACAGTTCTGCATCTTCCTGTAAAGTATTTGAAATCAACATCTGATTAAGCAGATTGTATCTGCTTACATCATCCTGATTGTAAACATCATTATTTACAATGCGATTGCTCTCCGTCACTTCAACTTCACTGCCATATTCTTCGCTGATATAATACTGGATTGCCTCACCAAAGAACATCACAAAGGTTTTGACAAAGATACCATCATATACATCAAGCATATCTTCCTGTAAAAAGGTATCCCCATCCTCATCTCTGCTGTAATGAAGCACAACATGACTATGTGGACTCGTACGGTATTCTAAAAACACCTTGTCATACAGATGATATTTAAGCACAAGCTCTGGTGCGAGTCGCTTGTAAAAAGCAAACAACATATTTCTTCTGGTGTATTCTGCCAAAAGCTCGTCTGCCACCTTAAACTGACGCTCTGATACACTCGTCTGATCTGCGTAGTATTTGAGTAAAGCTAGCTTACATGCATCGTTTAATTCTAAATCGTATATGTATCTTGCTTCTATCAGTGTAAAGATATCATCATCGATTCGCTGATTTTCCACAAAATAACGGTGTGCACAATCGGATAAATATGCCAGTGTCACAAAGTCCTTGCCGCCTGCTTCGTAGAAATATACAAATACCGGCATGCCTTCTAGGACCATATCATCGGCATACATCATCTGCACCAAAATACGCTCCGATATATCAAAACGGTCGATATCAAAGTTCTTTGCAGCAAACCAGATATCAAGCATCTCCTGCGTCGGACCACTATAATGCATACATAAGTATAACAGCATCTTGTCGTTATATTTCTTTGCGCGGAATGCAGCAATTGTCAGACTAAGAAGAAACTCATCCTCTTCGTACTCTGTCTGTTCAATCATATAGCTTGCAAGTGCTACCTTGGCAGCTGAGCCTATCTGGTCGATGCCATATTCCATAATCTTGTCATATGCAAAATCAAACAAATGGTTTTCTACACACAATTCAATTGCAAATTTACGTGAAGAATCATCCAATTTGCTATAATCAGCCTTAAGCAAATACTCTTCTACCATTGCATCAAATGCACTCGTCTGATAGAACTTCAAAATCTCTGGCAGAAGTCTTGCTTTGTATTCACCGCTAACTGCTCCAGAGAACATCAATGGTTTAAAATACTCTTTGTCTTCCTTCTGGAAGGTCAAATAGCTTTGTCTTGTATCAAAATAAGAAAGCAAATATGGCAGCTGTAATGGTGTAAGCTCCATACATTTCTCTAAATATTTCTGCGCATCCATAAGGCTTTGCATCTGATATTCGATACTGCCTGTGAAACGGCGTCCCTTTTCATCCTCGAACACGATAACATATTCCTTGGAATACAGCTGGAAATATGCAGTATTGTCCACAATTGGTACAATCTGTGGATCCTTCATCTGTCTCTGATATACAATCGCTCTTACCATGCGTTTATCAAAAACGGATACTCTATGTGTAAAAATGATATAGGACAATGCCTTGGCAATCTCCTGATTTATTACACCCAAATCAAGCATAGCATCATATACCACTGCCAGATTATCATCAATATGTCCTGCCAGAATCTGATCCATTGCAAAGCGTCCCATTGTACGGCAATACTTCTGATATACTTCTGGATTCTTTGTCTTTGAAGCAATGATATTGTTATAAAGCACTGCCATCTTCTTGTATGGCAGACCACTATCATACTGGAAATACATCTGTATAATCTTTGGAACCTCGTCTACTTTTCTCTCGTCCATAGAAAGTAAGTATGCTTCATACAGACTCGTAATACGAAGCTCAAGCTCGATTCCTTTTTCAAACCAGTTGTGATACTTAGAATCATACTGCTGACTCTTAATCAGATAACCACAAATAACACCCACATACTCTGGCTTTGGATTGGCTTCATACGCCACGCACAAAAGCTGGTACAATACAGGAGAAAACTCCTTGCAGGTCTCCATAATCTGGAAAATCTGAATAGCTATATCCTTGGTGATTGCACGACGTCTGGCTGCCCAGCGAAGCACACGTATTTCAAATGTATTTAACTTGGTTAAAAGATATGGATCCTGCCAAATCAGATAATATGCTTCCAGATAGAGATATGGGGAAGAACAGCCCTTCATTACCCAGTACTCGATATCCTTTAATTTGAGCGCATTGTTGCCAATATATTTCTCCTGCAAGAAAGTAAGTACCCAGAACAGCATAACCGAATCTGGATTCTCATGGAAAATCGCTTCGATTTCCTTAGTGAGCTTGTCTACATAGCTTGGCTCACGTTCTAAAAGTGTCATGATATAGAGATAATAGCCCCAGACAGGGTCTTTTCTATCAATCCATTCACGCTTAAACTCTTCTAAAATCCACTCCGCTTCCTGTCTTTGTCTATTGATAATAAGGCACTGAGCTTTCATCAGGCGGTGCATTGGTTCATCTGGCTGTAAACCACGCAAATGATCCAAAATAGAACTAGTCTCATTTGCCCA
Source organism: Agathobacter sp. (assembly GCA_045530745.1). Classification (GTDB taxonomy): domain Bacteria; phylum Bacillota; class Clostridia; order Lachnospirales; family Lachnospiraceae; genus Roseburia. The sequence continues at coordinate 15,025 of JAZSCQ010000048.1, forward strand.
TACTCCCGTCACGATACGTTTTAGACGATATGCCTGATACAGCTCCATAACACCGGCAAGACAATCTTTTATCTCAAGAGTATTTTCTGATCCCCCTTCCCCTTGTGGACGTGCGTCCGCAACAACTTCTATAGTTATGGTCTCATAAACAGTAGCGAGCTGAATGCGCGCATAATTCTTACCTGCATGAAGCTTGTCTGCTTCGATGAAGAAAGAAAATCCATAGGTACTGCCAATAAAATCTTCGGTACGAATCTTGGTCTTTGGCAGACGAATAAACTCTGCATCGCAAGATGCGTTGATTTCTATATAACCCCAGTTGTCTTTCTTAAGTTCTACTGTCTCCTTTAAGGTATCCGTTACCTCATAAAACTCAAACTGATTCTTCTCAACCTTAAATGAAATTCGCTCTTTTTTGCGGATTCCAATTAAGAATTCCTCCATATTCTGATTACATGGCTTAGCTGTGATAATGCCACGATAAATCATGCTCTCTTTTATTTCATTTGGCTTAATAATATTGGAAAAATTCTTACTATAAAACAATTGGAACGCTTCATTCCAGTCTTCTTTTGCTAAACAGGTAAAATCATACAGATTCTTTACAGGTCCAATAGAAGTCTGGGCATATTTCTTAGAAATGGACGCACAAAAAGAAAGACTGATTCTCACCTGATTACAAATGATTACAAAATCACCTTTTTCAGTCAGCCCTTCGTTTAAACCAAAGCTATGAAATTTAAAACGTACCCGAACCTGTTCTCCTTCGAACTGAGGTGTCAGTACTTCCATACGTGGATGGGTAGCATATACAAGCCCGCGAAGCTTGGTAGCCTTAGAGTTTTCGATAGTAAAACTCCCTTCGTAGTCCTCTCCCTCTAACACTGTAAATACGACTTCTTCCTCAGACAGAATGAGATCTGGTTTGGCGTATTCGAACTTGCCTCTGGCCAGTTGCTTAATTCGTTTACGCACTGCTATTCACCTGCTTTTTCCATAGTACATATATATCAAAATTATATAATATTTCATGTAGGCTTGCAAGCGAGACTTCATCTTATACATACTTAATTGGATATCTTTAGCGAATCATCAAATTCCACATAGGATTCGCCTCCGTCAAAAGTATGGGTGTACATGGAGAATTCATCAAGATTGTCATAATCTTCGTAGCAGGATTTGTCAAGTTTTAAGTATTCTTCGTATGGAAAGCCGTCGCCGTTGTAATAAGCGAGATACATACAGATAATACGGCAGTTAGCCTCATCAATTAACGCATATTCAAAGGTATCTGCATAGCCATTTATTGTGATATAGGCCGGATATGCATACTCTTCTTCGGAATACATAACTTTGTTGGTGTAGATTTCACCGTCATAGTTCTCAATCTTTGCATGCAGGTTCTGTAATCTTGCGACTTCCTTTTCAAAGTTAGCTTTGTCCAAAGTGTATTCGAGGAAGATATATCCGTCTGTATCGAATAATCCAATTGTCAGTGATGACTCAAAGTTTTTTACTATCATCTCATCTGTGATAGTATCAGGAAAAACTGACAGATTGGAGTCTAGATCAGAATTGTAGGTTTTGATATAATAGCTTTTGGTATACTTGCTAACATCTGTGATAACCTCTGGTTCTAGCTCAAATCCAAACAGACTAATCCCTGCAAGAATCCCACCTGCAAGTACCATTGCCTTTACGATTTGAAAGATTTGCAATGCAAAGATTGCTGCAATTACGCTTAGAACAATTGTAATGATATTCTTCTGCTTCTTCATTTTATAATATTCTTTTAAGATATCTTCCAAATTCTCATCAGTCTGCGCGATAAGACGCTGTTCTTCAATGTACTCTCCTGCAAAAAATTCATTTAAAGTAATCCCAAGCTCCTTGCACAAGGCTTCATAAAGCGACACATCTGGTAACCCTTTGCCCGTCTCCCATTTGGATACCGCCTTGGCAGTAATGCCCAAATGATTCGCAAGTTCCTGCTGTGTCAGACCTCTTTCTTTTCTACACTCTAATATAAATTGTCCTATCTTTACTTGATTCATGGCATAGTATTCCTTTCATGGATAACTATATTCTACTATTTTTTCATAAAATTGTATATCCACAGGGAGTAGAGTTTCACATTGTTTATATTTTCCAACTAAAAAATGAGCTCCAAATATATATTTGAAGCCCATTTCGTATATTTTAGAAAAATTATTTATTTGAAAGATATTCATGAATACCAGCTGCAGCTGCTTTACCAGCACCCATTGCGAGGATAACTGTTGCTGCACCAGTTACTGCATCGCCACCTGCATAAACGCCTTCTTTGGATGTAGCTCCTGTTGCTTCTTCTGCAACGATACACTGCCATTTGTTAATGTCTAATCCTTCTGTAGTAGAAGAAATAAGTGGGTTTGGAGATGTACCAAGAGACATGATTACAGTATCGCATTCGATTTCGTATTCTGAGCCTGGTACTTCTACTGGACGACGACGGCCTGATGCATCTGGCTCGCCAAGTTCCATCTTGATAATCTTGATTCCTTTTACCCAGCCATTTTCATCCACGAGGATTTCAGTTGGATTCTGAAGAAGGTCAAAAATAACGCCTTCTTCTTTTGCATGATGTACTTCTTCTACTCGTGCAGGAAGTTCTGCTTCACTACGACGGTAAACGATGTGTGTTTCAGCACCAAGACGAAGTGCTGTACGAGCAGCATCCATCGCTACGTTACCACCACCAACAACTACTACTTTGCTTCCACGGCTGATAGGTGTTTCATAGCCTTCCTGGAATGCTTTCATAAGATTGTTTCTTGTTAAGTATTCGTTTGCAGAGAATACACCATTTGCCTGTTCTCCTGGAATACCCATGAACTTAGGAAGACCTGCGCCCGAACCGATAAATACGGCTTCAAAGCCTTCATCCTCGATGAGTTCGTCGATAGTGATTGATTTACCAATAACTACGTTGGTTTCAATCTTAACACCAAGTGCTTCTACGTTTGCTACTTCTGCAGCTACTACCTTGTCTTTTGGAAGACGGAATTCTGGGATACCATATACAAGTACGCCACCTGCCGCATGAAGCGCTTCAAAAATAGTTACTTCGTAGCCAAGTTTTGCAAGGTCGCCTGCACAGGTAAGACCTGCTGGACCAGAACCGATAACAGCTACTTTGTGACCATTCATTTTTTCCGCTTTTTTAGGTTTGATGCCGTTTTCGCGAGCCCAGTCAGCTACGAAACGTTCCAATTTACCGATAGAAACTGGTTCACCTTTGAAGCCACGGATACATTTGCCTTCACACTGGCTTTCCTGTGGACATACACGACCACAAACTGCTGGAAGTGCTGATGATTCAGAGATAATCTGATAAGCTGCTTCAAAGTTTCTATTCTTTACTTCCTGGATAAATGCTGGAATGTTGATAGATACTGGACATCCCTGCATACAAAGTGCATTTTTACAATTCAAACAACGTTCTGCTTCTGCTACAGCTTCTTCTTCGTTATAGCCGTAACATACTTCTTCAAAGTTTTTTGCTCTTATGCTTGGATCCTGTTCACGAACAGGTACTCTTTTTAATACGTCCATTACTCGTCACCTCCGCAATGTCCACATCCACCGTGATGTGTATCTCCTTCTTCATACGCAAGCTTTGCACGACCTTCTGCAGTCTTGTACTGAGCCTGTCTTGCCATTGCCTGATCGAAGTCTACCAAGTGTCCGTCGAATTCTGGTCCATCTACACATGCAAATTTCACCTGTCCGCCAACCATAAGACGACATGCACCACACATACCTGTTCCATCTACCATAATAGGGTTCATAGAAACGATAGTTGGAATTTCAAGCTGCTTTGTAAGTAATGCAGTATATTTCATCATAATCATTGGTCCAATTGCCACACACTGGTCATATCTTACACCTTCGTCATAAAGTGCCTGAAGCTGTGCACAACCATTGCCATGGAAACCATAAGAACCATCATCTGTAGCCACATATACATTCTTTGCAACTGCTTTCATCTCATCAATGTAGAATAAAAGGTCTTTGTTACGACAGCCCATGATTACATCTACTTCTACCCCGTGTTCATGGAGCCATTTTACCTGTGGGTAAACTGGTGCGATACCAAGACCACCAGCTACGAAAAGAATCTTTTTCTGTTTGGTTTCTTCCAAATTCTTTTCTTCGCAAAGTTCAGATGCACAACCAAGTGGACCTACGAAGTCCATAAGTTCGTCACCTTCATTTAAATCCATCATACGCATAGTTCCAGCACCAATTGTCTGTACTACGATAGTCACAGTCTCTGCTTCTCTATCATAGTCACAAATGGTAAGTGGAATACGTTCTCCGATTTCATCTGTTTTTGCAATAATAAACTGTCCTGGCAAACATTTTCTAGCTACCATAGGTGCTTTCACTTCCATGAGCACGATCTGGTCTGCGAGGACTTCTTTTCTCACGATTGGATACATAATGTTCCTCCTTCTATATTTTTCGTAAGTATTGTAATATATATTTGTTTACGAAATGTTAAATGCAATAGTGTCATTTTACTAGATTGTTAAAGAAATATCAATATATTTTTCTGGATAAAACATTATTACCGCGTCAAAACTCACCTTTGACGCGGTAATTATTTACTTATGCAATATTAGAAGTCAACTTCTGTATCATAGTAACAACATTTTAATAATTTTTCCATTTCTTCAACACTTGGCTGACGTGGGTTAGAACCTGTACAAGCATCACCTACTGCATTCTTAGCAATTTCAGGAAGTCTTTCTAAGAATACTTCTTCTGGAACGAAGCCCTGTTCTGCATAATAGCTGTCTGCACCATAATTCTTGATACACTGTGGAATTCTTAATTCATCGTTCATCTGACGTAAGAATTTGATTAATAATGTAACTTTTTCATCTTCTGTTGTTCCGCCAAGACCAACAAAGTCAGCAATTTCTGCATAACGTTTCTTTGCGGTTTCATCTTTTGCATTAAATGCGATAACTTTTGGTAAGTACATAGCATTAGCTGCACCATGGATGATGTGTGCACCGAATTCTTCAAATGCTGCACCTGTTTTGTGAGCCATTGAATGAACGATACCAAGTAATGCGTTAGAGAATGCCATACCAGCAAGACACTGTGCATTGTGCATAGATGCTCTCTTTGTCATATCTCCGTTGTAAGAATCTACTAAATCATTCTTAACCATTTTAATTGCATGTAATGCTAATGGATCTGTGAAATCACAGTTCGCTGTAGATACATAAGCTTCTACTGCATGTGTCATAGCATCCATACCTGTATGAGCAACTAATTTCTGTGGCATTGTTTCTGCTAAATCTGGATCAACGATTGCTACGTCTGGTGTAATTTCAAAGTCAGCTAATGGATATTTAATACCTTTCTTGTAATCTGTGATTACGGAGAAAGCTGTAACCTCTGTAGCTGTACCTGATGTAGATGGGATAGCCACAAAACGAGCTTTTTTACGAAGTTCTGGCATACCAAATACTACACACATTTCTTCGAATGTAATTTCTGGATATTCATATTTTACCCACATAGCTTTTGCTGCGTCGATTGGTGAACCACCACCTACTGCCACAATCCAGTCTGGTTCGAATTCTAACATTTTTTCAGCACCAGCCATAACTGTATCTACAGATGGGTCTGGTTCGATACCTTCAATGAAAGCAACTTCCATTCCTGCTTCTTTTAAGTAAGCTTCGATACGATCTAAGAAACCGAAACGTCTCATAGAGCCACCGCCTACACATACCATTGCTTTTTTCCCTTTTAATGTTTTTAAGACTTCGATGGAACCCTTTCCATGATATAAGTCTCTTGGTAAAGTAAATCTTGCCATTTTAATGACCTCCTTAAATTTATGCTTTGTTATTTTTTTCACAAGCTCGTTAAAATATTAACACATATTTTTAATATTGCAATAAGAAAATAAAAAAAACAATCAACTTTCGAATTTTATACAATAGTATTGCAGGCAATGTTTGGATTGACATGGTGAGTGTCCATTTTATAGCGATACTATTCATAGATACCATTGGATTATCTATAAGACTGCTATGACTTAGGAGGTATTCAACGTTTTATGACTCATTTATGAATTCCTGTAATTTTTGTATCTTTTTCTCCATGGCTATCTCCCTATAAAATATCACCATAATACAATAGTACCGCAACTTAAAACATGTTAAAAAGCAAAAAAGATGCCCGATAGCCACGCTACCGAGCATCTAAATTCATATCTTATTTCATTTTACCCTGTTCAAGAGCAAGTGTTACTGTTGTGATGTCACAAACTTCTGTTGGTCCGTAGTACTGGATAGCACCTGGGTATACGAAGCATGTGTTTTCAGCCCATTCTTCACGGTGAGCTTCGAAGTATTTGAATGGAGCACCATCAAGTTCTACGAGAGCTTTCTTGATAACTGGCTTATCTTCGCCGTGACGTCTTTCGATGTTCATCATCTTTGTGATTGGCATACCACCTGCAACCCATTCATTTGCTGGTTCAGAAAGGTTAGAAATCTTTGATAAGTAACCTGTGTAACCATACTGGATAAGCATGAATGCGTTGTATCCTAATGAGTAGCAGTAATCTGAATCGAAGTTAGATGGGAATGCACATCTTCCTTCGTATCCTAAGAAGTGATGTAATGCACCGAATTTACCGTTGTATGTGCCTGCTTCTTTTCTAGCTGCAAGTTTGTCAGCTACTAAAGCTGAGAATAATTTTTCTGATTCAATGAGAGAAACCTGTACGTTGCCGTGTGGATCTCTTTCAAGGAATAACTGCTGCTGGATAGCCTGTGGAAGGATTGCGAATACTTCCATAGATTCTTTTGTAAGACCAGCTTCGATAAATGCATATTTATCAGCCCATGTTGGAAGTGCGTTGAAAGCGTCTGCTTTGCTTCCAGCAAGGAGTTCGTTGATTTCTGCGATAAGTACAGAGAATTCTGGAACGAATTCTACTACACCTTCAGGAATGATAGCTACACCGAAGTTCATGCCTTTTGCTGCTCTAGCTGCTACTGCATCTGCGATGTAATCAGCGATTGCAGAAAGTGACATTTTCTTAGCTGCTACTTCTTCTGAAATTAAGCAGATGTTTGGCTGTGTTTCAAGTGCACATTCAAGTGCTACGTGAGAAGCAGAACGTCCCATAACTTTGATGAAATGCCAGTATTTTTTAGCTGAGTTAGCATCTCTTTCGATGTTACCGATGATTTCTGAATATGTCTTTGTAGCTGTATCGAAACCGAATGAACATTCGATATCTTCGTTCTTTAAGTCGCCGTCGATTGTCTTAGGACATCCGATAACCTGTACGCCTGTGTTGTTTGCTGCCATGTATTCAGCAAGAACTGCTGCGTTTGTGTTAGAGTCATCACCACCGATGATAACAAGAGCTGTGATGCCGTGTTTCTTACAAACTTCTGCTACAATAGCAAACTGTTCGTTTGTTTCAAGTTTTGTTCTACCAGAACCGATAATATCGAAACCACCTGTGTTTCTGTACTGGTTGATGTATTCATCTGTCATGATGATGTAATCATCTTCGATAAGACCGCTTGGGCCGCCCTTGAAACCGTAAAGTTCGTTTTCTGGGTTTGTAGCTTTGATTGCATCATAAAGACCGCAAACTACGTTGTGTCCACCTGGAGCCTGTCCACCAGAAAGAATAACACCTACTTTGTGTGTCTTAGGTGCAGATGTATTCTGACCTTTTGCAAATGTAATTTCTTTTTTACCATATGTATTTGGGAAAAGAGCTGCGATCTTTTCCTGATCAGCTACTGACTGTGTTTCAGCGCCTTCGTTTACACAGATATCTGCGATACCGTTTCTAAGCATACCTGGAAGCTTAGGTTCGTATCCGTATCTAGCTGTCTGTAATGGTGAAAGTTTCATATTCAATCTCCTTTTTTATAAAAATAATATTTTTATTTACGCTACCTATCATTCTAATATATTTTCCATAATTTTTCCACTCTTATTTCAAGTTTTCTTTTAATATATCTTTTATAAAATGTAATTACCGTTCACACACCAACTATTTTTTGTTATAATATACAAAGAATAAGAAAAGGGAGTGGTTTTATGCACAATAATAACCAAAAGGAGAAAAAGAAAATGGGACCAATCATTTTAGGAATTGTCGTAGCAATTATCGTAGTACTTGTAATCGTCGTATCTAATATCGGTAATAACAATGTAAAAGCGATGAATGATACCGTTGATACTGTCGTTGCAGAGTTGAAAGAAAACTTTACTGTAACACCAGTAGATGTAGGTGACTACAAAAAAATGAAGATTTATGGCATCATGAATTTCGATGTTGAGCAGTATGACATCGAAGGAATCGGTAATCTGTCTATCATGCGTATGAATGCATTAGGCCTGATGCAGATGTCTACCGTAGTTATCACACCACAGGACAAGAATCTGCCACTGCTCTCTGCCGACTATATGTACATACTTTCCAATCGCAAGGCTTACTTGGAATTCTATGATGTAGTTGCAGAAAAAGACGAAGCTTACAACACCCTTCTTACTGCACTTACCGATGCTAAGAATAAGTACAACCATCTAGAAGATATACAGGCTTCCGAAGCTTGGTATGCTGATCTCTTAACCGTTACTACCTACAAGGCTGGAACACCAGAATCCGATAAGGATTTGAAGGGACTTCTTATTGATAGCTTGGACGTATATATGGAACACGCTGCACAGCTTCCACTTCTTACGGAAGAAGAAAAAGCTGAAAAACTTGAAATTACCGTAAATTACACCGATGGATTAATTGAAAAAGGCGGCATCTCTACCGACGTATTCAAAAAAGAACTCGGACCAGAAGAAACTAAGAAATTCTTCGATAATATCTTTTTCGGAACAGCTAAATAATTTCAACAAAATAAAATGCGCTCACTTCATAATGTGAGCGCATTTTTTACATTTTAGAATTTATATTTCTCCATATATTTCCGCATCTTCAAGCATTGCTTCTGTATGCTGTAATTTGATATGTGCATCCATAAGATTATTATCACATATTATTTCTTTTAAATCTGAAATCATCTTATCAACTTCGTCCATCTCATATATATGCTCTGGAGCGATATAGCTTGGATTGTGTAAAGTCTCACGGAAAGCAAAAATCAATTGATTATGCAAGAATGCTTTCCTTACGGCTGACACAATTTCGGATTCATGATTGATATCGAGATAGATGTCACAGCCTTCGAACAAATCCTCTAAAACATTCATTTTTACACCTGGATAGAGACTTACATTCTCATATGCGTCCATATTCATAAGTTTGGAAGACATCTCTGTTATCGCAGCAATCGTAAAATGCAGTTCTGGGAATGCCTGAACAATTTTCTCAAGATGTGCAATACGATCTGAGTTCGTACAGATAAGCACCTCCGGATTGTGCTGGTTTTCTTTCTCAAAAGGATAGATATAACCTAAGCAATTGACAATTTGAGAAGACGCTCCCAACTCGATTAATTTCTTATATGCATCTCTTCTTTGCACCATAATCTTGCTAGTACGGTTCGATTGTCCATTTAAAATCACCTGCATATTACCAGGAATATCATCCCTTTTGGCTTCCTGCCAGAATAAGACGTCATTTTTCGTCTCTGCATCCAATCTCTGTGATACAAAGAAGGATGTAGATAAAGTATTAAAGAAGATTCTATACTGATCTAGACCTGCTTTCTGGAAGAAATACACTACAAGTTCTATTTTATTGTTGAAGATGCGCACCACGCCATCCTCATTAAGAATAATATTCTTTGTGACGTAGTTCTCCACGATGATTTCTCTTCCCCTGGCATCGAAATAGGATTTATTCACACGTTGTCCCTTATGATTAAAAATGGTTCTCGCATATAAGGCACCCTGTCTATTGTAATGGTCGCTAGAACGCACCACACCCTTTTCATCATACCAGTCAACAACCTTTACGAGACGCTTGTGTTTAGGTTCTGCATAGAAAATGCGGGCACGTTCTTTATTTAAATCATGCACCTTGCCGCTACTATTGCTTGCGCTGATTTCCCAGTATTCTGGAACTTCTATCTGATTAAAATATCTTGGTCTTCCTGGAATCTTATCGCTTTTGGCAAATTCACCCAGAAAATATCCATATATAGAAATCACTCCATCCGGAAGAAAGCCATCATCATCGATGACTGCTGCTAGATAATCCTTTCCAGCTAACTGGAAGGATGTATGCAGATTCTGACTATCCTGATTATATACATCAAAAAGTAATATTACATTTTCTTTTTCAATAAGGTTTCCCATCTTTTTTCTACCTCAGCTGTTAGATAGTTATGTGCTTTTTCGTAGGAATGTGCATGAAACCGCTCTAAGTCTGCTTCCGTAAACAAACGAATGATTGCTTCTGCAAGCTTATCAATTCGCTCACTGCTTTCCATACGATCATATACAGGAATTTTGTATCCATTTTCCTCGTGATCAATAAATGTCTGATTTCCATATCGTACATCAAAGCCTATGATTGGCAGCCCCGATCCTACCGCCTCCATAAGAGTTAGACCAAAACCTTCGCTAGTCGAACCTGAAATATAGGCTTCATAATTCTTGTACACTTCTACCAGATTCTGCTGACCACAAAGCTTAATGCAATCCTGACAGTTATGTTTCTCTATAATTGCCTTAATTTTCTCTTCTTCAGGTCCCTTGCCATAGATATCAAGTGTCAATTCTGGAATTGTCTCTCTAGCTTTTACCACTGCTTCTGCAATCCAGTCAATATGTTTCTCTGTAGCGAGACGGGAAGCTGTAATAAGTGAGTGCTTTCTACGCTCTCCTTGCGGATATTTCAGCTCTGACAAACTTCCAACTGGAATCGTCACCACATTAGGTATATCCTGCTCATATTTTTCAAACTGCGCTCTTAATAGTTGGTTTTGATCATCCGTTGCACTTACATAGAAATCGATATGCTTTCTCTGTGAAAATGCATATTCATAATAATTATTCCAAAGGATATATTCGTCATTGGTACTGCCTTCGCTAAAATGATCGGCGTGAATGATGCTTCCGATACGCGCTGGTCCAGCATTCTGAAGAATCGCCTGCCCGATTCCTGTTGTACGGTCAATAATTACTGTATCCTCTTCCGTCAGATTCAGTTTAGAAACCATATATCCCACCAGTTCTTCTTTTGAGCAGAGAATTTTATCTGGAAACTTGTACATTACCACATCATTGTCATTGATTTCCTCATATGCTACCGAACCATCCTCATTGAAAAATCTACGCTGATACATATGTGCCTTTTTATCCAGAGGCGCATAATATTCCGAGTAAATACGACAATAGGTAAAATAATCCTTACGAATAAGAGAACCGTTGGCTACAAGTTCTACACGATGCACCAGGTCACTTTCCTCATCTACCATATAGCAGGTATAGAAGTTCCCATTCCCTGGAAACACATATTTTACCGTCTTTCCTTCTCTGGATGTAGTAAAGTCCTGCACTGCGAAGGTACTTTCCAAATCTGTAAGGGTATAAGAAACTGGAGCGATTCTCGTATCTGTAAAAAAAGTATACAGCCAAATGATTTCCGAATCCAAAAATCCGATATTCTCTGTCATATGCTGGATATTATCTCTGGGAAACATATCTGTAAATACAAATTTTGCTTCTATCCCGATATCTCGCAGCATTTTGGCACGATAGCTTTGTGCATATTCAACACCACTACTTGCCCAACCGATTCCTAAATTAAAGTTATAAACCATTCTGTTCTCCTATGGGAGTGTGATTTTTAATTCATTCTCCTCATCAAAATATACATTACTTAATAAGATGTTGCGAATCATCTGTATCAATATCGTCTCTTCCATTTGCTTAAAGGATTCCAATGCTTCCTTTTGATACTCAAGGATTGGATTACGCTGTGCAGAGGAACGACCAGACACCGCTGCCTGTAATTGTTGTAAATAGTCTACCTGCTCTACCCAAGCGTCATCAATTGCCTGTAAGGTTGCGACACGTACAAATGCCTGCATCTCTTCCTGTCCACCCAGCTTCTCTCGCTGACGACGAAATGCTTTCTTCACCTTTCTGCCTAGGTATTTCATAACTAGCTTCTTCTGAGATAAATCAACTTCATACAGGTCCTTATCCAGACAATAAGAAATATTATCCAAAATATATCTGCTTACGTTATGAATTGTAAGCTCTTTCTCTTTAAAAAGTGTTTTCACAATATTGTTTTTCGCTATCTTTATTAATTTCTTTTCATCAATATCCTGCCCATCAATCAGACTGTTACGTGTTTTATAAATAAGCTCTCTCTGGCGCTGTAATACCTGGTCATATTCTACCGCCTGTTTGCGAGATAATACTGCAATCTCTTCTCCTGTCTGCTGCGCAGTATTGATAATTTTTGCTAATTTTTTATTTGAAATATTACGTTCTCCCTGAACATATTTCTCGATGTTCTTAGGGCCATTCATACGCACAATCTCGTCCTGCAACGATACATAAAAACGGCTGGACCCTGGGTCTCCCTGACGTCCGGCACGACCTCTGGCCTGTCGCTCCTGACGAACGTTTTCCATTCGTCCTACGCCAACAACTGCCAAACCGCCCAACTCTTTTACACCAGGTCCTAGTTTGATATCCGTACCACGACCTGCCATGGAAGTTGCTACTGTAACTGCATTTAGCTGTCCTGCCTCCTTGATAATTTCTGCTTCCCAGAACACATTATTGGCATTAAGTACATTGTGTGGAATTTTCTCGACCAGTAATAAATCTGATAGTGTTTCTGTCTCCGCAATAGATGTGGTCACAACAAGTACCGGCTGTTTTGTCTTATGTATATTTACCACAGTTTCAATTGCCTGGCGAAACTGTTCTTTTGCATCTTTAAAGTACAAGTCTGGCAGATCTTTTCGTTGTACTGGACGATGTGGTGGAATTACAACCACCTTGGTACCATATACATCAAAAATCTCTTCTGCAGCATCTGAAATCGTACCACTCATTCCTGACATTTTAGGGAACAGACGGAACAGATTCTGGTAAGTGATAGATGCAACTGAACGGTTTTCCATAGATGCTTCGATTTTTTCTTTTACTTCCAATGCCTGGTGCTGCCCACCACGCAATTTTACACCTGGCATCATACGTCCAGAAGCTCCATCCAGAAGATGCAGCTCCCCATCTTTGGAAATCATATATTCTTTTTCTATTTCAAACAGGACATGTGCACGAAGTGCCAATATCACATGTCTGTTTACTTCAAAGTATTCTCTTCCATAAAAATTATCAATCTGAAAGAAACGCTCTGCATAAGCGACACCTTCATCGGTCAGCCATACCTTTTTCTCTTCCTTTTCGTAGTCTCTGCCTTCTTCCAAGGTAGTGACAAAGAAGTCTGCCATTTCATACAAGTTTGACTGCACTCGAGGTGCACCAGAAATAACTAATGGAGTCTGTGCGCTATCTAATAATACAGAATCCGCCTCATCGATAATGATATAGTACAACTCTCTTAAAAAACGGTCTTCTGCACTCGTTACCAGATTATTCAGCAAATAGTCAAAGCCAAGCACACCATGCGTAGTATATACTATATCAGCTGCATAAATTTGCTGTTTTTCTTCATTAGTAAAGCGTTTTTCAGCGTCACGCTGTACACCTGCCGCCACAGTAAGACCCATAAAACGGTACATCTGTCCCATTTCTTCTGCATCACGAAGTGCTAGGTATTCATTGGTGGTAACCAGCATAGTACTCTTACCTGTAAGAGCATTCAGATACAGTGGCATTGTAGCTACAAGCGTCTTTCCTTCCCCTGTATTAAGCTCTGCCAGATACCCCTGATGTAGTGCAATTGCACCTAATATCTGTGCATCATGCGGAAACATTCCCAGCACTCTGAAATCTGCTTCACACGCAGCTGCAAAAGCCTCTGGAAGCAAAGAATCTAACGTTTCTCCCTGTGCCAGACGCTCTTTGAATATATCTGTCATATGTGCGAGTTCCTCATTAGATAAAGCCTTCATCTGGTCATGATACTTCTTTACCTGAGACAATACCTTATTCAGTTTTTTAATATCCGCCTTCTGACTCATCTATAATTTCCTCAATAACTACAGAGTGAAAATGAAATCTTGTAACTCCACCATTTATAAGCTGCATACAATAACTATATGTCTTTAATGGACATCGAAACTCTGTTGTTTTATCCCTTAATGTAAGACTACCTGCTTCTACCTCATAACGGTCATAAAATACCAATCGCACCAGGCAGTTCTCATTTTCCAGACAATCCATATTCACGGTTATTCTGTACTTACTTTCACCATCAATCATAGGAAGTGCTGGTTCAATTTTTTGCATCTGATAATTGGTCTTAGAATACCATTGTCTAATTATCGTTCCCGGAGGCATCAACAAATTCTCAAACTCTACATCGTTTTTGCTGTGATAAATTACCTCTGAGCCGTACAAATATGTATCTGCAGAATATTCATTCCAATAGATTGTCCACTTTGCTCCAACCATTACTCTTCTATTCTCCTGTTAAAATCCTCTCGCAATACATTTTTAAACTGACTGACAAACCAGCTTACGATTCCACCTGTTGCATCATTATGACGCCCATGCAGACCTTTTCCGTAAAGCTCTACACCCTCTGACTGCAAATGTGAAATCAAATCATTGTACGCCGTTCTATCGTAATCATCTTCTATCATATATGCCACTATGAACTTAGACTTACTCCAATCTGTGACATCAAACTTGTCCCAAAAACGTGCATTCAAATTCGAAATGGCTGTTTTGTCTGAACCATTGGATAAATATTTCAAAATATCCAACGATGTTGGAAAGCCGCCCGGACGATGAAGTGTTTCATTGCCTGCAATAGAGCCGATACTCACCAATGGTTTTCCTAATATCATTGCATGTGGTCGTATATCACAGCCATAATACAGAGCTCCATAGGTTCCCATCGAAATTCCTGCCAAAATTACATCTTCATTGGAAAATCCCAACTCATCCATGTGTTTTTTTATCACATCTTTTACAATGTTTTCATACTCCTTTGAACCAGCATAGAAACAGCCACCCTCTAATCTTGGTTCCGCAATAAGAAGAAATGGACTTCCCATACTCCGCATCAGGTTATATCCTTCAAAGCCCTGCTTCGTTTTATATCCTGAAAAATACACATTTAATGGTGGCTTCCTGTCACCTGGATCAAAGTAAGAAAATACTTCTTCTCGATTCGATGCAACATGTCGCTTGCCACCTGGAATAAAACATCCATGCCCACGTCTGGAATATCTATCATTCAATGCAATAATGTCTAGTTTTCCTTCTCCACATGCCAACAATGATACAAAGATGACACCGTATTCCAACTGGTTATCCAAAATAACCAAATCATTTAACTCTTCTTCTGAAAAAAACCAGCGTTGCTGCACTTCAGATAGTGTCCCCTGAACAAATTGCGTAACGGATAAAGCAATCTGTACCGAAGGATCTTTTTTATACTCTAACCACAGCTCGATTGCCTGTCCCTTCTCAATTGGAACATTGCTACGCCAAAAAGCCACCTGTTTTAGTGTTTTACCATAGTCACCCTGTAAGCTTACACTATAATTTCCATTCCAACTCACCTTGCCTTTGAAGCCTTGCGCGATTGCTACATGACGCATACTAAACTTCTCACCATATGAGCCTGGAAAATAATTACGTGTCTCATTCAACAAAAAATCTTGTATTTCATCATCTGATAAACGCTTATATTTCTTTTCTTCACAAAAATCCTTCAGCATTTCATCCAAAGAAATGCGTTCTGTTATGAAAACGGTGTATGCTTTTACTGCCTTTCGTAATAGCTCTAACTCTTCCGGGAACAAATCTCTGTCTATGAAACACATATCATATGGTTTCTTTGGAACCTCATCAAAGTACTCTGCAAAGGTTACAACAGCATGCTCCGGAAACTGATATATATCATTCCAATTCTGTAATCCCAATTGTAAAATTCGAATTTTATCTGACAAAATCAATAACCTCTTTCCACTTTTCTACCAACATTCTGGTAGTAAATTTCTGTCCAAGCTCATAGGAATATACCATTGCTTCATTCCAATTGCTAAGACTGCCCAAATAGAAATCCAACGTTTCTACCAAGCGCGACATATCCTTTAGCACCATACCATTCTTCCCATGCTCTACGAACTGAGTCTGGGTATATACAATCTGCGGAATACCAACACTAATTCCCGTAATACGAAGGTATAACTCGATTACTTCCTGTCTCATATCAACGATAATTCTTTGTTCTCTCATACACTTACTAACAGAAAGCTCATCGACACAGGTCTCCACAAAGAATCGAACATTCTCAACTTCATCTAGTCGATTCTCTGCCTTATTTGCAACATGTATTTCCGTTGCCCATTCTGGATCCATATCAGACTTTTCTAAAATATCTCTTACACTTGCCAAAAGCTGACTGCTTCTTCCATATTGAGCCTGACGTGTAAACAAATGAACTTGCGCATTTTCATTCTTTAATAAATACAGCCCTAGGTTTTTAATTAAATCTTCAAAAACCGTAGCTTGAATTCCATCTACTGGAACTAAAATTTTCTGTACATTAATCTGTTGGCTAATGCCAAAATCTACCCTGGAGTCGAATGGCGTAATATCAATGATATTGTCCAATTTTCGACCCATTTTTCTTTGGATTTTATTTACATTTTCTTTGGAATCTGCAATTAAATAATTCGCTCTTTCTATCAAGGCCTTGGCATCCTCATGCTGCTCTATATCATATCGATTCCCATAGAAAGACAGAATCAATTTCTTGTTTTCTAATACAGTCTCGAGCATCTTGGCATGTCTAGTGTGCATTGCCATACAAAAAATAGCCTCTTCTTCCAGCTTTGCAACATAAGCTGCGACAACCTCACTTATCACTTGTTCTAGACTATCGTATTCTGATTTTTTATATCTTATCTCTTCTTTTTTGTCATTTTGAATCAATAAAAACGTCGGTGATTTTGGATTCACTTTCACTCTTCCGTCACTAAATTTGCGCAGTTTCCAAAGTCCCTTGTCTGTCAAATAGTCCTGATGTGAAAATTCGCCATCATCATATAATAATGTGCTGGAAATGAACCCTCTGTCATCATAATAATTTCTTCTTTGTATCTTTCCTTTCGTATATAAATCAATCAAAATCGGATTGCCGTCTTCACCAAATTCAACCTGTGCATACTTTTCTCCGTGCAGATAAGCTACTACAACGAATGGTGTATATTCAAATTCAATATCTTCTGGCCAGTTTAGGCTATGGAAAGATAATACCGTAGCACGTTTGCGCGAAACATCCTGCATGGCATCAAAACAAGACCAATAAGGTGCATGATACACACCCTGTCGGTGCAGGAAATGTCTGAAATTAGGCGCATAGCTTAATAACATCAGCTGATATGGATATGCTTTGCTACGATGAAACAGCTGCATTTGCTTTACTGTATCATCGAACTCCGTCTGCATACGTCTTACATACCAGTTCATTTCATTCTCATTCCATTCGTTTTTCTGATACCAGGCTGGAATAAAATATAACATTGATCCCCCTAAATAAATGGCTTATACTCATCCAATTCCTTTACTGCAACTATCTCTCGATATAAATTGCACCAAATACCTGTCATCATCATAATTGATGATGGTAAAGAAACCAGCATACCATCTATTTTTCCATAAATTTGTAAATATAATGGCAACGCCAAACATACACTCATAACCGTAGCACTCAAAATACTTACACGCGTAATTGTTCTAGACAAATAACGCTTCGTATCTCTTCCTGCACGAATATTCTCTAAACTATCGCCACTCTTTAAAAACTGCTCTGTCATCTCATGTGGATTGATAAACACACGCGAAAAACCGATTGACAGACAGAATAATACAACAACATAAATAGCTACACCTAAAGGCTTCGTAAGCACTAAATTCTTTTGCCACCAGATAAGCGTTTCATTATTCTTAATCACCAAACTTAAGCCATTTACTACCATCTGTGGCACCATAAAAAATGCTGTTGAAAACATTGCTGGCATGACACCGATTGGATTTAACTTAATGGCTAAGTAATTTTTATCAGCATATATATTGTGAATAGAAATACGCTGCAATGGAATTCTAATTTCTGCATTTTCCATGACCAGAATAACGAGCAATACAACTATTGAAATAAGAAGTGGTAGTTTAATCGTATCCCATGTTGCTTTATCTAAAGTAGCCCGAATACCATCAAGGACATTGACAAAAATAAGAGCCGTCTGTCCGCCGATTCCAAATCGTTTGTTACGCGATGACAACCAGATAATAATCATAACACCTGCAATCATTTCGGCAGATGCAATCGTACGTGCCATAAAAAGCTCTGATGCTTCGACTGCAAACTGTAAGCTTCGTACTTCAATCGCAGACTGTACAATTGCAAAGAACAAAGTTAAACCCAGCACCTGCTGGTTGGTCTTCTTAGGTGATTTCTTCGCCCGGGACTCAGACCCCTGCACTGCCTGTAACACCTGAATCAACATGGACGAAATCATATATGGTGAAATACCCAAGGCAAATACAGAACAACGGTACAAATCCCCCGTAATGGTCTGCATAAGAATACCTTCAGCATCTAAATTCTTGTGTACATAAGCACCTATATCAATGCCATACAAAGGAAGACTTTTGCCGAGAATATATACCAAAAGAATAAACATGGTATATAGCAATTTATATTTAATTATGGATTCTTTTTTCTCTTGTTTCTGCAAAACAAACTCCTAAATATGAAATTAGTGACCACTTCGGCCAGCGAAGTGGTCACTAATATTAGTTTACCATTTTATCTAGTATTCTGTCTAGCAAAGATTAGTTGTTCTCTTCCTTTGCATCGGCTTTCTTTTTGTCGTAAACAGTCTTACCTGTTACAGCTGCAGCTACGGCTGCAATGAGAGCCCACCACCATGACTGTTTTTCTGGTTTTGCATCTACACCAGGAGCAAGTGGAGTTTCTTCGTCTTCGATTTCTACATCATCTTCACCAGGAGCAAGTGGAACTTCTTCATCTTCGATTGTTACATCTTCCTCTTCTTCTACAGTAATATCTTCCTCTGCGTCTGGAGCAACTGGAGCTGTCTCACCTTCTGGCTGAACATCTTCTTCATTTTCTTCGATAGCTGCCGCTGCGGATTCAGATGCACTTACTGATTCGCTTGCACTTACTGATTCTGATGTGCTTAATGACTCTGATTCAAATGTACTTGTTGATTCTGATTCAGATACACTTGCTGATTCTGATTCAGATACGCTTGTTGATTCTGATTCAGATACACTTGTTGATTCTGATTCAGATACACTTGTTGACTCTGATTCAGATACGCTTGTTGACTCTGATTCAGATACACTTGTTGATTCTGATTCAGATACGCTTGTTGACTCTGATTCAGATGTGCTTAATGACAAGCTATCACTTGTTGATTCACTGTTACTGATTACAGTACTCATAGAATCGCTTGCGATTGTTGAAGCTGCTTCGCTTGAAGCTTTTGCTTCATTAGCTGCGTCTGTTGCTGCTTTATTTGCATCTACTGCATCTTCTGCTTTCTCTGCTGCTGATTCAGTAGCTTCTTTTAAAGCTTTTTCTGCTGCTTCTTTTTCTGCATTTGCATCTCTAACAGCCTGCTCTGCTGCTGCTAATTCTCTCTCTGCTGCTGCTAATGCATCTTCAGCTTTTTCTTTTTCTGCATTTGCATCTCTAACAGCCTGCTCTGCTGCTGCTTTTTCTCTTTCAGCTGATGCTAATGCATTCTGACATTCGCCTAATGCCTTATCCGCAGCATCTAATTCAGCCAAGGCTTTTTCTAAAGCAAGTTTTGCTTCATCTAACTTACCTTCGTAATATTCTCTCTTAGCAATCGCATCATTTTTTGCTTTTTCAAATTCAGCAAGATCTTTTGATGCATCTGCCAACATGTTATTCTTTTCAGCTAAACTAGCTTCTGCTGATTTTAACTCAGCTTCTGCTACTTCTTTTGCTTTATTTGCATTTCTTACAGCCAAATCTGCTGCTTCTTCTGCTGATTTAGCTTCCATTGAAGCAACCGCTTTTTCTCCAGCTAATTCATAAGCTTCTCTTTCTGCCTCTTTTGCTTCTAACACAGCATTAAAAAGTTCAAATTTAGCAGCCTTTGCTGCAGCTTCCTCAGATGCTGCATTTTTGAATTCAGATGCCGCTTTTGACAGTTCATCCTTTGCATCATTTAAAGCTTTCGTAGCAGCTTCTAACCCAGCATTTGCATTGGTTACTCTCTGTGTTGCATTATCAAATGCTGTCTGTGCTGCTGTTAATGCATTATTTGCATTTGTTGCTGCTGTCTGTGCTGCTGTCAATGCATTGTTTGCTTCTGTTGCTTCTGTTGCTGCTGCTGTAAGTGCAGTTGCTGCATTTGCGCCTGCTGTCTGCGCTTCTATCAATGCGTTGTTTGCATTTGTTGCTGCTGTCTGTGCTGCTGTCAATGCATTGTTTGCATTTGTTGCTGCTGTCTGTGCTGCTGTAAGTGCAGTTGCTGCATTTGTTGCTGCTGTCTGTGCTGCTGTTAATGCATTATTTGCATTTGTTGCTGCTGTCTGTGCTGCTGTCAATGCATTGTTTGCATTTGTTGCTGCTGTCTGTGCTGCTGTTAATGCATTGCTTGCTTCTGTTGCTACTGCCTGTGCTTCTCTTACAGCATTATTAGCCATCGTTTCTTTCGCACGAGCATCATTTACAGCATTATCCGCATCTGTTGCTGCTGTCTGTGCTGCTGTTAATGCATTGCTTGCTTCTGTTGCTGCTGTCTGTGCTTCTGTTAATGCATCGTTTGCCTCTATTGCTGCTTTCTGTGCTGCTGCAAGTGCATTGCTTGCATTTGTTGCTACTGTCTGTGCTGCTGCTACTGCATTGTTAGCATTTGTTGCTGCTGTCTGTGCTGCAAGTAATTCTGTATACGCATTATTTACTGCTGTTTCTTTTGAAGTTTTTTCATTTGCTAATTCTACTACATTAACATTTCCCTTATTAGAAAATGCATCATTTCCAATAACTTCTCTATATGTTACATCTGAAAAGCTATATTTAAATGCAACATAGTCATCCTTATCTTCTGAAGCTGGCGCAAGATAAATCGTATCTGATTCAAGTCCGACATCATCAATCAATTTAGCCTGATCTAAGTAGTACTCTACACCACCAATTTCTACAGTCTGATGACCTGAACCCCAGAATTCATCCCATCCACTCTTGTCAATCCATGTGATTGTATCTGTCTTTGTCTGGCCATTTTTGTCTGTGTATTCAACAACTACTACTTTATACTCACCATCAACTTCATATGCATATTCATCATTAAAGAAACGCTCTGGCTTCTCATTATCAGTGAACGAATCTACATTCTGGAGTTCGCCATTATTGTCAAACCAATATCCATCAAAATTAATTTCCTTGCCATTATTACTAACAAGTCTTGAAACATTCTTAGAACATACATCTCCATTGTCATTCTTGTAAAGATAGATATAGGTGCTATCATTATTCTTCACAACCATAACATTTCCGGTTGTAGCATCTATTCTAATGTTAGTACCATGACCACTACCATATACTTTCTGACATTCAGACGAAGTCAGGATAGACAATGTATATTCACCATATTCATCTACAAACTCACTATTTTCAGAAACAGCATTTTCGTAGGCTGTCTGTGCTGCTATCAATGCATTGTTTGCATTGGCTGCTGCTGTCTGTGCTGCTGTTAATGCATTGTTTGCATTGGTTGCTGCTGTCTGTGCTGCTGTTAATGCATTGTTTGCTTCGTTTGCTGCTGTCTGTGCTGCTGTTAATGCATTATTTGCATTTGTTGCTGTTTTCTGTGCTACTGTCAATGCATTGTGAGCTTCGCCTGCTGCCTTTATTGCTTTACCTAATTCAATTTTTGCATTATCTGCATTAGTTCTTGCTGCATCTAATGCGCTGTTTGCATTGGTCGCTGCTGTCTGTGCTGCTTCTAATGCATTGTTTGCTTCTGTTGCTGCTGTCTGTGCTGTTGCCAACGCATTGTTTGCTTCGTTTGCTGCTGTCTGTGCTACTTCTACTGCATTGTTTGCATTTGTTGCTGCTGTCTGCGCTTCTGTCAATGCATTGTTTGCATTTGTTGCTGCTGTCTGTGCTGCTGTTAATGCATCGGCTTTATTTGTTGCATCTGTCTGCGCTCCACTTAATGCAAGTGTAGCATCTGCAAGTTCTTTATTTGCGTTATCTGACTCTAACACTGCAGCATCATAAGCATCCTGAGCTGCATCTTTTGCATCAGATTTCTGATTATAGTTTTCCTTTGCATTGTTTAAAGTTTCAAGAGCCTCACTATATGCTTCTTTTGCTTCATTTTCCTTGTTCTCTGCTTCTTCTCTCGCAGCTACTGCATCTTTATAAGCAGTTTCTGCAGTTCTAAATTCAGCTACGGCTGCAACAGTCTTATTATGAGCCTCATTTAATGCAGTCTGTTTCTCTGCTAAAACTTCTTTTGCGCTATCTAGAGCAAGAGATTTCTCACCAACTAATACTTCTGCTTTTTCACATTCAGCTACAATTTCATTATATTTCTTTAAGGCATTTTCATAAGCTTTAATTGCTTCTGTTTCTAATCTTCTTGCTTCTTCAACTGCTTCTGTTGTACTTGAAACAGATGCTTGACCTTCTGCAACTGCATTCTTGGCAAGCTGTACTCTCTCTCTTGCTGCTTTTACTGCAGCTTCTGCTTTTGCAACTTCTGCTTCTGCAGTTTCTAACTTTTTCTGTGCAACAGTAGCGTTGCCTTCTGCAACAGATAATTCTGCTTCTGCAGTTTTAACATCTGCTTCTGCAATATTATATTTTTCCTGCGCTTTAAGTACGTTTCCTTTTGCTGTATCTAAAGCCACCTGCGCTGCATCTTTTGCATCTGCTGCTTCACTAGCTAAGATTTCAGCTTTTACTGCTTCAGATGAAGCTAAGCTTACAGATGTGCTTGCTAATGTACTTGCTAATTCATCTGCATCTTCCATTGCTTCTGATGTTGCAAGAGCAACAGACATAGACTGGGATGCTGAACCTTCCTGTGTAAGTTCAAGATCCTGTTCCTCTAAGAGTTCTTCATTCTTAAGCTCTGTCGCATATACTACATTGCTTTCTGCAAGAATGTTCGCTCCGCCGATTGCTGCACCAACGCCTGCTACACCTTTCAAAATATCATTTACTTTTTTGCTCATGCGTCTACCTCTTCTCTTGATTTATATATACTCAATAATACACTATATTCCCAATATCCATTATAGACCCCTGTATACAAGAAAGCAAATGATTTTTCCAAGATTTTACAAGCACAAATTGTACTTTTTTCTATACATTGTATTCAACCTTTTTTCTATTGTTTCTGTTGCTTATACAACACAAAAAATTGGCAGGAATTGTCTCCTGCCAATTGAAATATTCTGACTATTTATCTATCAATTTTTGTTTCTCTTTCCGCGATAATTTCTTAATTGCATACTCACGGCTCATGGCTTCCTCTTTCGTGTCGAATGTTTCATAATAAACCAACTCCACTGGATGACGGTTGCGTGTATATTTTGCACCTGTACCAGCGTTGTGACTTGCCATGCGTTTTTCAAGATTATTGGTCCATCCACAGTATAGTGTGTCATCTTTACAACGTACAATATATGTGTAATTCATACTCTTATTTCTCAATATATTGGATAGCGATGCATTTTGGTCCGCCCTGTGTTACAAATGCGGCACCAAGCTCTAACATCTGTACTTCTACATCTGCAAAGCGCTCTTTAATCATCGCAATTGCTCTCTTCGCATCCTCTTCTGCTCTTGCATGAGACACATAAATGATATGTCTTGCATCTACTTTTACTTCTTCTAAATGATCTACTACAGCTTTAATCGCAAGCTTCATACTTCGCTTCATACCAAACTTGTCCAAACGACAACCATCTGGTGTCTGCGTCATAATTGCTCTTAAATTGAGTACAGATGCAAATTTTGCAGCCATAGGAGTAAGACGTCCGCCTCTTCTTAAAAAATCAAAATCCTGTGGAATGAGGAATGATTCCTGATGTTCCTTGGCATATTCAAGCCATTCGATGATTTCCTTTGCGGTCTTTCCTGTTTCTTTTAACTGCTGTGCTTTCTGCACCATATAGCGATGTGGACCACAAAGTGTCTTGCTATTGATAACCGTAATATTCTCTTCGTTATCAACCGATGCTTTTGCTCCACATGCTGCCTGGTAGGTACCAGAAAGACCATCTGCCATAGAGATATTGATAATCTCTGCATCTTGATATTTCTCAAAAGCTTCCATTACTTCACCGATTGGTGGCTGAGATGATGATGGGTGATTTCCCTTTGCAATCTCTCCATAAAAAGCATCCATATCAATCTGTGTATCTCTGCCTTCTAATTCACCAATGCTTACACAAAGTGGAAGCACTTCAATCCCCATTTTCTTTCCTTCTTCTACCGTAAAGAGTGTAGAAGAATCTGTAATAATCTGTACCATAGTAAACCCCTTTTTCTTTTCATGTATGTAGTTTTCATATCTACTTACAATAGTTTGCAATACTTTTTGCATTTCGTCAAGAGTTTCTTATTATTTTCTTCCAAAAGGAAAAGGAGCACCATTTCTAGTGCTCCTTTTTCCTCTTAAAAGATTATTTCAATATGAGTTAGCCAATATATCCTGCGAAAAGGAATGCAAAAAGGTATGAAGATGCCGCAACACATGCCCATGTAATTCCACCTAAAGCAATTGGTTTTAATCCTTTTGAGAATACATCTTTAAATTTAATTTTAAAACCTACACCTGCGAGTGCAGAAGCAAATAAGAATTTTGCAACTTTACCAAGTAAACTTACGCCAGCAGCTGAGAATACACCAAATGTGTTAAGACCAGCCATTACAACGAACCAAAGAATAAACATTGGGAACGTTTTCTTTACTACTTCTAAAATGCTAGCATCACTTCCTGCTTCACCATTTTTCTTTGCATCACGAGCTGCAAGGATTGTCCATACAACTGCAACAAAGATTAACATTGTAGTACGTACTAATTTAACATTTAAAGCACCATTGAAATCTGCATTGCCAATCATAGCCTGATATGTTGCCTGTGCACCTGCTACAGATGATGTATCGTTAATAGCAGTACCAGCTACGAATGCAAACTGGTTATCTGTAAATCCGAGCGCAGTTCCGATATATGGATATGAGAAAGCTGCAATAGTATCAAATAAGAAGATAGCTGCCATGGCAAATGCGATTTCTGCATCTTTTGCTTTGATGATACGGCTTAATGTTGCGATGGCTGTACCACCACAGATACATGTTCCGCCACCTACTAATACAGATGTGTTCTGTGTTACACCAATTTTCTTACCTGCCAAAATTGCAACTGCAAATGATAAGCAGATATTAAAAATGATAAGTGGCAACGCTTTTACACCAGTTCCTAAAATAGAAGCAAAGCTTAATGTACCACCAGTTAAGATGATACCCCAATTTAAAAACTGTTTACTTGCATATGTTGTTCCTGCTTTAAAATCTCCATCAAGAGAAGGTAAAATGTTACAAAGAATCATAGATACCAATAAAGCTACCATTGGACCACCCATAATTGTACGGTCAAAAAGTGCTTTCTGTAAATCAGTTGACTGTGTAGCTAAAAAGCCAATCAAAAGACATAATCCAATCGCACCATATTTTTTAATTTCTGGTTTCATAGTTTACTAATCTCCTTTTCTAATTAACAGGTAGCTCCGCCTACTAAATGTAATTTAGCATCTAAGATTTCCTTTTTTCTTTCTAAGATTTCATTTGAAAGAAGCTGTCTTTCTACTTCTTCGAAACCAATTCTAGCAATTGTATCTGCAAAACGTTCTCCTGTCTGTCCCTGTTCACGGAAAAGAAGGATTGCTTTTTCTACTGTATCAAGCATTTCTTCTTCTGTTGTGAAAATCTTTCCAAGAGCTTTACCGTGAGCAACTTTCTTGCCCCATCTTCCGCCGATGTAAATCTTGTAACCTACTGTTCCATCTTCAATTGCATCAAATGGACATACGCCTACACAACGTCCACAGTTGTTACATGCATCTTCGTTGATTTCAAGCACGCCATCTTCTACTGTAGCTGCTTTCATTGGACACATAGCTTCAACCTGACATTTTTTACATCCATTACACATATCTTCATCAAAGTTTGGAATTAACTGTCCGATAATACCAAGGTCGTTAAGATCTGGTTTTACACAGTTGTTTGGACATCCACCAGTTGCGATTTTGAATTTGTGTGGAAGTCTTACTGTATGGTATCCAAGATAGAAACGTTCATGAATTTTTTCTGATAACGCAAATGTATCATATAAACCATACTGACAAGTTGTACCTTTACAAGATACGATTGGACGAACCAATGAACCTGTACCACCTGTTACAAGACCAGCCTGTGCGATATATTCACGGAATGCTTCGATATCATCAAAATGAATTCCTCTTACTTCTACAGTAAGACGTGTTGTAAATTCTACATCACCATTACCATATTTTTCTGCAGCCTCAGCAATTACCTTTGCCTGTGCTGCTGTAATCTTACCATTTACTGTGATTACACGACCATTGAAAAGGTCTGTTCCTTTGTTGTTTAAGAAACCAAGCGCTTTTACTCTTTTGATTTCATCTGCACTAATTGTACATGCCATAACTAATTTCTCCTTTGTCTTTTATATTTTTATACTTCAACGTCATTGAATGCGATACCGCCTTCTAAGACCTTTGTATTTGTGTATCCATAATATTTCATACGATTCTGTAAAAGATATGCTCTCTTACCTTTGTTACATACAAGTAAGATATTTTCATCTAAACCAAGTCCATCAATCTCACCTTCAACTGTTGTAAGGTCAACATATGGTGCACCTTCAATTGATGGCTGTAAGCAAGCATCGATAACTTTATATCCGTCTGCTGCTCCTGCTGCGTATTCTACTGGTGTAAATGTTTCGAATGTACCACGAATCTTGTTCTTTAATACATTTAATGTATGCTCAAATGGATGAATTGCGGTTGAAAATGGAGGTGCATATGCCAAATCCATATCTGATAAATCAGATAATGTCGCTTTACACATCATACCTGTCACTGCGATATCCACAACTTTGTCAATTGCACCAGAACCAATTACCTGCACACCAAGTAATTTTTCTGTTGCCTTGTCAGCAATCATCTTAATGATAAATGTGCTTGCATCTGGATAATAATGCGCTTTGTCGTCTACAACTGTGATTACGCTAATAGGATCAAAGCCTTCTGCTTTTGCCTGTTCCTCTGTAAGACCTGTTCTTCCTACATTTAATTCTGGAAGTTTACATACAGCAGTTCCTAATACACCTCTGTACTGTAATCCAGCGCCCATCATATTCTGAGCGATTACACGACCTGCAATATTTGCAGTTGAACCCATTGGAGACCATGCTGCTTTTCCAGTAAGTGCATTTTTTACCATCGCACAGTCACCTGCTGCATACACATCTGGAAGATTTGTTTCACCAAACTCATTTGTCACGATAGTTCCTTTAATCATTTCAAGACCACTATCTTCTAAGAAAGCAGTATTTGGTCTGATACCAGCACTAAGCACCACTAAATCTGTTTTATATGGTTTCTTGCTTGTAAGTACCTTTTCTACTTTGCCATCACCTTCAATACCTGTAACTGCCACACCAGTTACTACAGGAATACCTGCTTCCATCAATTTGTTTTCGATATATTCAGACATTTCTGTATCAAATCCAGGAAGAACATGTGGTGCCATATCTAACACAAAAGGACGAACACCCTGAAGTTTTAAGTTTTCTGCAATTTCAAGACCAATGTATCCAGCACCTACAACAACTGCACGTTTGATATCTCCACCGTCAACCAATTCACGAAGGCGAATTGCATCATCTGGTGTTCTCATAAAGAATACATTTTCAAGGTCACAGCCTTCAATTGGAGGCTTTACTGAACTTGCACCTACAGAAATAACTAATTTATCATAATCATATACTGTTTCCACACCTGTATTTACATCTACTGCTGTAACTGTTTTGGCCTGTGGATCAACCTTAGTAGCTTCGGTTTCTATCAACACCTTTACGCCTGTTAATTTAGAATATTTTTCTGGTGTATTTACGATAAGCTGCTCTCTATCTTCAATAACATGACCTACATAATATGGCAGACCACAACCAGCATAGGAAATATTCTTTCCTTTGTTCAATACGATGACTTCATTGTTTCTGTCTTCTCTCATAAGTTTTGCTGCAACTTTTGTTC
This sequence comes from Agathobacter sp., assembly GCA_045530745.1. GTDB lineage: Bacteria > Bacillota > Clostridia > Lachnospirales > Lachnospiraceae > Roseburia. Next base: position 43,555 of record JAZSCQ010000048.1, read on the forward strand.
CTGCTGCAACACCACCAAGTACAAGTACTTTCATGATTCATCCTCCTGTTTTCTACATTTTTTAATCAAATTGTATGCATTGTGATTTTTTTAACAATCCTTAAATCTTTATGATTATATCACTTGAAATTTTATAGGTAAAATAGTAATATTCAAATATAAGTATAGGTTTTTCCCTATGCATTCACAAAGGAGAAACTCAATGGCGACACTAAGACAATTGAAAGCATTTATCGCAGTTGCAGAATATAAAAAGATGAGCGAAGCTGCAAAACATCTCTATATCTCCCAGCCTACAGTTAGTCAGATTATTGGAGAATTAGAAAAAGAATATAACACTCAGCTTTTTGAACGTATCGGAAAAGAACTACGAATCACCGCTGCGGGTAATCTTTTATTAAAAAGTGCTTTAGAAATCTTGGCAATTCACGATAACCTAGAACAAGACATGAAAAACATCAACTCTATTCGACCATTTCGAATTGGAGTTACCATGACCATTGGTAATAATATGATTGCTGATATTATTCAAAAATTAGAAACTCGATATCCGGATATTGAATGTTATGTTTACATAGACAACACCAGAAACATTGAATCCAAGCTCGCCCAAAATGAATTGGACATCGCTTTGGTAGAAGGAAATATTATCCATCAGGAAATCCTAAAAACACCGATTTATGAAGACGACTTATGTTTAATTTGTAGCAGCAAACATCGCTTTGCCAAGAAACGAATTCCTATTACTATAGAAGATTTAAAAGAAGAAAAGTTTATCTTGCGAGAAAAAGGAAGTGGTACCCGAGCCATTTTTGAAACCATTATGAGAAACCATCGTTTACCTTTTAAGGCAAAATGGGAAGCAGGCAGCAGTAAAGCCATTATTGAAGCCGTATCCCGTAATCTTGGTCTTGGATTCATCTCAAAGAAATGTATCAATGAACGAATCGACCGTGGTGAGCTGGTAGAATGTCCAATTCCTGAATTCACAATTAAACGATTCTTCTACCTTTGTTATAATAGTAATCAGCCTATAACTTCGCAGATGCGTGATTTTTTGAATCTATTGTATGCGCAGCCAGGAACCATAAATCGATTAGATAGTTTATAATTCAAAAACGGAAGAAGATAGATAGCATTTTGCTACCTATCCTCTTCCGTTTTTATTAATTCTAAAAACTCTTCTTCTAAAAGAATTCTATTTTCATCCATACATATTCCAGCTAACTTATGATAGAACGCAAATCGTTTCTTTCCATTTGTAATATGCTCTGTTATGTATGGTCTTTTGCTTGCAAGCCAATCTAAAATCTCTTCTGTATGGTCCGGAAGCAATTCTTCTACCTGTTTACGAAGTCTTACACCTACCGCCGGACTTGCTCCCGCTGTACAGATTCCGACCGATAAACTTCCCCTTGTAATAAGTGCTGGAAAAATAAACTGGCAATATGGTTGATCATCTACTACATTAACCAGAATATGTTTCTTTTGACATAATTCGGAAATACTGTGATTTAAATCTGCATCATCCGACGCCGCAATTACAAAGACCAGATCTTCCTTTAAGTCACTTTCTTCAAATTCTCTTCGGATTAAACAAATCGTCTCATCTTCTTCAATTTCTTTACATACCTCTGTAGCAATTACATAAAGTTTCACTCCAAATGGACGAAACTTTTCTATTTTCTCTAAAGCATGCTTTCCTCCACCAATCAACAATGCTTTTTTGTCTTGTATATCTATAAAAAATGGAAATAATGCCATCTCTCCTACCTCTTTTCCTCTTTTACATCACATATATAATGATATCCACTTTTGGTTTTTACCTGTTCAACAAAAACACCAAATACATCTGATAATTTACCGCTTTCATAAACCTGCTGAGGTGTGCCCTGTATTTGCACAATACCATTGTCCAACACAACAACTTCATCCGCAGTACAAAGTGCCTGTGACAAATCATGCAGTACCATAACAACCGTTTTGCCATCTTTTGCTAAATCTTTTGCCATATCCATCATCTTTAACTGATGATAAATATCCAAGTATGTAGTTGGTTCATCCATCAAAATAACCGGTGTATCCTGTGCCAGTGCCATGGCAATATAAACCTTTTGGCGCATCCCACCTGACAAACGATTCATCGGTTCATCTTCGAAATCCGACATACCTACCCACGCAAGTGCTTTTCTGGCAATCTCATAATCGTCTTTTTGATTTCTTCTTGGATAATTTAAGTAGGCAAAACGTCCATGTAAAACCATTTTCAGCACTGTTATATCTGGAATATTTTTACTTTGTGAAAGATACGCAACCTGCTTCGCTAACTCTATCGTTTTATACTTTCCAATTTCTTGTTGATTGATAAAAATTTCTCCCTCTAAATGAGGATTGATTCTAACCAAAGCCTTAAGCAAAGTGCTTTTTCCACATCCGTTTGGTCCAATTAAGACGGTAATCTTTCCCGGTTTAAACTCAAGATTTATACTATGTAGTACAACCCTGTCTTCATATCCAACAGATACATTATCTAATATAATCATAACCGTCCACCTCTCTTTTTCATAAGTAAAGCAATGAAAAATGGTCCACCAATCATTGACATAAAAATTCCTACAGGCACTTCATATGGTGCAAATGCCACACGGGCAATCAAATCACATAATGTCACGAGAGATGCACCACAGAGCGCAGAAAATGGAATTAATTTCTTACTTTCACTCCCTACAAGATTTCTTCCGATATGTGGAACGATTAACCCGACAAAACCAAGCAAGCCGGCAAAACTAACACTGGCACCTGCTAAAAGAGCTGCCAGTACCAAGAAAACCGTTCTCATCTTCTTTACTGATAATCCTAAGCCCTGAGCCGTATCCTCGCCCAATGCCATAACATCCAATTCATTGCATAAAGTGAGAACAACCATGATTGCTACTACAATTAAAATTCCTGCTGGAACTAAACGGGTATATGCCACCGAAGAAAAACCACCTACTCGAAAATCTGCTGTGGACATCCCCACCTCTGGAATCAGGTTAATAATAGCCTCCGTAATTGCATTTAAAAAACTATTGACTGCAACTCCACCAAGAATAACCGTTGTCTTTGAGGCTCCCACTTTTTGCGCTGTCAATGCCACTATCAAAACTGCCAGCAATGCACCTGCGAAAGCAGAACCTGCAATCACCCATCCTGATAATGTCCCAAAAGCACACGAAACAGTAACTGCTAAACCAGCCCCTGCATTTACCCCAATAATTCCTGGTGATGCAAGTTTATTGTTTAATACATTTTGTATAATCGCACCAGATACTGCAAGCCCTGCACCGGCAACCACGCATGCAAGTGTACGTGGTAATCTAACATACCAAAAAATTCGACCTGCCATTCCCGAATCAGCTCCCTGTGTAACTGCAACATATAAATCTTGCAATGACAACTTTGCTGCACCTAAACAAATACTGCACAGTACAGTTATCACCACTAAGCTGAATGTTATCGCAAATATTTTAGTTTGAAAGAATTTCTTCGAGTTTTTCATATGCTTCACTCCATCTGTTGTTTGGTTTTAAAGTATATAATGCTCTATCCATAATATATACTCGCCCCTCTTTTACCGCTGTAAGATTGCTCCATGCTGGATTATCAGAAATAAACTGCTCGATATGTACCTGTATTCCTTCCAAATTATTTCCTTGCTGACAAATGAATATATAATCTGGATCTTCCTGCATAATATGTTCCAGATTAAGATTTTCCAATAAGGAATCATCACTATCTGCAATATTGATACACCCCAAATCCTTCAACATTTCTCCTAATACATTTCCTGTACTATTTTTTGCACGAATCCATGTCGCAGATGCACGAAGACTTAATACTTTGGGTGCCTTTCCATCATTCTTCTGAACACGCTGTTTACTTGCTTCGATCACATGATTAATCTCTTCTAAAATATTATTTCCGTTTTCATCATACAGCTCTGATTTTCCTGTAATCTCTGTGCAAATTTTTAATACTCTCAAATAATCTTCAAAATCAGATACTTCAAAATATGCCACATTCAGTTTTGCGCCTTCTAAAGTATCCAACCACTCTACATGCTGTGAAGTATTACTACTCGCAATAATGAAATCAGGATTTGCCTCAAACAATTTCTCTAAACTTAAATCCTTTGTTCCACCTAAATTTATAGCATCTTCGGTAAGCGGGATATCAAAATCTTCCCATGCGTCATCTGCGGAAGCAACTACTGTACCACCTGCTAAATGCCAAATATGAGCATAGCTTCCTAAAAGTGCTGCTACTCGCTTCGGATTTTTAACCGTGACTTCTCTTCCTAAATCATCCTTAAATGTGACTTCGTTGAAATTCTCGCTTTCTGTTGTATCTGTTCCATTTACCGTGTTTCCAATGTTCTTTCCACATGCTGTACATAGTGTACCAACAAGTAAACATATGCCCATCATTATTACTAATACATTCTTTCTCGTTCTCATTTTGATTTCTCTCCTCATATCTATTGCATACAAAAAACCGGATAAAAGAATAGACTTTGCCCCTGAATTTGTAATGGTAATACCATGACAGAAATTCATTTTAAGGCCTTACATCATCTAATCTTTGATCCGGCAGATTTCAATCATTCAATATTTTGTTTATAAACGTGGTGATTGTACTATAGTTTCTAGCCTATGTCAATCAAAACGTAAGTTTATTCCTGCAATGCATTCACTAAGGTTCTGTATTCCTGCAATGTCGTGGCTTTCTTTATCTTCTTTAGGATTTTTTCTTTCCCTGGGAACATCACAGCCCACCAGGTCCAAAGTTCTTTTAGCTTAAAAAGTGTATTTCGATCTTCGCACATATAAGCATAATACCCTTCCACAAGTTCATCATGGAATCCCATGAATCGAGCCCACTCTTCCTGCGAAAGTGTCGCTGTGTATTCTTCATTTTCTGACATCTGCAACATTCCCGGTCTTGCAATCAGGCCTCGCCCTAACATAAACTTGTCACACGTTTCCCACTTGTCGTCGAGTTTTTGCAAATCAGCCAAACTATTGATATCTCCATTATAACAAAGAGAATGTTTCGTTCTTCCTAAGTATTCTTCGAATATATCGTAATAAGGTGTCCCCTTATACATCTGACTACCGAGTCTTGGATGAATAATGACTTCTTCAAAAGGAAATCTCTCGTACATATGGAAAAGTCGTTGTGCCTCTTCTACTTCATAGTAGCCGATACGGGTTTTGATGGATAGTTTTACCTCACAAGCCTTGAAATAACGGTCAAAAAACTCCTCCATTTTATCTGGGAATTCTAAGAAGCCAGATCCTTTCCCTTTGGTCGTAACAGTCTTCGACGGACACCCAAGATTTAAATTGATTTCCTCATACCCGTATTCCTCATGGAGCTGATTTGCCAAATCAATCAAATCCTCTGCGGTATTTGTAAGTACCTGTGGCACAATATGAAGTCCCTTATTGTTTTCTGGGAGAATATCTCTCTTTTCTCTGCTATCCATAAGTTTCTTCGTATGTGGAGAAATAAATGGTGTAAAATACTTATCTATTCCACCATAGTATTTCTCATAGGCATTTCGAAACACATAGCCTGTAATCCCCTCAAGTGGGGCAAAATATATCTGCATGGTAATTTTACCTCTTTTTATTCTATATTGAGATTAACCAAATTCTCCTCCAGCCACTGTTTCTGTGCTTTAAAATCCGGCATATACTTCTGCACCTGATTCCAGAAATCTCTGCTGTGATCCATGTGTTTGCGGTGGCATAGTTCGTGAATTACAACATAATCGATTGCCTCCGGTCGTGCCATTACAAGTCGCCAGCTAAAGGTAATATCTCCATTGCTGTCACAGCTTCCCCACTGGCTTTTGCGGCTTTTTATCGAAACAGAATTGACCGACACTCCTATGATTTCCTTGTAATATTCCACTCGCCTAGTAATATACGCAGATGCCTGCTTTTTGTACCACTTTTTCAGGTCATTTTGTAGCTTCTCGATGGCAAGCTTATTTTCTTCTGCCTCGTAGTCTTTTATTAGTGCATCATAGTATGGTGTCTGGATTCGGATTTTCCCATTTTCGTATGTAAATGCATTCTTCTTGCCCTTTTGCATTTCTACCAGACGTTCTTCTCCTAAAAATGGAAACGAATAGTCTGTCTCAAAACGGCGTACCAGACGCATATCTTCTCTATCCTGCTGAATATCACGTTGTTTAAGAATCCAGTCGATTTTCTGTTCTACAAAATCAGCGATTTCCTTGTCTGTCGGATAACGAAGTGGTGCTTTTACCGTCACACTTCCATCTTTATTGACAGACATGCAGACCGTTTTTCGCTTACTGCGGATAATATGAACTTGTATCGTTTCGTTGTTGTATGTTAGTTGCATTATTCTTCCTACTTCTAAATATTACTATGTGTCATTCTACCAAAAATAAATAAAAAAAGAAACTGCGTTATACAGTTTCTTTTTTCTTGTTATGAGAAATAAACCAATTCGTCTTCTGGTTTTTCCGCTGGTTCGATGGAAATTGGATAAAGGACTGGGCCTTTGCCTTTGTATTCCATTGCAAATTCTACACGGATTTCTGCAGTAATGGTAATCCATGATTTGTGAGCGATTTCTTTTTCCTTTGGATATTTACACTTGAATCCAATAAAGGTGATATCGTCTACACAGCAGGTCATTGCAAAACGACCTGGCACCATTACACCACTCTTTAAGTTGTCTGGATTGTATACGAGAGCAAGGAATTTTACCTTCTTGCCGTGGTATTTCTTGTAGTTGTCTACGGCATCCATGTACCAGATACCATAGTCTGCATCGGAAAGCTCGATAATGTCCTGGTCGATATCAAATGGAAGTTCTTCTGGTCTTTCATCAATTGTTCCGTCTTTTCTTTCGTAAACAATCTGTGCTTTACGATTTACAGTTTTGATAAGACGACGGAATTTCGCTCTGTCGGTATCGTCATCGGTACGATTGAAAATCACTACGTCTGCTTCAAAAACCTGCTCCTGCATCATGGCACGCATGTTGTTCCAATAGCTTTCAAATGTAGTGGAATCTACAGTTGCAAGTGATTGAACGATTACCCATCCTTTTGGAAGCTTCGCTTCTAAAAATTTCGCCACTTCCCATGTGCCGTTGTATTCGATAAATACCTGTTCTGGTTTGTACTGTGCGTTAATTTCTGCAAGCTTTGCATCAGTAAAATCTTCTTCATTTTCAATGGTCACCAAAGAAAACCCGATTTCAGCAAGCTTTGCTTCGTCATATTCTACATCTCCATCTTCACACATAATGATAATGCCTTTGCCTTCTGCAAAATCATTTTCAAAAAGTGTTTCCTGTACAAGAGAGGTCTTTCCGCTGTCCATAAATCCAGTAAAGAAATATACTGGAATCTCCTGAATTGCCATATATGTTCCTCCTGTTTATGCGATTCCAAAAAGTTCCATGAGTTTGTGATCATCAATATCTGTACCGATGACACAAAGTCTGCCTGTATAATCTGGCTGCCCTTCACGGAGTTCGTATTCACCTGGAACCATATCAAAGTAAATCCATGTGCCGTCTGTGCCTTCTACCATACCTTTTGCACGAAGGATTGTGCCATACTCTTCTGTATCGCAGAACACTTTAAGAATCTCTTCAATTCTAGCTCTGTCAAATTTGTGTGGAGTTTCCTTACCCCAGCTTGTAAATACATCATCTGCATGATGGTGGTGATGATGTCCATGTTCATGGTCATGGTCATGACAGCCACATGTGCAGTGTTCGTCATGTTCGTGGTGGTGATGTTCATGATGCTCGTGGTGTTCATGCTCATGTTCATGATGATGCTCGTCATGGTGGTGGCCATGGCAGCATTCATGCTCTTCTTCATCGTGGTGATGATGTCCGTGACAACATTCGTGTTCTTCGTCATCATGGTGGTGATGTTCGTGGTCATGGTCATGATGATGTCCACAGCAACATTCTTCATCGTGATCATGATGGTGATGATGCGCATGATGTTCTGCAAGCACCTTCATTTCGAGGTTGTCCTGTCCTTCCATAACATTAAGAATCTGTTTACCATCGATAGCATCCCAAGCTGTTGTAATGATAGCAGCATCGTGATTGAGTTCCTGCATCATTTTTACACATTCTTCCAACTGTTCTGCAGTAGTATTCTGGCTACGGCTAAGAACAATAGTTGTTGCATGTTCAATCTGATTGTTAAAGAATTCGCCAAAAGCTTTCATCTGTTTCTTTGCTTTTACAGCATTTACAACAGTAACAAGTGCGTTTAATTTGACATCCTGTTCTTTTTCAATGTCAATAACAGACTTCATAACGTCTGACAATTTACCTACACCTGATGGCTCGATAAGGATACGGTCTGGGTGATATTTTGTGATTACTTCGTTTAAGTTGGTAGCGAAGTCACCTACTAAGGAACAGCAGATACAGCCTGAGTTCATTTCTGTAATTTCAATGCCAGCATCTTTTAAGAATCCGCCGTCAATACCTACTTCGCCGAATTCGTTTTCGATAAGTACAATCTGCTCTCCTACGAAAGCTTCTTCTAACATTTTCTTGATAAATGTCGTTTTTCCGGCTCCTAGGAAGCCTGAAATAATGTCAATCTTTGTCATCTTTTCTATCTCCTTTATATAATTTACATATGCATATGATATAGCTTTTCATAAATTCCCTTTTGTTCCAAAAGCTCTTCGTGTGTACCCGATTCTGCGATACCTTCTTCTGTAAGCACGAGAATCTTTTCTGCATTCTGAATGGTCGTAAGTCTGTGCGCAATGACAAATGTGGTTCTGTTCTTTGCAAGACTTTCTAGGGAATCCTGTACTACCTTTTCACTCTCGTTGTCGAGTGCAGAAGTTGCCTCGTCAAAGATAAGGATTGGCGGATTCTTTAAGAATACACGGGCAATGGAAAGTCGCTGTTTCTGTCCACCAGAAAGCTTAATACCACGCTGTCCGATATCGGTGTTGTATCCGTCTGGGAAAGACATGATAAATTCATGGGCATTGGCATTTTTTGCTGCCTCGATAACTTCATCCATGGTCGCGCCAGGCTTACCGTAAGCGATATTTTCAAAAATGGTTCCAGCAAACAAATATACATCCTGCTGCACAATACCAATCTGGCTACGAAGGCTCTTTAAGGTCACTTCACGGATATCTTTGCCATCAATTCGGATTGTTCCACTGTTTACATCATAGAAACGTGGAATCAAAGAACAAAGTGTCGTTTTCCCTGCACCTGATGAACCAACTAATGCCATATATGCGCCTGCCGGCACTTCTAAGTTTACGCCCTTTAATACGGTATCCGAATGATCGTTGTAGCTAAAGGTTACATCTTCAAAACTGATATCCCCCTTCACATCCTTAAGCTCCTCTGCATTAGGAGCATCTGCAATATCTGGCTCTGTATTCATAATTTCCATAAAACGTTCAAAACCTGTATACCCATTTTGGAACTGTTCCGTAAAATCAATCAGTGTACGGATAGGCTCTGTAAATACGCCGATGTAAAGCAAGAAAGTAAGCAGGTCTGTTACCTCAAGGTCTCCCATCGCGATGAAATAACTGCCAACTACAATAACCACAACCTGAACCATTGTGGTAAATGCATGAATCCCCGCATGGAAGCTGCCCATATAAAAATAACTATTTTTCTTCGCAGACAAGAAGCCGTCGTTTCCTACCTGAAATTTATCATTTTCCACTTCTTCATTGGCAAAAGATTTTACCACACGAATGCCCGATAGGTTATCTTCTATCTGACCATTGATTTCTGCAATCTTCTGACGATTATTTCGGAATGCCTTACGCATCTTCTTATTAAGCAAAAATGCATACGCAAACATAAACGGCAGAACTGCAAATGCTGCTAAGGTAAGTCTTACATCAATTCCTGTCAGAATAATGAGCGCACCTGAAATCTTAAGCACAGAAAGAATAATATTCTCTGGCCCATGATGCAAAAGCTCAGTAATATCAAACAAGTCCGTAGTAATACGGCTCATCAGCTGTCCTACCTTCTGGTCATCATAGAAGGAGAAGGAAAGCTTCTGCATGTGATTAAAAATCTCTGCTCGCATATTGTATTCAATTTTGGCACCCATCACGTGGCCATAGTTTCCGATAAAGAACTTGCAAAAAAAGTCGAGACCAATCAACACAACCAACACAACTGCTATCATGATGATTTTAGAAAGTATCTCTTCTGCTGGCAAATAAATAAGTGTATTTGTCACATAACGAACGATCAAAGGGATAGATAAGGCAATTCCCGCAGACAGAGTCGCAAAGAACATATCTGCCACGAACCAACCCATATATGGTTTGTAATAGGATAATAATTTCTTCATAATACTACCTCTTTTCCTAACCTATATATTTTATCATAAATTTGAAATATGTCAAAAATTATGCTATACTTTTGCAATCAAAATTTGGGAGGAATAACCAGTGAGTATAAAAAAAGAATATTATAAGAACCTTGCAAATACTGTATTAAAGGGTTTCCAGAAACGCTTTATGGAAGGCTATTATTGCGAGACTGTAGAAGAAGCAAAAAAACTTGCGCTTTCCTTCGTATCGGAAAACAGTACCGTATCTTTCGGTGGCTCTGTGACCTTGGATGAGACTGGCGTACTTGCAGAACTTCGTGCCCGTGAAGACATCACTCTTTACGACCGCGCTACTGCCACAACACCAGAAGAAAACAAGAAAATCATGCACGATGCGCTTTCATGCGACTACTATTTCATGAGTTCCAATGCAATCACTGTAGATGGCGAACTCGTAAATATCGATGGCAACGGCAATCGTGTGGCTGCACTTATCTATGGCCCAGAAAATGTAATTATCCTTGCAGGTATGAATAAGGTTGTAAAAACTGTAGAAGAAGGCATCAGCCGCACACGCAATGTAGCTTCTCCTCAGAACTGTATCCGCTTAAACAAGGACACTCCTTGTAAGGTCAACGGCATTTGTGGTAACTGCTTAAAAGATACCATCTGCGACCAGATTGTTATTACAAGAGCCAGTCGCGTACCTAACCGCATTAAAGTTATTCTTGTTGGCGAGGAACTTGGATTCTAAATAAATGAACAAAAGCAAAAAGTGGTAGATGGAATCTATTAAAAAACCATCTACCACTTTTTATTGTTTATTCTATATTTTCTGTTTTTGCAACTTTTACGGTTATCTTTTTGCGAACGAAAAGCAATACTGCTATAACTACAACTGCAACTACAAAAATCATGATATATCCAAGTGAAGAAGCAGTTTCTTCATACAGCGCAAAGCCCTGTTCGCCATCTGCGAAATCGAACGCAAGGTAAGAACCCACTACTGTAAAATCACGCTCATTCCAGTTTCCAGCCGCATCTTTTACATAAAGTGTAATATCTTCTACATTCAGCTCTGCTGGAATACGATAACGAAGTTCTTCTACACCAATATTGGAAATATCCACCTTCCAGTTTTCATTTACAATTACACCTAAAACCTCTTTCTCTGTCGAAAGCATATTTGTAAGTGTAATATCTGTGCTCGCATCAAATGCTCCTATCGCAAGAATACGTGTCTTACCATCATTTGTTTTGTCACTTCCCTGGGCAACCATATGCTTTGGATTAAAATCCGCTTCATAGGTCTGATCAAATAAAACATTTGTAAGTCTTGCTTTGGAAAGATAAAGCACTTCCTCTACTTCATTCATTCCAAGAACTTTTGATGTAACAGGCTTTTTATATACCCATTCATAGATATCGCCTTCTTTCACTTCTGGAACTGGCAACTGGTCTAATGCAAGACTTCCACCTGTTGGAACAGACAATACTACGTCATCCTGACCTTCTACCACAAATCGAATTGATACACTCTTAAACACTTCATCAAGATTCTTAATTACAAGGAATTCTTCTAAACTAATTCTTTTAGATGCGCCTGCATAGTTGATGCCATCAATACCACCAATGTTCTTTCCAACTACATAATATGTATTGTCAGTTACAAGTGGACCATTGTCCTCCTCATCTTTGTCCTTGCCTTTATTTTCCTCTATTCTGTCATCTGGAAGCACGTCAGTACTACCAAAAATGCTACCTACATATTTGGTTCCCGCTACGATATCGATAAATGCACAGCTATCATAACATTCACATCCCCATCCAGCTATACCACCGACATAGTCAGAGCCTGCTATGATACATTTGCTGATACTGTCAAAAATAACTGTATCACAGCCACCAGCAACACCACCAATATAATCAGCACTCAGACAATCGATATTTCCCAGATTCTTACCTTCAAAAACAGCACCGATTGCCATGAATCCAACGATTCCGCCGGCATATTTCTTCGTTACGGATATCTTGCCGAAATTGGTACAATCACGAATCACCAGACGTAGTTCGCCTTTTCCGCTTATGTTGATTTCGCCATTGATTTCGATATCCTCATCCATGCTCATCGTAGCTTCTGTATTTGCATTTCCTGCAATACCGCCAACATATTTGCTTCCGTAAACATCACCATAGTTCACACATTTATTTGCTTTTGCAAGTGTATCCTTTTTCGTGTCATCACGAGATACATCCACTATTTCAACACCTACGGATATATCCATATCCAAATCTGTATCCAATGATAAATTGGAATCCTTTACGGAATCGCCAATGGACGCACTTAAATCATTCAAGGCTGCATTGAATTTATCTTCGTCAAATTCCTCCGAATTTAAATCACCAAAATTCTCCATCCCTTCTGGAAGTTCGATATCTTCAAAATCTTCTGGCACTTCAATATCTTCGAAGTTCTCTGGAAGCTCAATATCATCGGAGTTCTCTGGGCGCTTGACATCTTCAGAATCCTCTTTCTCTGAGTCTTCCAGTTTTTCAAGTTCATCAAAAGCGTCCTTAATATTTTGCATATCATCTTTGCTGAACTCTATTTTCAAATCCTCCATGTCGCCTAACGAAGATTCTAATTTATTCTCCTCAAAAGTAATCACAAGACTTGGTTTCATCTGTCCTGCAATACCACCAACACCATTTGAACCATTGATTTTGGCATAGTTTATACACTCTGTCAAATAACCATTTGAAGAACCTACAATTCCACCGATATTGTAGCCCATTTTTTCATAGCCTACATTTCCTTTATTGATACAAGCGCGGATTGTACCCGAATTGGTTCCTGCGATACCACCAATATCACAAGCTGAATCCATACTTTCAGAAAAACCAAAGCTATCCATATCCGTGTCCAGACTAAGTTCCAGATCCATATCCATATTACTTAAATCCATACCAATTGTATTATGTTCGACGGCAGTATTTACTTCTGCATTATTGATACATTCACGAATTACGCCCTGGTTCTTTCCTACGAAACCACCTACTTTCGCTTCGCCATGTACCAGACCATTCATCATACAGTTCTCAACAATACCCGATACTCTGTTTTCTCCAACCAGACCACCTACAATAGCTTTGCCAGAAACAACACCATTTACAATACAATTGCGAATAGTTCCTTTATTTACACCTGCGATTCCTCCCACCACGGTATTACTTCCGTCTGGTTGAACATTCATCTGTAAAATCAGTCCGTTTACTACTGCATCCTTTTGAAGATAACGGAAAAAGCCAAGAACATTTTCGTTCTGTTCAAATTCGATTCCATATAGTTTATGTCCCTGTCCTAGAAAAGTTCCGCCAAAGGTAGGAATTCCATCAAAATCCACCCCTGTCATATGGATATCCTGAGTTAACACAAATACTTTTCCTTTACTGTATGCTTCATCAACACAGTTCTCCGCTAATTCAATCAAATCATATGTTGTAGAAATATAAATCGCATCTTTGGGAATAGAAGCCTCATCTACAATACCAGCTTTTGGACCAGCTTCTGCCGGTTCTGCGTGAAAGGACATTGGCAACATACCTAACAACAAGCATCCTATCATTGATAATACAGTGATTTTTTTCCATAAGTGCTTATGCTTCATCTGTGCTACCTCCTTTCAAACTTTTTTTCTTTCTAATTTCTTCCTGCTCCATTATTTCTTCTGCGTATGCCTTCCTTGCCTTTTCCATTGCTAATGGGTCTGACTCTTTCATTTCAACAGAAAGATTATTGGAAATAACCGCAGCATGTACACGACCATGAACGATAGCATCTACATCACCCTCGATGATACCTTCTACCCAGCCATGCATATGTCCTTTGACACGCATCAAACCATAATCTTCATATTCGGATACATCAATACCTGCACCCTTCATACTAAAGCTCGTGCGTTCAATAATCTTTTCTCCTATTACAAGGATACATGGTAATACGAATAATACCAGTATCATAGAAATTACAGTACCACGGCCAATACACTCGCCCATAACGGCGTTGGTAGGTTCGGTACTAATACCTCCTAATAAGAAGCCCATAACAGCCATAATTGTTCCCGATGTAAATACCGTTGGGAACGCTTTATTTACTGCTACTACAATTGCTTCCTCTGCTGGAAGATGTTCTTTTTGTTCATTAAAATGACTAGAAATTACAATCGCATAGTCAATATTACACCCCATCTGGAGTGAACTTACAATCAAATAGCCCAAGAAATACAATGGTGTAGATGTTAGTGTTGGGAATGAGAAGTTCATCCAAATCGCACCTTGAATAACAATTACAAGAAGCACCGGTAAACCAACAGATTTGAAAGTAAACAACAATACAATAATAACAAACACAATAGAAAGCACCGAGATAATGGTATTATCTGTTGAGAATGTACTTCCCAAATCTCTACAACTTGTAGAGTTTCCAATTGCATATACTGGTTTCTCATAATGCTTATCTGCAATTTCATGTATCTTTTCCAAGAAGGCATAGGTCTCATCGCCTTCATCTGGTAAGTCCGCATATACTACCAAACGGCTATATTCTTCTGTTTGGAGCTGCTCCTTTGCCATATCAAGCATGTCTAGCATCTCAACCATTTCACCCATTTCACCGTCTAAAGACAATCCACTTGTTTCGATGGTATCCTTCAAAAAGCAGAACAAATCAAATACCGGAACACGATAACTCGACATATCGATAATTTTTCCGTACTGTTCATCATCCATAGCATACATCATATAAAGCATTTCTACGATGTCATAATCAATTCCTAATACTTCCGATAATTCTCTTGCATTCAAAGAATCTGTAAGCACCACACCATCCATAAGCTCCGTATTCGCAAGACCCATGGTAGATTTTACGTCCTCGCATGCTTCTAATTCTGCTAGAATCTGTGCTTCAGCCTCATAATCACCGGTTGGCACAAGAATTGCTATCATGTTTGTGCTACCGAATACGTCATTGATTTCAAAAAACGCCTCCTGACGTTCATTCATATTGTCACGACGTAATGTCGTAGAATATGTAAATGGACATGCTGCTGATAAAATATACGCTCCTACAAGTATTAACAAGAAGATAGGAGTAATGACCCATCTCGCCTTTGCACAAAATTTTCCGATAAAAGATACTTCTGGTAATAATTTCTTGTGCTTTGTCTTGTCAATCCATTTTGAGAATAACATCAAGAGTCCTGGCATAAGGGTAAATACAGAAATCAAAATCAGTAATACCCCCTTAATCAGTACGATAGACAAATCTTTACCAATACCAAAATCCATAAAAGAAAGCGCAAACAAACCACCGATTGTCGTAAGGGAAGATGCAGAAATTTCTGGAATCGCCTTAGACAATGCCTGAATACATGCTTCTCGCGCCGGTAAGGATTCGCGTTCTGCACTAAAACGATGTGCCAAAATAATCGCATAGTCAATCCCCATCGCAAGCTGTAATAACATCCCCACCGAGTCGGAAATGAAACTAATCTCTCCAAGCATGAAGTTCGTTCCCATACCTAGGAGAATTGCCACACCAAAAGTCATTCCCAAAACTGGAAGCTCTGCATAAGCAGTCGAAGTAAGTGTCAATACCAGGATGATAACCATAACGCCCCATACCATAATTTCTGACATCTGAACTGCCAAATCTGCCACCTGATCATATCCAACTGTGGTATCTACTACATAGTCATAACCCGTTAGAATCTCCTTGATAGAAGCCACTGCATTTATCGTCTCTTCTTCTAAATCTTTTCCATCGAAAGTAACTGACAATAGCGCATACGCATCCTTGTAAGACTCTGGCTTGTTGCTAAAATCTACCATCGTAACACCTTCAACCTCTACGATTTGATCATACAATGCCTTTGCTTCTTCATAGGTTACGTTCGAAATCATAACACGTGCTGATGAAAACATCGCAAAATGTTCATTCATTGTCGTAAGCCCCTGTCTCGTCTCACTTTCCTCATTTAGGTAAACTGTAACATCCGTCTCTACCTTTTTCCAATTCATAGAAAACAAACTGAAAATAACAGCAGCTATATAGATAAAGAAAAACAGATTTCGCTTATCTACAATGAATTGGGCTATTTTTTCCATGAAGTTCTCTTTTCCCTGTTTCTGTTCCATGTTCTTCCCCCTATTTCAATTTTCTAACAGTTTCAACATTTTCACAAAATAATACAAGTGTTGAATTTTAATCTAGAATAAATTATAATAAACAAACGAATTGCACACAATATGCAAATCGTTTTCATTTGCTCAAAAACAGACAAAACAAGTCTATTTGTTTGATTTTAAACTCATTTTGAAAGGGGAATTTCCATGGCAAAAGCTGAATATCGAAGCTCGCTTCGCTCAAAAAAAATGATTACGGATGCTCTCGTAGAATTGCTGGATGAAAAAACTTTGGATAAAATTACTGTAACGGATATTGTAAAACGTGCTAATATTAACCGTGGCACATTCTATGCACATTATGAAAGTGTAACCGATGTCGTTACCAGTATTTTTGAAAATGCATATGAAATCATCAAGGGCTCCATCCATGTTTTCCATGATAATACAGATTTTGATATGGGAATTATGTTAAAAGAACTTCAGTCCGTTATGGAAAAAGATTTTGATTTCTATAAAAAGATATTTTCTTCCGACATCAACATGAAAATATATGAAGAGATTTCAAATGTACTTATCTCATATGTATATGACCATGAAACAGAAATCTCCAAGGTATCGCACGAAGACTTCGTGTTCTACACCAGCTTCTATTCTGGTGGGATTATCAAACTATACCGAGATTGGTTCATTGGAGAGCTACCTATCCCATTTGATGAACTAACCAAACGTGCCACCATTCTATTAAATGATTTACACGACTGCGTTTCCTAATAAATAAGCCCCCTCAATGAGGGGGCCTGTTTCATTTATTTATAATTGTCCTTCAACCATGCAACTGACTGTTTTAACGCATCAATCGTCTTGGTCTCTAGTACACATGTACAGTCATGCTTCTTTGCCAATCCAAGTCTCTGATGCAGATCAATTTCACCTGTACCAAGTGTCTGGTGGTTCTTCGTTCCATATCCATCATGAATATGGAAATGGTTCAAATGCTTCTCGTTTTCCATGATAAATGGTTCATCGATATTATCTAATGCGTGAGAATGTCCGATATCCCAGGTTAGCCCAAAAACTGGACTCTCCAAAAGATATTCGATTGCTTGTTTATGGAATGGTAAATATCCATCTGTATTCTCTATATTGATGCGAACATTGGAGTCTCCGATATATTTTTCTGCCATATCACGAAGCTTTCTAATCGCTCCCATATAGCTATCAATGTATTCCTGATACATACATACCTTCTTGTCAGGAAGTGTTACATAAATACCATTTAACATATGCATATTCAACGATGGAATTCCCAGTTTCTTTGCAACCTCTATCGTACGTTGCAAGGTCTCCATATAGGCATCCGCCACCAGTGGGTTGAAATTGCAAACATCCATTGTTTCATCTAAATGAATGGTATAGTAAATGCCATATTTGTCTGCAACCTCTTGCAAACGATTTGTATCCTCCATCTGTTCTATCTGGTACTGCGGAAAAGTCATATTAAGCTCCATGAACTTAAGTCCCAGTTCCTTACAGAGCTTTGCACTTTCCTCTAAATCATAGATTTCGATTAATGTAGGCATTCCAAATTCCATAATATATACCTCTCAGAATAATTATTGTTCTATTCTACACCTATTCATGGAACTTGAAAAATAGCATTTATTTATACTTATTATTCCTGTGATTGAATAGCCTTCGCTACAGCCTCAGCTATTGCTTTGGCTCCATCATTGTTTGGATGAATACCATCTGCTTCGAACCACTCTGCATGTGCCTCTGTTAAGCTATAGATATCAATAACTCCCTCTACGAATTCACTATTCTGTGCATACTCTTTTACAGCAGCTACGATTTCATCCACCTTAGCTGGCTGAATATCATAGCTTGCAATTCCTGTACTCTTGTCTGCATCCTCCGTAAAGAATGCTTTTGGAGAAAGTGCTACATATATCTTAGGCACATTTTCTCCCTCTGCAAAACTGGTCAAAAGAGTAAGATAATCCTCTACAAAACGTTCAACATCTGTCCAGTTCTCTGGTTTTGCATCATTCGCCCCCATCATAAACACAACAACATCTGCATCATATGCAAGCGCTTCCTTGTAAATATCACGATTTACATAAGGCTGGTCTCCATTAGGATTTACACAGGCTCCAGAAGAACCAAAATTTGCTACATGATAACTATCCCCTAAAAGATTCTGTAGCAATACAGGATAACTATTTTTTGTCCAGTCACTAATACCATGTCCATAGGTAACGCTATCTCCTATACAGGCAACCTTTATCTGTCCATCCTTTGCTTGCGTGTTGATATATTTTCCTGATAATCCATTGTTATACATATAATTAGAACCACCGGCAATCATAAGCCCAAGCATTACAAAAGAAATTATTGTAACCTTTATCAGTTTTTTTCTCGAATCGTTATTCATCTAACTGTTCTCCTTGTTCTGCATTTATTACTATTTCATTCTCTTTGCTATCAAAAAGTATTTTGGCAGTTCGCTGTATCATATTTGCTAACTGCTCCGTGATATCATCCAAAGAACAATCAATGATACCATATAGCCACTGCGTATATACATCAACAACTCCGCCCATAAAAAAACGCACAGAAAACTCAAATTCAAATTTATTGTTGAAACCATCTGGAACCTCTAATGTCTCAATTGCTCGGTCAACCAAAATATATTTCAACTGTTCGAACTGCTTCGTTGCCATCGCAGAAGTCATAAGCAATCTATATAACTCATTGTTCTCTCCCACCAAATTGACAATATGATGTAAATACGGCTTGGGATTCTCATAAAAATCTTTAAAATCAATACTATCCATAAAGCTTTGCGTATAATACAGAATCTCTGCCTGTATTTCTTCTACTACTCCCATCACATCTGGATAATGTGCATAAAAAGTAGAGCGATTTACTTCTGCCTTCTTTACAATATCCGTTACCGTTATCTTTTCAAAGTTTTTTTCTTTTAAAAGTTCAAAAAAAGCCTGTCGAATCAATTTTCTAGATCGAATCGCACTACGATATTCCTTTTTCTCCATTTTATTGTTCCTCATCTCATTTTCGCTAATGTATATGATATCAAACGCATATAGAATTTACAACACTATTCCATATATTTTTAAACAAAATGTCGGATTTCCAATATTTTTTCGGAAATTGTTGATTGTATAATCTATTTTCACCTTATATCATATGCATGTAAGGTAACTAAACTCCGACCTTAGCAATAAAATGCCCCTGGACGTTCCCTCATTTCGTCCAGGGGTTTTCCCTTTATATCGTGTTAATTATCTTCGCCAACTAAGGTTACTGTTACGTATTCATGGTTTACAGCTTCTAGAAATTTTCCAAATACATCCCCCACCTTCAATCTAAGACTGGATGTATTGATGCAAGGATGACAGCCGAAATACTCTGCAGCAAGTACATCCTCATCTACAAGAAGTGTTACTTCATTATCCTTGTCGTTCATAAGTCCCATAACACTGGCAGAACCTGGTGTAATATCCAAAAACTTCTCCATATACTCTGGTGGAGCAAAAGAAAGTCTTGCAGAGTTTATCTGTTTTGATATCTCCTTGGTCTTAAACTTCTTATCATTCTTAATCATAAGCAGATAAAACTTAGTTTTCTGCGTATTGCAAAGAAAAAGATTCTTACAAATTACAGCTGGAGCTAACACCTCATCCACTGCCGCACATGCTTCCATTGTATTTGCTTCCTCGTGATCTACCCTCTCGTATTGGATACCCAAAGAATCTAACAAATCATAGGTCCGTATTTCTTTTTCTAATCTTCCTGACGCGTCCTGTGGACGGCCTCTTTCTAATTTCAAACTCATTTCATTCATTTCCTATACCATTATAATTATCCTTCAATAACAGCCTTCACAAGCTGCCAAGCGATACTACCTTCTCGAATATTCTCTAATGCATCTGGAAATGGAAACCACTTCGCAGTATCCACTTCCTGGGAGAATACAAAGTCTGCCTTCTTGACTTTTGCTTTAAAGCCAAGCATCAGCATCTCCTTTTTCTCATATGGATAGGACTTGATAAAATCAAGTTCTTCTACATTGAGTCCCAATTCCTCTTTTACCTCACGAATTACTGTTTCTTCTGCTGATTCTCCAATTTTCATATGACCTGCCACACATACATATGTCTCTGTAGTAACATAGCTCTGTTTTAATAGTGCTACTTCGTTTTCTTCATTTATAACTGCTGTGATGATACAGGTTTCAAACATATCCCACAATGGAATACTGCAAGTCTCGCAGAAGGGTATCAATCCTTCGTCACCAATTTCTTTTTTGATCAGTTTGTCTCCACAATGTGGACAATATGTAAATCGCATAGCATTACTCCTATTTCTTAAATTTCCCAACAATCCACTTGATAAGTAAGATTCCTACTGTAAGTGCTCCTACTTTAACCAACGACACCGCAACCGTAGTTACAGCAAGTGGAAGTGCTTCCTCTACTTTCTAAATTCGTTGAATTTTATTCTTCAAAACCAGCTTTATATTTTGGTAATACAACCTTAATATTTTCTTTTGAGAAACATATAGGAACCCCAGAATAATACCAGCATCAAACATACTGCACCAGATGTTGCAATGGATAACAAATTCTGTTCAAATATTCTTAAAATGATGCTGGCAACTGCCATAATCATCACAAATAAATATCCAGCCCATGCCCAAGCTTTATTGCGAATAAAACGATTTCTCTCATCGTTAGTTTCAATTTCTACCTTCTCACGATATGCTTCATTCTTATCCAAGCGATAACGACGAATCAACTGAATCACACCAATTACTAAAAGCGCAGAGCCCATCCCATTCCAGAATTCATCTACAACCCCTGCAAACGTAAGGCCAATCAATATAACACCAATTATAATATAAACAATCGATACCAAATAACTTTTTATCTTCATCTTATCATCCTCCTATTTCAAATCTTCCTCTTCAAATACAAATACATCTTCTATCGTCATCTCAAAATACTTTGCAATTTTATAAGCGAGTAAAATCGACGGATTATATCGTCCATTTTCCAAAGAACTAATCGTCTGTCTGGACACGCCCATACTCTTTGCAAATTCTTCCTGACGAATACCTCGTTCTTTTCTGATTTCTTCTATCCTATTCTTCACGACAACCTCCTATGCTTTTATTTATGTAAAGCTAACTTTACCTTTCGTAATTTCAATATATCATCCTTTCCTTTTTATGTCAAGCACACTTTACATTTCAATTGATTTTCTACCAATTACCCT
This sequence comes from Agathobacter sp., assembly GCA_045530745.1. Taxonomy (GTDB): domain Bacteria; phylum Bacillota; class Clostridia; order Lachnospirales; family Lachnospiraceae; genus Roseburia. The sequence goes on from JAZSCQ010000048.1 coordinate 65,441, forward strand.
ACAAATCAAAAAAAGAAGTCGGGCATCTCTACACGACTTCTATCTTAATAATCTGTTCCATTTTTATATGCATGCCACTATCCATAATCACAAGATGTTCTGTATCCTTTATCTTCTGAATACATCCTACATCCGTAAGATATGCTCCGCCTTGTTTTCTCTCGTCTGGTCGAAAATAAGTAATAGATACTTTCCATTTTTCTGAAAGATGCTGTGATATTTCATATAGTGATTCATTGATTGTTACTATTGCAGTATCGTCCAGAGTAATCTCATCCTCAGTCAGACGGGCAGTCTCTTCAATGGCGGCTTCATGTCCTGTAAGCGCAGCAAATGGAGCAAACTGTGCCGCCCTGTCATGTAATGACATGTGTGCTCTCTTGGTCGACTGATGATGTGGCAATTGCATGATGTCATCATATCTATGCTCATCTTTATAATATCCACTCATGCCTTATGTCCTCCAATCTGACTATTTCGCTCCCGTGTGGTAGCTCCTTCTTCGAAGTTCATACCCTTTAATACTGCGTTTTTACCAAATTTCTTTTTTATATCCAGAACCGCCTGCTGCATTCGTTTTTCTTTTTCACGTTCTTTTTGTTCTAGCATCCTCTCATTTTCTAATGCAGCATAATCTGTAAATAAATCCAGCTGCTCAAAGGCTGTCTTTTCTACAACATCCTTCTCAGATATTACTCGATCTGCGACCAGATTGATACGACGAACAAGCAAATCTGGATTGATGATTCTGTCATACAACTCCTCCACCGCCTGCATAATCTCTTTCGTGGATGAGGTCGGAGCCGACATGTTCACAGTACCATGTGCGTGTTTTGGCGTAGCTCTTCCATAGCGATCTGTGGTAATTTCTCCACGATATTTACTACGAATCAGAGGATCTGTCAGATTATCAATATCATATCCTACTGTAAGCACAATCTGATCTGTTACAAGTCCTTTATCTACCAAATCAAGCACCAGTAAATCTGTCATTTCTTTTACGATAAGCTTGGCCTTTTCTGCTGTATACGCACAATGCAAGACCTGTCCAGAACCAATGCTGTTCTTCTGTGGCTTGTAAGCTTTAATCTGCGCAATAGTAGTTGGTTCCCAGCCCCAGGCATGGTCAATAAGAAGCTCCGCGTTGATACCAAACAGCTTGTACAAAAGTTCCTCATTATAATATTCATTCGTTTTTCCTAATGAACAACGTGCAATATCTCCCATCGTGTACAAACCATTCTCAGCAAGTTTCTTGGCGTATCCTCTTCCCACCCGCCAAAAATCAGTCAATGGAGCATGGTTCCATAAAAGTCTGCGATAAGACATCTCATCCAGCTTTGCGATACGAACCCCATCTTTGTCTGGTGGTATCTTCTTGGCTACAATATCCATCGCTACCTTGCACAGATACATATTCGTACCAATTCCAGCGGTAGCCGTCACACCCGTCTCTTTCTGCACATCTTTTATCATCTTGAGTGCAAGCTCACGCGCTGTCAGCTTATAGGTCTTTAGATAAGTCGTAGCGTCAATAAACACCTCATCAATGGAATACACATGCATATCTTCAGGTGCAATATACCTAAGATAAATATCATAGATTCTGGTGCTGTATTTCATGTAATATGCCATTCTCGGAACTGCTGCAATGTATGTCACTTCAAGTTCTGGTGATTGTTCAAGCTCCACTGCATCAAAAGAAGCCCCTGTAAACATTCGACCAGGTGCATTTGTTTTTCGTTCTCTATTTACTTCTCTAACCTTCTGTACCACCTCAAACAAACGGGCTCTTCCTGAAATCCCATATTTCTTCAAGGAAGGCGAAACCGCAAGACAAATCGTCTTTTCTGTTCTGCTGGCATCTGCTACAACCAGATTCGTCGTAAGCGGATCCAGCCCACGCTCGATACATTCCACGGAGGCATAGAAGGATTTTAAATCTATCGCAATATATGTTCTATCTGACATACCTTATCTTCCTATCATTTTGCCAGTTTTACAAAATGCTTTCGTTCCTGCTATGTAAATATTTTATCATCTCGAACATACGTTTGTCAATTATTTATTCTTTCATAATGTTTCTATCCATTCTTCAATTGCGGACATCGCCTCCTGTACCTGTGAACCTTTAATGGATAATCCTGGTTTTCTATTTGCAGTTGGAATGAGTGCATCCATATCTTTTTCTGAATTCGCAAGTCCACTTCCTTCATTTGTACAGAATGGACATACCACTTTCCCAGTAAAATCATGATTTTCTAAGAATGTCCATACCGCCTTTGGCATAGTACCACACCAGTTTGGATATCCCACAAAAATCGTATCATATCCACTGATGTCGATATCCTCTTTTAATTCTGGTCTGGCATCTGTAACCATGTCGTTTTTTGCCTGCTCTACACATTCTTTATAGACATCTGAGTACTCCACTACAGTCTTAATTTCAAATAAATCAGCACCACTCACTTTTGCAATCATCTCTGCAGCAATATGTGTATTTCCTTTTTCAATACGACGAAGTCCGCCTGGGAAAAAATTCTCTCCTGTGTGTGAGAAAAATACTACTAATCCTTTTTTATTTTTCATTTGTATATCCTCCCTAAATTATTCCTCATCTGGCTGCTGTCCATCGTGTGCCAGCCATTTACACTCGCCTAATTCCATATTAGTAAATGTAGCCTTAAAAGAAGAAGCCTCTGGGCTGCATGCATAGATACCAAACTGAATACTACCTCCACCATTCCACATATGGCATACACGCATCTGCTTAAATGTCACACCATCATCCGAACATTCGATACAGTAGTCATCCTCTCTTCTACTGAGTCGATACCACATCGATTTCACAGAAGCATCGATTTCTGTCGTTGCCCAATCGGAATACCCATTATTCGTTACTACACTTCCTAAATGCTGGAAGATCTCATTTTCGTATTCGATAGAACCTTTCAGCCAGTTGTCACTGTCAAGGTACATTACAATTCCGCACTGGTCAAATCTATGCTTGCTTTCAAATTCTGTTTTTACAGTAAATGAAAAATATTTTTCCTCTGTCTCCATTTGCAATACAGGAGCATTATCATTTCTGAAATGATAATAAGTTCTTTGCCACAAATCAGTATGTGGGTTTGTGGTAATTTCAATACACTCTTCTGAAATTACATAATCTGCTGGTTCCCTTGTCCATTTTAATTTACTAGTATCAAATCTCATGTTTCTATCCTCTTAGTTTTCCTTTTGTATTTCTTCAAACAATTCCAAATAGGTCTTTTCCACTTCTTCAAATGGCAAAACCGTATAATCTGGATTTACTTCAAGCACTGATTTCTCGCCCCAATAAATCCCAAACAACTCTAACATATCATAGTATAACACAGCATCATCCACTCTGCTTACCAGTTTCATTTCTTCTTCAGTCAAAGTACTTCCAATGAATCTCGTATAAATCAAATCAATCAGTTTTTCTTCTAATTTTACATATTCCGGAAGCACCTCTTTAAACGGACGAGGCACATCCGACATATACGCTTCACTGGCATCATGCAAGAGGCACCCTAATATCACTCTCTTTGAATACCCTCTCGCCATGGCCTCTCTGGCACACATAATACAATGCTGTCCCACGGAAAAGAACTGTTTTACATGTCCATTTCCACGACAGGTCAACGACAATGCATGCGCAATATCTCGGATATCTAATGTTTCCATCTGTGGGTCCATCGGATTAAATTTATGTCCGGTATACGTCGTGATTGTTCCCATATTCTCTCTCCTTGGCTTATTTCTCACAAATAAATGTTTTTCAATATTTTTTATCTGGAAAGCTCTCTTTTTAACTGCAAAATCTTATTTTCAATCTCCTGAATAATTATCTTGAATTCTTCATCTGATTTACCAGTAGGATCTTCCAATCCCCAGTTATCATCGAATGCTCTGCCAATAAATGGACAGCCTACATTACAGCCCATAGAAATTGCCACATCTGGATCTGGAATATCCGAAATCAGTTTAGAATACTGAGTCTGTTCCATATCAATTCCATATAGTTCTTTCATGATATGAACTGCATCCTGATTGATTTGTGGTTTTGTCTCTGTTCCAGCTGAATAGCTTTCAAAAACATCCGATGCCAAATGCTTGCCTAATGCCTCTGCTATCTGGCTACGACATGAATTATGTACACATATAAATGCTACTTTTTTCTTCAAATATATTCACCTCTCATCCGTACAACATCTTTGTTTTAAAACAACTCATCCAACCAGCCCCTCAAATCTTCTAATCTTTCTGCTCAAACTTATTTATAAATCTTTTTGCCTCATTCTTAATCCAAGTACGCTTATGATTTAAAAACGGTTTCATCAATTCGACATACTGTCCAGCTTGCATTTTGTACAAAGTATTAATAACATGTCCATCTACATCCTCATCTTGTAGAATGGTTACTATTTTATCTGCATAACCTGCGTACTGCTTTCTTCCTAAAAGCAAGACAAAACTCTGTCTTCCCCTCTTTGCTCTTTTATCCAAACAAATATTGACAATTCTATCAAGTTGGCTTTTATCAAACTTTTTTTTATATTTTAAGGTAAGCTGTCTTATTTCCTCGCCAACGCCCCACAATTCATGTTCAAACATATACCAATCATGTACATCTGGCGCATCTTTCATATATGGTAAATCAGGTAATAGCTCCTCTGGAATTAGTGCCTCTGCCTTTTGTAATAAAGCCTCCAGCTCACGGTCGAACTCTTCACGAGTTCCGTTATCTAATAAATGTTTACTTGTTGCATTTTCATGGTATTTCGTTGTCATCATCTTCATAATTCGTGAACGATTAAACCTTTGCATGAACACAAACAGCAAATCAAAACCTGCACTTATTATTGAAGTAATAAAAAACACTTCAAATGCTCCAACCCATAAAGATGTTAAGATTGGAACAAAACTTAAAATTACATTTAATTCATGTACCAGTTCCGATTGGCATGTCGCCTGAACAATCTCATCCCATGTATGTTTTGATACATCAAAAGTATCTTCACTATAGGTTGGCATTTTATTTTTCCATTTTTTTACTTTGATGGCTTGATAAAATTTCAATTCCATATCAGATATATAAAACCACTTTTGGGTATAATCAGCCTGATTCCTCATAAAAAAATTTATTAGTCCACCAGCTAACAGTCGAATGACAAAATGATACATTATTGTTCCAAAAGTAATCATCAGTGAAAACACTATGTCATTACTTATAACTTGATATAGCAACGCAAATGTGATTGTCATAATTAAACTGATAACTGAAATAAATTGCATTATCTTAGCCATAATACCCCTCAATTAATCCAAATTAAAGTTTCTTCCATTATATCATCATTTCCACACAAAAACAAAAGACTTATACCACTTCTGATATAAGCCTCATATTTTCATATATTACATCATTTCCACCAAACGCTGTTTTTCTCTCAAAATAACATTTACTGGTTCTCCCTCAGTAAAGTTCCATTCCTCAGCCAGATTTTGCAAAATGCGATCATAGGTTTTTACTGCTTCTGCGTATTTTCCTTGAATTTCATAAATGAGAGCGATTCCATGTAAAGGATCATAGAATCTTGGTTTCTCACCTAACTCATAACTCCTTTCATAATACTGAATTGCAGCCGCATAGTCACACTGGCTAGCATAATAATCAGCCACTGCAAATAGTGCTCCCTCATCTTCAGCATATTCTTCTTTTAATTCCCCTATTTTCTGTTCTGCAAGTGCGACATCGTGCTCTGTAATCGCAATCAAAGCTTCATAATAAGGAACTAAAAATTCTTTATGTCCTTCTAACGTACGGTAGCTTTGTAGATATTTCTTGGCTTCTTTCGTACGGTTGTCTCCGAGCAAGTTATCCATTAAGTATAAATAGTTTCTAGCAATTTGTGGGTAATTTTCCACTTGTTCCTTGAAAAAACGAATCGTCTTTAGATGATTTGCGAAATTCCAATCTGCGACAACAGCACCTTCTGCTTTATCAAGCAACCACTGGCAATCCTTCACTTCTGGTTTCTCTCTCATTGATTTTTTTGCATACTCTGCCACCTTATCGCAATCACTTACTACTCGATGATGATATACATGGGCAATCATACCATAGATTTTTCCTTTGTCTTCATGCACTTCTAGCTGCTCTTTCAAAAAATCTATCGTTTCTACAAATGTATTATAAGGTAATTCATATTCCATATCCAACATGTTTTCAATGCGTTTTATCTTTTGTGAACTTGTCAAATCAAATAATTCATCTATTGTAACACCAAAAAACACGGATAACTTGGGAAGCATTGCAATATCAGGTGCACATACATTATTTTCCCATTTTGAAATAGTCTGAAAGCTCACATTTAATTCATCTGCAAGTTTCTCCTGTGTAAGTCCAGCTTTTAAACGAAGGGATTTGATTTTATTTCCTAATTCCATTTTTGTTACCTCTTTTTACAATTCTATTTTGTAAGCTTACAAATAGATTATATAAAGGGGAAATTTAAAATACAATGACTTAATAAGGGAATCCTTTCACGCAAACAGCGAAATTTTTGACATAATTCACCTGATTATGCATATAAAATTAGGTCTTATAACGAGAACTGTAATCTACCAGACACATACGTGGATAAGGACTCATAGTATTTGAACTACAAAAAAGGGACCTCGTTTTCACGAAGTCCCTTGAACTTTTGTTTAGATTCAAAAATTAGTTAAATTTTCTCTTTCTAGCTGCTTCAGATTTCTTTTTACGCTTTACTGATGGTTTTTCGTAATGTTCACGTTTACGAATCTCCTGCTGGATACCTGCTTTTGCACAGTTTCTTTTAAATCTACGTAATGCGCTATCTAAAGTTTCGTTTTCTTTAACTACTACGCTTGACATCTAACCTAACCTCCCTCCAGTTGTGGATTCAACTGTAAGGCAATAATAATTGCACTAACGTTATATATTTTAGCAAGATTTTCTATTTTGTCAAGCACTTTATCAAGATTTCCTCGATATATTTAGTTAGAACGGCTCCACGTTTCACTTAACGTCGCCTTTTCTAACAAATATATCCTCGGAAATCCATAAATACATTGAAAAATAAAATGCTAAAATATATTCTATATGTTTTTACCTTACTTAATCATTCCTTCAAGAGCAACTGCTACTTCTGCGATTGCATCTGGGATGCCAGCTGGGTTTTTGCCACCGGCCTGAGCCATGTTTGGACGACCACCGCCGCCACCGCCAACTTTGCCTGCGATTGCTTTGATAAGATTACCAGCATGTGCTCCTGCTTTCTGAGCTTCGTCTGTTGCCATAGCGATAAGGTTAACTTTGCCATCGCAAGAAGAAGCGATAACTACGACACCTTCGCCAAGCTTTTCTTTGAGCTGGTCGCCAAGGTCACGAAGTCCGTTCATGTCTACACCATCTACAGATGTAGCGAGAACTTTCACACCCTTAATCTCTTTTACCAGATCCATTACATCGCCAAGTGCATCTTTTGCAGCTTTGCTCTTTAAAGATTCATTTTCAGATGAAAGTGCTTTTACTTCTGCCATAAGGCTTTCTAATCTTTCAATCAGGTTAGCTGGAGTAGATTTTACTACTTTTGCTGCTGCATTTAATTTTTCTTCCATTTCTTTGTAGTAAGCAAATACGTTGCTGCCTGTGAGGGCTTCGATACGACGTACACCTGCTGCTACACCACTTTCAGAGATAATCTTGAATGCTGTGATTTCAGCTGTGTTAGATACATGTGTACCACCACAAAGTTCTTTTGAGAAGTCTCCCATGCTAACTACGCGAACAGATTCGCCGTATTTTTCTCCGAAGAGGGCCATTGCACCGCTGTTCTTAGCTTCGTCAGCTGACATAACTTCTGTAATAACTGGTGTAGAAAGAGCAATCTGTTCATTTACAATAGCTTCTACTTTGGCGATTTCTTCTGCTGTCATTGCTGAGAAATGAGAGAAGTCGAAACGAGTTCTGTCGCCGTCCTGGTAAGAACCAGCCTGTTCTACGTGAGAGCCGAGCACTTCACGAAGTGCTTTCTGAAGTAAGTGTGTTGCAGAATGGTTACGACAGGTTTTTGCACGTAATTCTTTATCTACTACGAGTTCTACTTCTTCTCCGTTGGAAATCATACCAGAAACCATCTGTCCGATATGTCCTACTTTACCACCAAGTAATTTCACTGTATCTACTACTTTAAATTCACCGTTTGCTGTACGGATGATACCCTTGTCACCCTGCTGACCACCCATAGTTGCATAGAATGGAGTTTCGTCAACGATGATTGTTCCGTTGTCGCCTTCTGCTAAAGCTTCTACAACTGCTGTTTCTGTTGTAAGGGCAGAAACCTTTGATGTATGTGTAAGTCTATCGTATCCTACGAATTCAGATGTGATAGATGGGTCAAGTTCTTCGTAAACTGTAGCGTCTGCACCCATATAGTTGGTTACTTTACGAGCGTTACGAGCTTTGGTTCTCTGTTCTTCCATGCAAGCCTTGAAGCCAGCTTCATCATATGTAAAGCCATCTTCTGCAAGGATTTCGCCTGTTAAGTCTACTGGGAATCCATAAGTATCGTAGAGCTTGAATGTGTTTTCTCCAGATAAAACAGTCTTTCCTTCTGCTTTTGTTTCTTCCATCATTTTGCTAAGGATAGCAAGCCCCTGGTCGATTGTTTTATTAAACTGTTCTTCTTCCTGTGTAAGAACTTTGAAGATAAAGGCTTTCTTATCTTCTAATTCCTGATAACCGTCTTTGCTTTCTGCGATTACAGTTTCAGAAAGACGAGCAAGGAATGTTCCGTCGATACCAAGCATACGTCCGTGACGAGCTGCACGACGAATGAGACGACGAAGTACATATCCACGACCTTCGTTAGAAGGCATTACACCGTCTGATACAAGGAATGTTGAAGAACGGATGTGGTCTGTGATAAGACGAATAGAGATATCGTCATTTTCGTTTGTCTGGTATGTTTTACCTGACATTTCACAGATTTTGTCACGAATTGCTTTCATTGTATCAATATCAAATACAGAGTCTACATCCTGCATAACTGTTGCAAGTCGCTCTAAGCCCATACCTGTATCGATGTTTTTCTGAGCGAGCTCTACGTAATTGCCTTTGCCATCACCTTCGAACTGTGTAAATACGTTGTTCCATACTTCCATGAAACGATCACATTCACAGCCTACTTTACAGTCAGGGCTGCCACAACCATATTTTTCGCCTCTATCATAATAGATTTCTGAACATGGACCACATGGACCAGCGCCGTGTTCCCAGAAGTTGTCACATGCACCTGTTTCAGGGTCACGATAGAAACGTGTAATCTTTTCTGCTGGAACGCCTACTTTCTTGGTCCAGATTTCAAATGCTTCATCATCTTCACCGTAGATAGATGGGTAAAGACGGTCTTCTTCTAAGCCAAGGTTCTTTGTTAAGAATTCCCATGACCATTCGATAGCTTCTTCTTTAAAGTAATCACCAAATGAGAAGTTACCAAGCATTTCGAAGAATGTAAGGTGACGTGCTGTCTTACCTACATTGTCGATATCACCTGTACGGACACATTTCTGGCAGGTTGTCACACGGTTACGTGGTGGGATTTCCTGTCCTGTGAAGTATGGTTTTAAAGGAGCCATACCAGCATTGATAAGTAATAAGCTGTTATCATTGTGTGGAACAAGTGAAAAGCTCTTCATTGCTAAATGATCTTTGCTCTCAAAAAACTCAAGATACATTCTACGTAATTCATTTACGCCTAAACTCTTTTTCATTTCTATTTCCTCCATTTTGTAATGTGTTGTAAACATAGCTTTAGCCATGTCATGGACATGGCTAGATTTTATACTAACAGTTCAGCCATGACAAATGTTACAGACACACCATGCTCGCATGAATGTGTCTGTAACATTTGTCATGAACTGAGCGCCCGATTATGAGCAAAATTAGCTGCAACGCAGCGAGAAAGCATCGTAGATGCGATTTTGCGAATGGCGCGTCTGAACTGTTACTCTTCAGTTGTGGCGGCGGCTTTTTTTGCATCAGAATTTTTGCGCATCTTAATTCCAATAAATGCACCTAATCCTGCTACTGCTGCATAAAACAATGCTTTGATTAAATATTCTCCGATACACATAAGAAATTCCATCATACTTGTTACCTCCGTCTTATCTTGTAATTATAAATCATTCTTTCCCATATTTCAACGGCTTTTGCCCTATATTTAGGATATTTTTTTCATTTTCACCCATATATGGAATAAGTTTTACCTATTATTGTTCAGCAATTAGAAACACCTGATTCTCTCTTTCAATGTCCATCACACGGTCTGCCATGCCGATATTGGAGATTTTACCCTTATATCCAGCAATCGGTGAGTAATCCTGCCACATGTGCATTGGGAATACCAGCTCTGCTTCGGTTTCTTTCATAAAGAAATCAAATCCACTGTACATATACTTGCCCTGACGTGGGTCCATTGGCACAAAGGCAACATTAATTGGTAAGCCTGCCAGCTGACGAATCTGGAACTTGTAATTTCGCGTTTGTACCCCATTGGTTAACTCTCCAATACCATCCCAAATCCATTCATTCAAGTCTCCCGCATGATACATAGCCACACCATTACTCTCCACATAGTATGCCACACCCGCATCAGTAGAACGTAGTGTCTTGATATTCAAATCATCTACTTTATATTTTTTCTCCGGTGCAACAAAGGTCACTTTTTCTCGTACCTTTGGATCAATGCCATGCTTTTTCAAAAAGTTTGGACTGATTTTGATATCCTTGGATAAAATATATTTGATATTTGGATACTTTTCTGCCATACGAAGAATATCCATATCATAATGGTCCTTATGGCTATGACTGGCAAACATATATATCTTGGTATCTGGCTCGTACTCAGGAATCTTGCCTGTAAAGGTAAAACCGTTTACCTTGTCTCCATCAAAATAGTCAAAAATTAAAACCTTATCATCTACTTCCACCAGGAAGCTACTGTGATGTAAAAATGTAATCTGCATCTTCTGTAAACCTCACAAATCTATACTCTATTCTTTATGCTCCATATAATACCGACTCAACCAATGTTTCTCCTTCATATCGAAGTTTTAATGAAAAGAAAGTTTCTCTTTCATTCAAAAGTCTAAGGAACACCTTGTCCCCTTCCCACAGGTTTAGGGATTCTATTTCCGTTTTTGGCACCCATTCAAGTCTTCCTTCACTACATTCGGCCATTTCTTGCTCTGGCAGTTCTCCCTCGTATGCATCTGCAGTAAAAAGGTGCATGTATTCGCCTTCCCACTCGTCCGATACGAAAGTGACAATTCCACGGAAACGATAGCTAGTCAGTGTCAGTCCCGTCTCTTCTTTTACCTCACGAAGCAGACATTCCTCTGGACTTTCACCCTCTTCAAACTTTCCACCTACTCCAATCCACTTGTCCTTGTTGCAGTCGTTTTCTTTTTTCACACGATGAAGCATCAGATACTTATCGTCTTTTTCTATATAACATAATGTTGTCAGTTTCATAGTCCTATTCCTTAGCACAAATCAGATTCCCACCGCGGTCTGTTACCAGTTTCTTGCATAATTCATAGTTTTCCCAGTCCCGAAGCAGTTTTGGATGGTGGGCATCCATACCAATAATAAAATCACAACCACATTCCACAGCCATATCAATAAAAGCTGGTGTCGGATAATGTAGCTCATCTCGGAAGCCATTCATATTGATTTCAATTGGCATATCACGACGCTTCATCTCCTGAATGAGTGGCAGCATGTGTTTACGATAAATCTCTGGTGTTCCTGTAAAACACATGATATCTGGATGTGCCACATAAAGGAATTTATCTGTCTGAATTCCTGTCATAACATGCTCTACATACTTAGCTAAATGCTCTTCGTCTTCCCAGGCACGTTTTGGACTGTGCCAGCCCTCTTCCTGATCATAGAAATGCTGTCCCAAAATAAAATAGTCGATTGGATATTTTTCAATCTCTGCCATCGTCTTGTCAAAAAATGCAGCAAAATACTCCATTTCCAAACCACAATAAATCGCAATATCCTTTTCGTATTCTTTTTTCAAAGAAAGCACAGAATCCACATACCCTTCCAGTTCGTCCATTCGCATACGAATTGGCGACACATAGTCTTCGCGGAATAAATATGGGGCATGGTCGGAAAAACCGAGCACATCCATACCAGCTTCTATCGCACTTTCCACATATTCACGGTCTGTGCCCTTTGCATGTTGACAGCGTGTGGTGTGGGTATGCATATTTATGAATCTACCTTTTAAATCGGATATCTTTAACATATATCTCATTTGCTCCATTCCATTTTAAAATTGGCTTGTCCCTAAACAGTTACATTTTATCAAAGTATGCTCTATTTTTCTAGTGCTTACACGGATGAAATATGTTAAAATAAAACAAGAATTTCTTTTGGAGGAATTAGTATGATTAAAGTAAATTTTATCTGCCATGGAAACATTTGTCGCTCTCCTATGGCAAAATATATTTTTAAAGATATGATAGAAAAACGTGGGATTGCAGATGATTTTGTTGTAGATTCCTGTGCTACCAGCTATGAAGAAATTGGAAATCCTGTTTATCCACCTGCCCGCCAGGAACTGGCTCGCCATGATATCAGCTGTAAAGGACATTCTGCCCGCAAGCTGGTAAAAGCAGATTTCATAGAATATGATTATCTGATCGCTATGGAACAGTACAATCTTCGCAATATTCGTCGTGAGTTTGGCGAGGAATTAACAAATCAAGTATCTCTGCTACTTGACTACACCGATACTCCAGGTGATATCGATGATCCTTGGTACAGTGGTGGGTTCGATGTAACGTATAAGGAAATTGTTAAAGGGTGCGAAGGATTTTTGAAGCATCTAGGGTATTAACAAAAAGAGAGGCTGTAAATTGCCTCTCTTTCTTTATAACTCTAAGTCATTGCTTATTTGACATATTTCAAAATATTATCTATGGTAAATGCATAGCGCTCTACTTCCTCCATAGCATAGTTCGACATAATCTCGTCGTACTCTTCTTTGGTGATTTCGATACCAGCGCCTTCTCCACCATATTGATGGCCAGCTTTATAATAATGAACCGAACCATCAGTCTCATATTCTGTTGATGTAATTATTTCAAACGAAAATGCATCCTTTTCAAAACTTACATTTCCATTAAAATTACCGAGTGCAGCGCTACTACTTCCACAAAAAGTACCGTCCTTATAAACTGGATGAAAAGGTCTATACTCGAATGGATATCCATAAACCGCATCATCTTCCTCATGAAGGATTAAAATATCTCCTGAAGAATATTCCACGCAAACTTCATCTACACCATCATGATCTAAATCCACATTAAAGAAATGTACATATTTCCTATAATCATCCCGATAAACACTCCAATAGATACCTTCTATATCTCCTATCCAACAGTCTGAACTAAATGCCACCTTGTTAAATAATACTTTCTGCATTGGCGTAAGTTCTTCGTCACTAACACCAACGTCTACATTAACTAATTTCTTTATAATAACATTTGAAACAAAATAATAGTTTCCATCTTTTTCTCGCAAAGTTACCTCACTAACACGTTTATACGAGCTAAACGCATCATAATATTGCAATGTTATGGTACCATTTTCATTACGTACCCCTTCTATAATAACATATCTGGGTACTATCTCACCTCCTATAGTATTTCCTAATGCATTACCTACGAGGTTATAAAATGCATCATATTCTTCTAAATAATATAGATTGTTCAAATTTATTTGATTCGTTTCTTTACGTTTGAGACCGATATATTTTTTCAAAATCTGATCCATTTCTTTTCTAGTAACTTTTGCAACATCTAATTCTATCACAGTATCATATTTCTGTTCTAACAATCGAATTTCATCTTGAGAAACATTTGTTGACATACCAGTTGCACCGCCATAGAACACATGATGCAAGTCAATATCAGCAGGACTATTATATTCACTGGTTAAAAACATATTTACTATAAGATTTTCATTATTGTTAAAGAACTCTGTTTCAAACCACTGCAATGTAGACTCATCTATAGGTCCCACCTCCACCTGTTCTACTTCAGTTTCCTCGGTACCTTCTATTCCTTCCGTATTATCGCTTGGTACTTCCTTCGGATTGGTCATAAAACAGATTGCAATAACCACACAAACTACGATACCAAGCCCAGCAGCCCATACCGCTGGTTTCTTGTAGTCCACAATTCTCTTGATACGTTCCTTCACTCCTACTTCTCCAAATGCTACCGGGCAAGCAGAGATAAAATGTCTAGGATTACTACAAAGCAATAAACTCTTGGAATAATTCTTCTTTTCCTCTACTCCCATTACCTGTATCACTCGTTCATCACAAGCCAGCTCAATATCTCGACACATCAGGATGTAAGCCACCCAAACGAGTGGATTAAACCAATGGATTGCCAATATAGCAAAACCTAATGGTTTCCACCAGTGATCTCGATATCTTAAATGCTCCATTTCATGTGCCACGATATATGGCTTGTGTTCTTCACCGACATAGGAAGGCATATAAATCCTTGGGTTAACAAGTCCCATGATAAATGGAGACTGAATTTCATCGCAAATCCACAGATTATCCTCTAACTGCATAGAAGGCTTCACCGTTTCCCTTAAACGCATATAGGAAATCAATGCATACCCAAGCATTCCCAAAATACCTATTAACCAAACCCACGACAGCATTATCATTGGGCTAACACTTTCCTCTGATGTAACATCATTTTGCGTTGCATTATTTTGTGCACTTCCGTGTTGTAGCAAATCATCTTGTGCTACATCATTTCCCACTACATTCTCCACGCTAGGAACGTTAGGTGTTGTAGGTAGCACTGGGTTTATCATTTCATCCAAAAATGCTACTCCTGAATGAATCTCCGGCATATCCGAATTCACACTTTCTTCCTCAAATGTCTCAGCACTTGGTACTAAGCTAAAATCACTTTCGATAAACACTGGACACAAAAGGCGTATCCCTACCAATGCCCACAATACATAGCGTAATCCTTTTGGCGCCTTGCCCAATAACAAACGGATTAGGATAACCGCTAAAATAAGCCAGCTGGCAGATACGCTCATATTTAAAATCTGTAAAAACAAACCTTCCATATCTACACCTCCCCAATCTTATCTATCATCTTCGATATCTGTGCGATTTCCTCCTGCGACAATTTGTTCTTACTGGTAAAGGCGGCAATAAATGCTGGAAGCGAACCACCGAAAGTCTCTGAAAGAAACTGTTCGCTTTGTGCAACTTGTACCTCTTCTTTTGATAAAATAGAGGTTACAACACCATTTTGATTTTGAAAGATTCCTCTTTCACATAATTTACGTAATACGGTATATGTGGTAGACTTTTTCCAGTTTAATTTCTCTTCACAAAGCTTTACCAATTCTCCGGAAGCTACCGGTTCATTTTCCCATATAATATCTGCAAAATTTGATTCTACAAATGCCAATCGAACCTCATTTTTCTCACTCATTTCATCATCCTCCTTTATATTGGTTTACTTGCAATAAACCACTTCTTGCTTTTAGTCTATCACGGATAAACCGGCATGTCAATAAAAAACGACCCAGTATTAATAAAAACTGAGTCGTTTTTTATCATTATCTAAATAATGATGCAAACCAATCCACCATTATTATCATTCACAATCTTTTGCATCGTATTCTGCAACTGTGTCTGACATTCGTCGTCCATTTTACTGATTTTATCACGAATTCCATCTTCCATCATATCGCCAAGAGATTTGCCAAAAATGTTAGTTCCCCATACACCATCTGCAGAGTATTCCCCGTCCTTGATATAGGTAATAAGGTCTTCTGCCTGCTCCTTATTTCCTACGATTGGTGCAATCTCGGTTTCAATATTGGCTCGAATCATGTGAATAGATGGAGAGGTAGCTCGAATCTTAACTCCATATTTGCCCGCATGTGTAATAAGCTCTGGTTCTTCCATGGTAATGTCCGAAAGCGTTGGAGATACTACGCCATATCCGCGTGCACTTACACTATTCATAGCATCCTCTACTTTCTCATACTGCTGTTTCTTCTCCGAAAGGGTCTGAATCATATGAATAAGCTGATATTCACTGGTAACCGGTTCCCCTGCAATCAAACTTAAATAGTCATAATAGTATTTATCATCAACATCTAAGCGAAGCTCTACTGTTCCATCTGCTGTACGTACTTTACGGATAAAAGGATTACAAAGACTCATTTCATTATCCTTGCAAGAGATTACCTCACCTGTATCATCATACAAATCACGCATCTTCGTTACCCTACCAAGCCAATCCATTGCATAGGCGATGAGTTCTTTTTTCACAGGATGCTCATTGTCCAGCATCTCTGTCCATTTTGGAATAAAGAATTCTACTGTACTGACTGGAAATTCGAGTAACACACTTTCTAGGATTCGCACGATATCACTTTTCTGCATCTGCTTACAGTTAACTGCAATTACAGGACGTCCGTACTTCTCTTCTAAAGATGCACGCAATTCTTCTGTTTCGCTACTATATTGGCGTTCGCTATTAAGAAGGATAATATACGGTTTTCCTGTTTCTTCCATCTCAGCAATGGTGCATTCCTCCGCATCTATGTAACTAGGTCTAGCAATTTCCCCGAAGCTTCCATCTGTGGTGACAACAACTCCAATGGTTGCATGCTCCTTGATAACCTTTAGTGTACCGATTTTGGCAGCATCCTCAAATGGAATCTCCTCTGCAAACCATGGAGTACGCACCATACGCTGGTTTTCACCTTCCATATGTCCGTTTGCACCATCCACAACAAAACCAACACAGTCGACTAAGCGCACTTTTACATCGGTACTGTCATCCATACGGATGTCTACACCATTTTGCGGGATAAACTTTGGTTCTGTCGTCATAATCGTTTTCCCCTGGGACGATTGTGGCAGTTCATCAATGGTCCGTTCTTTTAAAGGCCCGTCTTCCATATATGGCAGAACAAACAAATCCATGAAACGTTTAATAAATGTGGATTTGCCAGTTCTCACGGGGCCCACCACCCCTATGTAAATCTCTCCACCTGTCCTACTAGCAATGTCCTTATATATATCCATATCCAATTCCTCCACGCATATATTCATACCTAAACATATGCAGTCCGCCTGAATTCTATACACAAAAATTTACTCCCGAGATACCAAATTAGGCAAAAAAATTATCTATACATCAAAAGTTTGTCTACAGATACCCCAAAAATGAAAAAGTGGTATCCCAGCAACAACTTTTTATGTATAGATAATTGTTCGCGCGACTCGCGTTGTTTTCAGAGATATCCTCAACTTCCGCGCGGTGGTTTGTGTTACAAACTAGTTCGTTATTTCATAAGTTTAATTGCACCTGGAAGACATTCCACATGCATTACGGTATTATATGTACTCATTTCGCCATCGGTATGCCATACGTTTGGAGTTTTTAAGACGATATCCGCATTCTTAAAATCTACGCCCAGATAAGCATCATGACCAGTATGTTTTCCACCTAACAAAGAAGGAAACAATGATAAACATTTCCATTTACCGATTCCATGAATACAGCACATAGACAATTTACCATCATGCGCATCCGCATTTGGTGACATTGGAACACCGCCCCCCTCGCATTTATGATTCATAAGTGCGATAAAAGTAACCTTGTCCATAATACCATAGTCAACTCCATCTGCAACAATATGCGCATTCATAGGTGGCATAGCAAAAAGGGACTGAAGCGTTAAAATTGCATAAGTGAGCTTACCTAACCCAATCTTATTCAGGACTTTCTTGAGTGTCGATGTCAATGCAAGACGACAAACATCCGCGTCTACACCTACACCTGCACTTACTGCGAAGAACTTCTTGCTCTCTCCATCATCCCATGAGATACATCCCAAATCCATGTTCATGTATTCTTTTGAATCCAGAATACGATTCAAGTTTTCCATCGGTTCCGTTGAAAGTGCTAATCCTCTTGCAAGATCATTTCCTGAGCCTGTAGGAATATATCCAAGAATAAGCTTCTGGTAATCACGTGCGCCGTTTATTACCTCATTAAAAGTGCCATCACCACCAATAACGATAATCTTTACTGGTTCGTCTGCTGTCTTTACCAGCTTTCTGGAAATCTCAATTGCATGACCAGCATACTTAGTCTCATGAAGCACATAGAGCACTTCACGACGTTCTAACTCCTGTCTTAACTCTTCCCAAATCTTTCTTGCTTTTCCTGTACGGGAATTTAAGTTCACTATAAAATGATACATAATTACTACACCACTTTTCTTATCCATAAAGTCTATGAGATTCCATAACCATGCATAACTGCATGATTACGAAATCTCTTTGTTTACATTAAATTATTTTACATTATGTGGATTTAATCTGCCATATAATTCTGCATAGCCGCGAATTTTCTTTGCCAAATCTTTACCAATCTGTTCTTCTGTAGCTCTCCACTGCCAGTTAATACCAAGTGAAGATGGTGTATTTAAACGTGCTTCTGAACCAAGTTCTAAGAGATCTTGCATTGGAATAATTGCCATATCAGCTACAGATGCCCAAGCCGCTCTCATAAGCCCCCAGTTGTAGCCTTCTTCCTCTGTAAGCTGTAAGTATTCTTTGGCATATTCGATTGACTTCTTAGGCGCTGTCTTTAACCATCCTATAACTGTATCGTTGTCGTGTGTTCCAGTATATACTACACAATGCTGTGTATATGTATGTGGTAAATAGTTTGTCTCTTCACGAGAGTCAAATGCGAACTGAATAACCTTCATTCCTGGGAATCCTGAATCTTTTAACAACTGTTTTACAGAAGGTGTTAAGAAACCAAGGTCTTCTACAATGATTGGAAGCTTACCAAGTTTCTGCTCTAATACGCGGAAGAGATCCATACCTGGCCCCTGTCTCCATTCACCATTCCTAGCTGTTGTATCCTGTGCAGGAATAGCAAAGTAAGAATCGAAACCTCTGAAATGGTCAATACGTACGATATCATATAATTTAGACATCGCAGAAATACGTTTTGTCCACCAATCATAACCATTATTTCTCATTACATCCCAACGGAATAATGGGTTGCCCCAGAGCTGTCCATCGGCAGAGAATGCATCTGGAGGACATCCTGCTACATCGATTGGCTCTCTTAAGTTATTTAAATAGAATTCATTTGGATTTGCCCATACATCTGCACTATCATATGCAACATAAATTGGCACATCACCAATAATCTGGATGCCGTTTTCATTTGCATATGCTTTCAAATCTCTCCACTGCTTGAAGAAAAGGAACTGAAGCATTTTGTAGAACTGCATACCTTCTTTGAATTCTTCTTTGAATAAGTGCATTTTATCATCGTGACGATATTTGTATTTTTCTTCCCATGTACACCATGCTGCACCACCATTTGCATCTTTAAGTGCCATAAAGAGTGAGTAGTCTTCTAACCACCAACCCTCTACCCAACAGAAATCCCAGAATTCCTGTGGAATCTTCTTTATAAAACGGTCATATGCTTTGTGAAGTAATGCATAACGAGACTGATACATGATACCATAATCAACTCTTGTTTCATTATCTCCCCATGGATATGACTCGCATTCTTTCTTTGTCAATAATTTGTCTTTTACAAGCAATTCTAAATCGATGAAGTATGGGTTGCCTGCAAAACTTGAGAATGACTGATATGGTGAATCACCAAAACTTGTTGGACTGATTGGAAGAATCTGCCAATAGGTCTGGCCACCTTTCTTTAAAAAGTCAACAAATTTTCTTGCTGCTTTACCCATTGTACCAATACCATAAGGCGATGGTAATGATGAAATAGGCATTAACACGCCACTTGTTCTCATGTGTATTCCCTCCTGATTTTAAACCTGTGTATATTTTATCACTCTTTGACGGTACTTACAACCTAACATTTCGGATTTTTTCGAGTTTTTTCCGTTGATTTTTGTTGTTTTCAACCTGCTTTGGTAGTATTATTTCATAAGACGAGGTGTTAATTATGAAAAAATATTACATACAAAATATTCGACCACTTCTAAAAAACACTTTGGTGACAGCCAAGTGGGTGGTCTTTGCTACCATAACAGGTGCAGTTGTAAGCCTTGTGGGTAGCGCATTTTATTTCCTACTTGCCCATGTGACTACATTACGTGAGCAAAATCCATGGATTATCTACCTGCTTCCCTTTGCAGGACTTGCAATCGTAGGACTTTATCATTTATTCCATAATGATAATGATGGTGGAACCAACCTTGTTATTTCTGCCGTACATTCTGGAGACCGAATTCCACTACGTATGACACCATCCATTTTTATCTCAACCACCCTGACCCATCTCTTTGGTGGTTCAGCTGGTAGAGAAGGTGCCGCACTTCAGATTGGTGGAAGTATTGGTAATTCTCTTGGAAAACTGTTTAAGTTCGATGAAAAAGATACTCATGTAGTTATTATGTGTGGTATGAGTGCTGCGTTCTCCACTCTATTCGGAACGCCAATGGCAGCTGCTATTTTCCCAATGGAAATGGTAAGTGTCGGCGTTATGTACTACATGGCTTTGGTTCCATGTGTGGTAAGCTCTCTCGTAGCTCACGGAATCGCAGTATATCTTGGTGTAGCAGGCGAAGCCTTCCACGTAACAGGAATTCCTGAACTTGAGCTTGTACCATCCCTTAAGATTGTGTTACTGGCTTCTATCTGTGCATTCCTTAGTATGGGATTCTGTGTATTCTTACACAAGATAGAACATCTGTATAAGAAATTCCTAAAGAACCGATACCTTCGTATTTTTGTCGGTGGCTGTGCTGTCGTACTTCTTACGATGTTAGTTGGAAACAATGATTACAATGGAGCTGGTATGCATACCATTGAACATGCAATTGAAGGGCACGTCGTACCAGAAGCTTTCTTACTCAAGATGCTCTTTACTGCACTTACCATCGGCGCTGGATATAAGGGTGGTGAAATCGTGCCTACCTTCTTCGTAGGTGCAACCTTCGGCTGTCTCTTAGGACAGTTCATCGGACTTAGCCCATCGTTTTGTGCAGCGATTGGTATGATTTCACTCTTCTGTGGCGTAACCAACTGTCCAATCAGCACATTACTGATTAGCTTTGAATTGTTCGGATACGATGGCATGCCATATTATCTGATGGCGGTGGCATTTAGTTATATGCTTTCTGGATATTTCGGATTATATAGCAGTCAGAAGATTATGTATTCTAAGTACAAAACGGACTTTATCAATAGACATACACATTAAACTACGAAAATCGGGGTATATATATTCATTTATCGCTGTACTTACGTAAGGCTTCTAAATGAATATATATACCCCGATTTTCTAACTATATGGCTAATCTTTAATTCTAACTAAATTTCTTTTTTACTATAGTAGCATGTGTTTTACGCATCAAATTTAATAATCAAATCTCTCTGATAAACCAGTTTCCCAGTGTCTCCCTCACTTAGCTCATGATAATGATTTTCGTTTGTGTGTAGTTCTACTTCTTTTCCATTTTCATCTACAAACAAAACCAAGAAATTCCATCGATTGCCTCGAGCATATATCTGTGGCGTATTGGAATACTCCATACGTTTGGATTTTACTGTCGCCTGACATTCTATAACTGGACCTTTCCGCTTCCAATATGGAAGATTAACAGCAATGACTCCAACCATCGCGAATAACAATACCAACCCAAGTTGCTCCCATGTTATATTTCCAAAAGCAATATGTCCACATACCATAAATTTAAGCAACATGATACCCCCTCCTTATATAATGACACTTCATTGTTTTAAATATATTATAACGCAAAAACATATTTATTAAAAGCACAAATAACCATAACACTACCTAAATTTCTAATATGCCACAGCTGAATATTCATTATCACCTACAGTGATTTCAAGTCCACATGGAACTGTTAGTCCACCTAAAAATGACCCCTCTGGATATTCAAATACTGCTGAATACACTACCGTTGCTGGACCACTTGAATTTTCATTCATCTTATAATTCACCAAATTAACCGGCAAATAACTTGCTCTTGTATCACCTAAATCATTAATAAGATCATAGCCATCATAGTATATAGTATATGCAAATCCAACAATATACATTGACCCATGAAGAAACAAACTATATACTTGAATATTAAGACTTCTGTACATTTGTCGACCACTACCATTCTGTGTTAATGTAATATTTTCATCTATAGTAAACATAATATTTGCTCTTCCACTTGCATATTCTTGATATGTAATTTGCTCAGTTTCAGAGATTTTCTTTGTTTCATTTACCATCAAATAATCATTACTACGCGTTTGGTTTGCTAACACAGACTCTACTGATGCCGGATGATTAATTTTTTCTGAATATTCAGGGAAGTATTCCAATGCTAATTCAACCATTTCTTCATCACTCTTAAAATCAACTGCCTGCTTATCCATTTGTCTTTCTGAGGCATAAAAGGTCTCTTTTGTTACATTTATATAAGCAGAAATTGTTACAAAAAATAATACTATTATCATTATGAAAGAAATTCTTCTTAATTTTGTTTTCATACGCTTCTTCCTCCTACCTTGTCTATCGCAACCTACCATTACTACAATGCCATTGGAAACACCCCTTTCTATGATTAAATCCTAATTCAAATCCCTTTTGTACATGTACAACACTTTTGCATATAAAAAAGGTTACAAATTTCCACAAAATATTTTTCATAGAAATTTGTAACCTCTTTTTATTCTCACCTGTTATTCAAGTATAACTAAATTTTTCATCTAAAAAGGATGCAAATTATGTCAAAATTACACAAAATACTACCATCTTTCATTCTTCTTATCTGCTTGGTAACCGTTTCATTATCTTCTACTAAAATTTATGGTAGCGAAATTACACCACGATACAATAATGTACTCACTGCCAATGTAACCACAACTGTAAACAGTAGTGGAACAATGAATATTAATTATAATTATACTGGTTTTTCTGGCAAAACAAATAAAGCTGTAATTACTACATACATAGAAAAACAGTTCCTCTTTATCTTCTGGACACGAGTTGATATCGGCACAACAAATAATGAATGGACACAAACTGTAAACAACTATCGATACACCGGAACTCGCACCTTTAATCTGCCTTCCAGTGGAACATATCGAACTACTGTTATATACGAAGTATATGGAACGGGCGGTTCTGCTGACACGATTACTTGTCAAGATGAAATTACATATTAGTTTTCTAAATTAAGAAGAAGGACTCATCTCTGAGTCCTTCTTCTTAATTTACTTCACATTCTCAACTATCTCTTTTATTATTTCCACATCATCACAACCGTGATATACTAAAAACATATAGTATCCATCTTCTATCCACATTGCTGCCATTAAATCTATATGTTCACACAATTTCACTTCCTTATCACCTATGGTAACCGTACTCCACTTCCCTTTTTCATTATCAATATATGTTTCAAAATCTTCCGTTACATATTGCTCCAACTGTATATAATCTCCTGAAGCATTTTCGTATCCACTAACAATCGTTTCTTGGTCTTTCAGCTCGTAAACTTTTTCAAACCCTTCCGGAATCATCGTCAACTGATACTCATGTTCAATTACCCTCGTTGTTCCCCCTTCAAAGTAATAGTGGATATACTCCTGATATACATTTTCACACCACTGCAACATAGAGGCTTTTACCTCCTCATTATTTAATGCTACCATAAGAACTGATAATAAGGAAATCACAGCAATGGCAACACGTTTCTTGGCAGTATTCACATATTTCCAATATGACTTCTTCTGACGCACAATCAGTTTTTTCATCTTCTGTTCAAACTTTTCTGAAAACACAAAACTAATCTGTTCCTCACATGGAATATCTGCAAATTCGGACATAAGTGCTTCACGAAAAACTTGATTAAGTTGTGTTCTAGTCATTGCCATTTTCTTTCTCTCCTTCTAACAATAGTAATAGTTTCTTCTTTCCACGAACTAATTGCTGCTTTGTCGCAGATACCGATTGATTTAAATATTTAGCTAATTGTGGTACTGGTATTTCCATCACAAAGTGGTGATATAATACATCTCTGTATTTAGGATTCAAGACCTTAATCGCCTTTAGCACACACTCATACTCTGCCTTTTGACATAGATATTCAATAAACCTATCATCTGACAAATCAGTATCTATTACCCCCTCTTCTACATCTGTTGGAACATATATCATTCTTTTCTTTTTTTCATTCCAGTTCAACGCCGTATTTTTTGTTGCCTTTAACAGATAGTTTCTCAAATCGGTTTCATTTAATATCTGATTTATCGTATTCATGTGTCTTGTCGCAATCTTTACAAACACATCATGCACAATGTCTTCTGCATCTGTTTCATTATGCACAATTGACAATGCTACATATACCATTTGTTTTTTATATTCATTATATATTTTTTCAAATTTATCTTTGTCTCTTTCATCATCAATGAACGTCAAATATAAAGCTAGCATTTGATCTCCTGTTTGGTATATCTATATTTTTCCACTTATCAATATATATTATAACAGTTAAGAAGCAAAAGCGGTTACAAGTTTTCATAAAATAGGTTAAGTGAATTTTTACAACAACAAAAAAATCGCACGCAAACTCTTCGCGTGCGAAATAAATAATACAATTCAACAAAAATATATGTATATATTCCCCAAATACCTGTACATCCAACTTACTAATATCATAATTCTAATCCAAGCCCAAGCTTGTTTCTCTAGTTCTATCGTTCGCCTACATAACTTAATTCCATCCCATATCCATATTGTATTATGTACAAATACCAACAAAAGCATTGCCCCAAAAAATATATCTTTTTCTGTAGTTCTCTCGCTAAACCTATAAAATTCAACATACAATGAGCCACACACACACACTACAAAGTATAATATACCTAATACCTTTTTCATTAGATCCTTTTCTCCTCTTGAAAACTTTAGCTAAAACACTTATGGACTATATACCCCTGCATGGAATGTAGACTCGAACTCTTGATATGGCGAATCTGTAACATAATTTCCTGTCCACTCATAATAATAATTTACAGGCCATCCATTCATGGTCGTATAATCAATCCTAACTTTAGATGCGGAATCTGTTATATCAAATGCCTGTTTAAACAAATATTCATTTATCGCATCATAAGTATATTTAAAATCACCTGAAATAACAAATGCAGCTGTCGCAACTTCAACTGGAACGCCAAACTTTGTAGCTAGCATTGCAATAAAAAAATCTACTGACATACTCGCTACATTCGTACCTAACAAAAATTCTAACAAATCTCGATTATTATATGCATCATATATTAACTTACTCTTTTTTCTATTACATACAACAATCCTTCTCACAAATAGGTTACATGCCATTACTCATTTTTAGTCCCAATAAAGAACAAAAAAAGACGCTTCTCTCACGAGAAGCGTCCCAAAAAACTTTATTTTATTTTACTGCTACTAAACACGCTACACCCTGTACCTCTACTTCTACATCCATCGTTGTACGTAGCGCTTCTGCGGAAGCCTTGTCGTCATCAATGCAGATATCCCAAGCTCCTGCTTCTGGTAAAGCAACTTTTACTACTTCTTTGTTACCGTTGTATACCACGAAGATAGTTTCTTCGTCTGTGGTAACTGTAAATGCTACGACGTTCTTTGGAAGTCCGTCGATGAAATGAACAGCTTCTCTTACTTCTTCTGCTGTTCCTAAACGAAGACCTGCGTGCGCTTTACGGAATGCGATGATTCCCTTGTAGTATTCACATAAGTCTTTGTATTCTTCCAATCTGTCATAACGCATTACGTTGGTGAAGAAAGGCATGTTATAGCTGTTTTCACATACTTTATCTGTACCTTCGATTGGTTTGGTACGAGCAAATTCTTCGCCTGATAAGAAGAATGGGATACCCTGAGAGGTAAAGATCATACCTGCACCTAATCGGTTCATGGATAATTTCTCTTCTTCGGTTGCATCTGGAGAAGATACGCTAATTTTGTCCCAAAGTGTAAGGTTATCATGACAAGAGATATAGTTTACGATATCCACTGGGTTCTTTGCCCATGGTCCTTTGCTATATTTATAAGCGTCATAGTCTACTTCTGGATGTCTGGTTGCACCTACTACAGAGTAACGGATATCGTTTTCCATATTCTGACGTCCACTGATGAAACCGATTTCTTCTTCGATAAATACATCTCCACGGATTGTATCGCGGATATCATCTGAGAATGCGCCGACATCTACTAATGCTGGTACATTACATTTGAGTGCTCGCTCATTATCTGGAATAGTAGATGGACCACCTGTCCAGCCTTCACCATAAATGATGATGTCTGGATTGATTTTCTTAAGCTCTACTGCAGCCATATTCATTGTCTCGATATCTAAAACACCCATTAGATCGAAGCGGAAACCATCGATGTGGTATTCGCTTACCCAGTATTTTAAGGAATCAATGATGAACTTGCGAACCATTGGATGGTCAGATGCTACTTCATTGCCACATGCAGATGCATCAGAATACTTACCATCTTCTGTCATTCTATAATAATAATCTGGTACACATTTCTGGAAGCAGTTGTTTTCGATATCATAGGTATGATTATAAACCACGTCCATGATAACGCCGATTCCATGCTTGTGGAATCCCTGTACCATTTCCTTGTATTCTTTGATACGCACTTCTCCGTGGAATGGATCTGTGGAGAAAGAACCTTCTGGAACATTGTAGTTAATTGGGTCATAACCCCAGTTGTACTGTGGTTCTTCTGGTTTGCTTTCGTCGATACTACCAAAATCATAACTTGGCATAATCTGTACGTGTGTTACCCCTAAGTCTAGGATGTGGTCCAAACCTGTAGGAGTACCGTTCTTCGTCTTTGTACCTGTCTCTACAAGCCCAATATATTTCCCTGGGTGTTTTGCATTACAGGTTTCATCTGATGTAGTATCTAAAACAGACAATTCATATACAACGATATCGGTCCATTTTGCAACTGCTGGTCCATGGTCTTCTTCAAACCCTTCTGGGTTGGTCTTGTCAAGATTAACAACCATGCTTCTCTTGCCAT
Organism: Agathobacter sp.; assembly: GCA_045530745.1. Classification (GTDB taxonomy): domain Bacteria; phylum Bacillota; class Clostridia; order Lachnospirales; family Lachnospiraceae; genus Roseburia. Next base: position 92,708 of record JAZSCQ010000048.1, read on the forward strand.
TTACACCAGTTGCCTTTCCATAAGGATCATTGGTTTCTTGTTCTTTGCCATTTACGTTAACCAAATATGTATAATAAAGCTGATGTAAGTCGCCTTCTTTTACATATAGCCATGTGCCTCCTTCATCTGGCTTCATATCCTGTATTTCTACTGCTTCTGAGCCATCCCCTGTGGCATAGAAACAGATACGAACACGATCTGCGGTTGGTGCCCATAAACGAAAGCTTGTGCTCTGTTTTGAGTATACCGCACCAAGATCGTTTCCATTGTATGTCTGTAATGATTTCATAATAAAAATACCCCTCAAATTTGAAATAGATTAGCATTTACCAAATACTATTATATTTCAAACCTAAGGGGTTGTGAATTGGAATATGTGCTAAAATTTTTCGTAAATTTTAGTCGATATTTCCACTAACATTTTCTGTTTTTTCCAAAGATAACATCATAGTTAATATTTTTATAGAAAATATCTTCCTGATTCTCCTTTGAGACCTCTTTATTCGCTAGCATCCACATGGTTTTTGCAATAACCGATTCTAATGTCATGTCATAGGACTCCAAGAAACTACACATTTCTTTCATCTCATGTCCCACTTCATAAACAGTCATATCACTGCCTTCATGCGCTACCTGTGTCGCCATGACAATCGTCTTGTCTGGATACTGTCTGCAAAGACCATAAAAATCATCCGAAATAGATTTTGGAATACCACCTACACCAAAGCTTTCTACGATAACTGCATCGTAATGTTCAAACACATATTTTAAAATCTCTGGTGTAATGCCTGGAATCAGTTTAAGCAAGAATACTTTTTCATTCATCTGTGTGTAAAATTTCACAGGCTCAGTGTATGGTTCCATTGGAATATATCGCATAATCTGAGCATCCTGCAATATAGCAAGCGCAGGAAAATCAATACTATCAAAAGCATTATAGCTCTTTGAACGAATCTTCTTTGCACGAGTACCAGCGATTACCTTGCCATCAAATACAATAACAATCCCCTGCGATTTATCGTCTGCTGCATAAGTAAAGCTATCCATAAGATTTGTCTTGGCATCTGTAATGTCCATGTCAATTGGCTTCTGAGAACCAGTAATTACAATCGGCTTTGAAGAATTCTGGATCATATAAGAAAGACCGGCTGCTGTATATGCCATGGTATCTGTACCATGCGCGATTACAAATCCATCGTATCTCTCATAATTTTCCTTGATGCACTCTACCATCATACGCCAATGTCTTGGTTCCATATTGGAACTATCCAAACTAAGGAGCTGAAGCGTGTCAACTTCGCATACATCTTGAATTGATGGAATATACGAAAGAAGTTCCTCCGGTGAAATCTGTGGTTTTAGTCCGCTATCTGATTTTTTTGATGCAATTGTACCGCCCGTTGCGATAAGTAATATTTTTTTCATTATGCAAGAACCCTTTCTATATCTGCAAGAAGTGCTGTTACATTTTCTTCTTTTGTAGCCCATGAGGTACAGATCCGAATCATATCATGAATATCATCTTTTGTTCCCATTGGCTCAAATTTATATGTTTTTGACAACTCCGCTATTGCTGTCTTTGGCAGACTAACAAAGATTTGATTGGTTGGTGAAGCAACTGTAAATTCCACTCCAAGTTCCATAAATTTGTTGGAAATACGTTCTGCCATATCCATCGCATGCTTTGCTATTTCAAAATAAAGACCATCCTGGAAAAGGGTCTCAAACTGTATACCCAAAAGGCGACCTTTTGCCAGCATACCGCCATGTTGCTTGATTGCATAACGAAAATCTGGTTTAAGCTGTGGGTTTGAGATAACTACCGCTTCTCCAAATAAAGCGCCTACTTTGGTACCCCCAATATAAAATACATCTGTATAACGTGAGATGTCCTCTAATGTCATATCATTTTCCTTGCACATAAGCCCATAGCCAAGGCGTGCACCATCTAAAAAAAGATAAATACCGTATTCTCTGCAAAGCTCATATAAGGCGATGAGCTCTTCCTTTTTATAAATGGTTCCCCATTCCGTTGGATTAGAAATATAAAGCATCTTAGGCTGCGCCATATGCTCATCTCCACCATTTGCATAGTGGTTTGCAAGAATTTCACGAACCTGTGGTTCATATACCTTGCCATCCTCGGAAGGAATAGTGATACATTTATGACCGGCTGCTTCTACCGCTCCTGTCTCATGTACATTGATATGTCCACTGCTCGCACAGATAACACCCTGATGTGCACGAAGTGATGCATCAATCACAGTTACATTTGTTTGCGTTCCACCTACCAGAAAGTGCACATCTGCATCTTCTCTACCACAGGCCTTTTTAATAAGTTCTGCAGCATTCTTACAATGCTCGTCCATTCCATAACCAATGGTCTGTTCCATGTTGGTTTCTGCCAATTTTTCCAATATTTTAGGGTGCGCCCCTTCTGTATAATCACAGTTAAAATAAATCATTACATTACCTCTGTTGTTTCAGAAACTGCTTCCATAAAATACATACGCGAAGCAAAGTCTGTTGTAAAACGAATTCCTTCCGCATATCCAGTTGCCCCAAAATTCTGCTTCAGTTTTACACCACCGTCCATAAGAAGCTTACCACTTGCTACACAGTCCTCTTTTTCTGCATCCATTTTAACCAGCTTTGCGGCGAGATTATGTAGCGCAGAATCTGGTTTAATGTGGAATGGAATTACCTGATTAATCAAACCACCGAAATCCTTGATATTGATTTTAAGCTCACGGTTTGTAAAGTGATATTTCACATCTTCTTCTAATCCCTTTGGTGAATAGGTTTCAAAATGTGTATTTGGATTGAAAAGCACCTGCATTTCAAAGCCTACTGCACGTTTCTTATCTGGACTTACACAGGTCCATTCAAAGGTATTGTCATATACTCTGCCACGATAGAAGGTACCATACTGAAGTACATCTCTCCATTTTTTATAAAGTGCAATCTGTTCCTTCACATCTTTTACATCATCCGAACTCATTTCACAAAGATTACATTCATAACCAAGCACACCAAAAGCAGCCACCTGGAAACGGCTCGCCATAGGTGTCTTACGAAGAGTCTGATGGTTTGGACAATCGGATACATGTGCACTTACTGTCGACATAGGATATCCATAGCTGTATCCAGTCTGCCCATTTACACGGTAAATAGCATCTGAATCATCACTTGCCCAAATTTGTGGGAAGTAACAAAGGATACCTAAGTCAAAACGATTACCACCTGATGCACAGCCTTCAAAAAGAATATGTGGAAAACGACTCATCAAAGTATCACACATCTTATATAATCCCATCATATATCGATGTCCAACTTCCTTCTGGCGTTCTGGTGGAAGTGCCTGTGAATAATAATCAGAGAAAATACGGTTCATATCCCATTTTACATAAGCGATATTGCCATCGGAAAATACTTTTGTCATCGCTTCTGTCATATATTCTACCAATTCAGGATTAGAGAAATCCAAAATTCTCTGTGTACGGCTTTCAGAATGTGGTTTTCCTGGAATCTCCATAACCCATTCTGGATGTGCACGATAAAGATCACTATTTACGTTTACCATTTCTGGCTCTACCCATACACCAAAATCCAAGCCAATTGCATTTACCTTCTTAGCCAGTCCTGCAAGTCCATTTGGAAGTTTCTTCTTATTTGGATACCAGTCTCCAAGCGACTGTGTATCATTATCTCTGGTTCCAAACCAACCATCATCCATTACAAAAAGCTCAATTCCTGCTTCTTTTCCTGCTTTTGCAAGCTTTAAGAGTTTACTTTCATTGATATCAAAATATGCAGCTTCCCAGCTATTAAGAAGTACTGGACGTGGTTTCTTCTTCCATTCACCACGAACAATACATTCTCGTACAAACCGATGCATATTCTGACTCATGCCGTTATATCCGTTCTTAGAATACGTCATAACTGCTTCTGGTGCTTCAAAACATTCCCCAGGAGCAATATGAAACTGGAAACTTCTTGGATTGATACCAGTTACAACTCTGGTTTGTCCAAATGCACTCACTTCAACTGCTTCATAATGGTTGCCACTATATATAAGATTCAAACCATAACAGCTGCCATGGTCTTCTGTAGTTCCTTTCTTAGAAACCATAATAAATGGATTCGCTCTGTTAGAAGAACAGCCACAGTAAGATTCATTTACTACCTTTCCTGCATTTACAGTCATGTCATGACGTTTCATCTCTCTCGCCCACGCACCGTGGAAAGTAGTTAGCTCTAAATCTGTTTCATCGAAATCAAGCTGCGCGCTCATAAGTCTATCTAACACAACTGGTGCGGCACTTGTATTGATAAGTTTTGCCGAACGGGAAATTACATCCTGATTTAAGAAAACAAAATAATGCAATTCTAATGTCAAATCATAGCTGTGATCCACTAAAGTAATCGTCAGTTCTTCTACCTGATTATTTTCTTCGTAGGAACCTGGCAATGTTTCAAATTTTTGCTTTCCCTGTGTAATCTTGGCATCTGCAAACACAAAGTCAGAGGTATAACTTCCATCTGCATGTGTTACTTCAATGAAAGGTTCACGGATATCCCCTTTGCCGCCGCCTGACATTTCCAAACGGATTACTTCTAATGATACATGACTATGCTCTGGGCTATAAGCCACAGAGTTACCAGGAAGGGAAAGTCTCTTTTCTGCAAGAACTGCAGCTTCCTCTTCTGTGTCAATTGAGATTTTCTCCCCATAATATAAATGCTCCAACTGACCAGATGGAATCACGCCAAATGCATATGTCGTGTTTGGTGTATCGAGTACGAATACATTGCCTATTCTACGAATCATAATTTTCTTCTCCTAAAAAAATATATTATACAATTTCAAAATCCACTTCTACTGTTTCGCACTGTGAATTTACAAGACGAACCTTTGCCTTTCCTTTCTCACCAATGGTTTTGACATAAAGTCCACCCATACCGCCCTTTAAAGAAAGTACGTCATTACCAATTATTTGAATTGGCCCTTCAACCTCCACTTTAATTGGTTCCTGGTAGAATGGTAACAGATTACCATTTTCATCAATTGCACGAATACGAATAGCTGCTACATCATATGTACTGCGTTCGTGTAGCTTAGTATGAGAAACCTTTGTTTCTAATCCTGGCTTTCTCATTGGTTCTTTAATCACGGTTTTTACTACTTCTGCGTTTTTGATTGCCTCAAAACGATATGAAGTAGCTGTTTCGCCCCAGTTACCAATGTATTTGATATAGAGATTTACCATATCATTTATCTTCATCTTATATTTTACAACTGCTTTGCCAATCGTCCAAATAATATGTGGTGGGAAGTTCTGATATCCATGAATTGCCAGGTAATTCAACGCTCCAGCAATCATTTTAGACTGTTCTTTTGTAAAACCTTCCTCCGTTTCTAACATATCACCAATGAAATCATCAACAAGGATTGGCCCATGGGCAATACCATCAAATGCGGAATCACTTGGTTTATATTCCTTGATGAAGTGTCCGTTTTTATACATTTTTACGCTATCTGCATTGGTAAAGATATATACATTTCCAAGATTTGTGGCTGGGTGCTCACCAATATCCATAGATGAACTTACTTCCAACACAACATTTTCTTTCTGCTGTGAAGCATATACACTTGCTGCAAGCTTAGCGTTACGGAACATATCCGTTACACCATGATAACAAATACGGTCACCACTACCAAAATCCTTGTGTGTATTGTAGTCAAACATACACCAACCGAAGCTGCCCGCAATATCTTCTTCTTTTCCAACAGCATTGATTACACGTGCATGGCGAAGTGCATGCTCCAGACGATGCTCTTCCCAGTCAAATGGCTTGGTTGGGTACATATGTCCATTGTATTCCGTAATTAAATGTCCCTTTGACATGTCTGAAGTAATATTCTTCTTTGGCTCACATCCCGGCTTCTTTCCATCATGTACAAAGTCGTTATATGTATACACATCCTCATACAAATGACTCTTTCTAAAGTTACGCACACCACCTGTCTGTCTAGTATCATCTAACTCATGTGCAATACGGTTGGTTTCCATATAGAAAGCATCATCATCCTGAGATTCATTGATGCGCACACCCCAAATCATGATGGATGGATGATTACGGTACTGCATGACCATATCTTCTACATTCTTACAAGCCTGTTTCTTCCACTCATCATCACCAATATGCTGCCAGCCTGGAATCTCCATAAATACGAGCAGACCAATTTCATCACAGCGGTTGATGAAATGATGTGACTGTGGATAATGTGAGTTTCTTACTGCATTGCAGCCTAGCTCAAATTTTAGGATATCCGCATCATATCTTTGCATACTTTCTGGCATTGCATATCCTACGTATGGGTAACTCTGATGACGATTCAATCCACGAATTTTGAATTTCTCACCATTTAAATAGAATCCGTCCGCTCGAAACTCCACACTACGGAATCCAAAAGTTGTTGTGTATGTATCTTTTACATTATCCTCTGCATCTACAAGCTCTAATGTCAGTTCATATAAATATGGATGATCCACATGCCAATTCATTATATCTGACACGCAATTATTTAATGTAAATTTAACTTCTTCAACATCTTGTTCAAATACATTTACTGGTAAGAAATATGGATCTTTATCACTAACTGGACAACGCTCTGTATCTTTCCTTGTAACAAAGCCTCGAATCAGCATTTTCTTCTCTTGTGCAAGTGTCTCTTCACTAAGTTCCACCTGACATGTAAGTTTTGCCGTTCCGTTTTTCTCTGGTTCTGGCTTTACAAATACATCCTTGATGTAGGTATTTTCTACCACGTCCATATAGACTTCGCGATAAACACCACCAAAAGTCATATAGTCTATGACAAATCCAAATGGTGGCTGATTAAGAGTTTCATTGCTATCCACCTTAAGCACCAATACATTGGCTTGTCCATACAACATATGCTTTGTGATATCTACTGTAAAACCTGTGTATCCACACGCATGAGAATACACTTCCTGACCATTGATATATAAAGTAGTATGATGTCCTGCTCCTTCACAGGTAAACAGCATGGTTTTTCCCTTCCATGCCTCTTCTACACGTAAAGTACGACGATAACCACAAACCATCTGGTAATCTTTTTCATCAAAATAGTTATATGGCAATTCTTTGCAGGTATGTGGGAAACGAACATCTATCATATCGTTCTCTCCCATTCCCGGGTAGAACAAATTCACGGAAAAATTCTCTGTAAATTTCCATCCCTCATTTAAATATACTCTTCCCATTCCACTTCTCCTCTTTTTCTTATTTTTAATCTTCAATCGTTAATACACGCTCACTTACATCTAAAGCCACACTTGCTGGATTCTTCTTATACATATCTAATAACAAAGTCCATAAAGTCTGTACCTGATAAGAAAGCATATTGGATGTTTCTACTGCATAAGGAAGCAATGTATGAATATCAAAGTAACGAATTCCAAGCGGTGGTAGGAATACTAAATTTGTTGATTTCACCTTATCCTGTGCCGTATGAAGCATTTCATAGGTAATCATCAAAAACTCTTTTCCTTTATATTCACAATAATAAGAAACATAACACTCATCTACTGTCCAAAGGATGTCATCCTCCATTACCTGTGGTTTACTTGCCGCATCATTATATTCGGTTGTCTGACATTTTACATCCCAACGAACCTTTCCAGCCTTAGTATCTTTTGTCATGTCCATCAATTGCTTTAATAATTCGTCTTCTTTTTTCATGACATTTATCCTCCTATTTGTCTTCTACCAACTCTTTATCTATTACGTTATATCGTTCTACTAACACTGCACTTACTACAAAACGATGATCATCATCTGAGGTACATGTAGATAATGTAATAATCTTGTCATCATCATTAATCTCCAAGCCTGGATTTACCATAGAGTTCGCAAGTAGCTTATTCGCTAACACTCGCCCAGAAGTATATTTTTCCTGATATACAAAACTATCCGTACCTACCTCCTGATAAGCAAAAATCTGATATCTGCGAATCTCATTTCCAGTAAAAATTTGGAAATACTGGTGCGTATTATAATAATCTTTTTGTGTTTTATAGTACTTGAGCTTACCAAACATACTTAAATTTTTCATATTGTGACCATACACAATGGTATGCGTATCTGAAAAATCACTACTATGTGTTGCTTCTATGAAAATACTTCCTGCTGTAGCCTTTTTCCCATCATAGGTTGTACGCAAATATCTGTTATTATCATCTGAATGTAAAACCGGATAGCTAATGGTTTCATTCTCAAAGAAAATCCAACCAACAATATGAGGATATTTTTTATGTAAACCGTTTAAATCAACAGAAACCATCTGATACCATGGCACTTCTGGCTTCACTTCTTCCGTATTCGTATCAATCTGCGGATTTTTTTCTGTGTCTACTACTGGTGGTGTGTAAATCTCTACAAATTCACTCTCTAAATCAGCATACTTATCAACAGCCTGCTTATATTCACTATATATACCGTATATTCCCCATGCAGAAACACCAATACAGATAATTCCTACAACTATTAACAACAAGCTTGTCACATTTAATTTCGACTTATTCTTCATCTTTTTCATACTCCTGCATTACTTCTACATAATAATCTACAGCCTCCTTAGAGGTCGCGAATACTTTTATCTCTGGTTCTTCGCCTCCGTGCTGTATACGAACCTTGTTATAATTTAAATATGCGATTTCTACTCGTATACCATCACGCACATATGAACGTGACATCGCCACATTCTCTTCCCTATTAAGATGTTCACTGACCATACTCTCCCTTTGAGGGGCTGGCTCTTCCTCAATCTCTTTCACTTCTCCTACCAGTTCAGATTTCTCTACGTCCTCCTGCTCCACAACTGGTTCTGGCTTCCCTACTGGTTCCAGTTCATCCTCGAATTCTGGAACCAGAGACACCATCTCCACTTCACCTGGTTCCTCCAAGGAATTGAACAAATCAAACATATTCAGTTGTCCCGTCAGCCCTCTTCTAGCCATTTGTTCTCTCACTTTCAATCACATTAGAATTTACGAAGCGCATCACTTCCGTCATCTACTGTATTTTCTATTTTTCTTATTTGAACAAAATATGAGTAATTGTCATTCACTTTTACTTCGCAGCGTTCTCCCACCTTATGTCCATAGATAGCCATTCCTAGTGGAGATTCCTTGCTGATTAGATTCTTAAGTGAATTACTACGCACCGTTGTCACAATTTTGTAGATTTCTGTCTCATCATCCTCTTCAAAATACAACTCGACCGTGTTATTCATACCAACTTCATCTTCAGCAGAGTCTTCTGAAATTACCTTTGCCGTACGAATCATTTTCTCTAAATAACGAATTCTGCTTTCATTCTCATTCTTAAATTTCTTGGCCGCCTTGTATTCGAAATTCTCGCTCAAATCTCCATGCGCACGCGCTTCTTTGACATCTTCTAAGGCCTGTTTGCGCACCACCAACTTACGATGCTCTATTTCTTCTTCCATCTTCTGAATATCCTTGGCAGTTAATTCATCATACATCTTCTACAACATCCTTTCTAAAGAGTAACAATTTCCTGTAGCTTCATATCACTAAAATTTCCATCTTCTACATAGAGACTACAGAAGTACCCTTCCTCTAACCATCCTGACCAATACAACTTGTCCTTTTCCTCTGTATCAATCTTGGTAAAATCCATAGCAAGTCCCTTACCAATGGCCTTGCTATAGCTTTCTTTTCTTGTCCAAAAATGTAACATCAAGTCTACTTTTTCATCATCATCACAGGACTGGAAATGAATTTCTTCTCCCATCGTCAGACACTTCTTTGCAATACGTTCCAGTTGGTCTATCTTCTCTTCCGAGAATACACTGCGAAATCTGTTCTCGATATCAATCCCTACTCTTCTGTCGGATAGTACACAGACAACATAGTTACCAGAATGGCTGATACTATAAAAAATCTGTTTTGCAAAGCGATCCTTTTCCAATCCAAAATTTAAAAGTATTCCGGCAAGCAACGAACGCTGTTTGTCTACTTCATTTTTACAGCGATGCACCTTTTCCTGGCGCTCACTATTCATTTTTTCCAGCCACTTATCAAACACCCTCTGGTCTTTAACCAGTTGGATATGTCCATAATATATCTTTAACATTCAATACCAACTTCTATTACTAAATAATTCCAATCACGCCACAAAGCAGTACTACAATTCCAAGCACGATACGATACCAGCCAAATACTTTGAAGTCATGCTTACGAATATAGCTAAGCAAGAACTTGATTACAAAAATAGAAACCAAAAATGCACTTATCATTCCCACAAGAAGAATCACAATCTCTTCTCCTGATATATTAAATCCAAAATCCAAAAGTTCTAATAAACTTGCTCCCAACATAACTGGAATAGCTAAAATAAATGTAAATTCACTTGCAGCCTTACGGGAAATCCCAATCAAAAGTGCTCCAATAATTGTCGCTCCTGAACGAGAGGTTCCTGGGAAAGCTGCTGCAAGAAGCTGGAACACACCAATGAGGGCTGCCATCTTCCATGTTATCTCAGTCATTTCCATAACAACTGCATTTTTTCCAGCATTACGCGTCTCTACGATGATAAATGCAATACCAAATACGATAAGCGCAATGGATACACCTACTGCATTGTAGAACAAAGCATCACATACATCGTCCAAATCTAACACTACGAACACAATTGCAGGCAGACAGGCAACAACAACCTTTAACCAATTAATGATGATTTCCATCTTTACTGCAACTGGTCCTATTGCCCAGTATTTCTGATTCCAAAATCCTCTTCTACCAAGATTCTTTGAAAAATCTGTTTTCTTTGCCAATGCAAAAGGCCATATTGTATTCCAAAAAATAAGTACAACTGCAAGAATTGCGCCAAGCTGGATTACAACAAGAAACATATCCCAAAACTCTTTACTTACATTTAATTTCACAAATTCATTGAGCAGAATCATGTGTCCAGTACTGCTGACCGGAAGCCACTCTGTAATTCCTTCTACTATACCAAATAATAACGCTTTTATAATTTCAAAAATATTATCCATATTATCCTCTTTCTATTTCTGATAAATTGCAAAACCTATTGAACCTAGCCCAGCATTACATACACTTGCTGAAGATGCCTGTGTAAAAATCACCTGCTTAAAACGCATATTTCTACTGATTTCACTTAAAATCATCTCCTGTTGACGAACACTACAGCCCGCATGAATTACATAAACAACCCGATCATCAATACGAGATGTGTTTCTTAGATGGAATCTTATAAATTTCTTCCATGCTTTCTCTAGTTTTCCAAAACGAACGCCTAGTACCGTTATCCTATTCTGGAAACTGCCTAAAATAGGATGTAGCTTAAACGCATCACATATTTTCGCTGTAAGTATATCTGTAAATCCTTTTTGATAGAAAATACGTGTACTTGGAAGAATATAGGATGCCTTTATCTTCATCTTCACATTCTCTAGTTCATTCACTATAGCCTGCACATCCATTCCTTCCGAAGCTAATTTTGCTGCATGTAATACAACCAGCCCTTCTCCTGCCGAAATATGTCCAGAATCTACTACATGTACATGTGCAAAGCCTTTTGCCGCTTCTGTGGCATTCTCATAACAATTTCCTGTACCACTTGCCATAGAAACATAGATTACATCGTCCGCCTCCATAAGAGCATCTGCAAAGAAATGCTCATAATCTTCGACTGTAGGAGACAGAGAATCTGCATAAGAATTCTCATCTGATAAATATCGTGAAAGATTATGGATATCAATTTCTTTGGTATCACGAAATCTTCCTGCATCTGTTTTGATGTACAAATCTATCAATTTAATATCATATTTTTCAACAAGCTCCTGTGTTAGATCACATACACCATCCGATGTGATATATACCTTTTTACGTCGTTTTGCAAGACGTGATACAAAATATGCTCCATCCGTTGTTGATTCTGCATCTCTTCGATATTCTATCAAGTCCTCTGGAATATGCTTTAACACTTCTTGTTCTAACCTTGCTACATCAACTGGCTTTTCTAATAAGCCATCAAATCCCTGTTGCTGATACTCCAGCTGTTTGTCTGCCAAAACATTTGCAGATAACAAAACAATATCAGAATCCTTACACAAGCCATTTTCCTGCCTACGAACTTCACGGAGCAATGCGCTTCCATCCATACCAGGCATCATATAATCCATAAGTATCAAATGATAATAGCGATTGCTTGTTTTCTGCAAGCACTCTTCTACACTGCCAGCTGTATCAATTTCCATTTTTGTCTCTTGAAGTAGTTTTTTGGTAATAATCAAGTTTAAATCATCATCATCCACTACAAGCACGCGGGCTTCTGGTGCTTCAAATGATTTAAGATAATGACTCTCTTTCTTATGTTCCCTTGTCAGAACCTTAAATTCTCCAATTGGAGTATCATCTACTATTTTCTGCGGAATCATGATGGTAAATTCAGAACCTTGTGTATAAATACTATCTACTGTAATCTCGCCCTGCATCAGCTCCACAAGATGTCTGGTTATAGAAAGTCCAAGTCCAGTTCCTTCTATCTTTTGATTTTTTTCAGAATTCACTCTGCGGAATGCATCAAATAAATGTTCCAACTCTTCCTTACGAATTCCCACTCCAGTATCCCCTACAGAAATTCGAAGCTGTATCTGCTTCTCATCTATTTTCTCGTATCGACAATCAAGTGTGACAGATCCTTCTTCTGTATATTTGACTGCATTTGACAAAATATTGAGAAGAACCTGCTTGATGCGTCTTTCGTCACCGTAGAGCTTTACTGGTAAATTTCGGTCTACATGAAGAATGAATTTCAACTTCTTGCTTTCCATGCGCACCTGCATCATATCTGCAACTTCACGAAACATATCTGCGGTTTTATACTCAGCCTGCACAAGTTCCATCTTATGAATCTCAAGCTGAGATAAATCCAAAATATCATTTACAAGAGATAAAAGCATTTTACTTGCATTCTGAATATTCTTGGCATATTCTTCCACCTGCTCGGATGGCTCTTCTCTCATAATCAATTCATTTAAACCAATAATTGAATTGATTGGAGTACGAATCTCATGGCTCATACTTGCAAAGAATGCATCTTTTGATTTGCCAATTAATTCAAGTTCCTTCTTTTGTTCCTGTGTTATCTGACGTTCTTTATCAAATACCCTTATCTGAAACTTCATAATGATACCAACCGTAAGACCTACTGTCAGCACAGCAAAAATTGAATCAAAATGCTTTTCAAATGGTGTGGCTAATTCAATTACCTGCTCAGGATACAAATAAGCTACCACATAACAACATGTATCTATCACTAATGTCATCGCCAAAAAAACTGCAAGCTTCTTTCCTGAAAACATAATAAACACATAGAAAATCCCTAGACACATCCATACGCCAGAACCGCTATTAACACCGCCACCACGTAAAAAGATAAATGGCAAAGCAACGAAAATAAGTGCAATTCCAAGAATAGTCGAAGAAAGGTCTATGTTGCGATATTTAAAAGTCAAAATAAGCGCAGACACAAACGCTACCAACATAACACCATAAATTAGCATCAAGCTGTCCGCATTTACTAGCGTAAGTCCCTGCAAAATTGCCAAGCCCACTGCAATTGTCCCAATAACAAGAATAATACGGAATAAGCGTTCTTTGATATCTAGTTTATCATCTACAAACACATGCAATATCTTATTTAACATATATGTACCTCATTTTGATTCATTATGCCTTCTCTCTTATCTTGGCTACCGCTTCATAAGCAGACATAAAGTCAAACATTTCCACCTTTTTATAAACTGGTTTTAACTCTTTTGCTAAGTCCTTGGAACGATAGGTATATCTACTTAACTCATCTAAAATAGGAAACACCTTATTGGCATCAAACTCATAGGTTACATTTTCAAGCTCAAGTAACATCTGCACGAACTCGTCATCACTCAATTCCTGTTTATCCTGTTGTGTTACTTCCGATTCTGCTGTAGATAAATATTTACAATCATGTAAAATCTGCATTACACGTGTAAACTCTTTTATAAGATTATCATGCTCTGCATGAATAAAATCATAGTCCTGTGCTTTTCCTGCAAACTCTAGTGCCTTTGCCATTTCTGACAGCTTCACTGCACCAATGCTCATCATCGAACTTTTAATTCCATGCACAACAATTACATAATCCTTCCAATTCTCATTTGCATACAGATTTGTTACCTGTTCTAACGTTTCCTTGCCACTATCACGTTGACTGGATAATATTTCCAAATAATTCTCCTGATTGCCACAGTACATAATTCCTTTGGAAACGTCCAAATCTCCAATCACAAGTTCATCCATCACTGTTTGTGCAGGCTCTGAACTCTCTTCTAACGATGTCACGACTTGAACAGGCTCTGCCGCTTTCAAAGATGTCCTCTTCTGCTCTGGTAAATGACGTTTTAAAGTACGTTGCAATACAGAGCTTTCTACAGGTTTTGCAATAAAATCATCAAACCCTTCCTTCATAAACATCTCTCTTGCACCTGCAATTGCATTCGCAGTAAGGGCAATAATTGGAATCTCTTTATAATAGAGGTCTGGTTTCTTACGAATATGGTGGAATGTCTCCACGCCATCCATACCTGGCATCATGTGGTCTAATAGAATCAAATCATAATCCTTGGAAGCGAGCATATCAATACCTTCCTGTCCGCTCAGCGCATAGGAAACTTTTACACCATACGCTTTTAACAGACCTTCTACCACACGAATATTCATACGATTATCATCAATCACCAGAATATGTGCTTCTGGTGCGTAAAGCTGATGATTTTCTACCTCTCCTGTCTTTTCGCCCTTCTGTGTTGCAACATTCTTAATCGCAGCTATAATAGACAAGGCAAAAAATGGCTTATAAATTTTACTTAAATTCTTATTTCGAACCTTAGCATCATCATAATGATCCAAAATAACATGTACATTTCGAATTTTTGCAAGGCTATCAAAATAGAATGGATCTTCCTGATATTCGATTAAACTGATAAAAATCTGGTTAAATTCCTGATATTTATCCAAACGTTTTAGCTCTTGCAAATTACGACAAATATGACATTTGATTTTCAACTGTCGAATAAGGCGATTTATGTTTTCAGCATATTTATCACGGATTTCGTTATATCTAAACTGCTCCATATTGATATATACAGCTGCATTGATTTCGCTTTTATCTTCTATATCCGCAATCGGATTTACATCGTATACTTTTTGTGGAATAACGATTTTAAATTCGCTTCCTCTTCCTAATTCACTCTTTACAGTAATAAAGCCACCCATACGGTTTACAATAGTCTGAGCAATCGCAAGGCCTAGACCGACACCACCTTTTTTACGGGTGCGTCCCATATCTGCCTGCGAGAACTTCTGGAAAAGATTCTCGACACTTTCCTTTGTCATACCAATACCAGTATCTCTTACTGTAATTATTAGGTTAATTCCATATTCCTCTTTTCGATATCCAAAGTGAATACTTACACAACCTTCATTGGTAAATTCGATGGCGTTATTTACAAGATTCATAATAACTCTTCGAATCTTCTGTTCGTCTCCGATTAAAACACTTGGCATATCTGCATCACAGTCTATGATAAGCTCCAGCTTTTTCTCACTTTTCTTTGCCATAGACATATTGATTACATCATAGATTGTAGAACTTACATAATAGTTTTCCTCTACAATTTCAAATTCCCCTTCCTGTAATTCCGAGTAGTCCAAAATATCACCTACTACAGACATCAGGTTACGCCCTGCCGACTGAATATTAAGCATATCCTCTCTCATCTCTGCAGGCACATCATTTTTCAAAATAATCTCACTCATACCACAAATGGTATTGATTGGAGTACGTATCTCATGACTGACATTGGCAAGAAAGTCATCCTTCTCTCGTTCCGACTTTCTAAGTGCGTCAATCATTTCCAACATGCTTTCCTGGCTGGTTTTATAACGATATACCAGATAGATAACAACGAACAGGGTAAGATAGCCTTGTAAAATACGTGTCACCATTCCAATATCTGTGGAATACTGTCCCCAGTTTAACTGTTTTGCTACAAAAATATAGTAAAGCACTAATGTTGTATAAGACAAAAATGGATACCACATCGCCTGTGTTACGCCATATAACCCCAGCAAAATACACAAACTAATAAAAAGAGATAAAATGAAATAAAAATCTCCACATTCGATTCCATATACAATTATCATTATCTGGGATGCAAAACTTGTAACATGCGCTCTAATTTCATAAGTCTGGTATTTACCAAAGAAGAAAATCACCATGGCAAATAACCCTACTAATACCAAAAGCTGTCCCAGTGGATTCCAATCATTATGATATCCTAGAAACAATTCCACCATGCAGTAAACGGAAGTAATCGCAACTACAATTGACTCTATTTGTCTTTCATAGGATTTCAGATAATCGTATCTCCCCATCTTTATGCCTCCATAAAACAGGCTGTTGCAAGCGGAATCTTAATTGTCATCCTGCTGCCTATGCCTTTTTCACTTTCAATTTCAAGACTGCCACCAATAAATGCAAGATTTGATACCACAACATCCATTCCTACACCTCGTCCAGAATATTCTGTAACCTCTTTCTTTGTAGAAAATCCCGGCATAGTGATTAATTGGAATATTTCTTTATCGGTATAGGTATCTTTTGCTTGCTCATCCTGCAATAATCCCTGCTGGCGAGCTTTTTCTATAATTTCATTGCGGTCTAATCCCTTTCCATTATCCGCTACCGTAATACATATGTAGTCGCCCTCTACATAAGCAGATACCTTAATCCATGCTTGTTCGAATTTGCCTGTCTGAATTCTTTCCTCAGGCATCTCAATTCCATGGTCAATTGCATTGCGAACAAGGTGTGTCAGCGGATCCGAAATCTGATCCACAATGCTTCTGTCTAGCTCCAACTCTTCTCCTGACATAACAAAATCAACATCTTTTCCAAGCTTTCTCGATGCATCAAACACCAAGCGATTTAGTTTTTGGAAAGTAGACTCAAGGTTTACCATTCTCATCGACATAATTACATCATGTAACTGCCCGGAAATCTTCTTTAGCTTTAGACTTGCTTTATCGAAACTCTCCATTTGTAAACCTGGCACCTTCAAATCAGGATTCTCAAGAACATCCGCCTCTGCTCTCTCTAATTTCTCCATTAGATTCACCAGATGATTCACCTTTGTCACATCTACCTTAATATAGGTTACAACCTCATGCTTCTGTGGCTTTTCCTGCACAAACTGCTTTGCTCTGCCGTAGTCTCTCGACTCAATAACAAAATCACCAGGCTCTAGAGTCTTAAACTTAGACTCTATCATAATCTTTTCCTGTGTACGTGCTACTCTGGCCTCAATTTCTTCTACAGAGGATTCCAAATCGATTACAAACAGTGGTTCTTCTTCCTCTTGTTTCTTATTCTGAGGTGCAATGTAAAATTTCTGTGCAGAAACCGCTTCTTCCTGCTTCGCTCCCTTGTTTTCTACACTCACCTGTGCCTGTACTTTATGTAAAAACTCATCCAGGCAACAAAGAATTGGTGTCGCATCATCTGTCAGTGCTTCACCATCTTCAACTCTCTTTAATTCCCCAGAGATATAATCCACAACCAATAGCACATGCTCCACTAATTCTAAATGCGGAACATTCACAGGTCTCTCATCACGAAGCACCGCAAAAATATCTTCTAGTTTATGTGAAACTGCAGAGATATTGTCATGCATCATAAATCCTGAAGAAGCCTTCATCGTGTGCATTGTACGAAAAATCTCATGAACTGCCTCCTCATCAAAGCATTCCGCATTCTTATAATTTAAGACGATTCCCTGAAGTTTTTCTAGCAACTGTTGATTTTCAAACAGATATACCCCTAACATATCATCTGTACTAAACCCATCTGCCATACTAATACCCCTAGATTAATTCCAATCTCTTTAATGCCTCTTCAAATCTATCCTGATCAATTGGTTTTCCAGAATAAATTGTACAGCCTAATTCAAATGCCATTTTTACGTTTTTCTCATCATTTAATGCAGTTGCCATGATAACCTTAACTGTTTTTTCTTCTGGAATATTACGTTCCTTTTCAAGATTACGAATACCAACAAGAGCCTGATACCCATCCATCACTGGCATCATAATATCAAGACATACCAAATCATATGGGTTTTCTTCTTCCAATGCCATCATAAAGGCATCTACTGCCTCTAAACCGTCAACGGTAACATCACATTCTCCATACTTTGATAAAAAGTTACTCATAAACTTTCTGGTTACGAAATCGTCCTCTGCTAATAAAATTCTCATACTTGCTCTCCTTTACATCTTATTCAAAACTTCATATGTTTTCTTTGCTATATTATTTAATTGCTCCTGATGGTCAACTGCACCAATTTCATATGCTGCCTTTGGCATTCCATACACAATACAGGTTGACTCATCCTGCCCTATGGTCTTAGCACCTGCTTTATGCATCTCTAGTAAACCTTTGGCACCATCAGCCCCCATTCCGGTTAAGATAATACCAATTGCACGACTACCCGCTGCTTTTGCAACAGATTCAAACAAGACATCTACAGATGGACAATGTCCACTCACCTTTGGTCCTGGCTGAATCTCCACCTGGTAAACACCATTTACCTTTACGAGACGCATCTGGCAATCTCCCCCCGGTGCAACAAGCACCTGTCCTGGAATTACCTTGTCACCATGCTTTGCCTCCTTTACCGTTACACGGCACTGGTCATTTAAGCGACCTGCATATATTTCTGTAAATCCTGGAGGCATATGCTGTACAAGTACGGTTCCTGGAATATCTGGTCCAAATTCCTTTAAGATAGTTGCAATTGCCTCTGTTCCACCCGTTGAAGCTCCAATTGCAATTACTAAATCTTTTGTATTTACCTTTAATGTAACGGTTTCTGTCAATTCTGGAACTACTGTTTTTCGAATGAGTCCTGTCTTTACCGTGGCTGCAATTTTAATTTTTGCAGGAAGATCATACTTCATGAGTTCTTCCATTTTCTTGCGATCAGACATCGCTGGTTTTACAACAAAGTCAACCGCACCGGCATTTAAGGCCTCGAATACCTTGCCACTAAGTGAACTTAGCATAACGACAGGCATCGGATACTGTGGTATCAGTTTTCTCAAAAACTCGATCCCGTTCATACGAGGCATTTCAATATCGAGTGTCATAACATCTGGTTTGTATTTGACAATCATATCCCTCGCTTCAAAGGGGTCCTGTGCACTAGCTACAACCTCTAACTCAGGATCGTTATTCAAGTGTTTTACTAAGAGTTCTCTGAAAAATAGAGAATCTTCTACTACAAGTACCTTTATTTTTCGCATGATATATCTCCTATATCTATCCTTATTTTAGCTGTCTTGCAATTTTCTTACAGATTGCAAATATATCTGGATTAAATGCTTTTCCAGACTCCATTTCAAGCATCTGAATCGCTTCTTCTTTGCTGTATGCTTCACGATAAGAACGGTTCTCTGTCAAAGCATTGTAATAAGAAACCAATGCAACCACCTGTGCTGGTAAAGGAATATCGTTTCCGCACTTACCACTTGGATAGCCTGTTCCATCCCATCTTTCATGATGATATCTGGTGATATCGCAAGACATATCGATAAAATCGTTATAATCTCCATCGCCCTTAATATCATCCATAATCTGCACACCAATCGCTGTATGCTTCTTCATAATGTCCATTTCTTCATCCGTAAGCTTGCCATTCTTTTGTAAAATATCAAGTGGCACACCAACCATACCTAAGTCACAAAGCGGTGCTGCCAGCTCAATGGTCTCTACAAACGTATCTGAAACAATACTTTCAAATTTTGGTGAAAGCTGCATTGCCTGCGCGAGTATCTTGCAATTTTCCTGGAGTCTCTCGATGTGTCTGTCATCAAATACAGCATTCTTACGAACTACCGTTAAAAGTGCGTATAATACTCTCTTCTTCTCCGTCTCAATCTGTCGAAGCTGCTCCGTAATGGATACCTGTAATCTTCGATTGGCATCTGCCAATGTCTTATTCATTTCTGCAAGCTTAAGCTGTACTGCCACACGGGATTTTACAACCTCCTGAATGAATGGTTTGGTCACATAGTCCGCACCACCTGCTTCAAATCCTTTTACAATATCCTGTGGAGCATCATAAGCTGAAATAAAAATAATTGGGATATGCCTAAACCTCACGTCTTTCTGAATAATTTCTGCAAATTCAAATCCATCCATTTCTGGCATCGCAACATCAAGCAGGATTAATTCAGGAACAATTCGTTCCATAATCTTAAGTCCCTGCTTACCATTCTCTGCCAACACTGGCTGATATCCCATGTCTGTAATAATGTTGCGGAGTACAAATCGATTGGTTTCCACATCATCAATAATTAAAATTCGTAACATAACGCCTCCTGACTACAGCAACTGCGTTAGTGCTTCGTAAGCTGCATTTGTCTTGTCATAATCTGCTTTCTGAACTGCCATCTTAAGTCGAAGTGCTGCAGTTCTTATTTCCTGTGGAGCAGAATCTGTCAACTGCTTAACAGCTGTCATAAAGCTTTCTGCCTTCTCCCAGTTATCCATTTCCACGCAAAGTATAAGTTTTGATAAATTCTTCTCTAACTCTGCTGTATTTTCTTCCGTTCCAAATTCTTTCAGCTGCGACTCTTCTTCTCTCTCCTGCATAACACCAGTAAGAAATGCGATTCTATCTACCGTAGCAGTTGCTTTGTCCTGTTCTTCTTTTGGTAAATCTACCCATACAGAGAACGAGAACATCGTTCCTTTTCCTAATTCACTCTGAACTGTGATAGTGCCGCCCATCATCTCAACCAGCTGCTTGCTGATATTTAGTCCCAGCCCGGTGCCACCATATTTGCGGGAAATAGATGCATCCACCTGCGAAAAGCTCTTAAACAACTTGTCTAAGTTTTCTTTCGCAATGCCAACTCCTGTATCCGTGACTAAGAAGAACAACTCTGCGCGCTGTCCCATTTGGGCAGTCTTTACAATCTCAACTGCAATTTTCCCAACAGAAGTAAATTTCGTTGCATTGGAAATAAGATTATTCAAAATCTGCGCGATACGAAGCTCATCTCCAATGATATATGTTGGAACTTCTGGTGAAATTGTCACGAAAAATTCCAATCCTTTTTCTGTGATTTTATGTATATGATTTCCTTTGACATAATCAATCATCTTTCGGAAATCAAACTCTCTTGTTTCTAATGTGAACTTTCCAGCTTCCAGCTTGGAAAAATCCAAAATATTATTGATCAGCGCATGCATATCATTACAACCGCGCTCCATCAAATCCAAGGTTCGAAGGATCCCCTCATCTTCTATCTTGGAAATCAGATCTCGTGTATTTCCTAGAATACCATTTACTGGTGTACGTAACTCATGCGTTACATTTGCCACAAACTCTGACTTCACCTTGAGAGCATCTTCTGCATCCTGTTCCACCTGCTTGATACGTTTCTCTAAAAAATTATAGTTGGTCATGTCTTTCATAATACAGACATATTCATAATCTTCATTTAATCCAGAGAACTTTGCCTGGATTGCAAAACAGGTCTTATTCAAACGATACGCCATCAAATTTTGAAATTCATCTGTGCCAAACTTTACCTGCGTCTTAAATCCATCTTCCGTCTCTTGAAATTCATTTGGAAAAATCTCACTTATGTGCGTCCCAATCAAATGCTGTGCAAACTCTAATTTTTCCTCTGCTGCATTATTTCCATAGCCAATGATTCCGCGCTCATCAAATGTAATTACAAGTTCTTCCATCTGGTTTAAAATATACTTTGAAACAGTTCCCTGACTCATGGTTTCTCCCCTTTGCCCATACCTTTCCAAGATAAACTATACCTAGTATATTATAAAAAATTTACACTCTTTATGCAACAAAAAAAGGCTTAAAACCCAAAGGATTTTAAGCCTTTTATTCATTTTACTCAATGTGTGATGTACAGTGTGGACATCTGGTTGCTTCAATTGCAATTTCACTTAAGCAATATGGGCATTTTTTGGTTGTAGGTTCCGCTGGAGCTGGTTCTTCCTTCTTAGCAAATTTCCCACTTACTGTATTAATCAATTTGATTAAACAAAAGATTGCAAATGCTGTAATTAAGAAATTGATAACTGCTGTAATAAAATTACCATACATAAGTGTTGGAGCATCTTCTCCAGCCCCCATTACGAGCTGTAAATAAGAGAAATCAACACCACCAAACAATGCTAACAATGGACTGATGATATCGTTATTCAACGATGTAACAATCGCGGTGAACGCACCACCGATAATAACACCGATTGCCATATCAAGCACATTGCCTCGCATAATAAACTTCTTGAATTCTTCAATAAATCCCTTCATTTGTAAAATCCTCCGTACGCTTTATCTTTTTTGTTTTTCGAAATATTTTCTGGTTTCCGCCACTACAACTCCACTAAGTGCAAACAATGCAATTAGGTTTGGAAAAGCCATCAAACCATTTAAGATATCCGCCAGTGTCCATACTGCAGATACTGTCATATATGGTCCGACAAAAACCGCCAATATGTATGCCCAGCGAAATGCCCTAATTGCTTTTGGCTTATCTCCAATCAAATATTCCATACATCTTTCACTATAATAATCCCAACCCAGTATAGTTGTAAAGGCAAAAAACACCAAACACATCATTAAAATGAAAGATGAAACTGTTTCAGGAAATGGAAGCCCTGCCTGAAACGCTGCTGTTGTTACGTCAACCCCTTCTAAACCAATATTCCAAGTATCTGTTACCAAAATGGAAAAACCTGTCATGGTACATATAATCAAAGTATCTATCACAGTACCTGTCATGGAAACAAGCCCCTGTTCGACTGGTTCATTTGTTTTTACGGTTGCTGCCGCGATTGGTGCACTTCCAAGGCCTGCCTCATTGGAAAAAATCCCTCTAGCAATTCCTTTTTGCATCGCAACCATAATGGCACCTAATGCACCACCTGCTGCAGCTTGAAGCCCAAAAGCACTCTCTACGACATCCACAAATACCGCTGGTATTTTTTCGGCATTGGAAATCAGAATGATAAGCGTAGCTGTAACGTAAAAAAATGCCATAAACGGTACAACCACCTCTGCCACTGATGAAATACGTTTTACTCCACCAATAAGAACCAATGCCGCACACAGCGTAAGAATAATTCCAGAAATAATCACCGCCCAGGAATATTCATTTCCAAAAAGCATAACTGTATTGGTACTGTCTGGGTCAAAGAAATTCTTCACTGCTCCTGTAATTCCATTAATCTGTGTAAAAGTTCCAATACCCAAAAGTCCTGCACCAGCTCCAAACACCGCGAACATCTTAGCTAACCATTTCCAGCTTTTGCCCATACCATTTTCTATGTAATAAAATGGCCCCCCTACTACATGACCATCTCTAGCCACAACACGATATTTAATCGCAAGAAGACATTCCGCATATTTGGTCGCCGTTCCAAACAACGCGGCTATCCACATCCAAAATAATGCGCCCGGCCCTCCTGTCGCAAGAGCTGTTGCTACACCAACAATATTACCAGTACCAATTGTTGCTGACAAAGCCATGCAAAGAGCTCCAAAGCTAGAAACTTCACCTTCTTTTCCATCCTTATCATTGGAAAAAATATGTTTTACTGCCAATGAAAGCTTTGTAATCTGTAATCCTTTTAATCGTACCGTTAAGTAAATCCCAACAGACAGAATCAGAACAATCAGTGGAATTCCCCATACAAAATCATCAATTTTCTGTAACATTTTTCGACCTATTCTCCTCTTGTTTCTTTTGCACTTTCTAGGTATAATTTATACGTATTTTATATTATGTATGAACGGAGAATTATAACAATGAAATTTATCTCATGGAATGTAAACGGACTTCGCGCCATCGTACAAAAGGGCGATTTTACAGACTTTTTTAACAAAATAGACGCAGACTTCTTCTGCTTACAAGAAACCAAATTGCAGGAAGGGCAAATCGACCTTGATTTACCTGGCTACCACCAGTATTGGAACTACGCCGTAAAAAAGGGATACTCTGGCACAGCCATCTTCACAAAACACGAACCAATTTCTGTATCCTATGGAATTGGCATTGAAGAACACGATCAGGAAGGTCGTGTGATTACATTGGAATATCCAGAATTTTATATGATTACCTGCTACACCCCAAATGCACAGAATGAATTAGCACGCCTTGATTATCGTATGATCTGGGAAGATGCTTTCCGTGCATACTTGGTTGCTTTGGATGCGAAAAAACCTGTTATTCTCTGTGGTGACCTTAATGTGGCTCACAAGGAAATTGACCTAAAGAATCCAAAAACCAATCGTCACAATGCAGGCTTTACCGATGAAGAGCGTGGTAAGATGACAGAACTCCTCGGTGCCGGCTTTACTGACACCTTCCGTCATTTCTATCCAGATGTAGAACAGATTTACTCCTGGTGGTCATACCGCTTCAAAGCCCGAGAAAAGAACTCCGGATGGAGAATCGACTATTTTATCACTTCTGCTTCTATGAATGAGAGACTTGTAGATGCAAAAATTCATACCGATATCTTTGGTTCGGATCATTGTCCGGTAGAACTAGAAACAAACCATGTATTATAATTATTAACAAAAAAGAGTTTGTATATAGGTAGATTTCCTATATACAAACTCTTTCTATTTTACATATTCTTAACTTTTTCAACCATCTCACGCATATCTGCATGATCCACATATGGCACACCACAACGTTCCAATGCTCTTCTAACCGCAACATGTTTCGATGGTGAATCTTCAATATTGAGCACCTTTCGAACTATCATAACTTACCTCTTTTTACATTCCTACATCTTTTAGGGAATCAAACAAATCCAAATCTGACTGTGTCACTTTCATATTCGAAGTTACTGGCTCCTGGTCAGGTTTTGTTACTGTAATTTCTATTACTGTCCCTTCTGGAAAACCACTAGAAAATACATAGTTTAAAAATGCCATGAATTTAGGATGGTTACCCTTAAATGTGTTCACAGCACTCATTACTTTCATCATTGCTGCTGGATTCATTGCCATGTTGCTACTCTCCTTTATTTATAATTCCATCTTACAACTTATCTTTTTAATGATAAAATCAATTAACACATCATATTTCAACAACTTCTTAAGTGGTTCGATAATAAGTGCTGAAATTGCAAGAGATATAAAAAACAATACAAATCCTATTAGCAAGAAATGTTTAAAACTGTAAATAAAATCCATGCAATAGGTATATCTGATAAATGTATGTATTAAATAAACATTCATCGAATGTTTCCCAAACCATATCAGCATCTCTCGAATTCCTTTGATTGGTATAATGTATTTCTTGCAAAAGATAATTACAATCACAGGATATAATGCATAATGATATTCCCACACTTTTCTAAGCGGTGCATGAAAAAAGATTATGAGGGATACCAAAAGTAAAACTGCTAGCACTATAAATGTATATATTTTATTTAAACGTTCACTTTTCGCTAGTTTAATCTGTTCGATTTTTTCAAACCAATTGTACTTCGCGAACAAAACACCTAAAAACACTGTAAATAAAAACACATGTGGTGAGGTACTATTTACAAATCCATTCCCCAATATTCTTGGGATAACAATAATCAACACCGCCGTTGTTACTATTCCTAAGTTCTCTATTGATTTTTTAATAACTGGTACTAATGCTACATAAATCAATGCAGCCCCCATATACCACCACGTATGAAGCAAATCTGGTGTCCCTAGTATTCTCGCAAATCCAAAAAAATCTATTATTGCATAAATGATACCGCTAATCACACCATCTGCACAATATACACTCGCTGGACGTCCTGATAAAATTTGCGTAACAATTATCGCTAACACAAAAACAAACCAGTATCCATTCATCGTTTTTATAATACGAATTATTGTCCATTTTTCTGTAGATTTTGCATCATTGCAACTCGTATTTGCTGATAAAAACAAACCGTACCCACTAATAAATGCGAATAACGATACACAAATTTTAAACATACTAGACATGCTCACAACAAACGACTGCGAAAATGGGAAAAAGCTTACATCATAACCTGCAATACGAGAAGCATCTAAAAAGCAATGATGAAACATCATCATCAAGATTGCTATGCCCTTTAAAGCAAGTGAATCTTTCGTAGAAAATGCATTCATATTCATAAATCCCTTCTATGACATCTGTGCATGTACATAATTTAAAATCTCTGTATTATCCTGCAACATTCTACAACCAATAATATATGTACCCTCATTATTTGTCGAACGGATGATAACACCTGTAAGCGGTTTACCACGCAATACATCAAATTCATGAATCTTAATTGTAATCTGCTCCCCAACTGCCTCAGCAAAGCGTTCATCCTTGCAAGCAAATGCAAAACCGCCGGCGCTGATGTTTACCATGCGTCCATCAAATGAAGTTCCATCTTCATCCCATTTACCTTCGCATGTATTTCTCATTGGAAGTCTAGGGTATTTACGACGATTCATTACCTTTGGACTTTCTTCGAGTTTAAGCAAATAATAGCCCTGTGCATCCTGTTTTCCAAGTTTAATATCATTCCAGATATAGATTGCATTATTTACAATAACATGTACTTCAAACTTAGCCTTTCCACCATGGTTCTCACTAAAGAAACGTTCTGCCTCGTGTGATGGCTTGATTCGCATTTCATCATCTTCTGCATACACAACTTCTGCAGAATATTCCTGTTTACTTCCTTCTGGAATCATAAGCACCTTCATACCAGGAGTAATATCTTCTAAGCTCATGAATCCACCACTACCTAATTCTTCGACAAGTTTACCAACTACAACTTCAATATTAATTACATTACGAGCTGTTTCCTCGTACTTACTGAGCATTGTAGTTGAAGCATCTTTTGAATTTGCCGCACTTTCCGTGATGGTTTCCATGATTTCCTGAACCTTACGCATATTTTCCACCATATGCTCATTTGACTCGCTCATCTGCTTCATGGCAGAGTCTGCAATCTGAATTTCATCACCCAACTGGCTTGCGCCCTCTGCAATCGTCCCAACACTTTCATTGACACTCTGCATTCTCTCTAAGTTATCTGCGATTAAGCCCAAAATAACCGTAATAGATTCTGTCATTTTCTGGGAGGTCTCTTCTAATAGGCTCAGCGCATCCATAATCTTCTCCGAAGACTGCTGTGTGCCAATACTTAAATTGCGAATTTCTTCTGCAACAACTGCAAAACCACGTCCTGCATCACCAGCTCTAGCTGCTTCAATTGAGGCATTGAGCGCCAAAAGATTAGTCTGTGAACTAATATTGGTAATTGTACCTGTTTCTGCTTTTACTTTATCAAAGTGATTCGTAAAATCATTCAGAATTGCTTCTACTTCTGTAGAAAGATCTGCCATCGCATTCGTCGATTTTACAGCCTCTTCTAATTCCCTGCTACTATCATGTGCCTGAACTGTTGATTTCTGGCTGATAGAAAGAATACGTTCCATTAACTCGGTTACATTCTCTACCTGGCTGTCAATGTCCTCTGTCATCTGAATGGAAGAACTGATTCTATCACTCAATATATCATTCTGCTCCGACAGCTCTACCATACTATCTACTACTTCGTTCGCACTGTGTTTATTTTCATCAGCCAACTCACGAACTACAGTTACACCATCTACCACGGAATTGCTCGCGCCTTTTACCTGCTTTACTGTAGTAACAACTCTATCCAGATTATCCCTGATGGAGTCTAAAAGCGCATTATCTGATACACTCATATGCTTAATTGCAATAATTAATCCAATATAACAAAACAGGGTAATACCAACCTGCATCTCATATGTTGTGATATCCGAAGGCGTATTCATCCCATTGTTATAATTTCGAACGATAGTTATCGCAAGAATAATCATATTGATTACTCCATAGCGAAGCATCAGATTTCTATCTTTGTAGATAACTAACATACAAAGAAGTGGTAACACATATGCAAATGCCAGGGTTCCTGGTGATGTAAACATAATATAGGCATAAAACAGCCAATAACCAGCCGCACAAATATCACGATAACATTTTGCATGCCATCCCTTTATCTTTAAGATAATAAAGCCAATTATCATCGGCCCCCAACAGCAGATTTCCATAAAGATAAAATATTCTACCGTTTTGAGTCCTTTGACGATTTCGATTACATATGCAGCTGAAAGAACCGCAGACATAACCACCCACATAAGTGTCGCTTTCTTATTAGCACTTGTGGCAAACTGCTTCTCGTTGTATTTCATTGATACACTCCCCTTAATATAAAAAATATATTTGTATTATATCATATCCCCTTGCAAAATCAAACAATTGAACATTTATTCCAAGTAAAAAACAAGCCATTTTCATAGCTTGTTTTCACTCTGTCTAAATCAGTTATACTGCAAGGTCAACATGGCTGACCGTGCCTACCTTACCTGTGCTTTCTTTCAAATACACTCCTGTCTTACGAAGTACAGCCTGTGTATTTAACGAATCATCCTTGAAGGAATACTCCGTATTCGCATTTCCTAGGTATATGGCTCCAATATCTGCATCCTTTAAGTTAATTAGTATATCTTCTCCATCCTCATCTTTTATCCAGACCTTAAGTTTTGAGAAAATGTCATCATTTTCATCAATCCAGCCGTTTTTATCAGAATCATGCTCTGCCAAATCTTTAAATCCGTCACCACTTTTTGTTCCAAAAAGTTCATTGCCGTCATTGATTTTGCCGTCTTCATTCTTATCAATTGCAAGGAAACCACTACCTTTTCCAAGCTCTGAAATCTCCTCTTCCTTGCCATCACTATCAATATCAAAAAAGAATTTCTGGTCGGAAATCTCGGTCATCTCGGTATTTAGATTGATTACCAATGGATCCGTCAGGATGTAATTCGATACCTCTAGTGTGTTAATCGTTGCAGAACATGCTCGAGACATCGAAAAAGCGACATTAAAGTCAATACTTCTGCCATCTTCTGTCTGCACCTTGCCCTGCGTCATAAAACTAGTACTTTCATACTCGGTTACATTTGCGGAAGATACTGTTATTTTCTGCCATACCGTACCTGCTGAATTCGTACCCATACGAGGGGTTGCTGGAACTGCACCTTCCAAATGTGAAGGTCTGTGTTCTGCGTTGTACGCTTTTCCCATTACTCCTCTTCTTAAGTCGAGTATACCTTGCTTATTTAGTTTTCCACATGGGATTTTTGTAAGATTTTTTCCTTCGTTTAGCATTTCAAGCATCTGGCGCAATAGCTCTAGTTTCAAATCATATTCATCTGAAACATCAAATCCATAATTTTCCGGTTGCTTTGTCTGCATTATCTGTGCAAGGGATTTGAGGTTCTGCTCCTGCCTTTGCTTCGCCTCTTCTTTTTGCTGTTTCTCGTATGATTTGATGGCCTTTGCATAGCTGCCGTCTTCCGCTTCCTTCGACAAGCTAAGAATTACACCTTCCAAATCATCCGATGCACGTCCTTCTATCGTGGCATGTTCCATGAATTGGAACGACTTCTCCAGATGGGTAGAGGACATACTAATACTACTACTTTGAATTTTCATAAGTCGGACTCCTTTCCGTCAAAATTAGACAATTCCGTTTGTCTTATATTTATATCGGAAAAAACCTTATGAATATTTAGCCCATACAAGCATTTCAACATATATTAATGCAAAGGAGGTAAACACATGACTTATTTTGATGCATTTTTTATCAGTCTATTTTCTCTCATTGCTAGTGTAGCTCTATTCTTGGGAACTATACGCTATGGTGATGATATTATTGCATTCTTCAAGAAAAAATAGTAAAAAATGGAGGACGAAAAATCGTCCTCCATAAAAATACTTACTCTATCAATTCATTTCTTGCATCCACATATTCTACCTTATCCTACATGATATCCTGTCGTTGTTACTGTAGCAGCAAGATTTCCCAGCTCATCCTTCACATCTATACGATAACAGGATGTTGTCTTGCCGTTTTTCACGCAAATTGCTTCTGCAACCAACTTTTTGCCCTTAGCCGCTCCCAAGAACGAAATATCAGAATGTAACGATACACATCCCATCCTTTCCCAGTTTGCTGCAACCGCAAATGCAAAATCTGCTAGCATAAAATATGTTCCTCCCATTACAGCCCCCATAGCATTTCGATGTGAATCTGTAATTACCAAACTGCAGGTAGCGCTATGATCACCAATTTCTTCTATCACAGCACCATTTTCTGTTGCAAATCGATCTCCTTCAAATATCATTCTGATTTCTTCTAAAGTTTTCTTATTTTCCATCCAATCACGTTTCCTTTGTATTATTTATCCCTTTTATTCCAATTTCTTTGTCTAATATAATTCTTTTTCTCCGGCAACTCTTAGTTGCCTTTCTCAATTATACCACAACTATCTTAAGGAACAACACCATACTATTGATAGCAGCCTTGGAAGCACGCCAAAGAAGGAGCCGCTATCCTTGGAATAACAACTCCTTTTTCTCTGTGAATGCCATGTAAAATATGGCAATGGTCAACTTGCTAATAAGACATTTGGGGATTAGACAGTTGTTCTATCTTTTGCCTGTGCCTCTCTTTCTTCCTGTTCCTTCTTAATACGATTCTTAGCCTCTTCTACTGTTTCTCCTTCTTTTACAAGATACTTTTCTACAAAGCCATCTTCTACTTTCTTATAGCCTCCAACAACGCCATCTTCAATTTTCTTATAACCTTCCACTACACCAGTTTCAATTTTCTTATATCCATCTACTGCTACCTGTGCGATTTTTTCATTTACTTCTACAAATTTTGACATATTTTTAATCTCCTTTAAAATTTTTATTATGCATGTTACTGTTGTTTCTTAAAACAAGTTACTGAGTAAATAAAAGATTGAATATAAAACTTCAAAATACATTTTCTTTACCTCCTGTTTTGTTTCACTTGATGATGTGATAATAACCGAAGAGTTTTTTCAAATTGTTTTCGAATTGTTAAGATTTCATTAAAGTGAAAACTTTTTTATCTTTTGACATTATAAAAAGCCTCATCAAGTAATATACACTACCTGATGAGACTCCTTTAACTATTCAACGTATTGGAATTTACCTTACTGTAACCCCATAATATAAATTGTCAATGCAATAATTGGCAGAACCAACCATCCTATGTATCTACCTGTAATTTCCCATTCTGATGGCTCTACCTTATCTACATTACGAACTTTAAATGCCAGTTCCAAACGAAACAGCTCATCAGCAAATAAAATGGACACTGCATTCATGATACACACAAATGCTCCAAAAAACCAACCAACGCCTCCTCCTTTGTGGGTTAATTCTGGATTGTTGGTCAGTTCATAGATATTTGAAATGGACGGTTTCATCCTATCATATGGATTACCATTTTGATCCCATTCTGATCCATCAGCCGTTGTATAAAAAACCAAAGACTCTACCGGAGTCCCATCTTCATTATAAAACATAGAATAATCCGAATAATCAACTACACCACCACGGAATAAAATATCATTACCTTCTCGCACTTCGATTCCACGCATAATCTCACTCAATTGGTCATCCTTTGGAATTGCAGTAGCGTCTTCTGTCACAGTATATGGTCCATAGGTTTTATCCCCATAATTTAGCTCTACTGTATTTTCACTAGACACTATAAATCGAGTTTTTTCTCCATTGATTTCCCCTGAATAGATAGTATCTCCGTCTTCTACAGTTGGAATAAGAATTACATCATTGTATTCATAACCAACTCTTGTAATTGTCTTTGGATAAATCACTGCAAATATCAACAACATAGCAGCCATAACAATTAGGATAACCTTTTGATAGTTATTCAAATTTCTGATTCTCTCCATAAACATCTCCCCATATTTTTTTGAAAACTAACTTCATGCTTCTCTTCCTCATTATACCATGATTCTCTACCTAAACAACACCGTCTCTTTCAAACAAGACATTATTCAAAAATCATATCTTCAAAATTCTGTAACATCCACTCGGTCATTTTCTTGTTTATTTCGTAAAGCTCCCTATACTTCTCTTGTTCTGAAAACCATGCTGTTGATATAAGCTGATTTGTAATGATAACATATGGAATTGCCTTCCATTCGCTATCTGAAAGTTT
Organism: Agathobacter sp.; assembly: GCA_045530745.1. Lineage (GTDB taxonomy): Bacteria > Bacillota > Clostridia > Lachnospirales > Lachnospiraceae > Roseburia. The sequence continues at coordinate 125,060 of JAZSCQ010000048.1, forward strand.
TACAACTTCGTCATATCCATACAATATATTTTTATATATCATAATCCACTTATTCAATTTATCCGTATTATCAACCTCAAAACTTTCAGATAATATTGCTGTAGCTGCATAGCATGGGTCAAAAATTCTAACATTTCTTTCACTAAGGTCAAAATCAAGAACTCCCCAATTATCGCCACAAAGAATAATATTCCCTGGATTCGGGTCGCGATGAATAATTTGTTGTGGTAAGGATTCATATATATCGCCAAATTCCTTTTCGTACCTTTCAACGAAACTCCTAGGAAAATCTATTTTTCCTACCAAAGTTGGAATGGCCCACTCTTTTGCGCTTTTAAATATATTCGCCTGATTTGTGATTACATCCACCTTGGAAAGTGCTACGCTCAACTGACCTACGATTTCGCCAATAAATCGTGCCTTTGGCATATAATCCTCGATATACATCGTACTCGCCTTTAATTGTTTTCCTTCCAATCGCTTAGTTACATAGAAATACAATCCCTCACTTGTAACCACAAATTCACCTGCTGTTGTCTTTATAACATGCAGACTCACTTGCATTACCCGTTTCAGCATATACAACATCAGTTAATTTTTCATTTTCTAATCCCCAGTTCTTTAAAACTTCTTTTAATTTTTTGTGTGATACCATTATGTGTTCCTCTTTTAATAGATTAATTTTGTACGGTTTCTTTTTCTTGCTTATATTAAGAAATTCTGTCGGTGTATATCCAAATTCACGAATAAAGGCCTTATAAAATCCTGCTTGTGTTTCAAATCCATACTCTAATGCCACTTTTATCATCTTCTCACCACAATGCATATCGTACAACGCGTGAAGTAGCCTTCTCCTTGTTATATATTGCATAACAGGCATGCCAACTGCACTTTGAAACAGTCTATAGTAGTGAAACAATGAAAAACCTGCCATCTCACTTAATTCTTTCGCCGTGATATCAGTTTTTAGATTATCCTCAATATAATCAATGGAGCTTTGAATAATCGTCAGCTTCATTCATACACCTTCTTTCAATCGTTTTTTAAGCTACACATATAAGGTATCACACGAATTATACTAAATCTTTTCCTATCTTGCTATAAGTACACAAAAGGCAGAGACCATAGTCTCTGCCACTTATTAAATCGCTCATTTTAGGGCTGTTCTTCTACTAATCTCGCCCATACTAACGATTCCCCTAATAGACATACCCGCTTCGTATTTCACAAAATTGGAATTTGACGCTCCATCAAACTGAAATTTTCGGGTCCTTATACCTTTGCACACTTTAAAAGTAATATTCCTTTCATTACTAATAGCAGAAATACTACAGCCACTGCATAGGATTCTCTGGTTATTGCAAATAATAACACTGATAAGGTACTAATCGACATTGATACCTTTGTTGCCACCTTATTATATCTTTGCATATCTAATTTTATCAGTATCAATTTTATAAATCCGATCACAACAAGAAAAACAATCATAATCCAGTACAAT
>JAZSCQ010000031.1:0-60627 GCA_045530745.1 Agathobacter sp.
CTATATGGATAGTTCACTAATTTGAGTGTTTTCAATGTGTAAGAAAAGGGGACTATGTATATATAAAAAATTGGACCTTTAGCGCTCCGTCGTTACTTAATGAGCATCACCTTGTGGTGCGAATTTAGTAACGCAACGAGAGCGATATGAGTGGAAACGTGTCCATATTTTTATATATACATAGTCCCCTTTTCGTATTATTTAGATGAACTAAATTAGTGAACTATCTCGTTATTTAATGTCTTCAACAGTCTGAATCTTAGCCATAGCTTCTTTCAATGTCATACCTGATGCAACTAATTCTTTACGAGCTGCATTGATAGCCTGAATTTCTTTCATACGTGGTCCAGATAATTCGTAGCCTCTCATTGCGATAAGAGTAATTGCCCATGCAAGCATTGGAACGATACAGAACAATGCGATTACTACCCAGTTCATACCTTCTGAATAAGGAGTTTCTGCTACTGGTAAGTTTTCAAGTCCAATAATACTTACTGCTACACCTACTACTGTTGCAGCTAAAGAAGATACTAATTTATCAACTAATGAGAATAATGTACCCATGATACCTGGAATATATTTACCAGAACGATAGGTTTCATAGTCTGCACAGTCTGCAACCATTGGAATTGGCATATCTGCTGTTGAATAATATGCACCATAACCAAGGCCAAAGAAAATGATAAATGCGATTGTATAAAGGTTAAGAGAAAGTCCGTTCTCTCCCATAATACTTAAGTTAAGTGCCGGATTTGTTGGGTCCCACATAATAAGGAGTACAAGTACTACTACGTAACATGCTAAAGCAACACCAACATATTTCTGAAGAGATGCTTTCTGACCTTTCTTCTGTGATGTACTTACAGTTAACGCAAAGAATGGAGCAGAGAATACATATCCAAGTACCATCATTGGAAGATATAATCCATCGTAGTTACCCATCATACATCCGTATAACATACAAAGTACTGTCATATTTGTAGCAATCGATAATGCTAATTTACATGTACCACCCGCAATCATAAGTCTCTGCATTGGCTTGTTTGCCTTAATAATAGAAACATATTCTGAAACCTTAACAGCTTCCTGTTTACCACCAATACCAAAGTATTTTTCATTATCTTTTTCCCAGATACCAATAACCGCAAGAACGGTAAGGAAAATAGAAATTACAATACCAATTGGTGCAAAGAATCTGTAGAAATCTGGCGTATTGTAGTCACCAACATTCGAACGAAGGATTGGCGCCAACACCTGCATCAGACCCATACCAGCCATAGATCCAATGGTGTTAAAGATTGTGAACAATGGTCTCTGTTTTGGATCATTTGTAAGTACGCTCTGTGCCGAACGTGTTACGGAGGTCTGGAAGGTATAACCAATTACCCAAATCATGTACAATCCAATAAATGCTGCATAGCGAAGCCACATCTGACTTTCATCAATCATAGGTGTAATACAGTATAACATAAAGGCTGAGAAAGCCATAATTACGTTACCGATAATCATGAATGGACGGAATTTACCAAGTTTCCCATTGGTACGGTCCATTAATGCACCAATAATAGGGTCTGTAACTGCGTCAAATACACGCATTACAGTAATCATTGTTGTTGCAAACATCATTGCAATTGCAAGTACTGTGTTACCAAAAGTAGCTATGTATGACAAAATCAATACAAAGTACACATTTGTAGCACCATTGTTCATTGGGAACAATGCTAACTGGTACATCTTGGCGCGGTTAACGCCATCGTTAGGAGTTACATTTTCTTTACTCATTTTCTTATTTCCTCTCTTTATTTCTAGAACCAGTTCTTTGTATCAACCTTTGGAGCTACATACTCTGGATGATTTTCATCGGTTCTTACAATTACAGCTTCATCTGTTAAGCTGCCAGATTTTACTTCAAGTTTGTTTTCACCATCTACAAGAGTTACTTTGAATTTGAATACATTTTCACCCTTCTTGGTTTCTACTAAGTTTCCATTTAAGTAAAGTGATACTTCTGGCTGATTAGAGTACACTGTAATTTTCTGTTCGTATTTTTTACGGTATGTAAAACGTCTATTTGCAATATAAACAAATGCATCGTCTTTGTTCCAGTATGCTTTGTAAAGATAGAAGCAGTCTTTCTTCAAGCTACGGTCAAAGGTAACCATACCCTTGTGATTCATACCTGGTTCTCCACCCTGATTACGATCATCTGCAGCGAAATCAAACATATTCCAAATGTAGGTTCCCCACATATATGGATGACGTTTGAAGCATTCTAACATAAATTCATGATAGATGTTCTGGTACTCCTCTGTGTTATCGCCACGTTTAGGCTTTTCTGCATGTAAGTTTGGCATACCTTCTGCACCGTACTCAGAGTAACCTAAGCAACGTTTTGGATAAATGAGATGATAGAAGCCAATCCATAAATCATTTAACCATAAGAATGGTACATACCAGCCAAGATAGAGATTCCAAGCAACGATATCTGTAATCTTAGTTACACGATTGAATGGTCCACACATTGCATAACAAGCCATTGTTGTAGGTCTTGTTGGGTCCATTTTATGTACGAATTCCTGCAATTCTTTATGATTCTTAATCATATCTTCTCTATCGGTTACTTTGATGGTAATTTCGTTTGAAATACCCCATGTAACGATAGAAGGATGATTGTAATTCTGAGCAATCAGTTCTTCCATCTGATCGTGTGTATTCTTGTTGCCACCTGGCATATGGTGTGAAATATATGGAATTTCTGCCCAAACAATCATACCAACCTTATCACACAAATCATAGAAATACTGGTCATGCTGATAATGTGCAAGACGAATTGTATTTGCACCGATTTCTTTGATAAGCTCCATATCTAAATCCATGTTATCATGGTTAATTGCATTACCAATTGCTTTCCAGTCCTGATGACGAGAAACACCATGAAGTGGATAAGACTTGCCATTCAAATAGAAACCTGTTTCAGGATCAAATTTAATTGTACGGATACCACAAGCACTGCTTACTCTGTCTACTTCAACTCCATTTTTTACAAGTGTTGCTGTAACAGTGTAAAGATATGGATCAGCAAGACCATTCCAAAGGTGTGGTGTCTCCAAATGAAGCACTACATCCTTTCCTGTTCCTGTAGCTACTACCTTGCCATCTGCATCAGCTAACGAAATCTTAATTTCAACATCTTCTGCTTTGGTATAGGTTTCTACACGTACATCTGCTGCAGTTCCCTTTACTTCTGGAGTAATCTTTAAGCCCTTGCTACCGCAGTAATCTAAATCAAAGTGGTCTTTGTTTACTACCAACCACTCTACATCACGGTAGATACCGCCATAGAATGTAAAGTCAGCCATCTGTGGGTAAACACGGTCATTTACACTATTGTCTACCTTGACCACGATTTTGTTCATGTCTTCGATGACATCTGTTACATCCACACGGAAAGTTGAATAACCTCCATCGTGCTGTGTAACTACTTCTTTGCCATTTAATACAACATTAGCAGTTGCATTTACACCATGGAACTGTAAGTACACTACTTCGGTTTCCTTGTCGTACTCTGGAGCCGCTACTTCCGTCTCATAAGTACAAGTTCCACGTCTGTAGTCACCACCACCATCTTGTCCATCTAAAGCATTCCATGTGTGTGGCAAATCAAGTTTTGTCTGGCTACCATCCAAATCTGTAAATAACCAGTTCTTCATGAATGTCGTTGTTTTTCTCATCTTTGTCCTCTCCCAACTTATATATTTTTACCTTCAAAAATATAAACTTATGCAATTTAATAATTATAACATTTTTATATTTATAATACTATCTTTTTAGAAAAATTTAATCATTTCTAAACTATAGATATTGCTTCAAATCCTCTGACGAACCTTCTATCTTGGCAATTGCAGATCTAACTGTAGTTGCATATTTCATACTACTCTCGCTCATCTCTTTTACCTGGTCTGCACTCGCTGTCACTTCTTCCGTAGCTGCTGATAACTGCATAATGTTGTCTACCAGCTTATTATTCGAATCGGTAAGACCATAAATTCTACCATCGATTTCCTGAATATCACTAATCAGCACCGCCATATTGTCAAGAAGGATTTCAAATGCAGCTGCCGCTTCTGCAATCTTTTGATTCTGACTTTCCGTTGCTTCAACCGAATTGTTTACAGAATCCATTACCTCATCTGCATTCTCATTAAGCTCACTTACAATACGGGTAATCTCTTCTGTAGAACTTCTTGTCTGCTCTGCAAGCTGGCGAATCTGATCCGCTACAACCGCAAAACCTCTTCCAGCCTCGCCTGCTCTTGCACTCTCAATAGAGGCATTCAATGCAAGCATCTTTGTCTGATTGGAGATGTTGTAAATAATATTCGTAAATTCTGCTACTTCCTTCGTCTTTTCCTGCAAACGTTCCATAGAATCTGTAACAGTCAGATTGGTACTTGCTATCATAGCAGACTGTACCTTTAATTCGTCCATTGCCTGAATATTACCCTGAATACTGTCATTGGATTCCAGCGCAATATTTACCATATGTTTCGAACGTTCTCCGGTCTGCATAATCGCTTCCTGGATATCCTGTGTCATGCTATTCTGTTCTTCTATGCTCCTTGCAGTAAGTGCTGTCGCATCTGCAATCTCCGACATATTAAATGCTACATTTTCAGTTGCATGCACCAGCTCATCAATAACATTTACACTTTCAGACGCATTGTCATGTACATTTCTGGTAACACCAAGAATTCCATCATACATCTCCTGCTGTCTTTCGTTCTGTTCCTCGACTGCACCTAGTGCATGGTCGCTAAATTTCTTCGATGCACTGCCCACGCGCTCTAATACAAAGAAAAGCAAGAGTGCACACCACATACGGAGGAAATAGTCAACATTGTTCACACAGTTTCCTAACATAAGCTGGGCTACTGCTACAGCAATGTATACAATCGCATATCCAATTGCACCCACGCGAATCGTCTTCACATCGTAATATGGAATTTGTAAGACAAGCACTACAAACAGGCAGAAGAATACAAACTGACCATCTGTTAACCCACCGATTATCAGCGCCTCAATTCCTGCCTGTACCAGTACAAACTTATATATTCTTTTACTACCTTTATTCTTGAAAAACGTGACGAAATTCATCACAATGAAGGCCACAACCAAAACTGTATTCGCATATACTACAAGCGGGCTTATTACCTGATAACTCAATTTCATCCATGAGTACATAACGAACAAAGCCCACATCATACAGGTTGAGACCATATAGATCTTATTTAAATAAGCTACTCGATTCGCTTCTATATTGAAGCGGAACTTTTGCTCTTTTCTTTCCCCCATCATTCTCCTCCACTGCCATTACACACTTTTATCTATTATACTAGAAATCAACTCATTTGAAAACATACAATTTGTCGGTTTTTGTCTTTTTTTATATAAAAAAGGCTGTTAGAAACAGCCTTTTCATACTCTATAATAATTTTATTCCATTTATTTCACACAAATCTACCACATCTGCTGGCCAAAGAGAGCTCTGTACTTCCCCAATATGTGCTTTTCGAAGAAAAAACATACACATACGAGACTGTCCAATACCTCCGCCAATAGTATATGGCAGTTCATCCTTTAGTACCGCTTTATGGAATGGCAATTCTGCTCTATCCATACAGTCCGCTTTCTCCAGCTGCTCCATAAGAGCCTTTCTATCTACACGAATTCCCATAGAAGAAAGCTCGAGTGAGATATCAAGCACTGGGTAATATACGATAATATCTGCATTGAGCGCCCAGTCATCATAGTCTGGAGCTCTGCCATCATGTGATTCTCCGTTTGTCAGCTTATCACCTATCTGCATCAGACATACCGCACCTTTTTCCTTGCTAATAAGATATTCTCTTTCCTTTCCTGTCTTGTCTGGATACATATCCAAAAGCTCCTGTGATGTAATAAAGAAAATATCCTTTGGAAGAATTAAATCAATATAATCATACTGAATCGCCATAAACTGTTCGGTTTTACGCAGACATTTATAAATGGTTCGAACTGTATCCTTGAGATATTCTAGGTTTCGGTCTTCTTTGGAAATTACTTTTTCCCAATCCCACTGATCTACAAAGATGGAATGAATATTATCCGTATCTTCATCTCGTCGAATCGCATTCATATCTGTATAAATACCTTCACCCAGCGTGAAACCATATTTCTTTAATGCATAGCGTTTCCACTTGGCAAGTGAATGTACAACCTCTGCTGGTTTGTCATCCTGTTCTTTTATCCCAAATGAAACTGGTCTCTCATATCCATTTAAGTTATCATTCAACCCTGCCGTTGGATCTACGAATAATGGTGCCGACACACGCGCCAGACGAAGTCTTTGCGCCAGCATTCCCTGAAAGAAATCCTTTATTGTCTTAATTGCAATCTGTGTGTCATGCAAATCCAACGCTGATTCATAATTCTTTGGAATCAATAATCGTTCCATACCTACTACCTCGTTATAAAAAGATATTCTCATTATACACTAGAGTTATACTTTTTCAAGAAAATTCCCCGAGGTAAACTATATTCATTTTTTATAGTACTTATAACCATGGTATCTACGAAATATATTTATCCATCTTATGCGACACTTCAATGATACTATCAAGAATTTCTCTTGCCTCTTTTGAATTTTTGAAATTCTCCTCTGTAAGCTGTGAAGACTGTTGTGCGGATGCAGTTACCTCTTCTGTTGTTGCAGAAAGCTGTGTAATATGACTTACAATCTCGGTATTTGCACGAGACAAGCTCTCAAGCATATTTTCAATCTCATCTATATCTGCCACAAGCTCGTTTACATTCGCATTCATCTCTTCAAACTGACCTGCAACGTCTGCTATCATCTCTTCCTGTATCTGTCCCACCTCAACAGAGCGGCCTACTGCTCTTGCTGTCTCATTGGCATTCTCTTCTAATGCACCCAGAATACTTGTAATGTTCTCTGTTTCTTGTCTGGTACGTTCGGAAAGTGCTCTGATTTCATCTGCAACTACAGCAAATCCTCGTCCAGCCTCACCTGCACGGGCACTTTCAATCGAAGCATTCAAAGCTAACAGATTGGTCTGAGATGAAATGTCAAAAATAGTCTTCGTAATTTCCTTTACATTATCTACATTTTTCTGCAGATGCTGCATTGAATTTGCTACAACTTCATTGGTCTGTTCTAAGACCTTTGCTTCCTGACTAAGCTGTTCTATATTTCGCATACTTTGTGCATTGAGTTCACTAGAACGATTCGCTACACGTACCATGTTCTCTGCACGCTGTACTGTTTTATCAAGATTATCCTGAATATCATGTGTCATCATGCTCTGATTTTCAATGTTTTCAGCAGTAAGCGAAGTACTAGTGCTGATATCGCCTACCGAACTACTTACAATCTCAGAGGATTTCTGCAAGGTATTCATAAGTCCCATCGCATCTTCTGTGCCATTACGCACCTGCTCTGCTATATGAAGTACATCCTGCATCATTTCCTGCTGCAACTGAGCTTCATGCTTTGCTTTATCAATCGAATCTGCATTGAATTTCAAACATACATTTTATTGCTTTGTGTCGCAATGAATTTTTGCTACTTATTAGCCTTTACTTCCACACCTAAATTTGCTATACTTGATTATATAACATCGAACTTACGTTCGCAAGAGGTTGATTATGGAACGAATTATTTTTCACATTGATGTCAATAGTGCCTTTCTCTCCTGGGAGGCCACATATCGTATACGTGAGCTTGGGGAAACTGAGGATTTACGACTGATTCCATCTGTTGTAGGCGGCTCCGAAGAATCACGTCATGGCATCGTGCTGGCCAAGTCCGAGTCAGCCAAGAAATATGGTGTAACCACAGGGGAACCCCTTGTAGATGCAAGACGCAAATGCCCTGGCCTTGTTACCGTTCCATCTAATTTCCCTATTTATGTGAAATATTCCAATGCTATGATGAAAATACTTGAGGATTATTCTCCAGACATTGAGCAGTATTCCATCGATGAATCATTTGTCGATATGACAGGAATGCAGAATCTTTTTGGTCCACCCATTGAAGCAGCTCACACAATCAAAGACCGCATATATAATGAATTAGGCTTTACTGTAAATGTAGGCATCTCCACCAACAAGCTCCTTGCAAAGATGGCCTCCGACTTTAAGAAACCAAATCTGGTACATACGCTTTTCCCAGATGAGGTTCCATCCAAAATGTGGCCTCTGCCTGTGTCCGATCTATTTTTCGTAGGTCGTCAGACCACGAAGCGATTGCATGCACTTGGTATTTTTACCATCGGTGATCTCGCACATACAGACAAACAGATTATTCATGACAACCTAAAGGGCCATGGTGATGTCATATGGGAGTTTGCAAATGGTATAGGCGACAGTATGGATGATGTCGCAAGTAAAAACCGCAAACCTGCAAACAAAGGCTATAGCAATGAAACCACACTTGCTTTTGATGTAACAGATGCAGCCCTTGCAAAGGAAATTCTTCTCTCTCTCACTGAGACTGTTGCGGTACGAGTACGCGCAGACAAATCCTACATCTCTGTCATCAGCGTATATTACGTGGACAATGAATTCCGTCACACATCGAAACAAATGACTCTGGATTCTGCAACAAATGTAACCAACGAAATCTACCAGCACGTATGCACCCTTTTCGACCAGCTTTGGAATGGCAACCCTATCCGACTTTTAGGTGTGCAGACCAGCAAAGCTACAAATGAATCCAACCGCCAGTACTCCCTTTTTGAGAAGCAGGACGTGGAGAAGTTATCCAAACTGGATGCTGCTATCGACAAAATTCGACATAAGTATGGGGATGACTCTGTAAAACGCGCATCCTTTGTGAATAAATAACGAGGTAGCGCAGAAAAGATTTTTCAAAATACTACGAAATAGGCGCTTCAATATATTAGTCTCACACACGCTTTCGCTAAGTAGCGGACTCGTTACGTTACTAACCTCGTAGTCTCCCAAGGAGCCTACTCGCTAAGTAACGACGGCCGCTAAAAGTGTTCGTCTAATATATTGAAGCGCCTATTTCTTACTCTTTGGATAAACCACCTTTTCTGCACGAAATCCCATATAGCTAGAGAGATAGTTCCACTAATTTAAGTTTATTCATAGACTAAGAAATCAGCCCAGATATATATATGTAAAAAAGCAACTTTACGGAGCAGTCGGCACTTAATGAGCGACACCTTCGGTGTTGCGAATTTAGTACCGTTACTGTGACGTATGAGCGGAAGCGCTTGCGTCTTTTACATATATATCTGGGCTGATTTTGTAGCATTTAGAAAAAACTAAATTAGTGAACTATCTCGTTATTGTTCCGCGCAGTATGCATCTACTACACGATTGTATTCTTCTTCGGAGTCGATATTTCTTACAGTAATTTCTTCGCCTTCTGAAACACCTTCGAACAAGTATAAGCCTTCGTCACTAAGTGTATCACCAAGAACTTCCTGACATATAATGTAGGTTTTTTCTTCGAATTTGAACTCTTCTACGATAGCCCATTCCATTGTTTTCCCATTTAATTCGTAAGTAAAGGTATCATATTCTACCATTTCTTCCTCATTTACTACATTTTCTTCCTTTAAGATTTCTTCGTTTGCCATATTATTCTAATCCTTTCAAAGCTGTTTTTATTCTATCCATAGCCTCTACCAGTCTGCTGTGTGGAAGCGCAAGATTCATACGAATGCAGTTTGGTCCGTTGAATGCAACACCCGGCTGCCAGATAACACCTTCATGTACACCTGCTGCATATACTTCTTCGATAGTTCTACCGTGTTTTTCCAACCATTTAGAAAAATCAGGGAAAATCATATAAGTACCTTCTGGTTTGGAAATCTCAATACCTTCAAATTCATTGGTAAAGAAATCACATGCATAATTTACATTTTCTGTAAGCACCTGGCAAAGTTCATCTACCCACTCATATCCTTCTGGCTTGTATGCACCGATAAGGGCATGTACCGACAAAAGGTTCGCAGCGTTGTAATGTCCAAGAGAAGATTCTTTTCTTACACGATCACGCAAATATTTGTTGTAAATGATATGGTAGCTTCCTACTAAACCTGCTAAGTTAAAGGTCTTAGATGGTGCGTATTCTGCGATAACACGTATCTTTGCGTCTTCGTTTACAGACTGAAGTGGAATATGCTTATTATCTGCAAGGATAAGGTCTGACCAGATTTCATCACAAATAACCATAACATCATGTTTTTTGAAAATTTCCATCGCTTTTTCTAATTCCCAACGTTCCCAAACACGACCAGTTGGGTTATGTGGCGAACAGAAAATGGTTGTATGAATATTTTCTTCTACAATCTTCTTTTCCATATCTTCAAAGTCCATGCGGTATACACCATTCTCATCTTTGATAAGCTCGCTGTGGATGATGTCATAGCCATTGTTCTTTAATGTCATGGTAAAACCAATATATGTAGGCTTGTGAATCAATACTTTATCACCTTTTGAGCATAATACACTAAGCGCAGAAGCAACACCACCTAATACGCTGTTTTCATATTCGATGCATTCTCTTGTAAGTCCTGTTACTCCATTTCTCTTTTCATGCCATTCGATAATCGAATTATAGTACTCATCTGGTGTGATAAAATATCCATATTCTGGATGATTTACACGCTCTATAATCTGCTGTGGAACCGTAGGGACTGTAGCAAAGCTCATATCTGCTACCCACATTGGAATCACATCTACATCTTCACGAATATCAATCCCCTGGGTCATCATTCCATAGCCATCTACTGCCATGGTATTTCTGCCGCCACGATTCATAATGGTTGTAAAATCGTATTTCATCTTATATTCTCCTCCGTAATTTATAATAGCCATAATTATCAATTGTATTATAGCAGAAAAGTAGCACTTCGTATAGTAATATTACACAATAGAATTCATGATTTTTTTACATTTAACTTGTATACAACCGTTGACCAACGCCCTTAAAAACAGTATAATAAAAACAGCGTCACTCTTGTGACAACCTTGACACTATTGATTAGGAAAAGGAAAGAAAAAAGGAGGATTTTACAACCATGAGACAGATTTACAATCTCAACACAAAATGGGCATTTACAAAAGAAGCTACAGAAGCTCCAAAGACAATGCCTGAAAAATGGTACTGGGTTACATTACCACACACATGGAATGACATCGATGGTCAGGACGGTGGCAATGACCTTTACCGCGGAACTGCTTACTATGCCAAAACAATCAACAAAGTTGATTTACCAGAAGCTGAAAAGTATTACTTAGAAGTAAATGGTGCGAACTCTTCTGCTAAAGTTTATGTAAACGGCGAAGTAGTTGCTGAACATCACGGCGGATACTCTACATGGAGAGTTGACATCACAGAAAAACTTACAGCAGAAACACTTATCGTTTTTGAAGTAGACAATGCTCCAAACGATACTGTTTACCCACAGATGGCAGACTTCACATTCTATGGCGGTCTCTATCGTAACGTAAACCTTGTATGTGTAAGCGAATCTCACTTCGACCTTACATACTATGGTGGTCCTGGTATTGCTGTTACACCTGAAATCGACGGTGATGATGCAACAGTTAAAGTAGATGTATACTTAACAAATGCAAAAGCTGGTCAGGAACTTATGTATACATTAAAGGATAAAGAAGGCAACGTAGTAGCTGCTGACAAGGTAGCTGTTGATGAAACAAGCGTTACTTTCCGTATCAAAAACGTACATCGTTGGCATGGACGCAAAGACCCATATCTCTACACAGCAGAAGTTTGCTTAGTAGATGGTGAAAACGTACTTGATAACGTAGCTACACGCTTTGGTTGCCGTACATACGAAATCGATCCTGAAAGAGGATTTATCTTAAACGGCGAAGAATATCCACTTCGTGGTGTATCTCGTCATCAGGATAGATGGAGAATCGGTAACGCACTCCTTCCAGAACACCATGAAGAAGATATGGATCTTATCTGCGAAGTAGGCGCTACTACTATCCGTCTTGCACACTATCAGCATGATCAGTATTTCTATGATCTCTGTGACGAAAGAGGACAGGTAATCTGGGCTGAAATCCCATATATCTCATCTCATATGCCAACAGGTCGTGAAAATACAATCTCTCAGATGAAAGAACTTATCATCCAGAACTACAACCATCCATCTATGGTAGTTTGGGGTCTTTCAAATGAAATCAGTATCAATGGTGCTGACGAAGACTTATTAGAAAACCACAGAATCTTAAATGACTTATGTCATGAATTAGATAAAACACGTAAGACAACTATCGCTATCGTTTCAATGTGTCCAATGGACGACCCATACATCCAGATTCCTGACACTGTATCATGGAATCACTACTTCGGATGGTATGGCCGTGAAGCAAAAGACAACGGACCATGGTTCGACGAATTCCATGCAAAATTCCCTAACCTTGCAGTAGGATGTTCAGAATATGGTTGTGAAGCCCTTAACTGGCATACATCTGAACCAAAACAGGGTGACTATACAGAAGAATACCAGGCATACTATCATGAAGAACTCATCAAACAGTTCTTTAGCAGAAAATATCTCTGGGCTACACATGTATGGAACATGTTTGACTTCGGTGCTGACTCACGTAACGAAGGTGGCGAAAACGGACAGAACCACAAGGGTCTTGTTACATTCGATAGAAAATACAAAAAAGACTCTTTCTATGCTTACAAAGCATGGTTATCTGATGACCCATTCGTACACATCTGTGGAAAACGCTACGTTGACCGTGTAGAAGACGTTACTAAAGTAACTGTTTACTCTAACCTTCCAGAAGTAGAGCTTTTCGCAAATGGCGAATCTCTTGGAAAACTTACAGCAGAAGATCACTTCTTCTACTTCCAGGTTCCAAACAAAGGAGAAACAACACTCGTTGCTGTAGCTGGCGACCAGAAAGACGAAAGCTTCATCCGCAAAGTTGCTGAATTCAACAACGACTACAGATTAAAAGAACAGGGTGCTATCCTTAACTGGTTCGACATCACTGAAATCGATGGCTACATGTCACTCAACACAAGATTAGATGAAATCATGAAAGTACCAGCTGGTATGGCTATCTTTGGTGAGTTCATGAGTGCAATGATGGGCGGCGGAGCTAAAGAAGGCGGCATGTCAATGGCTTCTCCAGAAATGCTTCAGATGCTCGGAAGCTTTACTATCCTTCGTCTCATCGGTATGCTTCCAAAAGCAGAAGGTGCTCCTACTATTACAAAAGAACAGCTTCTTGCAGTTAATGAAAAATTAAATCAGATTCACCTTGCTGAATAATCGATTAGCGCAGTAATTTAGTTTTCTAAATACCACGAACGCGTCCCATTTTTATTCATTTATCGCTGTATTTGCATAAGGCTTCTAAATGAATAAAAATGGGACGCGTTCTTACTTTTTTGAAGAAATCTAAAATTACAATGTAACTACATTATTACGTAAGAAAAATATATGTTTTTCGTCACCTACTTGGTCTCTCTCTTTTCTTCAAAAGTTCCACATTTTCTTCCACCTGTTTCTTGTGAAGTGGGTACCAAAACCATAGGATAACTCCTAAAACTGCAAATCCAACAGCTGGAACGAGGGTTGAGATATTAAATAAGCCTTCTCTCACTTCAGCCTGTACTGCCACACTCTCACTATATCCAATCGCAGTCAGCAAGGTCCCAACCAGTCCTGCGGCGCCTGCCTGTCCCAGCTTTCTGGCAAAAGAATAGAGCGCATACACTGAGCCATCTTCACGAATTCCGTTTTTGATTTCAGAATAATCTATAACATCTGTAATAAGTGCCCATGAAATCATACTAAATACACCTAGTGCCATCCAACACGCTCCCTGTAGTATCACATACACCCATACATTTTGCGGACGAACCACATAAAGAAGCAAACATACTGCAGCAGCTATAAAACTGGCCACTACTCCTATCTCTGCTTTTCCAAATCGCAGAGATAAAGGCTTTGTAGCGGCAGCAATGAGAAGGGAACCAGCCAGCATCACAATCATAGAAACAGACTGTGCTGTAGTATTACCATAATAAATTGGGAACACATAATTCGCCATGGACTGCAAGGTCATCTGTGCCAAAAGCATCACGATAGATGCTGCAATAATCGATATAAGAGCCTTATTGGTAAGTGCATTACGAAGCATCGCTATCACATTATTATCCTGTTTTTTCTCCACATTTGAAGGAATATGCACACGCTCTGTCACAAGACTATAACAAATCAAATAAGAAATCACCGCACAAATGGAGAAAATCCCTGCAATCGTAGTAAAGATTCTGCCGTCCAACACCATAATTCCATTTTGTTCCTTATACGCAATAAGTGGAATGAGTGCGCCTACGATAACACTGGCAAAGGTCGCACCGATACTTCGATAGGTCGAAAGCGACTGCCTATCTCCCGGATCTGCAGAAATCGCAGAAGCCATGGAACCATATGGAATATTGATAGAGGTATACAAAAATGACCCCCACAAAATATATGTCACAAACAAATATCCTATTTTAAATTCCATGGACATATCTGCAAGACTATTTTGATAAATCAAAAATGATGAAATTGCTACCGGCACACACATCCTGCGAATCCAGGGCTTAAACTTCCCATGTCTCGTATTTGGTGCTTTATCGCAGATTCGTCCCATCGTCACATCCGTAAACGCATCTACAAATCGCGCAATCATAATAATTGTCCCCACTACCGCAGCCGACACACCCATGACATCTGTATAAAATTTGAGCAAAAAAGTAGAAGACAGTACAAACGTAAAATCGTTTCCAATGTCTCCCATTAAATATCCAATCTTATCTTTTATTCCAAATGGTTTTGACATAGTATTTCCTCCTCGCAAAATTCGCGACAACTTCATATACTATGGTTACCAATTTCTATTTAAAATATAATTATCTTCTTAAAATTTTACAATTATCTCCTAACATATATTTTTTTCAACTACACATTCTAATCGCGAAAGGAAGGTGTATATCATGGCAAACAAAAACAATCAGAACAACAAAAACAACCAGAACAACAATTTAAGAGATAGCTATTCAAACAATAGCAAAAACTCCACAAAGGACAGCTACAAAGACAGCTACAAAGATAGCTCAAAGGACAACTACAAGGACAGCACAAAAGACTGTCGCTGAGATGTAGAACCTCTCCCTGAGTCAAGCAGACCCCGAAAAGATGGTCCTGGGGGAGACTAGCTATCCGCTTTAGGTAAAATTGAAATCAGAGGGGTTATTCGCCCCTCTCATATTTCAATATACATAGTTTATTCGGTTATTTGATCTGGAAACTTCTTTCGCAGGAAAGAAATTACAAATGGAATCGCCACAAGCCCAGTCAATATATCTGCCAATGGCTGCGAAATCTGTACCCCAAAGAGTCCCCAAAAGTGTGTCGTAATTAAAAGTGTTGGTATAAACATAAGTCCATTTCGCATCATGGACAAAAATGTTGATATTTTTACCTGTCTGGTACTTTGGTACAGCATATTCACTGGAATCGATAATGGTAAAAACATTGTTCCAAGACATGCTGCACGAAGTGGAAGTACACCGATTTCCATTACCGCAGGACTCTTTTGAAAAGCATACACGATATGCTCCGCAAGGAAAATACTTGGAACTGCCAAGCATGCAACCATGCAAAATGCAATACCCATGGTAGCAAGTAAACCTTTTTTCACACGATCATAGTGTTTCGCCTGGTAATTAAAGGCTGCAACAGGCTGGTAGCCCTGACCAATACCAAGTCCTACACACATAACAAACATACTGAAACGATTTGCAACACTCATCGCCGCAATGGCCGCGTCTCCAAATGGTCTGGTAATATTGTTTAGCAATCCACCCGAGAAGGAGGATAAGCCTTGTCGAACCAACGCAGGGAAGCCAACCTTCATAATGGTAGTGTATGTACTTTTTCTTCTGCTCAACGAAGAAATCCTAATTTTACTCTCTCCCATTTTACGGAAGAAATGAAGCAGGATACAAAAGCTAATCGTCTGGGAAAGTGCAGTCGCAATCCCTGCTCCTAATACGCCCATTTCAAATACAATAACCAAAAGATAGTCACCTACAATATTGATAAGTCCACCCGACACCAGACCAATCATGGAATAGAAGGACTTCCCCTCATATCTTAAGTTATTATTTAAAACAAAAGATCCCATCACAACAGGACAGCTAAGAAGTACACATGCACCATACTGTCTTGCATATGGCAGAATCGTATCTGTACTTCCTAGAAAACGCAAAAGTGGGTTTAAAAACAGAAGTCCGAATACCAAAAAGATACTTCCTGCAAATAACCCTGTAAAAAATCCAGTTGATACATACTCAGAGGCCTCGTCTTTGTTACGATCCGCCAAGGCTTTTGACACCATAGTGCCAGAACCCTGTCCAAGCATGAAAGCAACTGCCTGAATAATCGCCTGCAGAGTAAAGAGAATACCCGTAGCCGCCTGTGGACTTTCACCCAAAGTCCCTACAAAGTATGTATCTGCCATATTATATATACTTGTTACCAGCATGGAAATCGTCGTTGGAATTCCAAGTGATACGATGAGCTTCACCAATGGTGTCTTCGTCATCTTGTCATATTGTGTCATCTTTATTGCCTTCTTTATCTAATATTTATATGTTGAACATAGTTCATCAACTGATTTTCTAGTCGAGAAATGATTTTGCAGACTTCATTCCATAAATCTCGTCAGTTTCAAGCACGGCACGATTTATCGCTTTGCCAAGCACGTGAGCTGCGAGTGTACCTACGACATCTGCACTGGATTTTACTTTTCCCGTGCCAAGCGCATATACCGAATCGCCATCCATAGAAGTGTTCACTGGACGAATCGTGCGTGCAATACCATTGCTTGCCATCGCTGCAACCTTATTCATCTCAGCCTTATCTAATTTCGCATTGGTTACGATACATGCAATTGTTGTATTTAATGAGAACAGGCTTGCAAGCTGTAGCAGCTTTACCGCTTCCTCCTCACTGGAAATCATACCTGTCTTATCTTTGTTCAAAAGACCTGCCAGCTGCTTCTGCGAATCCATCGCAAATACATCGCCAATGGCGTTTACAACTACAATAGCCCCCACCTGAAGCATGCCAGTCTGTACTGCATAGCAGCCAAGACCTGCCTTCATGGAAAAATCTGCACCGTGAAGCTTACCAACTGTGGCACCCATACCAGCACCTACATTACCATTTTTTTCTATATTTTCTTCACTGTTGAGGCAAGCCGCATATCCCATAGACGCATCTGGACGAACCTTGCCATCTACACAGCCTAAATCAAAAATGCAAGAACCAACTACGATAGGAACAATTGCATCTCCTACCTTTACACCACGGCCTTTGCCTTCCAGATAGCGCATGACACCGCCTGCCGCATCTAAGCCAAACGCACTACCCCCACTTAAGAGTACAGCATTTACACCATCATTACTCATCAATGGATTTAAAAGCTGATTTTCCCTTGATGCTGGACCACCGCCACGAACATCCACACCACAGATAGCCTTCTTCTCTGGAAGAATAACGGTACACCCAGTCGCATGCTGTTCATCCTGTGCATGACCAATTTTAATACCTTTTATTTCATGTAAACTGATTTCTTTCCAATCACTCATTTTTATACCTCGATATCGTTTTCGTCAATAACAAACTTTCTACATTTCTCACAATGATATACAATCAATCTTCCCCCATGTGCAAGTGAAGTTAATCTTATTCCATGTGGATCTATAATACTTTCTAGGAATCCACGTTCTTCATTTGGCATCCAAAATAACCCATGATAGTAATCCTGGTCAATCCAACCTTTTTGCATTTTTTCTTCGCAATATGGACAAATCATATCTAACCTCCTAGTCTGTACATATTGTATATTATAAACCCAATTATGAAAATTGACAAATTATAGATATTAAAAAACCCGGCCGCCTTTCCCCGCCCGCGAGCCATTCTATATATTCTTTTTTTATGTATACATAATTCTCTCACTATCAAACATCTTTGTAAGAACAAAAACGAAGATACCAGCATATACTGCATTTGCAACACAGGTGATAATCACTGGAAGCATCTGGTAATTCATAGAGAATACGCCACTGATACACTGTACTGAATTATAAATTGGAATCAAATACCAGTAAAATTCCTCTGGCATACCACTGCTCATCATATTGGTTACACCCACAAGTGAAACAATAATCATAAGTGGGCTTGCCATTGTACCTGCTTCTTTTACTGATTTTGCATAAGCAGAAACAATCGAAATCATACCAACGATTACTAATGTGGTCGTAATAATTACTGCAAATAATACCGCGTAGTCCACAACAGAATATCCAAACTTCACATTCTCAAGTCCTGAACCTCCCATCAGATTTGGAAGAGAAAGCATGATACCGAGGAAGCTGGAAAGACCACTTATCAAACCAAAGGTACTAAGGCTGATCATCTTACCAAGTGCTAAGTCACTACGCTTCATTGGAGTAACCAGAAGTGTTGCAATCGTACCACGTTCCTTTTCACCCGCAATGGATTCTGCCGATACAGACATACATCCACTGAACAACATCATAAGAATCAGCATTGGCATTACCATGGAAATTACCATAGCAGAAATATCTTCTTCTGTTGCCAAATCGTACTGTTTATCGCCCTGGCAAATATCAAATTTATTTGCCATAGACTGTTCAAAACCATTTAAAACTTCTCGCATAATGCTATATGCGCCACTGGATTCTGTATTAGCTGAGTTATAATACATCTCTACATTTGGAGCAGGTGTGGTAGCTGTTAATACATCATACGCTAACATCTCTGCATCAAAATTCTCTGGGAACACCACAAGGATATCTGCTTCATCCTCACTGATTGCCTCTTTCACAGACTCTGCTTCTTGAGCCTCAATCTTATTTAGCTCTACACCTTCTATTTCTTCTAAAAAGGCCATACTCTGTGGCATATTCACGACATTGATTTCATATATATAGTCTTCGTCTGGTACATACATCTGCGACATCCCATCGCCCATAAAGCTATACAATGCATAGATGAGAATACCTGGCATAATTGCTGTAAACACCATTCTCTTATCCCCGAAGAAACGGGCAAATTCTTTTTTTATAATTGTAAGTAAATCACTCTTCATTAGTTTGCCTCCATTTCTGCACAGATTTCAAAGAATTTATCTTCCAAATCACCGTCTTTAGTCAAATTCTCTAAGGTATCACAAAGCACAACTTTACCATCCATAACAATGCCCACTCTGTCACAAAGCTTCTCAACTAAGCTAAAGATATGTGTGGATAAAAGAATTGTTTTGCCTTCTGCTTTTAACTCCTGCAAGAAGTCTGTTACAACTCTGGCAGTAAGGACATCCAAACCATTGGTTGGCTCATCAAAAATAATGATATCAGGGTCATGCACCAAAGAAATCACAAGTGAAGTCTTCTGCTTCATACCTGTTGACATATTCATAACCTTTACCTCGGCAAATTCATCAATGCCAAAGCGTTCAAACATTGCTTTCTTTCTCGCATCTCTTATCTCTGGTGTTACCCCATGTAATTCTGAGAAGAAATCAAACAGATAGTTTGGTGTAAAGAAATCTTCTAATTTGAGTTCACTGGTTAAGAAACCTATTTTCCCACGTACTTCTTCTGGCTGATTTACTACACTTGAACCATCAATCCACGCATCACCGCCATCTGGCTTAATAAGGGTAGAAAGCATACGAAGCGTCGTAGTCTTACCAGCACCATTAGGTCCTAAAATTCCAAAGATTTCTCCTTCATAGGCTTCAAAATCCAAGTGGTCTACGGCCACCTTCACTTTTTCCTTTGTTTTTTGAATCGTTTGTTGTTTTTTTGAAAGCTTAAAGGTCTTTCTAAGGCCTTGTGCTTTTACGATTACTTTCTTTTCCATAAGCACTCCCTCTTTCTCTAAAGTAGTTATTTATAACTATACTCTGAATTCTATTTTATGCAATATGTTTAAGAGAATATTAAGGTAACGTTAAGGTAAGAAAAAAGCTGCCGCATCTGCGACAGCTTTGATATTATTTATCTGCAAGCTTCAAGTGCCTGAGCAACGTCTGCAAGGATATCCTCTACACTTTCGATACCTACAGAGAGACGGATAAGGTCTGGGCCTACGCCTGCTGCAAGTAATTCTTCGTCATTCATCTGACGATGTGTTGCAGATGCTGGGTGAAGTACGCATGTGTGAGCGTCAGCAACATGAGTTGCAATCATAGCTACTTTGAGCTCTTTCATGAATTTTTCGGCAGCTGCTCTGCCACCTTTTACACCAAATGAGATTACACCACAAGTACCATTTGGCATGTATTTCTGTGCTCTTTCATAGTATTTGTTTCCTGGAAGACCTGGGTAGTTTACCCATGTTACACAGTCATGTGCTTCAAGGAATTCTGCAATCTTTTGTGCATTTTCACAGTGACGTGGCATACGTACATGAAGAGATTCGATACCAAGGTTTAAAAGGTATGCATTCATTGGAGACTGGATTGCTCCAAGGTCACGCATGAGCTGTGCAGTTGCCTTTGTAATATAAGCACCTTCTAAGCCAAATTTTTCTGCATAAGTTACTCCATGGTAAGAATCATCTGGAGTTGTAAGGCCTGGGAATTTGTCCGCATGAGCCATCCAGTCAAATTTACCAGAATCTACGATACAGCCACCTACTGTTGCATCATGTCCATCTAAGTACTTTGTAGTAGAATGGATTACGATATCAGCGCCCCATTCGATTGGACGACAGTTGATAGGTGTTGCAAATGTATTGTCTACGATAAGTGGCACGCCATGTGCGTGTGCAGCATTTGCAAAGCGTTCGATGTCAAATACGATAAGTGCTGGGTTTGCGATAGTTTCACCAAAAACAGCCTTTGTATTTTCCTTAAATGCTGCTTCTAATTCTTCGTCAGAACAATCTGGATCTACGAAAGTAAATTCGATACCCATACGTTTCATGGTTACAGCGAAAAGGTTATATGTTCCACCGTAGATAGTAGAAGAACATACGACATGATCTCCATTTCCACAGATGTTGAAGATAGAGAAAAAGCTAGCTGCCTGTCCGGAAGAAGTAAGCATTGCTGCACTACCACCTTCTAAAGCACAGATTTTTGCTGCTACATAGTCATTGGTTGGGTTCTGAAGACGGGAATAGAAATATCCACTTGCTTCAAGGTCAAATAATTTACCCATATCTTCGCTAGTGTCATATTTAAATGTTGTACTCTGTACAATTGGAATCATACGGGATTCGCCGTTTTTTGGTTCGTATCCAGCCTGGATACACATGGTTTCTCTTTTCATCTTATTTATCTCCTTTTAAATTACTCTCTTTAATTATATAATGCGGACGGCGTTTTACCTCCATGTAAGTTTTGGAAATATACTGTCCCATAACACCCATTACGAATAACTGCACGCCACCGATAAAGGTGATAATACTTGCTGTAGATGGCCAGCCCGCTACTGGGTCACCAAATAATAAGGCTCTGCCTACGATAAACATAAGTGCAAATGCGGACACAACCGTAAGAATCAGTCCAAGATACGATGCAATATTTATCGGAGTATTGGAAAAACTTACTATTCCCTCCACCGAGTAACGAAGTAGCTTCCAAAAGCTCCACTTGGTCTCTCCCGCGGAACGCTCCACATTTTCAAACTCAATCCACTTGGTCTCATATCCTACCCATGCGAAAATCCCCTTTGAAAAACGGTTATATTCCTGCAAAGACAAGATGCTGTCTACCATTTGACGACTCATAACACGATAGTCCCTGGCACCATCCACGATATTGATATCTGTCATGTGTCGCATCATTTTATAAAACATTCTGGCAAAAAAACTACGAATCACTGGCTCACCCTTACGCGAAACACGACGAGTCGCTGCATTATCATATTCGCCAGATTCCACATATGCTACCATCTCTGGGAGTAATGCTGGTGGGTCCTGCATATCTGCATCCATCGTAGCCACCAGGTCTCCTTTTGCAGCCTGAAGTCCTGCTAAAAGAGCTGCTTCTTTTCCAAAGTTACGAGAAAAAGACACATATTTTACCGTATCATCTTTTTCTGCCAGCTCTCTTAACAACGCCAATGTCTTATCCTTGGAACCATCGTTGACAAAAACATATTCAAAAGAATACTCTGGCATCGCCCATGTGACTTTATTTAGTTCATCATACAAAATTTCCAGTGTCGATTCCTCATTATACATCGGAACCACGATACTAATCAGTTTCTTCACGGATATCTCCTGCCATTTCTGTTAATGTCGCATCAACTAAGATTTTCTGCTTGTCCATTTTACGCTTCGTATAGTTCTTACGAAAAACCATCGTAAGCACAAACAGACCTACACATACCAAACTGAGCATTGCCCCAGTTTTAAGTCCTGGCGTCATGTATCTAAGCTCGATATCATATTGCCCTTCCTCTAAGTATACACTAAGAAACGTCTCTTTGAAATCTAAAATTTCGCTTTCTTTTCCATTTACATAAAGTTTCCAGCCTTCTTCATTTGGAATCGAGAAAATCAGACGTCCCGCTTCTGTCACATCGATATGCCCCTTGATGCTGGTATCTGTATATTCCTTCAGCTTCATGGTCTGTTTATTCAGCGTCTCATATGCAGTATCCACCGCATTCAAATCCAATTTATATACAGTAAATGAAACAGCTTCTGACTTACTATTCGTAATCTTAATTTCATCTCCTGCTTTACATTCACCAAATTCAAAGAGATATCGGTGTGTTGTCTTATTGTATCTGGTAATCGGACCATCATTGATGCGAATACTCAGATTATCTGCACCACAACTTGCATAGTTTGCATAATAAATGCCATCTTCCGCTACGGTAATTCTGGTTTCCCCCTCATTTACCTCGATATATGGGTCTACCTTCCAGAGCATTTGCTCCTGTGCACCCAAAGAATATGCTAAATCATTAATCTGATTTACCTTCATTCCCTGTGTATTGTCCCATGCATCAATCGCTTCCTCTGACATCATAAAGCCGAGAGGGAGGCTGTATTTATTCTTATATAGATAATAGTCACCCGATGTCGCAATCACTTCGCGAAGCGCGTTATTACCCATATTGTTATCTGAAAGCATATATTTTACAGAAAGCATCGACGATACCACTGGTGTCGCACCATTGTAGCAATAATAGTTTCTACCGCCCTCCATGTATACGCTTTGATAAAAATGACTCACTTCTATATTCATAAGCGAAGAAAAAATCGTACCCGATGGATAACCATACAAACAGTCGTCATTTTTGGTCTTTCGCTCATAATCTTCTACCCGGTAAAATGTCAGTTCCCCTTCATCCAGTTTTGCATCAATCTCAGCCAGCTCTAGAAGCTCATGATAATCGTCCATCTTGGCAAGATATGAGGTTCTGCTAAGCGAATAGAACCCCGTAACTGCCATATTTAGTATCACTTCCCCCATAGCCAAGCCAAACACGAATCCCTTCATCATCATGCGAATTTGCTTGGTTCCAAGACGATACAGGATAAAACACAGTCCATACGCCGCTATAAAAATTCCTGTCAGAATAAATGCGATTGGATCCGTAATGCTCACATCCGTCTTCGCACTACTTACTATCAGCACTGCAAAACACACTGCCATAGCAACCACAGTTTGCCAGATGCGATTGCCCTTTCGTTTCAGATATGTCTCATAGCCCATCGCGAGCATAAGGAAAATAAACAAAAAGGACTGTCTTCCTGGCAATGAGTTTGGAAAACGAAGTCCATGCCAGAAATAATCCAGATAATTGCATGCAAAGCTTGCGATAAACAATGCTAATAGTAGCAATCTAGGTACTTTTCTCGTCCATTTGATACGACGATTGAATACATACATAAGTACCAAAAGCACTGTAAATGCACCACAGTACAGATTAGGCCAATGGTCATTTCCTGTGTAAGGGGCTGCAGTCGTACAAAGTCTCGACAGCTCTTCGATAATTCCAAAATACCATTCCATCGCTTCTGGAAAGCTGGTATCCGCAGACTGCGCATAGCTTAAAATAATCGCCTCAGGAATCAGAAGAATCGCACCCGTACCACCTGCCAAAAGAGAGTACCAGGCAAAGCGTACACACGCCATAAGCTTTCCCTTTTTCTGCTCCAGGAAAAGTACTGCAAAATACAGCACAAGGAAAAAACATATAATTAACGATATATAAAAATTGGAAAGAATCGACACCGCCAGTGACACATAATAAAGCGCAGGCTTATTCTCTTTTACCAAACGCTCAAGACCTAAAATGATAAGTGGCGCAAGTGCAATCGAATCCATCCACATGATATTCCAGCTATAGGTTGCTACAAAACCAGAAAATGCGTAAGCTGTGGAGAAAACAAGGGCTGGAAGCACCGTGCTAAGATGATATCTGCCATCCTCTCCAATCAGTTTGAAATGCCCTCTCAAATACCAAAAGAAAAATAGACCTGCCAAAGCAATTTTAATCCATATCGTTATGGTCATAAACTCAATAACATAGCCCTTTGGCCATAGAATCAGTAGCCAATTTAAGGGACTTGCCAGATAATACGCAAACAGCCCTATGAAATCGGACCCTAGCCCCAAATTCCATGAATAGAGCAAACTGCTGCCGCTTGTCAGTTTCTCCTGCAGCTCTATAAAAAACGGACAGTACTGGTGATACATATCCACATGGAGAATGCAATTCTCCCCAAACGGATAGATTCCTATCGCTGCACATATCAGTACACTTACTACAAAGGGAATCCCAAAGGCAAATGCGCTCCATATCCAGTTTTTCTTCAATAATGCTTTTACTTTTTCCATGCCTATCCTTTTTCCTGATAATCAAACATAAAATAGTACTGTAATATTTCATACTGCTCTAGCAGTTTTTCTGAATCTGGATTTTGCTCCAAATCCAGCAAAAAATTCTGATATGCAGTTGTTGGAAGGTTGGCTTTCTCCAGCATATCTGCTGCCAAAAAGCTGATATCAGTATCCGCTCCTGTTGCCTCTTCGATATCAAAATTCGCCCAGATGACATAAGGTACCTGATAGCGAAGCTGTGCCTGTTCCACACTCATATTAGAAGTATTGATTCCGTTCCATCTAAGAATCGGTCTTACTACGGCATCACTTGGCTGATGATCTCCAAAGAAAACAATCATTGTTTTCTCATCTTCCTCTTTAAAATAATCGATCAATCGCTTAAGCTCGCGGTCTGATATTTTCATCAGAGAAAGATACTGATTTAGTTGAGCACTATTTAAATCCACCGCTTCCACATCCGAAACAAAATGCTCATACTCATCACTATATCCACCATGGTTTTGCATCGTTACTTCGAACGCAAACATTGGCTTTCCATGCTCCTTCATCTCATAGATTTCAAGAATCTTCTCATAGGCACTCTTATCGCTTACATAATCACGAATATAACGACGTCCTTCAAAATCTTTCACAAAATAAGCATGCTCAAATCCCAGCCATGGATAAACCTTATCTCGATTCCACCCTGTGGAATTATATGGATGCATCCCATAGGTTGCATACCCCAAATCTGCCAGCTGACTAGCTACCGATGGTAGCTCTCCAGAAATATATTGCTGATATGGAATACTTCCCACTGGAAAATAATCCATCGTATGTCCTGTTAGAAACTCAAACTCTGAATTAGCCGTATTACCGCCACAAACGGACACTGTTAGCTTGCCTGTCACCGTATTCTCATGCCCCTGCTGCAAACTGTGGATGAACGGCATATAGTCCTCATTCGTCTCAAAATCTCCTAATACCGATAAATCCGAGAAGGCTTCATTCATGATAACGATGATATTTGGAAGTTCCTGGGTACCATTACCTGCGCTTCCGTTGCTTTCTGGCTCTGCCTTTGACTCATACTCTTCCAATATTGCCTCTGCCCTCGTCGTACTATATCCATCAGGCTTTGCCACATAGATATACTCCATATCCATCGCAAAGGTCACCGCCATACCATTTACCTGTGTCATATAGGCAGGCGTAAACAAGAATGGATACAGATAACTATCTGACTGGAAATCATCATCCCATAATAGATTTACAAATACACTAAGCACGATTCCCACGCAAACCGTTGGAATTACGCGATATCCTATTCCATACGGAAACTTGAACTTAAAAAACTGCAAAAGCACAAATATAATAAGAAATCCCGCACAGACCTGAAGCATCTCTTCTGTCGGCGTAAAATCATAGTTGCCTGCTACACTGGCAGCTGTCCCGATAGAAAAAATATCCCATGGTACAAATGGTGTCGAACGAAACGCCATGACATAGTGATTCACCAGTCCATATACCAGTGCTACACCTGTCTCAATTCTCAGTGCCATTCTACCGCTTCCCGTAACAAAAAACAGCATCCATGCAATCAGTTCGAACAGGAAAATATTGTAAAGCTGTGCTAAACTACGCACTTCTTCATATGCATTGTGTTCAAATCCTTCCATTAA
The DNA here is from genome assembly GCA_045530745.1 of Agathobacter sp. Classification (GTDB taxonomy): domain Bacteria; phylum Bacillota; class Clostridia; order Lachnospirales; family Lachnospiraceae; genus Roseburia. The sequence goes on from JAZSCQ010000031.1 coordinate 26,655, forward strand.
ATAAAACAGCAGAATTGGTACAATTGAAAATACCAGGATTTTCAAGATTGTAAGCATACGGTTGGTGACAGAATCAAGTTCTTCGTCTTCTGTCTCGTCTACCTCTTCTATATATTCTAATTCATCTCTCTTATGATTTTTTCTACTCATTCTAACTTCCTTCTATTGCCTGCTCCCTCTTTCTTAAAAATCTAAACAAAAAGCAGGTACACTAGATTTTATTCTACCATACCTGCTTACATTTTTGAATTATTTATTTCCATATATTGCACAAAATTCGCTTAATAATTGGATAAAACCAATCTGCGACGATACAAAGTATCAATCTGGTCAATTACACGTCTTGCCTGACCATATCTGTGTGGATTGATGCTGATTACTGTAAATTCTCTCGCACCGTTGTACTGCTCTCTCTTATAGAAAGGAATACGCTTGGAATTTCTCGTAAATGGGATGCGAGCCTCCATAAGTGCCTGCACGGTCTGTGCTCCAGCTGTCTCATTGGTTGTTCTGCAAAGCTCTACATCATTCCCTGTAAAATTCCCTAATTTCTTAATTACCGCCATCTTACGTATACCTCCTACATAACCTTCACCGAAATCTGTTTACCAAGTCCGTCTGCTACCTTTACCAAAAAGTCCAAACTTGGATTATAACGCCCGCTTTCCAAACGAGAGATGTTCGATTTCTTGGTGCCTACCAGCTCTGCCAAGTGTTCCTGTGTCATCCCCTCTGCCTTACGCACTTCCTTAAGCTGTCTCACCACATCTTCTCTAGGCGAAATCACTGTATTTTTACGCATTTGCTTCTCCTAATACGATTTCAAATCATGCTCTAATGTTATCATATATGATAACTTTTGTCAAGAAAAAAAAGGCTTGCATTCTAAATACTCTTATGCTAATATAGATTCGTTCGATACGAACGCGCAGGAGTGGCGGAATGGCAGACGCATCAGACTCAAAATCTGACGAGGGCGACCTCGTGTGGGTTCAAGTCCCATCTCCTGCATCAAGAAAGCCCCAGACAGAAATGTCTGGGGCTTTTCTTATTCATCTCGAGGAGCCTCTTGAACCCATGTTCAATGCCGTCTACACTCCACTTCTTTACAATTTATTTCTCTTCTTTACCGATTACACCAACAATGGCAAAAACCAAACCAATAACAGATAAACACAAACCAATTAGATCCAAACCTCCTAAACTAGCATGTATCGAAACATATAAAAGATTAAATCCAAAAAGAATAAGTGCTATTCCAAATAATATTTCTTTCATAATTAAGTCCTCCAATTTCCAACTTGTTGAGCTAAGTACATCACAGATAATAAAAGCTACACAATCCCCACAATCAAGTCAATCAGTCTCGTAAAGACTTCTTTTACTTTGTTTGCAGTTTCAGTTACTTCTTCATGGCTGAGTTTGACAGGTAATACGCCTGCTGCCATATTGGTGATACAGCTTACACCTACGACCTGCATACCGCAGTGGCCTGCTACGAGGGCTTCTGGTACGGTGGACATACCTACGGTGTCTGCTCCCATGATGCGGAACATGCGGATTTCTGCTGGTGTCTCATAGTTTGGTCCAGAGTACATCGCATATACGCCTTCCTGAAGGTTAATGCCTGCTTCCTGCGCTTTTTCTTTGATTGCAGCACGAAGGGATGAGGTATACAAATCTGACATATCAGGGAAACGTGGGCCAAATTCATCCATATTTGGTCCAATCAGTGGGTTTGCACCTGAGAAATTGATGTGATCCGAAATGAGCATCAAATCGCCTGGTTTAAAGTCTAAATTCACACCACCGCAAGCGTTGGTGAGCACTACTGTCTTTACGCCAAGAGCTGCTAACACACGAATTGGAAGTGTTATTTCCTGCTGTGGAAGACCTTCATAATAGTGGATACGCCCCTGAAGCACGACTACTTCCTGTCCACATTTCTTACCAAATACAAGTGCTCCACTATGTCCTGGAATCGTAGGTACTGGGAAGTTTGGGATCTCGCTATAAGGAATACGCACTGCATCTTCTAAGGTATCTGCGTATCCGCCCAAGCCACTTCCTAATACCAAACCGATTGTTGGTCTAATTGCAACGCGAGAACTGATGTACTCCGCTGCTGCCTTTATCTTTTCTGAATTATTCATAGTAAAAATCCCCCCTAATCCTTTAAACATTATTTTTCAAATTTATATTCTTCAAAGCAATCAAATGTTGCAAAATAATCCGCTGGTGTCTCAGCACGACGAATCATTTTCACGCTACCATCTTCCTGTAAAAGAAGCTCTGCGGATTTGAGCTTGCCATTGTAGCTGTAACCCATAGAGAAGCCATGTGCACCTGTGTCATGAATTACGAGGTAGTCTCCCCTGTCAATCTTAGGGAGCTTGCGGTCGATGGCGAACTTGTCATTGTTTTCACAGAGTGAGCCTACTACGTCATAGGTTTCGGTACAAGGTGCATCCTCTTTGCCAAGTACAGTAATGTGATGGTAAGAGCCATACATAGCAGGACGCATCAGGTTTACTGCACACGCATCTACACCGATGTATTCTTTGTAGATATGCTTTTCATGGATAGCCTGTGTTACAAGACAGCCGTATGGCGCCATCATAAAACGTCCCATTTCTGCATAGATAGCCACATCACCCATGCCAGCTGGTACTAGCACTTCGTCAAATGCCTTGTGTACGCCTTCGCCGATTGCATAGATATCATTTGGCTCCTGGTCTGGTGTATAAGGTACACCTACGCCACCAGAAAGATTCACAAATGCAATGTGACAGCCTGTTGCCTGCTGAAGTTCTACTACAAGTTCAAAGAGCTGACGCGCTAACTTTGGATAATATTCGTTTGTTACGGTATTGCTTGCAAGGAAAGCGTGAACACCGAAATTCTTGGCTCCTTTTGCCTTTAGAACCTTGTATGCTTCAAAAAGCTGTTCCTTTGTCATACCATATTTAGAATCTCCTGGATTGTCCATAATGCCATTGCTCATAGCAAATACTCCACCTGGATTGTATCGGCAGCTGATCGTCTCTGGAATATATCCCAAGGTATCTTCTACGCACTGAATATGGGTAAAATCATCCAAGTTGATAATAGCTCCTAATTCATTGGCATATGCAAACTCTTCTAATGGAGTCTCATTGGATGAGAACATAATATGCTCCCCATCAAGTCCACATGCCTTCGCCATCATAAGCTCGGTCATAGAGGAACAGTCACAGCCACAGTCATATTCCTTTAAAATATCAATCAAAAATGGATTTGGTGTTGCCTTTACTGCAAAATATTCACGGAATCCCTTGTTCCATGCGAAGGCTTCCTGCACTGCCTTTGCATTGGCACGAATCCCTGCTTCATCATAAAGATGAAATGGGGTTGGATAAGTTTTTACAATCTCTTCTATTTGTTCTTTGGTTACAAAAGGTAATTTCTTCATTTATACTCTCCTTTTAGTCGCAAAAATGCGACAAAATTGTACTTTCCTAGAGTACAACAACTTAGCATTTATTTCAAGCCACTTTTATGTTATAATCTCTATAATTATAAGGTATAATCTCAAACTGGTTTTGTGCCGATATAGATATTGTAGTATAAACTCACACTTACAGAAAGAGAAAATATATGGGAATCAAAGTTAGTAGCTCAAATCCAACTTCATCTGTAGATACCAGTGGCAAAACCACGATTAGCAATAACACTTCTGATGAGTCCTTCCAGGATGTATTGGTGCTCAATCAGACCGCTTTAAAGGCTATGACGATTGATGCCATGGTAAAGCAAAGCTCTACAGGCTCTGTAAATCCAGACTCCGTAGATGCTGCTGCCATTATGAAGTTCCGTAGTACACTTGGTGCCAACATCAAGGCTCCTGTTCCAACGGATGACTGGAATCCTGGTACCCCTATCAAAGTTCACGTACCAGTTGTGAATCCAACCATCAAGAAACCGGTGACAAACAACAATACCCCTGTTAAGAATGAAGTAACTGGCAACGCGCCTATTCTTGGTGAGGTTACAAGAAACCCTGGCAATGCCAATACAGAGGTTTCCCCTTCCATCGACGGCATCCCTAACACGGGCGTAATTAAATGCAGTGATGAGTTAAATCAGTATTTCAAGGAAGCTTCTGAAACTTATGGTGTGGACCTGAAATTACTCAAATGCATTGCTTACGCAGAGTCTAATTTTGACCCTGAATCCACTAGTCGCTCTGGCGCAATGGGAATCATGCAGCTGATGCCTAAGACTGCAGAAGGCCTCGGAGTGCAAGATGCTTATGATCCACGCCAAAACATCCTTGGTGGAGCCAAATACATCTCTATTCAGCTAGAACGTTTTGAAGGAAATATCGAATATGCGCTTGCAGCCTACAATGCAGGACCAAACGCTGTGAAGAAATACGGAGGCATTCCTCCTTACGAAGAAACCCAAAATTATGTAAAGAAAATAATGAACATCTACAATAACTAAATAGAGGCTGTCGCAAATATTATTTTGTGGCAGCCTTTCTTCATGCTATGAAATGTATATGTCTCTATATTTTGGGTGTATTTTCTCTCGGTTAAATGAAATGCATGTTTTCTAAGAAACACACTTCCTACTTTTATGATTTTTTATGTCTTTCAAAGGATTTTACTATCTGCGAAAGTATATCCGTATGATGAAAGACACCATTACATACTTTTCGTGCACTCCTTAGTGAGCCTTTTTAGAAAATATCATGAGCCATGCAAATTGTTTGACGCACTGCTTTTGTGCGGAGTTTTTGCATGGCTCATTTTATTATCCATTTTATAAAAAGGCTCACTTAGAAGTGCTAGGAAAGGATGTGCAGGCGTCTTTCCCATACGGAGCATACTTCGCAGATAGTAAAATAGTTGAAAGACACAAAACCTAAGTAGGAAGTGTGTTTCAAGAAAACAAAGCATTTCACTTAAATGTTCAAAAATACACCTAAAATATAGGGACATATACATTACAAAATATAAAATAAGGCTGTCACAAATTAATATTTGCGACAGCCTTTTATGTAAGCTGACGAGCGGAATTGAACCGCCGACCTCTTCATTACCAATGAAGTGCTCTACCCCTGAGCCACGTCAGCACTTTTACCGTTGACCGAGTCAACTGTTAAATCATACTATGAGAGATTCCAAATGTCAACATAAAAATCGATATCTTTTTATTTTCTAAATCTCTATTATATAACTAATATAGGAATTAATTACCTTGGTTTCTCCTAGTCTATCCTCTCTTGGATATTGTCTGCCATAGTTCATATGTACATGCCCATGCACAAAGTATTTGGGATTGTATTTCTGAATCAATTCCACAAATGTTTCAAACCCTCGATGTGGCAAATCCTCTCCATCATTCACTCCATATGCAGGAGCATGTGTTACCAATACATCAAATCCTTTTTTACGCAACAATTTAAACCAGAGTCTTTTGACCCTGCTCTTCATTTCTTCCTCTGTATACTGGATTCCACCCTCTTTATAACGATACGAACCTCCTAATCCTAAGAAACGCACTCCCTCATACTCATAGATATCGTCTTCAATACAGATACATCCTTCTGGCGGACGATTTGCGTATTTATAGTCGTGATTTCCTCTTACATAAAGAACAGGAATGGAAGTCATCGTCGTAAGGAAGCTTAGATAATCGGCATCCAAATCGCCACAGGAAACGATTAAGTCGATTCCTTCAAATGCTTCCTTTCGGAAGAAATCCCAATAGCTTTTTGATTCCTCATCCGAAATAAATAATACCTTCATCTGTTAATCTTCCTTTGGCTCCTCTACACCTTTTAACTCAACAATTGTTTTCGCTTTATCATTCAGTAAATCAATAGAAGGAATATCTCCTATTACGTTTTCTACCAAGTAATCCATTTTCATGATATCATCAGCGCTCATTTTCTCGCCTGCACGATTCTTTATGGTGCCATCCTGCGCACGGATTTCTCCCACAAATGGCGCTATATCGCCCACGCTAATATCATATTCCATATGCTCCGCTAGGCGTTTTAAACCTAATGGTACATGTTTTGAATAAACCAAATCGATAACACCTGCAGACATTCCCCACCAATAATTAAGTGCTTTTGCTTCACCTTCATCTTCTGATTTATATGTACCTGCCAGGATACCACGTATTAATTTCTCATAATAAATACCCCAGTCCCAAACTGGCATAACGATATTCGTCGCCTGTCCATTTTCATATTTGTATAGTCCATACTCACGAGTAGGGCTAATTGGGCGAATCATATCCTGATTTGATACATATTGAATATCATTTCTAGTCAGGAACCGATCCAAATCATAATCTTTTCTGGTAGACCAGTCTACATATACCTTCGCTCTTGGATTTACGCAGGATGCACCGATTGCAAATGCATTAATATTTGCAATCATTCCATAAATTGGATAATCTGCTACATATGCAATCCTGTCATTTTCTGCCATTGCTCCAGCGATCATGCCCGAAATGAATTTTGCCTCATACATACGGGCGTAGTAGGTTCGGATATTCTTGTGTGGCTCGTTCAATGAACAGTTTAGAATCGTAACTTCCGGATGCTCCATCGCAATCTTTAAAGATGGTTCCATCATCTCTAAACCTACCTCGAATACGATATCCACGCCTTTTGCGATTACATCCAAGAGCACTTCCTCTATATTGCTAACATTTACATTGTCTACACATACCGTACTTATCTGCTCTGGGAAAGATTCCTCAAGATATATACGGCCTAAATCATGTGCATACGTCCAGTTTGACTCCTCCACAGTTTTAGGATACAAAAATGCTACAGTAAACCTCTTGTTTGAACTTGGAAGCAAATAACGAAATAGGGAACGTTTCTCTGGCACTTCTTTAGGGTCTAACACCAAATCAACTCGGTTCTTCTCCGTCAAAACAACAAATTCTGGCCAGCATTTAGAAACATAAGTTACAAAATCCTGAGGCGACATTGTAAGAACTTTTTCATAACCATATACCTTTAAGAAGGATGCCAAAGCATCCCCCACTGTAATTGGAAGTCTCTTACCGCCACACCGCTCATATGCATTTGAAAATCTGAAATGAATCCTTCTAAAGTCTATCTTTGTCTTGTCATCCCAAGGTATTGGCGCGCCTACACGTTCTAAAAGCTTATTTGCCCGCCCTAATCTTGTAAATTCTATCGTGTTTAATCCTGTTGCTTCATTAAACTTCATAAATTCATAATAAAGTTTAACATCCAAATCCTCAGATAGTGTAGGAATCTTTCTCGTAACATAAGCATCAATCATGTCCGCACCATAAAACTTTAAGACACTGACACGTTTATTTCCTTCTACTACATAGAAACGATTCATAAATTCATACACCTTGATTGGATCACGAATTCCTTCATTCACCTGTGCATCTGCAAGTGCTTCCCATTTACCCGCGAACTCAGAATTCTCATCTAAAACAGGCATAAAATTAGCCGCAAATGCATATGTTCTTCCCTTGCTGCTCGTTCCTACTACATGCTCCAAAGGAATATTAACAAGTCCAAGATTTTTTTCTGTCTGAATATTTTGATGTGTTAGAATCTCATCTAATACTGGTAAATAAGGGAATCTACCTTCTGCCAAGCACTTCTTCTGTTCCTTTTTACCGCGTTTTTGTGCTTCTAAATATGTTAATTCACCCATAAATCTGCTCCTTTTATTGGTGTTATAAATTTCTTTTTTCATTGTATCACATCTAGAACAAAAATAAAAAATAATTTTCTTCCATATTTTACACTTCTTTGCTATAATGTATGTTAGGATAAAGGTATTATGGAGGGTTAGAATGGAAGGGATAACACAAAAGCAAGCCGATGTCATCGGTGAAGTAGCCAACATCTGTACAGGTAATGCAGCTACTGCACTTAGTATGATTATCAATCGACCAACCAATATTACGACTCCTATGGTAGAAGTTCTTGACAAAGAAGAGAACCTTGTAAAGCCAGAGCGTATATTAGTTAAGGTTCCATATACAAAGGGATTAGACGGAACCAATCTTATGATTTTAAAAGAACAGGATGCACTTATTATTGCCAATCTCATGATGGGTGGCAATGGTGACACAACAGGAATGGGCTTTGATGAAATCACTATTTCAGCCATTTCTGAAGCAATGAATCAGATGTGTGGTCGTATTGCTACTTCTATGTCTGAGATTTTGCGCAAACCAACAGATATCGGTTTTCCACTTATTAACTCTAAGTACAAAACCACATTTGTTATTCCAGACGAATTATGCAATGGCTCAGACATTGTAAAAGTAACATTCCGTTTAACAGTAGACGGACTCATCAATAGTACAATTTGGCAATTATATCCACTTAGTATTGTAAAACAGATTTTAGACCAGGAGGGCATATAAAATGGCACAGAGAATTTTAGTAGTAGATGACGCAGCGTTCATGAGAATGATGCTTAAGGATATCCTTACAAAAGGCGGTTATGAAGTATGTGGTGAAGCTGCTGATGGTATCGAAGCACTTACAAAATACAATGAACTTAAACCAGACCTTGTAACACTTGATATCACAATGCCAAACAGAGATGGTATCGCAGCTTTAAAAGACATCAAAGCAGCCGATCCAAGTGCATTATGCGTTATGTGTTCTGCTATGGGACAGCAGTCAATGGTTATCGAAGCTATCCAGTCCGGCGCTAAGGACTTTATCGTAAAACCATTCCAGGCTGACCGTGTATTAGAGTCCATTAAAAAAGTATTAGGTTAATACATAAAAACAGAACCGACCACATATTCGTGGTCGGTTTTTCACAAAGGAAGGATTATATGAGAATTCAGTGGTGTAGACAACTTATATGCTATATTGTCATAGCTATATTGTTCGCCTCCGGAATGTGTGTCGAAATTGACAGCTCACATTCCTACTTTGCATGCGAAACCACCGAGACAAATTCTCAGTCCCAATACACGAATTCACAATCCTTCCTATCATCCGATTATTGCACAAATGAATTATTACAAAATAATTCCCAATACATAAGAAATAATTCCACAAGACGATTCTTCTCTCGTAAAACCAGAGAAAACCTATCCAACACAGCCGCTAGTATAAATTCTAGCCAAATATACTATTACGAAGGACAATATCTGACAGATACCATCCACTTCGGTTTTAGTCAGATAAATATAATAGAATACATACATCGGCAGGATGGCTCAAAATAAAGCATCTTCTTTTTATAACAAATTACTTTCATAACAAATATTATATATAAAAAGGAGAAAATTATTATGATGGATATTATTGCTTGGATTTTAGGTATTGGCATGCCAGTAGCAGCTTTTTTCTATACAATCGCAAAAGATAAACGTGATGGTGTAAATGGATGGTAGAATAGAATAATAAGACGCCCTGACTAAAATGGTCAGGGCGTTTTTATATTTTTAGATTTCTCTTAGCTGCTCAATTGCTGCTTCTTTTATGATTTCTTTGCCATGTTCATAAATAAAGGCTCTCTTCTCTGCTCCCACAAAAATATCTGCTGCATATTCGTCTGTAAGTGCAGAAAGCTTACGTACATCCTCTTCCTTGCTATCTGACATATCCATCATAAGGAAATAAATACCATCGAACTTATATAACTGGTTAAATGGAATCTGCTCGACCTTTACCTGCTTTGCATAACGCATCAGGGTATCTAACTCTTCGAATGCAAAAAGGACAATGATTCTTGGAATCTCAGCATCCGTGCTACTAGGTATGGATTCCTTCTTGCTACTATCCTTTATTGCTTTTATTTCATCCCATTTCTGTTTTGGAATCGTATTTAAGAGACCATTTACAATATCCTTGATGTGGTCCATAACCCCTTCGGTTCCTGGATGTTCAGAAAAGGTCAGCGATATTGTATGGTCAGGCATAATGTCGGCACGCACGGATTTAATTCCTAATTCAAACTTCGTATCAAATTCCTGCTCTGCAAGATCAAAAATCTGATTCATAAACTGCTGTGTACGGGCACCATTGCTGATAATATCATCAATCGTGTATCCAAGTTCTTCAATTTCTTCTTCCGAAATCACACAACGGATAATGTTGTTTCCTTCACGGCTAAATTCCATGTTCGCTCCCCCTTTCTTCTGTGTTTATTAATATATTATGCTAAATCTCTTCTTTCAGCGCCTTGACTTTCCCTCGGATTCTCTGCAGGGAGTTGTCAATGGACTTTGGTGTTTTTCCCATAATGGACGCAATCTCTGTATAATTACTTCCTTCTAAGTACAAGTATAACACTTTTCTTTCCATAGGACTTAACTTTTGTTCTAATTTCGCAAAAAACTCTTCCTTGTGCTCCTGCTCTATTAGAATTTGTTCTGGACTTGCAGTCTGCTCTGTAACAATCTGTTCCAAATGCACACCATCGGGTTCATCCTGATTTGAGAAAGATACATACGTATTAAGTGGTATATGCTTCTTTCTATTAGACGCTTCTAGTGCAGAATACAGTTGTCGACTAATGCAAACCTCTGCAAAAGTAAAAAAGCTTGCTTCTTTCCCAGGATTAAAATCTCTTACAGCTTTAAATAATCCAATCATGCCTTCCTGTATCAAATCCTCTGTCTCACCACCAATAAGATACATCGCATTAGTTTTCTTTCGAACCAGCGGCTTATACTTTTCCATGATATAATCTGCTATTTCAGCATTGCCCTCACGAAGCTTCTCTATGAGTTCTTCATCTGAATATGTTGTATAATCCATTATTTTTTACCAAGTCTCTGACGTACGATTTCATATGCAAGTACACCTGTTGCAACAGATGCATTCAAAGAATCAATGTCACCTTTCATAGGAATGGTTGCAACCATATCACAGTTTTCTTTGACAAGTTTACTCACACCATCGCCTTCATTTCCAATTACGAGACCAATAGAACCCGTAAGATTTAAATCATACATTGGAGTTCCATCCATATCTGCACATACAAACCACATACCTTTGTCCTTTAACTCCTTGATGGTCTGTGTGATATTTGTAACCTTTGCAACTGGTGTGTAGTTAATCGCACCAGCTGAAGTTCTGGCAACAGTAGGTGTAAGCCCAACCGCGCGACGTTTTGGAATGATAATTCCATGTGCGCCAGCCTGATTTGCTGTACGGATAATTGCGCCCAAATTATGAGGGTCTTCAATTCCGTCTAAAATAATGATAAATGGCGCCTCGCCCTTCTTCTCGGCATTTGCTAAGATATCTTCTACTTCTGCATAATCATATGCGGCAGAAATTGCGATAACCCCCTGATGCTTTCCTGTTTCAGAAATCTGATCCAGACGGTCTTTACTTACATAATTGATGATGGTGTCGCCTTTTCTGGCTTCTCTCGTGATAGACTTGACTGGACCATCCTGACATCCATCCAATACAAATAATTTATCAATGGTTTTTCCAGAACGAAACGCCTCTAATACAGCATTACGTCCTTCAATTTTATTTTCTTCGTATCCCATACTTCCTCCTAAATGGTAATATTTGCTCGTTCCAAGCCAATCTTGGTAAGTTCTACCATTCTTGGGAATTCATCCTTTAGATAAAGGTATCCCATCAGTGCCTCGAACCCTGTCGCCTTACGGTAATCCACCATTTTAGCGTTTTTTGCCATTGTTGGGGATTTCGCATTACGGCCTCTGCGATATATATCGGCTTCTTCCTCTGTCAAATCATCCTCCAAAGCCTCAATAATTTTGGCCTGCGTCTCTGCTTTTACGATATGGCTGGTCTGGTAATGCAACTGGCTTGCTTTGGTATTCCCCTTTCCTACAATAAGAGAACGGATTACCAGGTCAAATATACCATCTCCAATATATGCCAGCGCTAGGGGCGAATATGTGCGAATATCTACATTTTCAATTCCAAACTGTTCTTTAATATAAGAATCAATCTTCATCTTACTCCTCTTCTAAACAAGCTCCCACTTCACGCCTTCTCTTGTGTCTTTGATTGCTACACCTTTTGCAAGAAGTTCATCACGAATTGCATCTGCTGTCGCAAAGTCTTTGGCTTTCTTTGCAGCCGCACGTTCTTCAATCTTCGCAAGCACAAAAGCTTCTAATTCCGCATCCACGCCTTCGTTTACTGGTGTTTCTATAAGCTTCTTGCCTTCTTCGTATAAGTTCAATGAAAGAACATAATCAAAATCATTGATAAGTGCAAGCTTGGTTGCATCATTCACATCTGCTTTTACTACATCATAAAGCACAGTAATTGCCATAGATGTATTCAAATCATTGCAAAGTGCATCTTCGAATTTCTCTTTGTACATACGAACGGCTGTTGTGTCAATCTCACCTTCGTTTTTCAGTTCTGCGATTTTCTTCGCAAGCTTATTGTATGCAGCTACCATGTTATCCAATGCTTCATATGAGAATACGAGTGGTTTACGATAGTGTGACTGAAGACAGAACATACGGTAAACCAGTGGATTGTAGCCCTTGCTTTCGATTAAGGATACTGTGAGGAAATCTCCTTTGGATTTACTCATCTTGCCTGACTGGTCATTTAAATGGTTTACATGGAACCAGTGATTACACCATTTGTGTCCAGTAAAGCTTTCCGACTGCGCGATTTCGTTGGTGTGATGTGGGAAAATATTGTCTACGCCACCACAGTGAATATCCATATATTCACCTAAATGCTTCATACTGATGCATGAACATTCAATATGCCAGCCTGGGTAACCAACACCCCATGGGCTATCCCATTTAAGCGCCTGATCTTCAAATTTAGACTTTGTAAACCAAAGCACGAAGTCATTGGAGTTTTTCTTGTTATCATCTACATCTACGTCTGCACGAACCCCTTCCAAAAGCTGTTCTTTTTCTACTGCAGATGAAAATACATAGTAATCTTCTAATTTACTTGTATCGAAGTATACATTGCCGCCAGCTTCATAAGCATAACCTTTGTCAAGAAGCACCTGTACCATATTGATAAACTCTGGGATACAGTTAGTTGCTGGTTCTACTACGTCTGGACGTTTGATATTTAACTTCTCGCAATCACTAAAGAACGCATCTGTATAAAACTGTGCAATTTCCATAACGGTTTTATTTTCACGTTTTGCACCTTTTAACATCTTGTCTTCACCAGTGTCCGCGTCACTAGAAAGGTGTCCTACGTCTGTGATATTCATAACACGTTTTACATCATATCCTACATAACGGAGTGATTTTTCCAGCACGTCTTCCATGATGTAGCTACGAAGGTTACCAATATGTGCAAAGTGATATACAGTAGGTCCACATGTATACATTGCAATTTTGCCTTCTACATTCGGAATTACAGTATCGATATTTCTTGTTAATGTGTTGTAGAACTTGAATTTGTTTTCCATATATATGTCTCCTTATTTGTGACATCTTTTGTGCGTCACTTTATCTCTTTCAATTAATTTACAGTCGCGCCTGCTGTCACCGCCAGCAAGGTCTTAAGCTGTTCAATCTCCTGCTCTAAGCTGTCTACTCGCTTGCCAAGCTCTGCTTCATTTAATTCAAGACAGCCTATTTCATCCTGAATTGGGTCAGGCAAGTTGTCGTGGTCTAAAAGCTCCTGTGGCACGTTATCGTTACTTCTTCTAACAATTCGTCCCGGAATACCGACTACAGTACAGTTCGGTGGTACTTCCTCTAAGACCACACTACCTGCACCGATTTTACAATTATCTCCAATAGTAAAGGAACCAAGTACCTTTGCTCCGGCACTTACCATGACGTTGTTGCCAAGAGTTGGGTGACGTTTGCCTTGTTCCTTACCTGTACCACCCAGGGTTACGCCCTGATACAGAGTACAGTTGTCACCGATAATTGTTGTCTCTCCTATTATAACACCAGAACCGTGGTCTATAAAGAGTCCTTTTCCAATCTGTGCGCCTGGATGAATCTCAATTCCAGTTTTTCGCACCGCTTTCTGAGACAACCAGCGTGCCCAGAAATAATGTCCGTTTACATACCATTTGTGTGCAGTTCGGTACATCATGACCGCCTTAAAGCTAGGATACAAAAACACTTCCCAGTTGGAGTGAATTGCTGGGTCTCTTTCGCGTATAATATTAATTTCTTCTTTTACGTTCTGAATAAATCCCATATGCGTCCTCCTTTTGTGGTCCTCTTCTCTCTGCTCTTTGCAAAAAGAAAAGAGCTACGACGTCTTTAGAGACGACATAGCTCGTGGTTCCACTCTAATTCAAAGTAACATCCTGCGTTCGTACAAAAATCACGTGCGTTTACGCAAAACATAACTTTCTCATAGCACGTAACGTGTGCGATGCGTACCTGGCTAGGCGTTGCCCACTTCACCAAGTCAGCTCCCGGATGCACTTTCGAAATGTAAAACCAAAGCGGCTTTCAGCCGGTGACCGCTTCTCTCTTTTGCTTTACGTAACTTTCTACTCTTTCCGTTCAAAGCTTTTTACATATTAAAATAAAACTTACCATATAGTTTATGCATTAAAATGGATTTTGTCAAGAAATTACTTTCCTGCTTCAGGTAAACAATGCATCTGTGTCACTCCAAGCACACGAAAACCTTCTGCACATCCCTTAAAAGAACGGATTCCAAAATCCACACTCCTAAGTTTCAAATACAAAGGAATTGACTGCGCATCGCTACAGCCCTCTGGAAACTGACTAAGGTGACAAGTAAAAATAGCATCTAACTGTTTCTGTAAATATCCCGAAGTCTTAATATATTGTGTAGGTTTCGCTGTCATATAATAAGCCAAAGCCTTCACCGGAGCTGGAGCCACTCCGTATTCATTCATAATCTCTTTGTATGGAGCAAAATAAGCTATCTGTTTTGCTGCATTTCCAACATTCAGATGGTCGATGTGACATTCACTGGTCACACATGGATCTGGCGCAAAAATAACATCTGGCTGAAAATCACCAACTGCTTTGGCGATGCCAAGAATCAGTTCTTTCTGCTCATAAAATCCGCCATCCTTTAGATTCAGGAAATGGACATCTGTCACGCCTAACTTGGCAGCGGAATTCTTTGCTTCTTTCTGTCGCAGTGCTACCAATTCATCACCTGCTACACCTGCTGGCGCATTTCCAGTTCCAAATCTGCCATCAATACAAACGAGAAATCGAACTTCTTTTCCCATATCCACTAACTTTGCTGCCGTTGCACCTGCACCGATTTCGATGTCATCTGGATGCGGTCCAATAAAAAGGAACCTTTGAAAGGATTCGATTTTTGGAATTGGCGCTGCGAATTTCAAAATTGCTTTTGTAAGTCCCATAGTTTATCCTTCTACTCTTCTGTTTATCCCTGGCATCCGCTACAACCGCCATTGCAGCCAACCTGAATGCTTGCTTCATACATAGTTGTAAGCGAGCAAATTGCCTGAGCTGCCATGCCTTCTTCACGACCAGTAAAACCAAGACGTTCTTCTGTGGTTGCTTTTACATTAATCTGGTCTCTTTCAATACGAAGTACCTTTGCAATATTTTCTTCCATCTGGTCGATATATGGACGAAGCTTTGGTTTCTGTGCAATCACAGTTGCATCAATATTTTCGATAACATAACCTTTTTCTTCGATAAGGTCACGTACATGAGCCATCAGCTTCATGCTGTCCGCGCCTTTGTACTCTGGGTCTGTATCTGGGAAATGCTTACCGATATCACCGAGGGCTGCTGCACCTAAAAGCGCATCCATAATCGCATGTACGAGTACATCTGCATCGGAATGGCCCAAAAGTCCCAATGTATGTGGCACTTCTACCCCGCCTAAAATCAACTTTCTGTCTTCTACTAATTTGTGAACATCATATCCTAATCCTACGCGCATTCTTTTAACTCCTGCCTTTCAAAATTGTATAACCAATCTCCTTTTAATAAGTATACCAAAAAAATCACAGAACTGATAGTCCAAGTAATTGGATATGCCATAAAAATTAACTGAATATTATCAAACAAAGTACCTACCACTGTAATATAACTGATTCGAATCAGACACCATGCAATCAACATTACATACATTGGCACGGTAGATTTGCCCGCCCCTCGCATAATTGCAGCCGATGCATGCGAAAATGCCAAAAGGAAATAAAACAGTGTAACTGTTTTTGCCTGAAGTACACCATATGCGATTGTCTCTGCTCCGCCGCCAAAGATTCCAATGACATGAGGTGCTAAAGTAAATATCAGGAGTCCTACAGATTCTGCCAAAAGCAAGGTACATCCAATACCAAAAGCCGCACCTTTTTTTACTCGATCATATTCTTTTGCACCAAGATTCTGACTGACAAAAGTGGTAAGTGCCATAGTAAAACACGTTATTGGCAAGAATCCAAACCCCTCCAACTTGGAATAAGAGCCACAACCTGCCATCGCTGCTGTACCAAATGCATTGATATTGGACTGCACCACAATGTTTGCTAGTGAAATAATCGAATTTTGAATTCCCGAAGGAAGACCTATCTTAATAATCTGACGTATCATCATCGGATCTAAGCGTAC
This sequence comes from Agathobacter sp., assembly GCA_045530745.1. Taxonomy (GTDB): domain Bacteria; phylum Bacillota; class Clostridia; order Lachnospirales; family Lachnospiraceae; genus Roseburia. The sequence goes on from JAZSCQ010000031.1 coordinate 43,203, forward strand.
TTCTCTAAGGTTAATCTGATACACATCATCCACTCGCATCAGACGACTCATACACAATACAACACTTAAGAACTGTGAAATTATCGTTGCAAGTGCAGCAAACTCTACTCCGAGGCCGAAGCCACCACAGAAAATCAAATCTAATACTATATTGACACAAGATGAAAAAATCAAGTAGTACAACGGATGTTTACTATCGCCAATAGCATGCAAAATACCCATGCAGATATTGTACATAATGGAAGCAAGAGAACCACAAAAATATACTCTTAGGTACATTACCGATCTAGGAAATACATCTGCTGGTGTGCCCATCCAGCTTAAAATGGTTGGGGTAAAACAAACACCGATAATCGTCATCAGCACACCTGCAATAAGTCCAAATGCCACGTCGGTATGTACTGCTTTCTTTACTTTTTCATAATCCTTTGCACCAAAATACCTGCCGATGACAACGCCTGCTCCCATAGCAGTCCCATTGAAAAAACCTACTAAAAGGAAAATCAGACTACCTGTAGACGTAACCGATGCAAGCGCTTCATCCCCAAGGAAATTCCCTACAATAAGGGAATCTGCCATGTTATACATCTGCTGAAACAGATTTCCCAGAAAGAGGGGAATTGCAAAACCTATGATTTTCTTTGGAATTGCCCCTTCCGTCAAAGCGGTGCTTTTCTTTGTTACTGTGTTACTCATTGTGATACTTTTCTCCATCAATATACGCTATTTATTATTTTACTCTTTTTCTTCTAAAAAATAAAGTTTACATTTGCTATGTTCAAAATAATATACGAACGCCCCTTATATCTATTCATTTAGAAGCCTTATGCCAATACAGCGATAAATGAATAAATATAAGGGGCGTTCGTAGTATTTAGAAAACCTAAATTCTAATCAAATTGTTTCTTATGCAAGAGCTGCTGTAATAATAGCCATTGCGTAAACTTCTTCTGCGTTACATCCACGAGATAAGTCGTTGATTGGTGCGTTTAAGCCTAAAAGGATTGGGCCATAAGCATCGAATCCACCAAGTCTCTGTGCAATCTTGTAACCGATGTTACCAGCGTTGATGTCAGGGAATACGAATGTATTAGCCTGTCCTGCTACCTTGCTATCTGGACATTTTGTCTTAGCAACTGTTGGAGAAACTGCAGCGTCAAACTGTAATTCGCCATCGATAGCGAGTTCTGGATATCTTTCTTTTGCTTTGTTAGCTGCTGAACGAACTTTGTCAACTGCTTCGCCTTTTCCTGAGCCAAGTGTTGAGTAGCTAAGGAATGCAACCTTTGGATCGATACCGAAGATTTCAGCACATTTTGCTGTTTCACCAGCGATTTCTACTAATTCATCATCTGTTGGGAATAAGTTAATAGCACAGTCACCCATTGCTAATAATTCATTTCCGCCGTTGCCATCTGGACGAGCCAAGATGAAGCAAGAAGATACGATTGTGTTGCCTGGTTTTGTTTTGATAAGCTGTAATGCTGGACGAACTGTATCAGCTGTAGAGTATGTTGCTCCACCGAGTAAGCTTTCTGCTTTGCCCATTTTTACAAGCATTGTTCCGAAGTAGTTAGAAGCTGATAATACTTTACGAGCTTCTTCTGGTGTAACACCTTTTTTCTTACGAAGTTCACAGTACATATCAACCATTTCTTCGAATCCATCGTAGTTTGCTGGATCGATGATTTCTGCACCTGTGATATCGAAGTTACCTGCAGCTGCTGCAGCTTCGATTTCTTCTTTGTTTCCAACTAAGATTGGAGTAAGAATGCCTTCTGCTAATAATTTTGCAGATGCTTCCAAGATACGTGGATCGCTACCTTCTGGGAAAACGATTTTTCTTGGATTTTCTTTTAAGATGTTAATCATTTTTGTAAACATAATATACACTTCTCCTTTTTGGTATTTATTTACTGTTACTTATGATTTTATACCCGTTTGAATAGAAAAACAAGTTGTAATTGTACACTTTCTATTGAAAATAAGTCTTTTTTCCAATACAATAGGAACGTTGATTTATATAGAGAAAGAAGACATATTTATGCAGAAAAATCCTATCAAGGGCGTGACCCTTTTACTTATCGGTTCTTTTATCTGGGGAACCACCTTTGTGGCTCAGAGTATGGGAACCAATCACCTGGATGCATTTTCGTTTAACTGCATCCGAAACTTTATCGGCGTGTTTGCACTAATCCCTGTCCTACTGTGGCAGATATGCACAAAAAGAGAAGATATGAACATTGTTCAAAACTCTATTTCTTGTGATAATTTACCAACACCTATTAAGAAAGGCACATTCCTTTCAGAATTACGTGTCATTTTCACACGTGATCTTATTTGGGGTGGCATTATCTGTGGCACAGCACTTTGTCTGGCTTCGAACTTCCAGCAGTTGGGGATTGAATCTTCTACCGTAGGAAAATCAGCTTTTATTACTACACTTTATATTGTACTGGTTCCACTGCTTGGACTTTTCTTTAAAAAGAAGCTTCCACTACAGATTTGGTGTGGAGTTATCCTTGCTATGATTGGTCTGTATCTGCTTTGTATGAAAAATGAGGTCTTTGTATTGGAGATTGGGGATATCTATCTCTTGCTTTGTGCCTTCTTCTTTACCATACAGATAACCGCAGTGGACTACTTCGCGCCAAAGGTAAACTGTATTGCACTTAGCATGATGCAGTTTTTTGTGACAGCGGTTCTATCTGGAATTGGAATGATTTTTAACGAACTTCCTACATTGGAGAATATCTGTGGTGCCGCTATCCCACTCCTATATGCTGGTGTGCTTTCCAGTGGCGTTGCCTATACCTTCCAGATTATCGGACAAAAACACCTTGCACCTACTGTAGCATCACTTATTATGAGTTTGGAATCTGTGTTTGCGACCTTGGCAGGCTGGGTGATTTTACATGAAATACTTTCAACCAAAGAATTGATTGGCTGCGGGCTGGTATTTGTAGCGGTGATTCTGGCGCAGATACCAATTACTACAACAAAACGTTCTATGAAACAAATGAAACCGACGAAATAATCGTCGGTTTCTTCTTTTAAATCACTTTATCTTTCGTTCTGTATGCATCATTCATACTTAATAAGTAAATGCAATATTGATTCATGCTAATTCCTTCCTCTTTGGAGTGTTCTGCCAGCTTTTTGTGAAGACTCTTAGGCATTCGTATTTTGAATTGTCCTGAATATTCATCTATCTTAGTAGGTTCTGGAATTGGATACCCATCTTCTAACGAAGCTGTTATCCATGCGAGCTTTGCATCTTCAATACTCTCAATGCACTCTTCAATTGTTTCACCACAACTTAAGCAACCTGGTAATTCAGGACATGCAACTGCATATCCGCCCTCCTCAATATCTGGATATAATTCGATTTTGTAGGGTAAACTCATGTAATAATCAACTGTTTTCATTTCGTTTTTCCTCCTCTTCTATTACATCTCTTACTGCTTCTACATAAACTGTTTTTACATACTTATGTTTCGGTATTGTAATAAAAGATGCTATCATAATAGCATCCTACATGTAGCTCGTCAAGATACGCAAAGGCGAAGAATTTATATTCTTCGCCCTTACTTTATTCAAATATTAAATTCATAATCTGCTCTCCACCATCGCCCTTGGTGTTGTCAATCACGTAGTCGCAAATCTCACGATTGCGCTTCTCTGCATCAATAGAAAGAAGTCTTAATGTCTTTTCTTCCGTCGTATAGTCACTTTCAACGATATCCTGAATCAATGCTTCTTTATCTTTATTGATGTAGATAATTGCAGTTGGGAAATGACGTTTCATCGCGATTGCACCACACATATCGAGCGGCATTACTGCAAAGTTCCCTCTATCTAATACAGCCTGAATATCTTCTTTTTTCGTGCCATACTGGATGCCTGCATAGCGCGTCTTTTCAAAGAAATCCTGTCTTGCAAACTCATCTTCAGTAAGATAATTGTGTTTGTTTGATTTCTTGGTACAATAAGTAAGCGGACTCTCGAAGCGCTTGTCCTGACGAAGCTCTTTTGCAATACGACTCTTGCCTGAACCGGAAGGGCCTACAAGAGCAAGCACGGATGGCACTTTTACTTCCTGTGTTCTGTGCATTGCTGCATTCATAATCTGTTTTACCAGATACACGAAATCGCTCATGTTATTTACGGATAGAAGCCCTGTCATCTTCCAATTCCAAGGCTTACGCATAAGTACTGGGTATGTCGCTGGTGATTCTAATACATTGTGAATAGCATCATCTAAGATAATGTCAAACTGCACCAGATTCTTAGCATTTCCCAAGATGATATTCTCTGGTGGAAGTTCTGGAAATGCTTCCAAAATCTGTGCTGCACGGATGCCCATAAACTGTGGATAGGCTGCTGTAATGAAGTACACATCTGCAATCTTCATAAGCTGTCGTACACATTTCTTTGTCTTCTCCGTCACTACCTGGCGTCTATACAACTCCTCACACTGATAGAATTCTTTTATCACGCTTGTACGCCCCGTATTTGCCCAGCTTGTCACCTCTTCAAGTCGAAGCGGATTCTCATATTGGTATTTTTCATTTGCCATATTGATGGCGATACTATTAAATGGGGCGGTTACATCATCCCAATCCAAACCAATTTTAGGTCTTAACATCTTGTCGTTCCTCGTTTCTATCTTTTTGAAAAAAATTCAGGTGCATCTTCTCTTGCGCGAGCAATGGCAGCATATACTGACTCTGCTACTTCTAATGCGACTTCAGATATCTCATTTTCCTGTAAAAATCGTGCATCTTCTGCTCTCGTAGTTTCATCACAGGCTTCACTATGCTTACGCGAAATCACTGCATTTAGTCTCGAGAACATTGCAATCAGCCTGCGGAAGTCACATTCCCTGTCTAAAACGCAAGTCCCATACAAAGCCTTTTCTTTCCCTGCAGTTGCAATAATCTGCATACAGAGTCGAAGCTCTCCTGTCACGTCAGAAGCCTCCATCATCACATCTGGACGTACTTCCTTTACCGAAAGGAAATACTGCATGGCGCCTTCAATATCTTTCTCTTTCAAATACTCTGCTATCTTTTCTTTCAGCTCTCTCGTCTCTGCCTTCTCGCCCAGCATGCCGACCTTACACTCATATACCTTGAGCGCATTGACTCTTACCCATACGAATAAGAGAAACTCTGATATAAATCCAAGCACACGCTTGTGGTATGCATCTTCATCTGTATCCAAATCAATTCGCTTCTCCACCTCTGCAAATATGGTAAAAAGCCACTCACAATACGCGTCAAAATTCACTTTGCTGGTTACGAACATATTGCCAAAATACGTCTCATTTTCATGCACTAGTGTAAGAAAGGTCTCATAATACTCTGGATACAAATCCCGAATAACCTCACCCGTGCAATCCAACGCTTTTATGTTATGATTTGCTGAAAAACCATAGTAATACGAATTATTCAGTACTACTCGCTTGGTTGTGACCATATCGTAATTCTTCAGTAAATACTCATATTCATTTTTGGTAAGTACTTTCTCCTGCTCATTGATTAAATAACGACGATAATGGCAGGTACCTATGTAATCCACATCCTTGCAGTTCTTCCATAGCCAGTAATGGCCTGTAAGCTCACTGTAATAGCAGTTTAGATGTGAGATATTCTCTCCGCTGTCATCCCCAGGATATCCCAAATCCTGCGCCTGTGCATGTCCGACATGCATGGGTTGATACAACGGATCCTGTGGCACATCAAACTGCTTGTGGGTCATAGCATAAATCCGTAAATTCATCTGTTACTCCTAATCATCTCATTAGGTCAAATCAGGCGAAAAGTGTCATCACTTTTCGCCCGAATTAAACTTTACTTACTTAATTTGCGCCAAATACGTACTTCGTATGGTGACAATTCGTGGCAGATACTATTCTTAGAAAGGTATACTGCTTTGTAGCCTTCTGGAATGTAGGCTTTCTGCTGTTTCTTTCCTAAGTTGCAGTCTATCACGTATGATGTACCATTAAGCGTACGGCTATAAACAAATCTGTCTTTTTTCTTGTTGAGTACTTTAAAATCACCATAGATAAGGGCTTTGTCACTCTTACGAAGTGCAATCAGCTCTTTGTATGTATTAGTAATTTCCTCATTTATAGACTGACGTAAGCCAGCTCGTATATCTTCTGGGTATTCGTTCCATGGAAGAAGAATACGTGTGTGTTCACGTGTACCAGCATTGATGGTCTTTAAGATTTCTTCTTCGGATTTGCCCTTTTCACGAAGCTCAGCTACTAGACCCTTTGCTTCTACGTCAGTAGGTTCATCTGGACTAATAAACTCATAGTTTACAAGACCCATTTCATCTCCCTGGTAAATGAATGGTGTACCCTTTAAGGTAAGCTGCATTACTGCAAGAAGCTTCTCAATTGCCTCAGTATACTTAGGATCCAAGCTGATTTTGCTAACCATACGTGGATTGTCATGATTGTTGTAGAACAGGGACATCCAGCAGTTGTTACCGTAGTGAAGCATCCAGTCTGTGATGTAATCTCTATAGTAGTTTAAGTCATATTCATAATCATCCCAGCGAACATGTCCTGGAGTCTCAAGGTTATCAAACGAGAATACCATATCAAGCTCTTTACGTTCTTCGCCAGTAAGCATCTGCGCCATCTTCATACCTACGCCTGGAGTTTCGCCTACAGAGAATGCACCGTGAAGGTCGAATGCCTTGGTACGTACTTCATTCAGATACTTGTGAAGATTTGGACCATAATAGTATGTTTCGATACCTGGATAGCCCATAAGCGCTCCGATGGTTTCATCCCCATTTGGAAGTCCTTCTGGCTTGGAAATGTAGTTGATAACGTCCATACGGAAACCGTCTACACCTTTTTCCAACCACCAGTTAATCATCTCAATTAAGTTCTCACGGAGTTTTGGATTATCCCAGTTTAAATCCATCTGCTTCTTAGAGAAGAGATGAAGCGCATATTTATCGATATCTTCGTAATAATTCCAAGCTGGTCCTGAGAAAAAGCTGGTCCAGTTGTTTGGTACTTTCTTACCACCCTTGCCATCGCGGAAGAAATAATAATCTGCATATTCTCCATCTGGATCAGCCAATGCCTTCTGGAACCATTCGTGCTCGTCAGAAGTATGATTGATTACGAGATCCATAATCACTTTCATTCCGCGTTTATGTGTCTCTTCTAACAATTCATCGAAGTCTTCCATTGTACCAAACTCGGTCATAATCTTGCGATAGTCACGAATATCATAACCATTATCATCATTTGGTGAATCATAGATAGGTGACATCCAGATAGCTGTAATGCCCAAATCCTGTAAATAATCTAACTTCTCAATAATACCACGCAGGTCACCGATGCCATCTCCATTGGTATCATAGAAGCTTCTAGGATAAATCTGATAGATAACCGCTTCCTTCCACCAAGCTTCCTTTACAGGTGCTTTGCTTACGAATGGTGCCTCTGTATCGGTATTTACCAATTGAATCATAGCATCAAAGAAGCCATCGCCAAGCTTCTTTCCAAGTATCTTTTCCAAACCCTCAATTTTAATATTGGAAACAACTGGATTTGTAATGGCACTTGTTGGAATATTTAACTGTAAAAGCACTTTTTCTAAGGCATCATGCCCTACAGTCGTATTATATAATTCACCGATTTTGCTTTGTTTTGTAATCTTATTCATTATTTTCTAGCCTCTAATTCTTTACAAATACGTTCATATTCTACTTCATCCAATTTATAGTATTTCTGATATAAGCCATTGGAAAGGAGCATCATTGCATAAGGAACTACTACCATAAGAATGAGAAGTCCCCAAGTCTGTCCTGGGTCAACGCCCTGGATAACACCGCTGATAGCTTCTAATTTTTCTGCTTCGGAAATAAGTCCTGCAGCAGAAGCACTTTCTAAATCGGAAATCTGATTGGTATAGTTTGTAACACCAAAAATCATATATGTAGCTGTCGTCATAACTACGATAAGAGCAGAACTCATCTTGGTAATCAGTGGACGAGCAGATGCAATAATCGCTTCGTTACGGTCGCCAGTCTTGTATTCGTTGTACTCTACTGTATTGATAATAGAAATCATCATGATAAGGTAGTAAGAATACAAACCAAAGTTAGAAATCATATAGCCGGTTGTCAGTAATAAGAAACCTGCAGCTGGAATGATTCTTGATAAAATCATAAGCACATAACCAACAGTTGAAATCACTACCATGATATTCATAAGAGGTTTACGATTGATTCTCTTAGAAATTGCTGGATAGAAAATCATAAGGAATGCAGTTGCCGCTACACCAACTGTTGAGAACAGAGAGTATAAACCACCCTCATAACCAAACTGTAGATAAATGTATGTAGAGCCGATTCCACCTAATACGAAACCATTACCAATCTGCTGAATTAAGAAAATAACTGCAATCCAACGAAGCTGGTCGTTATGTTTTACAGCATCAATCATCTTCTTGAATACTCCGCCCTCTTTTTTCTGTGGCTTAGTGTTCTCTCTATGCTCTTTTACACCAAGAATAGTGAAAAGGAAGAAGGCAGGCATCAAAATACAGATACCTAATGCAACTACAGTATATGCTGTACTAGCATTGCCACCAATAGCTGTTGCACCAGTTGTAAACATCGGAATAACGATAGACGCTAGTGTACCACCTACACCTGCAAAAAGTGTAGCACGAGAAGTGAACGCATCTCTTGCGCCTGCATCCGAGCTAAGAGCTGGTACAATACCCCAATAAGAAATATCATGCATGGTGTATGCAATACTATAACAGAAATAGAATATACCAAATAATACTACAAATTCCCATCCCCTTAAGCTAGTAGAGAACACCATAAATACTACAACACAGGAAAGTACTGTACCGATAACCATCCATGGTTTGAATTTTCCCCATTTGGTATGTGTGTTTTCAATAATGTTACCCATGATAGGGTCATTTAACGCATCAAATACACGTGCAGCTACCATGATAGCCGTAATCGCTGCAAGCTGTGCTGCATCAAGTCCCTTTGTGAACAGGATGTAGGTTAACAGGAAGTTGGTAACCAGGTTGTACATCATGTCACGACCTACGGTTCCTAGAGGGAAAAACCATAGATTTCTCTTTAAATTCTTTTGTTCATCCATTGTAAAAACTCCTTCTTATATATTTATTAAAATCTAACTTATATTATAGCATAGGACAAAAAGAAAAGCGACTCCTAAGAGTCGCTTTCCTATATAAAATACGAATTATCTTACATATTTTTTCTTAGAATTTGCAATTGCACAAGCTACAATAGCCATTCCCATAAGTAATACTACAAGATATACGCCAACTGCACTATCATCACCTGTTTCAGGTGGTGTTGTTGGATCGTTTGGCTGTGTTGGATTGCTTGGCTGTGTTGGGTTGCTTGGCTGTGTTGGGTTATTTGGAGTTGTGTTACCACCTCCATTACCTGAGCCATTTTCCTGTGCTACATCAGTATATACCAATGCGTATGTTGAGAAACGGTCTGTCTTGAATGATAATGAACCATCTTCATTTTCCCATACATCCAATACATCTGTCGAACCTTCATGAACACGAATTACATTGAAAATTCTGCCTTCCTTCTTCCATTCATCTGGAATGTTAAATGTTAATATAATTTCTTCTGAAAGTTTGTTCAATGTACCAAGTTCATCTTCGGTATCTTCTTCTTTCAACACTACCTTGATATCCAAGTACTGAGCAATGATAGATTCCACATCTTCTTTGATATTTTCTAATGCTTCTTCTACCAATTCCTTCGTAGCATCTAAAACTTCTGCAACGGTTACATTTTCGATTACAAGCTCTGTGATAATTGTCTTACCTTCATCAAGTGCGTCCTTAACATTTTCTAAGGTTTCTTCTGAAACAATACCATCTAAGGACTGGTCACCTTCAATCTTATCAACAAGTTTGTCTGTTTCACCACTTACCTGTTCTTCTACTTCATCCTTTGGAACATAAACTACATCGTCTTTTTCTGGCGCTTCTGGCTGTAACTGTTCAAGTGTCACATCCGCAAGCGTTGTTTCCTGTGTACCTGCTTCATCTAAGAAGAGCTTATCGCAGCCTTCACATACATAGTATTCGATATTACCTGCAGCTTCTGTAGTAGGAGCTTTTGCTTCTACTCTTGTGAGCGCATGCGTTACCGTTACGGTACATGTAGCTGTTGCTCCGTCTGGAGTTGTTGCTGTAATTGTTGCCGTACCAACTGCTACTGCTGTTACCTTACCTGTCTGGTCTACTGTTGCTACTGCTGTGTTAGAGGATGTCCAGGTTACTGTTGTACCATCTGGTGTAGCGGTTGCTACCAATGTAGCTGTACCCTCTTCTTCGATAGAAAGTGTTGTTTTATCTAATGTTACAGTCTGTGGAACAACTGGTTTCTCACTTACTGTTACTGTACAGCTTGCAGTTACATCATGTAATGTGCTTACAGTAATCACTGCTGTACCAACGCCTACTGCAGTTACATTTCCTTCTTCATCTACGGTTGCTACTGCTTCGTTAGATGAAGTCCAGATTAATGTACTGTTTGCTGGATTTACAGTAGCTACCAGAGTAGCTGATGACTCTTCGTTCAATGCAAGTGTTGTCTTATCCAGTGTAACAGTTACATAATTATTATCTGTATATACAGAATCTGTATCTATTGTTTCACCCTTAACGAGTACGAGTACAGAGTTCGCCTCTACGGTTGGCCAAGAAGATGACGCGCTTACTGTGATTGTTCTAAGTGGGTCTGCACCTGCATCCTCTGCATCTACACATACATTCCATGTACCAGTAGACGCACCAAGATTCTCAATAATATTTACTCCTCTTGCTTCATCTGAAGCATTGTAGATAATAATGATTTCATCTGCAACTTCGCCATCTACTTTTTTACCATCTAATCTGTAAGCAAGTAAATAGTTTTCATATGAGTATGTCGTTAATACATCGCTTACCTGCGCATCTGTTGTCAGACGAAGAGCTTCATGGTTCTTACGGAACTCGATTAATCCTTTATAGTAATCAACCGTATCTGCATAAAGCTTGTAGTTACCTGTATCTCCATCCAAATTGTACCAACGTAATGTGTTTACATAATCGGATGCATTGTAACTGTTATGGATAACTTCATTGGTACCCTCTTCTAACTTGGTTCTTAAGAATTCTTCACCAGCATGTATGAATGGAATACCCTGTGCAAACATATAATATGCTGCAGATAAGTTGTTTAACTTAACCTGATATGCACCAGGTGCATCATCATAACTATTGTATGCTGCATTCGATACTTCGTTAATCTTATCCATCAATGTATAGTTGTCATGACATGACGCATAGTTGATGGTCTGTGTTGGTTCTGGACACCATGAAGAGTTTCCAGCAAATGCATATTTAAGAGTTTCTGCATTACCTGTGCTCCAAATGAAGCCCTGTCCATTTGTATTATTTCCTGCCAGGTTATCGCGAAGTGTATCGCTAAAGTATGCGAATCCAGGTGTCTTGTCTGCATTCGCCTGAGTAGCCATATAGTAACCATCTTTACTTACTGCTGTACCTAATGTCCAGCCTTCACCGTAGAAAATGATATCTGGGTCAATTGCATGTACTTCTTCTACGATTGTATTGATGGTTTCCGTGTCTAATAAGCCTACTAAGTCGAAACGGAAGCCGTCGATATGGTATTCTTCATGCCAGTAAAGGATTGACTCTACTACATATTTGTGAACCATTGAACGTTCTGTTGCAGTATCGTTACCACAACCAGAACCATTTGAGAAGGTTCCGTCTGCATTTGTTCTAGAGAAATAGCTTGGTACGAGCTGGTTGAAACCAAAAGTACCTGCATCATATACGTGGTTGTAAACTACGTCCATGATTACATTGATATTATTATCATGTAATGCTTTTACCATCTGTTTCATTTCACTTACTCTGCTTGCACCATCATATGGGTTAGTAGAGTAAGAACCTTCTGGTACGTTGTAGTTTAATGGGTCATAACCCCAGTTGAACTGTGGGTCATACTGTGTTTCGTCTAACTTACTTTCATCTACGGAAGCATAGTCATAAATTGGTAATAAGTGTACATGTGTTACACCTAAATCAATGATATGATCTAAACCAGTAGGTATACCACCTGGTGTGGTTGTACCGGTCTCTGTAAGTCCAAGGAACTTGCCCTGGTTTTCTTCTGAAATACCTGAGCTGTCATCACTTGATAAATCTCTTACATGTAATTCGTAAATGATTGCATCTGTATATGACATTCCTGCATGAACATTCTTCTCTGCATCTTCTGCCCATCCTTCTGGGTCAGTATCGTCTAAGTCAAGAATCATTGCACGGTTACCATTTACGCCAGTTGTTCTAGCATATGGGTCACATACTTCGTTTACTTCGTTATTTACATTTACGGTGTATGTATAGTAGTAACCATCCCAGTCACCCTGTAATTCATAAGACCATACACCATAGTCGCCTAAGGTCATTTCATAAGATTCTACTAAATCGTCTGTTCCCTTAGTACCGCTTTCATAGATATTCAAAAGCATGCTTTCCGCTGTTGGAGCCCATACCTTAAATGTAGATTTAACTTCTGAGTATGTGAGACCTAAATCATCTCCATCGTATGTATAAGCATCTTCGAATTCTTTGGTTGAGTAAATATTTGGCATAACGAGTGTGTATTCGTTACCTTCAAATGTAAGCTGGTAAGATTTGAGCAGTTCACTCATTGATGTCAAATCTTTGTTAATAGTTAAGGTATATGTAGATCCGTTTACTGATACGTTTTCAATTCTAATAGGAGTGTTTGTTGTTGTACATTCAATCTCAAACGTCGTCATTGGATTGCCTGAAATAGGACGAGAGGTTGTAATAGTGAATGTATTGTTAATTCTGTCATAGCCAGAACTAATAATCTTGTTACCGACGATTGCATCGCCAGCAAGCGATCTGGTTCCACCCCAAACATTTTGTTCTACATAATAATGTACTGTACCAGATACGATATCAGAAATATCGATTGCCTGGTCTTTTGAACCATGGTCATTTTCTTTCCAATCACCTTTACGCATACGGAAATTGATAGCTGTATTGCTACGTCCGTCTACTGTAATTGTAGTAATCATATCACCTGTTACTGGATCTTTTGTAAAGTCATATCTTTCGCCACCTGCTGTATCAGCCCATAACCAGGCGTTCCAGTCTGTATAGTCGTTATTTGTTCTCTTGTAGTGAATTACTACAGTTACTTCATTTGTATCTTCTACTTCCAAAGAAGCGCCAGATGTCTTAACCAGGATAACAGTACCACCCTGTCTTGCGCCAGGAATGCTAACAACGATTGAACCATCGCTGCCAACAGTATATGTATTACCGCTATATTCATCTGTATATACACTGCCTACTGCACCATTTACATAGAGTCTTACCGTCTGTGCTTCATCCCATACGTTTGTTCCAACATAAATGGTTTCGCCTTCATAGCTTCTAGAGAATACTTCATATCCACTTTCTTTTAATGTACCATTTCTATCTGACTGACGGTCTGGTAATACTACGCTGTATCGTTCACCCTTCGCAAATATTTCTGAGTATTTGTTACGGATATTAACGATTTTCTTGTAATGAGCAAGCATAGCATTGCTGCTATTTTCCGCCTGAGACCAGTTGAAATCATAACGGTTTGACTGGTCACTTGCAATTCCGCTCATACCAATTTCTTCACCATAGTAGATAACTGGCTGACCTTTTGCTGTCATCTGATATGTAGCCGCTACTTTCATCAACTGGTATGCCCAATCAGCACCCTTTTGGCTAGTTAATTCATGCAAGTAACTATTTTCATCATGGCTACTTAAGAATGAGCCCATAGTAGCCGTATTGTTTAACATTGCATTACGAATCTGTAATGCTTCTTCAAGCGCTGCAAAATCCTGAGTTAAAAGCGCATTGATGGTATCATTGAAATGGAAATCTAAAATAGAATCCATCATACCTGTACCAAGCTGTTCAAAATCATTTTTGAATCCAGCATCATAATACTCACCAATCAACTTAAATCTAGGATTAATTTTTGTAAGTTCATTCTTGAATTCCATCCATGTAGTATCGTCTACATGTTTTACAGTATCTACACGATAATAGTCGATATCAAACTTTTCATCTGTAATCCAAGCTGTCTGCCATGCAATCAAAAGTGCACGCACTTCTGGGTCTTCTGTTTCAAAATCTGGCAAACCAGAAAGAGACATCTTTTCGTCATCTCCTGCTACTGGTTCATCACGGAACATATCTTTATATATTGGCTTTCCATTTCCATCTACAAATCCCGTATCAATCTTGAACTCATCACTTTCTTCTGTTCCATATCCACTATGGTTAAGCACCACGTCAACCATAATCTTCATGCCTCTTGCATGGGCTTCTTCAATCAGAGTTTCTAACTCTTCTTCTGTACCGAGATGTGGATTTAATTCTTCAAAGTCTTCTGCCCAATATCCATGGTAAGCGTAGTTATTTGTACCTACCGCATCATCCGTATTATCTACGATAGGTGTAATCCAAATTGTGTTTACACCTAATTGTTCTAAGTAGACTAACTTCTGTGTTAAACCAGCAAAGTCCCCACCATGAACGCCAAGGGCATTATTTTTATTATATGCTGTAGTTGTTTCTTCATCATCAACTACTGTATTATTATCTGGATTTCCGTCATAGAAACGGTCTGTTACTGCAAAGTAAATAATTGCTTCATCCCAATCAAAGTCATCCGCGTCTTTTACTCTTTCTTCTACTTTGATTGTTGCCTCTCCTGTATATTCCATATCACAATCATCTACTAATGTAGCTACAACCTTGTAATTACCTGGTTTTACGGTATCAGCACAACCGATTGCAATTTGAAGTTCATTATCATCTTTCTTTGATTCTAAGTAATCAGCACTCACTTCTACTTTGCTGCTTAAGCCAAGTGCGGATAAATCTAAGTATACATGTTCAAGCTTGAAACCATCCATGCTATCCATATTAGTTTTTGGACCATATGTGATAGTAAGAACATTGTTCATGTCGTAATCCATAGCTTCGTAATATGAATCTACAGTAACCTCTACATTGTATACCTTATTTCTATTGTAACTGTAGCTTACACCATCTAATTCCACTGTTTTAGTGGTGTTACCATCTTCTGCTCTTGTAGCAGTTTCAGCTGTGGCACCTACTGTATAGAAATAGTAGTAATCCGTATCATCTGTTAAATCTAACTGATATGTATATGCACTATCTGACTTGTTATAAGTCATTTTGTATGCCTGTACATCTGATGTACCAGCTTCGTTCTTTTCGATTACATTTACATATACATTAACGTTTTCACCTAAATAACCAATACCTTCTTTTGCAAAAAGGTCGTTGTCTCTGTAGTTGAAAGTAATATGTCCATCCTTGCGGTGAATTTCGCTACTCTTAAGTGCAGCCATCTCTTTTACGATATTTCCGTTTGAGAACATAACCTTGCCATAACCAATTTCTGTATCAACTGTACAGAAAAGATCTCCGCCTTCTTTCGAAGAGCTATCCCATCTAGGCTGAGAGTTTACTAAAAAACCAAGTTTTCTATCATTTGTTCCGTCTAATTTAACTGGAATCTTTGCAATGTATGTACCGTCTACTGTCTCTTTAAACGGTACGAAGAATCCACTTTCACTATATCCGTTTGCCCATGAATATACACATCTTCCTTCCGGTGCTTCACCTGCATATTCTACAAACATATATGTACCCTGGCTTAAATCTGGCACTTTATTTAAATCTGTATATAAAGTTCCGTTGATATAATAAAGGGTCTGGTCTTCATCTGCGGTATTGGTATGATTAATATCTGCCGTCTGCCAATTCCATCCACCTTTACTCTTAACAAGAAAACCAATCGTAGATTTTGCATCTTTTAATTCAGCCTTGAGCCACTTTGTACCTTTGAATGTTCCACCATCTTCTAATGTCAAATCCGCTCCAGCTGCACCGCTACTCCATGCATGAATCTCAGATTTGTTAATATCCCAATCTTCTTGAATATAAATAGTGTAATTGTAGGTTTTATTACTTGGTGTAGATGCAACCCAACCTGCAGGTGGTGTTGTACTAACATTCAAGTTGAATTTGTCACCATTCCAGCTACCGATAGATGTCCAAATCTCATAATCTGAACTTAAATTTGCAGAAGAGATACTGTGATCTGTAGACTGCTTTGTACCTCCATTTTCTGTACCATTAATAATGTAGTTGAATCCACTTTTCGAATAATTTTCGAACACCACGGTATAATACCCTGAATTTGCAGAATTCACTGACATCGCCTGGCCTGGCCAACCGTTTGACCAACTACCATTATCCCACACATAAATATTCATGCCATCATCAAGCCATGTCTCATCTTTGAAATGGATAGTAACGGTACTTCCTGCCGCCTTAAATGTTTCCGCTGGAATATAGATTCCCATCATAGTAAAAAGCATCACTGCTACAAGCACTGAACTCGTTACTCTTCTAAGAATATTCATTCCAAATTTCTTGAAACTCTTTCCTTTCATAAGTTTCCTACCTTTCTCGTATTGCTCCTCACAATACGTTTTCGCAAATTTTCGTAACAATATTGTACCGCAAAAAATACAAAAAATATATTGACTAAGTTTACGAAACTTTACGATAGTTTTTGTACAAAATTACATTTTTCAAAATTTATTTATTTTTTTGCTATTTTTTCAAAAAAAGTTGTTGACATTTATTATGGTACAAGTTATACTAATCAAGTCGCTGGCAAACAACGACACCTTGGGATCATAGCTCAGCTGGGAGAGCACCTGCCTTACAACCAGGGGGACACAGGTTCGAGCCCTGTTGGTCCCACTTCGTAGAAAACTACGATAAACAATTTCATATGGCGAGATAGCTCAGTTGGCTAGAGCTTACGGTTCATATTCGTAGTGTCGTGTGCTCGAACGCCCTTCGCGCTACTAAATCGCTTGAGAAATCAAGGGATTTTTTATTATGTTAAATATTCTAATTATACAGATGGAAAACAGGATAGACCATGTTTTTATTGTTTTGAAAAAGATGGTCTACATTGGATGATTCCAATATTCGCACAGATTTTGGAACAAATGCATGATGATTTAAAAATCAAAAATCGCTTACGAAAAAATTTTAAAAATGATAAAATCATTGTATACAGTATTAAAATTTATTTTTTGAGGTGAAAAATGTTCGAAAGAGGTAGTTTTGTTGTAAATGCAAATAATGGAATTTGTGAGATTAGTGATATTGTAACAATGAATATGTCTGGTGTGGAAAAAGAATACTATGTCCTAATT
>JAZSCQ010000051.1:0-15799 GCA_045530745.1 Agathobacter sp.
TTGGCACTATGTAAAGTCATAAGCACTACATAGTCGCTACTTTCATCCAAACTATCAATGTCTGCTACTAATGCTACTTCTTCTAAGAAACCACTTAAGGTAGGGTGTTCTTCGCTCTCTTCATAAGAAGAAATCTTTGAAATTAACTCGTCTACGTTTTCAATACGAGCCTGTGCCTCTTCTGTACCCTCTGCCTCGAGCTCATCCACATATCCTGTCGTTTCAATAATATCCAAAATAAGCTGTGTCAATGTATAACCATTATCCAGCTTCGCACGCATCGACTGAATAAATAACACAAATGGACGGATTTTCTCTGCAGCCTTTCCCATTCCTGGAATATCTGAAGCCAATCGAAGTGCATTATAAAATGGCATTTCATTATCATATGCGTAGTTTGTCACCTTCGTAATCGTAGTCGCGCCAATCCCACGCTTTGGCACATTGATAATACGCTTGACTGCCAAATCGTCACGACCATTATCAATCGTCTTAAGGTAAGCAAGGATATCCTTTACTTCTTTTCTTGAATAGAAATTCACTCCTCCAACAATCTTATATGGGATATTGGAAACGATAAACCGCTCTTCAAAAAGACGCGACTGCGCATTGGTACGATAAAGAATCGCACAATCTTTGTAAGTGTATTCTCCTTTTCTAACCTTAGACGCAATATCACGCGCTACAAAATCTGCTTCTTCATAACCGCTTTCTAGCTGCTCAAAATTTATCTTATCTCCTGTGCCATTGTCTGTCCAAAGTGCCTTGTCCTTACGTCCTACATTGTTAGCAATCACACTATTGGCTGCATCCAAAATATTCTGTGTAGAACGATAATTCTGCTCCAACTTAATTACTGTTGCATCTGGAAAATGTTTTTCAAAATTTAAAATATTATAAATATTGGCACCACGGAACTTATAAATAGACTGGTCATCATCACCCACCACACATAAATTCTTATACTTCGAAGCAAGTAAACGAATCAGCTCAAACTGTGCTGTATTGGTATCCTGATACTCATCCACCATGATATAGCGGAATCTCTCCTGGTAAGATGACAGAATCTCCTTGTCCAGCTTAAAAAGCTCTACTGTCTTAAAAAGCAAATCATCGAAATCGAGTGCATTATTCTGTCTTAATTCCTTCTGGTATTCTGTATACACCTGTGCCTGAATACGTTTGGTATAATCACCAACCGCTCTCGTCGCAAACTCAATTGGGTCTACCAGCTCATCCTTAGCAGAAGATATCACATTAAGGAAAGTCTTCTCTTTATGAATCTTGGTATCAATTTGCAGACGCTTACAAATATCCTTCATAAGTGTCTTCTGATCGTCCGCATCATAAATTGTAAAATTAGTATCATATCCCAATCTATCTATATACCTGCGTAGAATACGCACACAGGTAGAGTGAAAAGTCGCTACCCAGATGCTCTCTGAGCCATATCCTACCATGTCATCAATACGTTCTCGCATCTCTCCTGCTGCCTTATTCGTAAAGGTGATTGCCATAATATTATATGGGTTCACACCACATTCTTCTATCAAATATGCCACTCTATGAGTGAGTACACGGGTCTTCCCCGAACCAGCACCTGCTAATATAAGCACCGGACCGTCTGTCGTAAAGACACCCTTTTTCTGTTCTTCATTTAATGTATCATAAATACTCATTTTTGCTTCCTTTTCTCTTTGCAATCGTACATACGTTTGGTATTATTATACACTACGTATGTGGAAAGTAAATACTTTTTTCATAGAAAAATTTCACAATTCAAAATGCACTCTAGTTCTTTCACATCATGCCAAATCTTTCGCTTGTCATCTAGTTTTAAATACTATATAATACAAATATATTTTTATTTTTTAACCCCAAAAAATCACAAGAGGTAATTTAAAATGAACAACACATCAAATTCGGATATGAAAAAAGCCATCATCGATCTACTTGATAAATTAAATGGCATTGATTACATCAACCCAGAATCTATACCAAACATTGATTTATATATGGATCAGATTACAAGCTTCATGGATGACCAGTTGGAAATGTCAAAGCGTCGCGAGGATGATAAGCTGTTAACAAAAACAATGATTAACAATTATACCAAAAACGACCTTCTCCCACCTCCAATCAAGAAGAAATATTCCAAGGAACACTTGCTGTGTCTGATTTTTATTTATTACTTAAAGAACATTTTAAGCATCAGCGATATTCATAGTGTATTAAATCCAATCACGGATAAATACTTTGGCAACAAAGAAGGCTTTAATATGGAGGATATCTATAAAGAAATCTTTGACATGGAAAAAGAAGAATCTACCAAAGTATTAAAAGAATTTACCAAAAAATACCAGATTGCAAAAAATACATTTACAGAATATCCAGCAGAAGACCAGGAGCTTTTACAGACCTTTAGCTTTATCTGTCTGCTCAGCTTTGATATCTATATTAAGAAACAGATGATTGAAAAAATGATTGACGACGTATTAAATACACAGGAATAAATGAAACAGGCTATCGCAAAACAGACGAACATGTCTATACGCGATAGCCTTATATTTTACTCTAGCATAATCTTAATAATTTCTTTATCTGTACCAGCCATACCCTCTCTTGCGAGCTGACCAATGTTTGCAATTGTATTTTCTACACCCTTAGTGATAATTCCATCTCCGCCATAAAACTGCTGTCCATTGCGATACATCTCATATCCAAGGATACCGCTTTCTACCGCCATAGCGATTTTGGCTGCACAGGAGGACTTCGCTCCATCACAGATGGTACCTGATAAAATTGCAAGTGAATTTACAATCGTATGGGCAACTTCTTTAAATCCACCACCCTGAAGATATGCAATACCTGCACCTGCACCACAGCCAGCACTGATAGCACCACAATATGCAGACAGACATCCAATACCTGTCTTTAAGTGTGTAGTAATCAAATCCGATAGCACCAGTGCACGAAGCATTTCCTCTTCCGTTTTTCCAAGCTCTCTGGCATAAATTACTATTGGAATCGATGCAGTCATACCCTGATTGCCACTACCCGAAATGATACAAACTGGCAGTTCACATCCATTCATACGTGCATCTGAACCTGCTGCAGCATAGGCTCTTGCCTTATCTGCCAAGGTACAATCCCCATTCTTGTAGATGATTTTACCGATACATGCCCCGTAATTATTCTTAATACCTTCTTCTGCAATCGCCATATTGCAACTAATCTGACGCTCTAATAGTTCACGCACATCATCTAAATTTACTTCGTCTGCAAATTTCACGATATTTTCAACAGTTAAAAGTGTACGGTCTGTCTTGATACCACCATCCTCTTCCTCAGCCTCATTACGCACAAGAACTTCTCCATTTTTCTCCACATATACGAGATTGGTATGACGATCAAGAAGACGAACCGTTACTTCTTCGGCCTCATTCTGCATCTGAATCAGAATCTCGAAGATATGAGTCGTATCCAATTCTCTTACTTCAATTGGACAACCTTCCATGAGCGCTTTCATCTTTGGAACATCTTCCTCAGTCAAAGAAGACAATACTTCTAATACAAGTTCTGGCTTATTTGCTACTGTTCCTGCCACTACTGCAGCTGGAATTCCATGCATTCCCCCTGTCGCTGGCACAACAACACTTTTGGTGTTCTTAATGATATTGCCACTTAGACCAATACGAATCTTTGTTGGCTCAGCACTTAGATAGTTACGTGCAATGGATGCGCTGTAAGCAATCGCAATTGGCTCGGTGCATCCCATCGCGAGTCGCAATTCTTCTTTTAAAATATCACAATATGCCTGATAAACTTCCTTTGTAAGACTCATACTCTTTTCCTTTTCTATCCTTCATAAAAAAACTCGTGACACATCTATTTGCACGAGACACTCTTGGTATTATATCACATATTCCTTTAGAAAAAATCTTTTTTCCAAAAAAACATAAATATTTTTGCAAAAACGTCGATATAGAAATTACATAGGTTATGGATCCAACCGAATAACAAAACAAAATTTGGACTAATCAAGGATGACACTGTAGAAAATGGACTTTTCTTACAGCCGTCGTCCTTTTTCTTTTCCAATGAAAGGAGTCATGAAAAAGAATACCGTCCTAGAAAGAAAGAGGATGATATTTTGATAATTCAAAGCAGTTCCGTTGGCACAAGTGCCAGTAGACGTTACAGTTACAATCAATTAAATTATACCGAGTATAGCGAATGGGATAATGCGACAGGAGACTTTTTTCAGGAAACCTGCAGTGAAGCGATTCATGTGAAAGAAGAATCCCTCTCTCGTAATGGTGCTACGTATGCTCCGCTTCCAGACAGTGAGGAAGGCTCGACCGAAAATACACAGGATTCCACTGCAAAAGAACCTGTGGTAGATAATGAAATGGAGGCTCTTATGAAACGTTTCTCTCCACTTCAGGCCAAGGGCATCCCTACGATACAGGACCGTTTGGAGATGGTACGTGACATCAAGCAAAAAAGCCTCGACTACCTGCTTCGCATCCTATTCGGAGATGATGAGAAGTATGTCAAGGATGTCAATCAAATTGACCGCGCTACTACACCTGGTGAAGAAAGCGCAAGTAATCCTATCACAATGTTAGCAAATGATCTTGGACAAAACTTAGGTACTGGCTGGAGTCACTATTCCTTCTACTACTGTGAGGAAAGTGAGACCACGTGCTTTGCCACTACTGGTACTGCAGTTACTGCCGATGGCAGACAGCTAAACTTTAACATAAGTGTAGAAATGTCCCGTTCCTTTGTAGAGATGGCAGAAGACAAAATCGAATTCGGCCAGCCACGTCTTTGCGACCCACTTGTCATCAATCTAAATACCAATGTTGCCAGTGTATCTGATCAGAAATTCTTCTTCGACATCGACGCAGATGGGGAAAAAGAAGAAATCTCTATGCTAGGAAAAGACAGCGGCTACCTCGCCCTTGATACCAATGCGGATGGCATTATCAATGATGGTAGCGAGCTTTTCGGTACACAAAGTGGCAATGGCATTAAAGACCTACTTGCGCACGATGAAGATGGCAATGGATGGATTGATGAGGCAGACTCCATTTTCCAAAAACTTAAAATCTGGACTATGGACGAAAATGGTAACTCCACACTTATCGACCTTATGGAAGCCGGTGTCGGAGCTATCTACCTAGGCTATGAAAACACAGAGTTTTCCCTTAAAAATGAAGCACATGAAACCGATGCTGTTATCCAGAAAACTGGCCTTTTCCTCTACGAAAATGGCGACTCGGGAACCATGCAGCAGCTAGATTTAGCAGTATAAAAAAGAAAGGGCCTGCCGCCAACTGGACTTACCGTCCGTGGCGTGGGCCCTTTATTTTTATTCTCCGTCACTATAATCATTGCATGGTTCTTCGTTCCATGTAATGGTTTTGCCATCTGTAGTTGCAATTACGGTCCCCTGAACATCGCTTCGGAACACCTCAATCTCCATTACTTCTAACAGCTCTACTACTTCGACATGTGGATGTCCATAATTGTTTCCTTTTGCACAACTGATAACTGCAAACTCTGGTGTCGTCTTTTCTAAAAACAAAGAGGAGTTACCACTCGCAGAACCATGATGCGCCAGAGACAATACTTCACAATCCAAATCAATACCAGATGCTACCATATCACGTTCGCTGCCATAATCTGCATCCCCTGTAAAGATAAAATCACTTTCTCCATAGCTCAATTTGATTGCCACGGAGTTTGCATTGCTATCACTTCCAATTTCCTTTGGTGAAAGAATGGTAATCTCTGCTTCTCCAAAATCATAGGTTGTACCAACTGGTGGATATTGCATCTTGAGTCCTTCTTCCTTTACAGCATCCATAAAAGAGGTGTAAAGCTTGCTATTATGCTCGTAATTACTTCCAATTACATTTTTTACCTCAAATGCATTTAGACAACCAATAAGACCAGCCAAATGATCTGCATCATAATGGCTACTAATCATATAATCAATTTCTGTGATTCCCAAATCCTGTATGTATGATACGACAAAGCTAGAGGTGTCACGGTCGCCACCATCGTAAATAAGCACTTCATCTCCCAGCTGCACCAGAATACTAAGCCCCTGCTCTACATCCAGGAAATGCACCTGCATCGACTCTGTCTTAGGATTCGAAGTTTCCTTGTTTGCATTTCTCTCCATAATCCCTATAAACAGGTGGATGAGAACTACAATCACAAGCGCAAATAAATAATATTTATAATTCTGTTTTGTAATTCTAATTCTTCTCTTATAAGAACTCATATGTGGCTTTCACCTCTTCGGTATATTCTGGGGAACAATTGGTATGCACATACCACGTGTCCATGCCCACTCCCTGGGCACCTAAAATATCACAGGTCTGGTCGTTTCCTAAGAATAAACAGTCCTTTGCATCGAGGTGTTCTTCTTCCATCAAAATCTGGAAGAACTTAGGATTTGGTTTCTTTACCCCATGATCAGATGAAATATAAATCTTATCGAAATACTTCACGATATCGAGTTTCTCCATCTCATGATAGGTGAAACTTCTCTGTGCATTGGATAGAAGATATACTTTTTTGCCATTCTCTTTTAATTTCTGCAAAATTGGAAGACTCCACTCATACAAACGAAGGTGATAGGTAGACGTATCACGGAAAAAGCGACAGGTCTCCATGATAAGTTCCTCGGATGCATCTACACCTTTCTGTGCAAAAAGCTTAGAAAACACCTTTTCCACCTGAATTTCTTCCACCTTTTCTAATTCTTCTGTTACATATGCTAAATATCCACTCCAAATCTCATCTGCTTCATAAGAAGCTCCATGTTTCTGATAAAACTTTGCGAGTGCTTCCCAGAGCTTCAATTCGCCTTCTTCTGTGTGAATATCGATGATTGTGCCATATAAGTCAAATATATAGTTTTTGTAATCTAAATTAACTGTTACCTGCATTTTCTTTTCTCCTGTACATTTTGATTTATTTTACATCACTTCACTCTGTCTCCGCAACTGGATTTACGTGAAAAATAAAAAGAAGAGGAAACAAATCCTCTTCTTTCTAAAGTGGACTAGAGGGGAGTCGAACCCCTGTCCGAAAACCAATTCCCTGTCCTTCTACGAGTGTAGTTTATCGTTTGACATTCCCTCCACCGTCCGAGGATAAACACCCTAACGGCTTTAGTAGCTTCATAATACGCCCGCTGACTCAAAGCTTTGCCAGCGTCGTTTCCTACATGGTCGAAGCCTGGATCCTAATGTGTAGGTGCACTAGGTCAGACTGCTGCAATTAAGCAGCGTATGCTAAATTTTCTTCAGCGTTTATATTTAAGTTTGCCATTTCACGCATTGCATACGACTCGCTTCTCCAGCTGCATGATCCCCGTCGAAACCATTACTAGCCCATATTTACTTTAAACTCTCGCTGCGCCTCTCTCTTGATGTCTTTACTCTTGATATCCTGACGTTTATCGTAAAGCTTCTTACCTTTGGCAAGAGCGATTTGCACTTTTACAAGACCATTGCTTAAATACACTTCTACTGGCACAAGGGTGTAACCTTTTTCCGCAATCTTACCAATTAGCTTCTGAATCTCCTTTTTATGGAGCAAAAGCTTCTTTGGACGAAGTGGGTCTTTGTTAAAGATATTTCCCTTTTCATACGGAGATACATGCATACCATAGATATATACCTGTCCGTCCTTTTCGATACGAACAAAGGATTCTTTGATACTGCATTTTCCCATACGAATGGATTTTACTTCTGTACCATGAAGGGCGATGCCTGCTTCATAGATTTCTTCTAAGAAATATTCATGGTAAACCTTTTTATTGTTGGCGATAAGTTTCTTGGCGCCTTTTTCCATGAGGCATCCTCCTTTCACAATTTGAAGCATGTGGCTAGTGTTCCTAGCCACATACGATAATAAACGTTTTTTTTCAAAAAATCAACTAAACTCGCGGTTTAAAATTCTTCCACCAAAGAAAAATCAACCGTTCTTGCAATTCTGTCGGTCCCTTCCACGCGGACCTTAACCACCTGACCAAGCTTATATGCCTTGCCACTGTTCTCTCCTACCATCTCATAAGTAGACTCGATATAGTGATAATAATCGTCATTTAAGGCTGTAACTCGAACAAGTCCTTCCACTGTATTGGGGAGCTCTACAAAAATCCCCCATTCCATCACACCTGAGATGACACCTTCGAATTCTTCTCCGATAAATTGCTCCATATACTGCACTTTTTTGAGTTTTACAGTTTCTCTTTCTGCTTCCTCTGCTCGACGTTCTGTCTCACTGGACTGTTTTGCTACGTCATTTAAAATCTTATTATAATGCTCAATTCGTTTGTCATTCATTCGACCACGCAGGCTCTCCTTAATAATTCTATGAATCTGCAAGTCCGGATAACGTCGAATTGGGGAGGTAAAGTGACAATAATACTTCGCTGCAAGTCCAAAATGTCCTGTGCAGCTAGTGGTATACTTCGCCTGTTTCATAGAACGAAGCGTCAATCGGCTAATGAGCGCCTCTTCTGGTGTTCCCTCTATTTTACCAAGCAGTTTCTGCAATTCCTTTGGATGCAGTTCATCACTGCCCAAGTGAATATGATGACCAAAATTACTGATAAAAATATTGAGTTTCTTGATTTTCTCTTCATCTGGATTATCGTGGGTACGATATACAAATGGAAGCTCTCTCCAAAAATAATCCGATGCAACCGTCTCATTTGCAATCAGCATGAAATCCTCGATAATCTTTGTCGCTACGTTTCTGTCATAAGGCTTGATATCAATTGGTTTACCTTCGCTATCTAAAATCACCTTTGTTTCAGGGAAATCAAAGTCGATAGAGCCACGTTTCATACGCTTTTTACGAAGAATAGATGCCAGTTCTTCCATAAGCTCAAACATCGGAACCAAATCGCGATACTTTTCTATTTCCTGTTCATCTTTATCTGCAAGAATCTTCTTTACACTAGTATAACTCATACGAGTATCTACTTTAATTACCGTCTCCGCGATGGTGTGGTCAATAACCTCACCCTTTGGATTGATTGTCATAATACAGCTAAGTGCCAGACGATTTTCTCCTGCGTTAAGAGAACAGATTCCATTCGACAGTGCATGTGGAAGCATAGGGATTACTCTGTCTACAAGATAAACGGAAGTACCTCTCTTTAATGCTTCTACATCCAGCGCACTTTTCTCCTGCACATAATTGGTTACATCTGCGATATGCACACCTAGAATATAATTCTCGCCATCCTTCATAACCGAAACGGCGTCATCTAAGTCCTTGGCATCCTCTCCATCAATCGTTACCATTACAACATCACGCAAATCCATACGGCCAGCCATGTCTGCCTCGGATACCTCTTTTGCTACATTTTCTACCTGATGCATAATCTTTTCGGAAAACTCCATTGGAAGCTCGTACGCACGCACGATAGATAAAATGTCAGTACCAGGATCATTTACGTGTCCGAGAATTTCTACTACCTTGCCTTCTGGACTCTTTCCTGGCTGAGCATACTTCGTAATCTCTACTACAACCTTATGTCCTTTAACCGCACCTTTGGATTTCTCAAGCGGAATAAAAATATCGGAACCGAAACGTGGGTTGTCCGGTACAGCAAAGCCGAAGTTCTTGCTCTGCTCATAGGTACATACCACCTGCTTCATGCCACGTTCTAATACCTTTACAATAACGCCTTCTTTACGTCGCCCCGTTGCTATCGGTGACACAACCACCTGAACCTTGTCCATATGCAGAGCATCGCCCACTTTGGCTTCTGGAATAAAAATATCTTCTGGCTCACCTTCAATGGTTACAAATCCAAATCCCTTTGGATGTGCTGTAAAGACTCCTACAACCTGAGACTCCTCTGCCTTGGTGTACTTTCCACGCTTAGAAAGTGCAACTTTGCCCTCTGCCATCAGCTCAAGCAATATCTCTTCAAGCTGTGGTCTGTCTTCCTTTTTCACCCCAAGGACAATTGCAAGTTCCTTGATTTTCATCGGAACATACATATCATCACAGATAAACTGATATACAATTTGTTTTCTGGTTTTAAAATCTTTGCCCATTGATTCTCCTCTGCTTATTCGCGAAAAAAAACGGGACTGTCTACGACAGTCCCGAATCTTTTTACCAAATTCCTAAGTTAAGAACTACTGCTAATAAAAGGAAAGCAGCTACACAAATCTTTGTGATTTTAACAAGCATTCCTTCCATCGAACGTCCTTTATTTTTGCCCCAGTAAGTATCTGCAGCACCAGCGATAGCGCCAAGACCTGCCTGCTTACCTTCCTGCATCAAAATTACTACAGTAATTACAAGACTGACTATGATAAATACAATTGTTAAGATTGTCTTTAAAATTTCCACGGATTACACCTCCTATGTCATAACTTCACAACTCATGCTAGTATAGCACAGGATTTTTACATTTTCAACTATTTTTATTAGAAGAAATTGGATTTTTAAGTTTTCATTTAAATGAATATGCATTATAATAAAGTAGACAATTAATATTCGGGAGCATATATGAAAACAAAAATACCCAAAACATGTGTGGTATATCTTTTCATCTTCCTTCTCTGTATACAGCTTGTCGCCTGTGATGATTCTGGCAACAACAATCCAGGCAATAATCCGGTTTCATCCGAATCCACAGAAAAAGGCTCTCGCGACAACACATCTGTAGTGCTTACACCGGAAGCAAGTGGTACTACAGTAGAAACCTGTGACGTTGCCACAATCGACGTATCACATGTCGCTGAAGGCTATATCATGGCGGATTACCATGGAGCAAATGAGAAAGTCAAGCTGCAAATTAAGGGACCAGACAATGTAACTTATAGTTATAATATGCACGGCGGTTACGAAGTATTCCCTCTTACAGCAGGAAATGGAACCTATACTATCGGTGTTTATGAAAACATTTCCGGAACTAAATATTCGACAGCACTTTCTTGTAGTGTAGAGGTAACTATTACCAATGAATTTGGACCATATCTCTATCCAAATCAATATGTTAATTTTACCGCTTCTTCCCTTCCTGTAGGCAAGGCTTCTGAACTTGCTTACACTGCAAACAATGATTTGGAAGTCGTAGAAAAAGTATACAACTACATGATTCGTAATTTTACATACGATTATGACAAAGCTGCCAACGTGCAAAAAGGCTATCTGCCTGTTGTTGACGAAGTCTTCAAATCCAACACTGGCATTTGCTTCGACTATGCTGCTGTGATGGCAACCATGCTGCGCACCCAAAACATCCCTACCCGACTTGAGGTGGGCTATGTGGGCGAGGAATACCACGCATGGATTAGCACCTATATAAAGGATATCGGCTGGGTAAATGGCATCATTGAATTCAATGGTTCTTCATGGAATCTGTTAGATCCAACTTTTGCATCCACCAGCAAATCTCCTACCAACTTTATTACAGAAAATAGTAAATACTTAACCAAGTATGTTTACTAGGAGGCCCTATGTCTTACAAACACAAAACACTTAGTGAATCAGAAATTTCCGCTTTTTGCCAGCAAATCGGCATGGTAATCAAAGCTGGTCTTCCTACCTATTATGGAATCTCTATTTTACGCGATGAAGCCAGTGATGATTTTACCCGTAATTTTTTGGAACAAATTTATGAACCAATGGAAAAAGGCGTGACGTTAGGAGAAGCGCTTGCAGATACACACGCTTTTCCTGAATATATGGTAGATATGATTCGTCTCGGCGAAACTACCGGACGCTTAGAAGAAGTTCTTGACTCCCTCTCTACCTATTACCAGCGTGAAGCCGATATCAAAGCAGGTATCCGACATGCTGTTACATATCCACTTATTATGACGGTCATGATGCTAATCGTTATCGTCGTTATCATCACACAGGTTGTTCCTGTGTTCTCTCAGATTTATGAGCAGCTCGGAAGTGGACTTACTGGCTCCGCACTTATGCTTATGCATATCAGCAATTTCTTAAACCAGTATATGCTAACCTTTATCCTTGCTATCGTAGTTCTTGCAATTGCTGCGTTTGCATTCTTCCGCACTCCAATGGGCAAGGTCTTATTCCAGGGACGTGGTTTATCTATGTCTATTGCTGCCAGTCGTTTTGCAAACTGCATGTATTTGGCACTTTCTAGTGGCCTTGATACTGACAGAAGTCTTGAAATGGCTGAAAAGCTTATTGATAATCCATATATGCTTGAAAAAATCAAACAATGTAAAAAGCATATCCGAAACGGAGAACCATTTATCAAATCCCTACTTCTTTCTGGCATCTTCTCTAAAATGTATGCCAGCCTTATGACAATTGGATTTAAAACAGGTTCTATGGACGATATCATGCAGAAAATTTCTATCTCTTATGAAGAGGAAACCGATGAAAAGCTTCGTCATTTTATATCTATCTTAGAACCAACACTAATTGTTATTTTGTCCTTCTTTATCGGACTTATTTTGATTTCATTCTTACTTCCACTTCTTGGCATTATGTCAAGTATTGGATAAACAGGAGGATTTATGTATCTTTTTTCTGCAAAAAAAGAAAAAACATCCATAACTTCATATTTACCTATACTAATTATGGTAGCTGTACTAGGTGTATTTGTTCTCTTTGCAAATTCCATGACCAGTAACAATACCGCCCGTGAAAAGGAAATCTTACAAAATGCCATTGAGCGAAGTGTTACACAATGCTACGCCCTAGAGGGCACCTACCCATCCAGTCTCTCCTATCTGGAAGAGAATTACGGACTAATCTATAACAAAGATCAATTCTTTGTTGATTACCAATACATCGGTGGCAATTTGCGCCCAGATATTACGATTATAGAAAGGGACTAATGCATGCTTCGACTTGACAACAGACGTTCAACCAAAATTGATAGCGTGTTTGTAATTGCATTATTTACTATGTTTGCAGTAACGGCGTTCCTCCTCATTCTGATTGGTGCAAAACAGTATCAACACACAGCCGACACTATGGATGCCAATTACGAGAGCAGGACCATTTCCTCTTATCTGACAGAGAAAATCCGCCAAAATGATAGTCAGGGAATGATTTCGGTTACAGAGCTGGAAGGAACCCCCGCTCTCACACTCTACACAACAGAAAATGATGTAAATTACATTACATATATTTACTACTATGATAGTGCTTTACGTGAAATCGTCGTAAATGAATCTTCTGTTTTTTCACTGTCCTCTGGACAGGAAATTATAAAAACAGGCAATTTTGAAGCCGAATTGGTACAAAACAACCTGCTCAAAATTACAATTACGACTACTGCAGAAAAAACACAAACTCTGTTTCTTCCAATTCACAGTAGCAGAAAGGAGCAGACATGATTCGTTATGAACGATC
This sequence comes from Agathobacter sp., assembly GCA_045530745.1. Taxonomy (GTDB): domain Bacteria; phylum Bacillota; class Clostridia; order Lachnospirales; family Lachnospiraceae; genus Roseburia. The sequence continues at coordinate 13,402 of JAZSCQ010000051.1, forward strand.
CAAATCCAGTATTTTTCTGCTGGAAATTTTGATAAACATTCTGCTCTTTAGTGTACTTTGTGTATGCAGCCTGCAGTTTTTTATTAAATCCTATCAGTTAACTGAAAAAACCACTACTCTACATCATGCGGTAACCGCTTGCAACAATGTTGCTTCATTATATAAATCCTCTTCCGGTTCCTTTGATGCAATTGCAGGGGCTTATCCGGATGCAATTCAAGAAAGTGGTTGTCTTTACATCTATTTAGATGAAAACTATCAGGAATGTGATTCACAGAATGTAGCATACTATATTATGGTTTGCGAACAGATGTCAACCATCCCTTCTATCAATATTACTTTTTACAAAAATGGGGAAGCAGCCACCTATTCCATAGATGTATTCCACTATGAAGCACTTACTCCATCCGACATCGAAGCGACAGGAGGTGCTATAAATGACTAAACAAAATGAAAGAATCTCACCAGGCTTCTCAAATTTTGGCTTCTCTACCATCCTACTTGCTTTCGTAATGATATGCATTGTAACCATCTCTGCAATATCACTTTTGACTGCAAATTCAGATTACAAATTAAGCAAAAAAGTTGCAGAGAAAAATACCGCATACTATCTTGCTGATAAACAAGCTCATGAGCAGCTTGAGAGCATCGACCAGCTCTTAGCAACCGCTTATGCAAACGCAACTGGCTCAAGCAGCTACTACAAAGCGGTAGCCACTTCCTTAGAAGCCTTAGATTATGGTAGCTACGATCGTATAACAGGAACCTTCTGCTATGAGGTCGCAATTACAGAGCATCAAACGCTACAAGTGGAGCTATTGATTCATTATCCAAAAGAAAAAAAAGCACCACTATTTGAGATATTATCATGGAAATCGGTATCTGAAGAAATAGAAATTGACGAGGGAACACTCGATTTAATCGACTAGAAAGGACAAATAAAATGGACGTTAAAAACATACTTGCACAGGCAACTGAAAGAGGAGCTTCCGACATCTTTATTATCGCCGGAAAAGCTTTAACCTACAAAAAACGTGGACAAATGGAAAGTTTAAATGACGAGAAGCTTATGCCACCTGCAACCTTTGAATTGGTTTCTGGCATCTACGCACTTGCAGAAAGAGATATCACACACTTTGAAAATGTTGGTGATGATGACTTTTCTTTCGCCATTCCTGGCGTATCTAGATTCCGTGTAAGTACATATAAGCAGCGTGGTGCCTATTCTGCTGTTATTCGTGTTATCGGCTTTAACCTGCCAAAACCAGAAGAACTTGGCATTCCTGAAACCGTTATGAACCTTGCCAATACCAATAGCGGTATGATTTTGGTTACTGGTCCTGCAGGAAGCGGTAAATCCACTACGCTCTCCTGTATTATCAACAAAATCAATCAGGAACGCGAAGAACATATTATCACATTGGAAGATCCACTTGAGTTCTTACATCGTCATGAAAAAGCCATCGTATCTCAGCGAGAAATCTCAACTGATACAGAAAGCTATTTAACTGCACTTCGCGCAGCGCTCCGTCAGAGCCCAGATGTTATTCTCCTTGGTGAAATGCGTGACTACGAGACTATCAACACAGCTGTTACCGCTGCCGAAACAGGACATGTCATCTACTCTTCTTTGCACACCCTCGGTGCTGCAAATACCATAGATCGAATTATTGATGCCTTCCCTGCTTCACAGCAACATCAAATTTGTATTCAGCTTGCTGCAGTACTTCAGGCTGTTGTAAGCCAGAAGCTTTTGCCATCGACTAATGGTGGCATGATTCCAGCATTTGAAATCATGGTGCTTACCCCTGCAATCCGAAATCTCATTCGCGAACGCAAGGTACACCAGATTGATGGTATTATTTATACCTCAGCTAACGACAACATGATTTCTATGGATACTAGTATCTACAACCTCTTCAAAGAAGGGCTCATCACAAAACAGACTGCCATCTCAGAAGCTGTAAATCCTGAGATGATGGAACGTCGTATAAACATAAAATAAAAAACTGCCGCTCACGCGGCAGTTTTTTTATTTAATCAAAAGTGATTCTCCTGTCATTTCTACAGGCTGCTCAAGGCCCATGATCTCAAGAAGTGTTGGTGCGATATCTGCAAGGCATCCACCTTCACGAAGTTTCCAATTTTCTTCTCCATTTACAAGGATGAATGGAACTGGGTTTGTTGTATGTGCTGTGTGTGGTTTTCCTGTTTCATAATCAACCATCTTTTCTGCGTTACCATGGTCAGCACAGATAAACATTACACCACCAGTTTCTTTTACAGCTTCTACTGCATCCCCAACAAGGCTATCTACACGTTCTACTGCTGCAACAGCTGCAGGAATCACGCCTGTATGACCTACCATGTCTGGGTTTGCAAAGTTAATAACGATTAC
>JAZSCQ010000036.1:0-5902 GCA_045530745.1 Agathobacter sp.
GACCCAGACCTTATCAAATTTGGCGTTACAAAGAAAGTATTAGATGTATTAGAAGGCGCTGGTCTTCCATACGAAATCTATTCCAATATTAAAGCAAATCCTACAATTGAAAACGTACAGACTGGTGTAAAAGCACTTGCAGAATCTGGAGCAGATTATATTATCGCTATCGGTGGCGGTTCTTCTATGGACACAGCAAAAGCTATCGGTATTATTACAACAAACCCAGAATTTTCGGATGTAAAGAGCTTAGAAGGAGTAGCTCCTACTAAGAATCCATGTACACCAATCTTTGCAGTACCTACAACAGCTGGTACAGCAGCAGAAGTTACAATCAACTATGTTATCACAGATCCAGAAAGAAACTGCAAGATGGTATGTGTTGACCCACATGATATTCCAGTGGTAGCATTCGTTGATCCAGATATGATGGCTACAATGCCAGCTAGCCTTACAGCAGCAACTGGTATGGACGCACTTACACATGCAATCGAAGGCTATATCACAGGTGGTGCTTGGGAACTTTCTGATATGTTCCACATCAAAGCAATCGAAATCATCGCTAAGAACCTCCGTGCAGCAGTAAAAGGCGACGCAGCCGGTATGGAAGGCATGGCACTTGGACAGTATGTAGCTGGTATGGGCTTCTCAAACGTAGGTCTTGGTATCGTGCACTCAATGGCTCATCCACTTGGAGCAGTATATGACACACCACACGGTGTAGCAAACGCAATTATCCTTCCTACAGTTATGGAATATAATGCGGAAAGCACCGGCGAAAAATATCGTGAAATCGCACGTGTTATGGGCGTTGAAGGCGTAGATGCAATGAGTCAGGAAGAATATAGAAAGGCTGCAATTGATGCAGTAAAGAAACTTTCACAGGATGTAGGCATCCCAGCAGATTTGAAAGATATCGTAAAACCAGAAGATATCCCATTCCTTGCTCAGTCAGCATATGATGATGCATGTCGCCCAGGAAATCCAAAGGAAACAAGTGTAGCAGATATCACCAAATTATATGAATCGCTCATCTAATACGAGATAGATACATAAGAAGCGGGCTCCGAATTTCGGGGCCCGTTTTTTATGTGTGATGTTTACTTGACATAAGCCAAGTGCATGCGTAGGATGAGAGTGTGTATGTTTTGATAAAAAAATACTGTGAGGATAAGCTATGGGCAATAAGTGCAATTATCGCAGTCTTCATCTAGACTGTGCACGTCACTTCTTTTCTGTAGAAACAGTAAAGAAAGTGATTGAAGGAATTTCATATGGAAACTTAAATGTTTTGCATTGGCACCTGACGGATGACCATGCATGGAGAATTGAGAGTAAAAAGTTTCCACAACTACATGAGCGTAGCAGTGCGTATTATACGCAGAAAGAGATTCGAGAAATCATTGATTTTGCAAAAACTCATGGTATCGATGTGATACCAGAAATCGATATGCCAGGACATAACCTTGCACTTTTATCGGTATTTCCACAGTATAGTTGTAAAGGAGAGCTGGTTACACCTGCAAAGGCTAGGGGGGTATATAAGACTATTCTCTGTGCGGGAAAAGAAGAAACCTATGCGTTTGTCGAGGCATTGTTGGACGAAATAATTCCACTTTTTGATTCGAAGTATTTCCATATCGGTGGAGATGAAGCACCAAAGGATGAATGGAAAGGGTGTCCACATTGTAATGCAAAGATGAAGGAGTTAGGACTTACCAGCTATGAGAATTTGCAGGGGTATTTTACCGGGCGAGTTTGTAAGATTTTAAAGAAGCATGGAAAGACGCCAATTGTTTGGAATGACGCACTTTTGGCTTCTAACCTGCCAGAGGATGTGGTAGTTCAATATTGGACAATTGATTATGCAAAGGAAATGTCGAATTTTGTCGATAAAGGTGGAAAGTGGATTTATTCGGATATGTTTGAACTCTATTTTGATTATCCGCACAGCATGGTTCCGCTTCACAAAGTGTATGATTTTCAGCCGCATCTATACAGGTATAATATTCCGGGCTGTGGCAATGGAGAATGCGGTGATAACGATGTCAACGGAATAACAGGTCTGTTAGGTTTTGAAGCATGTACCTGGGCAGAACATATCAATAATGAAAAGGATTTGTGTGAACACATTTTTCCTAGAGTATATGCAATGGCAGAACGAGCAAATGGAGAAGTACATACAGACTATGAGAGCTTCAAAGAACGAATTCGTGAAAAGGTAAATCTTCTAGACAAAGCAGGGATTCCATATACAAAAGAAGAATGGTGGGATCCAAAAGGGAAAGCACGCCGCGATGATGCGCTAGCGTTTTATTTTAATATGGGTGAAGGTATAGATGAGGAAGAGGCCCAAAAACAGGCTGCGTCTGCGGCTCCGAAGCTGGAGTTTGTGTTGCATTTTATCAAAGAATTTTATAAGATAAGTGATGTTCCAGCATTTTTATGGAAATTGCTTATAAAGAAATAGTTGTTTTGGATGGAGGTTGAAATGATAGAGAACCACAACCGCCTTAGTGGTTATCACTTAAAACTGATCGCACTCATTACGATGCTGATTGATCATATAGGCGCTATATTGATTTGGCGTATCTATGCAGCATCTTACAGCCTTACGGGAAGTATGTATATATCCGAGAAGCTTAGTGACAAAATTATTGTGTGGGTATCTGAGAATCAGGATATCGTTTTTACAATATATGAATGGACTCGATATATAGGTCGTATGGCATTCCCAATCTATTGTTTTCTTCTGGTAGAGGGATTTATGCATACCAGAAGTGTAGCGAAGTATGCGGGGAGACTGGCATTGTTTGCATTGATTTCAGAGATTCCATTTGACCTTGCGTGTTATGGTCAGCTCTGGCGATATAGCTCTAACAATGTATTTTTTACTTTGGTACTGGGGCTTCTTGCAATCTGGGCAGTATCTTATGTTGAAAAGTTCTATGAATTCTGGCAGGAAAAAGAGTGGGAGCCGATACTTGGCAGGATACTCACTCTGTCAGCTGGTCTCATTATAATTGTAGGCTTTGGAGCCTTTGCAGATATGGTGCTGTTTACAGATTATGGATTAGGCGGAGTTGTAGCGATAGTAGTGATGTATCTGCTACGCGGACAAAAAGAAGTTGCATTTGCGGCAGCAGTTTTGGCGCTTACTGTAATTACGTCTAGTACAGAAATATTAGCGCTGTTTATGTTGTATCCAATTATGAAATACGATGGCAGTCGTGGTAGAAATATGAAGTGTATCTTTTATGCTTTTTACCCAGTGCATCTACTTATATTAGCCTTGATGTGTATGGCGATAGGCGTATAAAGATTAGAAAAGGAATTTATAATGTATAAAATATGTAAAACACCAAGGTCTGAAGCACGTCAGAAAGAATTTCAGGATACGCTGCTTAGGATGCTAAAAAGACAGAAGATGAGGGGCATTACGATTGTATCCTTATGCCAGGAAATGCAGATTTCCAGAAAAACCTTTTATCAGTATTTTGATACGATAGAGGACGTATTGTATATCATGATAGATAAGGAGCTTAGAAATGCTTTTTTACTATTAGATTACCATCCAGAAGTAAGCGGCTTTTTTGAGTTTTGGGTGAAAAACAAGTGGCTTTTGGACGTGCTAGAAAAAAATGAAATGAGTAATCTCCTAGTGGAGCGTGCTTACAGCGTTTCTAATATATACGAAGGTGAGACATATGCTGTTGATACAATGAAGACTGCCGGAGGAATCGCTGCAATTATCACGATTTTGATATTGTGGCATCATGGAGGAATGAAACAGTCCACAGATGAGATGCAGGAGATGATTTACTCCATGTTCCATGTGAATATAAATAATTAACAAAAAGAGGTCCGCAAAGTTTGGAGGAAAAGGTTACAGTTGTTACCTTTTGTCCACTAAACGAAGCAGACCTTTTTTGGTATAATAAGGTTAACTCAAAAACTATGCAAATAAGGGGGACAAACCAATGGGAAAATTTGTTACACTTTCAACTGAATTGAATGAACTTCGTCAGGTTGACCCACGTCTTGTATCTTACAACGTGGAAATGACAGAAGTAACAGGTGGTACATTCTGGAAGGCTTATACAGAAGCACAGGTAGATGGTACTGAAGAATTTCCAGTGATTAAAGACTGGTCTAATATGGGCAACTTACAGCAGTGGTATGATCCAATCGATACAACAAATCCTAGACTTATCAAACTTGCAAAAGAACTTGGTACAGCTTGGGTACGTGTATCTGGTACATGGGCAAACAAGACATACTACGATTTTGAAGGTAAATATGCAGATGGTTCAGTGCCAGAAGGATATCAGAACGTTCTTACAAAAGAACAGTGGACTAACTTGCTTGATTTTGTAAAAGCAATTGATGGTAAATTATTAGTTTCTTTTGCAAACTGTCCAGGTAACCACAGCAAGGACGAACCATGGGATACAACACAGGCTAAGATGCTTATGGATTACAGTATCGAACATGGTGTACCAGTTTCTGCTGCAGAGTTCACAAACGAACCAAACCTTATCCAGCTTTCTGGTTTACCAGTAGGATATACAGCAGCTGACCACGCACGTGACCATGATGCATTTGGTGCTTGGTTAAAAGAAAACTATCCAGACTGTTTATTTGTAGGACCTTGTACTGTTGGTGATATCGATATGTTCGGTGCTGGTATGGAAGGCGCTGGCGGCGGTATGGCAGCAGGCTATGAAATCGTTACTACAGAAGCATTATTAGGCGAATATAAATCAAAAATGGATGTATTCAGCTATCACTACTACAATGGCGTTTCAGAACGTGGTGCAGCTATGGGTGGACACTGGCCATACGAAGCAATTCTTACAGATAAGTATTTAGGAATTGCAGCACATTGTGCAAAAGCTTACGTTCCAAAACGTGATAAATATGTTCCAGGCGGACAGATGTGGGTAACCGAATCTGGTGATGCAGGCTGCGGTGGAAATACATGGGCTTCTACATATGCAGATGTTCCACGTACATTAAATGAATTAGGTGAATTCACTACAGTTACAGATGGTATTATTTTCCACAATACATTAGCTTCTTCTGACTATGGATTCTTAAAACACGGCACATTCGTTCCAAGACCAAACTACTTTGCAGTATTACTTTGGAATCGTATTATGGGTACAACAGCTCTTGATGCAAGTGAAGTTGCAGATGGCGCAAGAATCTATGCTCATTCTCGTAAGGATGGCAAAGAAGGTGTTGCTTATCTCGTTGTAAACAATACAAACGAAGCAATCACATTAGAACTTCCAAAAGAAGCAGATGTTTATGTACTTGCTGGTGAAACAGGACTTCGTTCACGCAAGATGACATTAAACGGCAATGTATTAGAACTTGGAGAAGGAGATGCACTTCCAGCTCTTGATCCAGTAAAAGCAACTGGCACATTAGAAATTCCAGCTACTAACTGTGCATTCGTTGTATTATAAAACCTATATTCGTACAAGTTTATAGTCTTAAAGGCTGTCACAAAATATTAATTTGTGGCAGCCTTATTTTATATTAAAAAGTAAATATGCCCCTATGTATTTTTGCAAATTACGAACATTTAAGGAAAACGCTTCTATTTCTTGAATCACGCTTTCTACTTAAGTTTTGTGTCTTTCAACCATTTTACTATCTGCGAAGTATGCTCCGTTGTGAGAAAGACATTGCACAGCCTTTCCTAGTGTCTCTAAGTACGGCATCTTTATATAGTTGATATTATATGTGCATGCTCGAAACTCGATGCAAAATCAGCATCTCGGACAATCGAGCATGCACATAACATTATATAAATCTGCCGTACTAAGAGACACACGTAAAGTCTGAAAAAATGTCTTTCATCACACGGATATACTTTCGCAGATTGTAAAAT
>JAZSCQ010000012.1:0-5687 GCA_045530745.1 Agathobacter sp.
TTTCCAATTCATCATGGATTTGCTTGATAAGCTTTCCACATTCATAGTTCTTCGCCATAAATCTACACCTTCCAACATTCCATAAAACAATAGCATGCTTTCGTTTTTTCGTCAAGTTATTCTCAGCTCCAGAAAACTGAAAGTTTCTTGTGCTTTTACATTAATTCATCTCTTATCTGTAAAATTCTACTTTCTATCTCTGTAATAATCATTTTAAATTCTTCATCTGATTTTCCAGTAGGGTCTTCTAATCCCCAATTATCATCAAACGCCCTGCCAATAAATGGACATCCAACATTACATCCCATCGAAATTGCTATATCAGGATTAGGAATATCTGAAATTAACTTGGAATATTGTGTCTGTTCCATATCAATCCCATATAGTTCTTTCATAATACGTACTGCATCTTGATTTATCTTGGGTTTAGTTTCTGTCCCTGCGGAGTAGCTTTCAAAAACATCCGATGCTAAATGTTTCCCTAATGCTTCTGCAATCTGGCTCCGACAAGAATTATGCACACATATAAATGCTACTTTCTGCAAAATTATCCTCTCACTTTCTTTATCAATTCTATTACTTCATCTTTTTTCAGCACTTTCCCATAGGACACCACTTTCCCATCCACAACTAAAGCAGGAGTTGTCATTACACCATAAGCTGCTATTTTCTCATAATCTCTTACATGTTCTATTGTACTATCCATACCTAAATCAATAAGCGCTTCCGTAGTAGCCTCCTCTAACTGATTGCATTTCGCACAGCCACCGCCTAATATTTTTACACCTACAAGCATCTTTTCTTGTTCTGCTTGCTCCATTGTTTCAATAGTGCAATTATCTCCACAGCAACAGCTTCTTACACTTTCTTCTTTCTTTTTTCCTAATCCAAACAATGACATTTTCTCATCCTCCTAGACTATAAATCCTTGAAATATATTAAACAAGTAACCTACAATAATAATACCAATCGTACATATCGCAATAAATGTTCCAAGTAGCTTTAGCTTTACTGCTTTTTTGAGCATAATAATTGAAGGCAGACTAAGTGTTGTAACAGCCATCATAAAGCTCAAGATTGTTCCCAACTGTGCCCCTTTTGCAAGCAACGCTTCCGCTACAGCGATTGTTCCGAATATATCTGCGTACATAGGAGCACCAACCAATGTTGCAAGTACAACCCCAAAAGGATTATGACTTCCTAGTATTGTTTCAATCCAATTTTCCGGAATCCAATTATGGATAGCCGCACCAATTGCAACACCTGCTAAAATATATGAAAACACTTTCTTGAAAGTTGATACCACTTGCTCCTTTGCATACGCAAACCGCTCTTTCTGTGTAAGTGTTGGACTGTCTATATCAACAGAATTTGCTTTCAGAATAAAATCCTCCACATACCTTTCCATGTGTAACTTTTCTATCAGCGTGCCACCAATTACTGCAATAATCAATCCAACTATCACATAAATTACAGCCACCTTTGTTCCAAAAATACTTATTAAAAGAACAAGACTTCCCAAATCAACCATAGGAGATGAAATCAGGAAAGAAAATGTTACACCTAACGGAAGTCCTGCACTTGTAAATCCAATGAAAAGTGGAATTGATGAGCAGGAGCAGAACGGTGTAACCGTTCCCAATAAAGCAGCTATACAATTTGCTCCAATACCTTTAAAACGTCCTAATATCTTTTTGCTACGCTCTGGTGGAAAATAGCTTTGTATATATGAAATCATATATATTAACGAACAAAGCAATATAGTTATCTTTATCACATCGTAAATAAAAAAGTGAATACTTCCTCCTAGCTTTCCCGATATATCTAAGCCAATTTTTCCGAGCACATTTCCAATCAATTCATTAAGCCATTTCATCCCTAGTATCTGTTCTTCTATAAAATTCCATATCATTGACAACTACAGCCTCCTTCTTTGACACAAGACAATTCTTCGATAAACTTCTTAAAACCTTGCATGGTATCACAATTCAAAGAATAGTGATGCCATTTTCCTTCTTTTCTGTCATTCACAAGACCGCATTCACACAAAATCTTCATATGATGCGATAAAGTAGGTTGCGTGATTTCAAAGGCTTCCAATAGTTTACAACCGCACTTTTCCCCATCAGATAACATTTGAACAATCTGCAAACGGTTACTATCTCCAAGTGCTTTACATATAACTGCTATATCTATTGTATTCATATTCTTTCACCTCACATTGATATTTGTCTATGTATTAAATATATCAAACACATAGATGATTGTCAATGTATAATCAATAAAAAAACACATCCTCTATACTAACAGATGTGTTTTCATAAATTATTTAGTGCGTATAATTCAAATAGTCGGTCGTTTTCAGCTTCGCCAGAAGCCTGAAAATTTCACTTGCCTATTCTCCAATAAGTTTCTTCATATCCTCTTCCGGTGTAGAAATTGGAGAAATATTATAATTCTTTACTAAGAAATCAAGCACATTGTTGGAAACAAATGCAGGCAATGTTGGTCCAAGTAAAATATTCTTAATACCAAGATACAATAAGGTTAGTAGAATACATACTGCTTTCTGCTCATACCATGAAAGTACCATGGAAAGAGGTAAATCATTTACTTCACACTCAAAGGCTTCTGCAAGAGCTACTGCAACCTTGATTGCACTATAGGCATCATTACACTGCCCCATATCCATAATACGTGGAAATCCGCCTATGTCACCTAAATCTATATCATTGAATCTATACTTTCCACATGCAAGAGTAAGAACGATACTATCTTTTGGCGTCTGTTTCACAAACTCTGTATAATAGTTTCTTCCCGGTCTTGCACCATCACATCCGCCAACAAGGAAGAAATGCTTAATTGTACCTTCTTTTACTGCTTCAATCACCACTTCTGCGTTAGATAACACTGCATTATGACCAAATCCAGTCATGACAGCTTCTCCACCATTGATTCCAGTAAACTGCACATCTTCTTTGTATCCGCCAAGTTCTAATGCCTTGTTAATGACTACAGAGAAATCTTTTTCTTCCCCAACATGAACTATATCCGGATAAGAAACTACCTCTGTCGTAAACACACGATCTGAATAACTGTCCTTTGGTGGCATTAGGCAGTTCGTTGTAAAAAGAATAGGCGCAGGAATATTGGCAAATTCCTTCTGTTGATTCTGCCATGCTGTTCCAAAATTACCTTTCAGATGTGTGTATTTCTTCAACTCCGGATATGCGTGTGCCGGAAGCATTTCTCCATGAGTATATACGTTAACACCTTTATTCTTTGTCTGCTCTAATAGCCGTTTTAAATCATACAAATCATGTCCTGAAATTACAATAAACGGACCTTTTTCTACTTTTAAAGAAACACTGGTTGGCACAGGATTTCCATAGGTTTCTGTGTTTGCTTTATCTAAAAGAGCCATACACTTTAAGTTAATCTCACCGGTCTGTAATACGATAGGTAATAGTTCTTCCATTCCCCAATCTCTCATTCCGATTGCGAATAATGCTTTATAGAAAAAACAATTAACTTCCTTGTCGGTATATCCTAAAACAGAAGCATGATATGCATATGCAGCTATACCACGAATACCGAAAAGTATCAATGACTTCAGAGAGCGCACATCCTCATCCCCCTGCCAAATTAACTGCATATCAAAATTATCATTTCTTCCACAACAACTTGCGCAGCTAAAACAATTTGGAACCAGACGCTCTTTCTCTGCTTCAATTTTTTTAATCAATACCTCTATTGTTTGATTGTTAAAATTCACATTAGTAATAGTTGTAAACAATCCCTCTAGGATTAACTTATCAGTATTATCATCAACAAGGGCTTCATTTCCTTCTGTTGCTCTTGCTAATCCTATTAATGCACCTGTAAGTTCATCTTGCAACTTAGCAGTATCAGCCTTTTTACCACATACTCCTTGTGCACCTGTGCAAGCAGTACACCCTGCTGTCTGCTCACACTGAAAGCAAAACATTTTATTTCCCATTATGGTATCCTCCATTCATTAATCTAAAATTTTTCCATCAGTTGATATAGTAACAACACGCCAAGGAATAAACTTACCACTTATCTGCAATGCTCTCTTTGCGGCATATTCTATTCCACCACAGCATGGCACTTCCATTCGAACTACTGTTACACTCTTAATATTATTATTCTTAATAATTTCAGTAAGTTTTTCTGTATAGTCGCCCTCGTCTAACTTTGGACAGCCAATAAGTGTGATATGGTTACGGATAAACTCCTTATGGAAATTTCCATATGCATAGGCTGTGCAATCCGCCGCAATCAAAAGATTTGCTCCGTCAAAATACGGTGCACAAGGTGGCAACAATTTGATTTGCACCGGCCATTGCATAAGTTCTGAATTTATCGCTGGTGTCGGTGTACTAAAATCACAAATTTCTCTCATAATCTGTTTTGCCTGTGTACCGGGACAACCACATGCCAAAGTTTCATGTTCCTTTTTTTTCTTTGAAGCTAATACCGCCGCCTCATCATAAGCTGGAGCTTCTCTTTCTTCAAAAGTGATTGCATCCGTTGGGCAAGTCGGCAAACAGTCTCCTAAGCCATCGCAGTAATCTTCTCTGGTAAGTTTTGCTTTTCCATCCATCATCTCGATTGCACCTTCATGGCAAGCATCTGCACATGCACCACAACCAATACACTTTTCTTCATCAATTTTAATTATTTTGCGTACCATCTAAATCCTCCAATCTAAAGTTCTCTTTGACTTTATAGACGAATTATAATACAATAATTAAAACAAGTCGGTTGTTTTTACAACAAAGGAGTATTTTATGCAAAAATATATTGAGACTCTTAAACGCACTCAACTATTCTCCGGTGTAGGCGATAATGAAATTTCCGCAATGTTAAACTGTCTGCAAGCTAGATTACTTACATTTAAAAAAGGAGATTATGTTTTCCGAGAAGGAGAACACATAGATAACATCACCATATTATTAGATGGAAAACTATTAGTACAACATGATGATTTTTGGGGAAACCGAAACATTGTTAATGTAATACGTGTTGGAGAAATGTTTGGAGAGGCATATGTAGCGCCAGAAAGCGGTTCTCTTCTTAATGACGTCATTGCAGAGGAAGACAGTACCGTTATTTTCTTTGATATTAAACGTATCCTTACTGTATGCTCAACTGCATGTCGTTTTCATTCTATGGTCGTACAGAACCTATTTTTTTCAATCTCTGAAAAGAATAGAAAACTCGTTCAAAAAATCGGGCATATGTGCAAACGCTCCACTCGCGCTAAACTTTTATCCTATCTTTCGGAAGAATCAAAGAGACATAACAATAGGCAATTCATGATTCCATTTACCAGGCAGCAACTCGCTGATTTTCTTTGCGTTGACCGCAGTGCCATGTCAAATGAACTTTGCAAAATGCGTGATGAAGGACTTCTTAAATTCGATAAAAATGAATTCACTTTACTCTAAAAAACATCCATCTCATAGACTTTTATCTAAGAGATGGATGTTCTATTATAATTAATTTAACTATGCGTAAACTTCAAATAATCGCATGCTTTCGTAAAATTACACACCTCGAAGTCGCACTTCAATATCCGATGCAGTATATAAAACATCAGTTACAATAACTTTATCCGCACGAATCGTATAAAATACAGAATAATTATCCACTATCATTCG
>JAZSCQ010000001.1:0-26006 GCA_045530745.1 Agathobacter sp.
CAGCTGTAAACGTACAGTCTATGGCTTTCGGTAACATGGGTGATGACTGTGGTACTGGTGTTGCATTTACTCGTGACCCATCTACAGGTGAAAAGAAACTTATGGGTGAATTCCTTATCAACGCTCAGGGTGAAGACGTAGTTGCTGGTGTTCGTACACCACAGCCAATCGCTCAGCTTGCAGAAGTTATGCCAGAAGTTTATGATCAATTTACAAACGTATGTAGTATCCTTGAAAATCACTACAGAGATATGCAGGATATGGAATTTACTGTAGAAAACCAGAAACTCTATATGTTACAGACACGTAACGGTAAGAGAACAGCTCAGGCTGCTCTTAAAATCGCTTGCGATTTAGTTGACGAAGGAATGAGAACAGAAGAAGAAGCTGTTGCAATGATTGATCCTCGTAACTTAGATACATTATTACATCCACAGTTCGATGCTAAAGCTCTTAAAGCTGCTACACCAATGGGCAAAGGTCTTGGTGCTTCACCAGGTGCTGCTTGCGGTAAAGTAGTATTTACTGCTGATGACGCTGTAGCTTGGGCTGAAAGAGGAGAAAAAGTCGTATTAGTACGTCTTGAAACATCTCCAGAAGATATCACAGGTATGAAAGCCGCTCAGGGTATCCTAACTGTTCGTGGTGGTATGACATCACATGCTGCAGTAGTAGCTCGTGGTATGGGTACATGCTGTGTTTCTGGTTGTGGCGACATCAACATGGATGAAGAAAACAAGAAATTCACATTAGCTGGCCAGACATTTACAGAAGGCTCAGAAATCTCTATCGATGGTACAACAGGTAATATCTATGCTGGTATCATCCCAACAGTTGACGCTGTTATCGCTGGAGAATTCGGCCGTATCATGGCTTGGGCAGACAAGTTCCGTACACTTAAAGTACGTACCAACGCTGATACACCAGCTGATGCTCGTAAAGCTCGTGAACTTGGTGCAGAAGGTATCGGTCTTTGCCGTACAGAGCACATGTTCTTCGAAGAAGACAGAATTGCTGCATTCCGTGAAATGATCTGTTCTGATACAGCAGAAGAAAGAGAAGTAGCTCTTGAAAAGATTCTTCCATATCAGCAGGGAGACTTCGAAGGCTTATTTGAAGCACTTGAAGGTAACCCAGTTACAATTCGTTTCTTGGATCCACCATTACACGAATTTGTTCCTACAGAAGAAGCTGATATCAAGAAACTTGCTGATGCTCAGGGCAAATCAGTAGAAGAAATCAAAGCTATCATTTCTTCATTACACGAATTTAACCCAATGATGGGACATCGTGGTCTTCGTCTTGCAGTTACTTATCCAGAAATCGCTAAGATGCAGACAAAAGCTGTTATCCGTGCAGCTATCAACGTACAGAAAGCACATGCTGACTGGAATGTAGTTCCAGAAATCATGATTCCACTTTCATGTGACGCTAAAGAATTAAAATATGTAAGAGATATCGTTATCGCTACAGCAAATGCTGAAATCGAAGCGGCTGGTGCTGATCTTCATTATGAAGTAGGTACTATGATGGAAATTCCACGTGCCTGCCTTACAGCTGATGAAATCGCTACTCAGGCCGATTTCTTCTGCTTCGGTACAAACGATTTAACACAGATGACTTATGGCTTCTCACGTGACGATGCTGGTAAATTCCTTGATGCTTACTATGACACCAAGATTTTTGAAAATGATCCATTTGCTAAACTCGACCAGACAGGTGTTGGTAGATTAATGGAAACAGCTATCAAACTTGGCAAACCAGTAAACAACAACCTCCACGTAGGTATCTGTGGCGAACACGGTGGCGACCCTACATCTGTAGAATTCTGCCACAAGATTGGTCTTGATTATGTATCATGCTCACCATTCCGTGTTCCAATCGCTAGACTTGCTGCTGCACAGGCTGCAATCAACAACAAACAGTAATTGACATGGCTTGCTTCTTGGGAACATATGAAATACCAAAGGCTTATATGATTAAAAGTGCAAAGTTGTATCATGAGTCAAATTGTTTTCATTTTCCAAGTAAAATAATTATGAAGCTATACATTGTATAGGGAGTCTGTGATAGACTCCCTATATTTTATTTGGCCAGCTATGAACCTTGATGTAATTAAATATTTACAAATTAGAAAGACTATGGATTTATTTCATAGTCTTTTTTTGATTCCTAGCATGATTTGTCCAAAAATTATGATGTTTAGAAAAATTATCATTCTATAGATATAAAAATATATCTAGGAGGATAAATGAATGAGTTATGTTGGAACAAAACAGAAAGCATTATGGAAAAGACATGGCATCGCCGAAAGGGAGTTAATTTTAGAACATGAAATTGTCGATAAGCAGAACTCTCGTGTTAAAAGGAACGAAACAAAAGGTATGAATACACTAATTATTCAAATTGAAGATTTAGGAGTAATTAATAAAATCACTCTGTACTTTGATGATTATCGTGATGAGAGATTCCAGTATCTGAAAGAATTGATGAATAGGATAAAGGTGGAAAGGGCATTAGTTGATTTTGATGAAAAAGTGGTCCATAGCTTTAACATCGAAATTTACACGGAGGAGGATGATGATTATATTGCAACAAATGCATCAGAGAAAGAGATTTTCATCGACGAAACAGAAAATATCGTCTGTTTCATCTGCCAAAAGAGGACAAAAATTGCTGCATAAAAAGTTGTCCAAAAAGAAATAGTTGAAAAAACTTTATCATACTATATGTGAATAAAACAAATAGGGAGGTATTAGCAGAGCAGATATTACAAGAATAGAAATTGAAAAAGCGAGAAAGCAGGATGTGTATGAGTATTTGTTGATGAACCATAGCGGGGAGGTGATTAAGGTCGGAAATACGCTTAAATTAATGCAAAAGAAAAGCGTAAAAATCCGAAAAGGTTATGCAGGCTACATTGATTACGACAGTGGAGAAAGGGGGAATTCTATCGATTTATTGATGAAATATTTTGGCTACTCATTTAGAGAAGCTGTGGATGTGTTATTAGATATCTAAAGGAGGGATGCGAAGGGATAAATTAACTTGTCTTAAGTATGTAGAGAGTATATAATTATGTTTGTAAGCTTAGGGCTTATTGTAAAGGAAGATTTTTCAGACAGAGAAATCTTCCTTTTTTTATTTGAAAAACAGGAGGTAAAATTTAATGAATGAAAAACAAAAACAAAGAAGAATAGGACAGATAATGCTGGTTTGCAAAATTATCAAGATGGAAAATGAAAATCTAAGAAGTGTACCCAAAATTCATGTATCAGATATACAGAGATGGCTTGATACAGATGAGGAATATGTTGCAACTCTGATTAATGTATGTTCATCCTTTGACAAGCGTAATATTGCGGATGATGTACTAAATAGTATGCACATATATGATGATGTGAATAAGCGTTATCATTTGTGGGATGGATTAGGACATATTTGGAGGCTTTATTTGGATTATCTGCTCAAAAGAATTACGAAGGAGGAATTCGAAAACTATTACAAGGTGTATTTTTGTGATGCGAACAAATATGATTTAACAGAGGAATTTTTATATGAGCTGATGGATAAATATGCAACCGAATTAATCTTTCGTGTCCATAAGATTGCAATCACGGATATGACAAATTTGGATGTTATTATGGAAATTGCAGATGTAGGTATGTATTCAGACTCAGATTTTTTGATGCTTCGAAAAGTATTATTAGGGATTGAAGAGTGTTAGTTTTTGTAAATGCATTGCATTTATTGGAAAAGGAAGATGATTTTATGTTTTAAACACAAGCATCTTCCTTTTTCTTTAAGAGAATCAGAGAAATATATAAAGGAGGGAACAAGATGACAAAGCACCTATATGACTATTTGTGTCACACATTTACTGATAGTGCAAACAGAGAGCTAATGCTGATAAAAGAAGCGTATCCAATGCTTTCTGAAGATGTCCGCAAATGGACCTATCATGGTAAATCAATGTCGGATTATGAAGTGCTACGCCAACAATATGTAGCACAAATAAGGCAGACGGTGGATACGCATATGAGGGAAACATTAAGGAATGAAGCGGTAGATATACTTATGCACGCAGGGAGATGGTATGCTTATCAGCTACTGTTTGAAGAAGCGTATAAAGAGCGTTTTGCTAAGGAGGTAGTTATCAATATGCTTCGTTGCAGAAAGTATAGTGCGGATGATATTGAACAGGTTTTGCCGTATGTAAATAGATGTCAAATAGAAAATATTGAACAGATGTTAAAGAATGGAATAAATGATTGGGAGGTGATATGAAGTGAATAAAAGAGAGAAAAGAGCTATAAGGAAGTTTATTAAATTTATCAATGCAAAGAGATTGGTACATATTGTAGATTCGATTGCTGAAGGGCTTGGTTATACGGAGCACGAGGTGTGCCAAAAGTTTGATTATGATGTATTTGATTATATATATGCTTGTGATTGCATCTGTAATAACGAGGAAAAGTATGGGGCACTATATGATGAAATGTTAGCGGAACAACGAATACAGGATAATAGAAAGGAAACATAGAATGCAACGACTTTTAACAAGACAGGAAGCGATGAAAATAATGGGAATATCGAAGAATACAATGACTCGCGTAATGAAAGAGCCAGGATTTCCGGCATATAAGATTGGTGGTGTCATTAGGATAGGTGAGGATGAACTGGAAGAATGGGTAAAAAAACAGAGACTAGGCAAAATATAGGAGAAAAAATGTTGACAGAGGAACAAGCAAAAAAGATAGGCATTAGAGCTTGTATGGACAAGTTAGGCTATGATTTTTGTATAAAGCATAAGGATAATGCGGTATCAGCATATGGCAGAGCGGAAGGTGACAAAATGGAGTGTTTCGTGGGGGTAAGTGATGAGCCGTATGTAGAGCCAGAAACACCATGTCTTACATCATATTACAGGTGGCCTTATGCTGCACGCTGCTTGGTGGATTTACATACAGGTGAAATAGAATTTATTGAGTTTAGGCAGAAGTATAGCATAGAGTCGGAGCTCAGAGAGGCATTAATGAAATTATCTTTAGGTAAATTGGACGCTAATGAAGCAGAGTTGCTTGCAGGGAAATTTGCACCTCAATTTGATATGGAAAAGTTTCCCTTGTTAGGGCACAAAGGAATAAATTGGTTTGCTAAGGAATTATTGAAAGTAAAGTGTAGGAAAAAGGAGAAGGTTCCAGAAACAGGTATCATTATCCCATATATTAATACTAAATTTTGTCTGACCGATGAGATGTTGGAGTTTTTGAAACAGTACTTGCTGGTATATAGAGATTATCCGGATGACCAAATTGCAAAAGAATTTTCGGAAAAGTTTGGAATCCTAATGGAAAGTGCGATTGAGATAGAAAGAGATTATGTAGTATTTAATCGTAGGCGTATTTATAATCGCATCTCCCAATATGAAAAAATGGGGAAATCACAAGCAGAGGCGGCGGAGCTCATTTCGGTAGATTTTGGAGTTGATATAGATAATGCAAAGAAGTATGTGTTTCGCAGCTATGTAGATTCAATAGACGCATTTGGTGTATTTATTGGCAATCCAGAATTAGTAGATGCTGAGATATATGAACCGCATCCACCAATCGGTATTGATATACGTGCATATAGTAGATACATACGAGAGCATGGGTTAACTTCAGATGAAATTACACCAGAAATCATGGAACAATTTAAAACGGGTAAGCGTGAGAGTGGTGAGACATCTTAATTGCAAACTAATTAAAAGGATATTTATGTACCTAAGGGGAAAAGAAATTTGGAACGCCAAAATGTCCGAGGATTTAAAGATTCAGATTGTATCGAAGCCAGGCAAAAGTAGCTATAGTGATGAAAGGGGGAGACAAAAAATGAGTAAATTAAACCAAATAGTAGAGATGCTGTGTAACCTTCGAAACAGTGATTGGTCTGTAGATGATATTTCAAAAGCGGCATATATCATAGAAGAGCCAGTTGAAGACTTGGCAATTCGTGAGTACTTAAAGATGAAGGATACTAACCATAAATTTCTTCAATATGATGCATTTGGTAATACATATAAGAGAAAGTCGGTATCAGAATATGAACAGATGCGACAACTTACTTTGCTGCAAATAGAAAATGAAAAAGATATTTATAAACAAGTCGAGTTGTTACTCAGTCGTTCAAAAGAAATAAAAGAAGGAATACAGGGGATTTATTATAATGATAGATTTCGGGAGTGCTGTAAAATTCCGTTTATGATAGCTGTCTGCAAAAATATGATACTCGCAGGAGCGTCATTAACCGAAATAGTAAAGTATGTTCCAGAAAGTATGATGGGTGATATTTATCATCTTGCAAAAGACCATCTGGGCCTGCATATAGAACTTACAGAAGATGAAAGAAAAGAAGTTGAAAAGTACGACAACGAGCCGGAAGAAAAGAAAGTAAGGGTTATGACAGCCTGGAGAAGACTTTTTGGAAAAGGGATACCGCATGAAAAAGACGGGAGATGGACTTTAGATGATGACGACAAATCCTATGACTCGTATGAAATGGCTTGTCTTTATGCTGGATGTGAGTTGTCATATCCGTATTACGAAGATGGTACTAAAAATCCAAAATATGTAGATACATTTGAAGAGGTGCTAGAAAAGGTAATGCTTTTTCCAGAAGATATTTCAATCGAAGGATTAGAGATGGCTTATGGTCCGCAGGAATATCATCTGGTGATGACTTTACGAAAGAAACTTTTGGAAGAGATTGCAAAAGTAGAAAGTGAATTAAAGTAGAAACTAGGAGGGATTATGGATAGAAAAAAGGAGCAAAAAATAGGTCAGCAAATCATGGCAGTTCGTATGATACAGCAGGAGAATTCTAAAGTTTCTAAAGGTGGAGTATCATTTTTAAGGAAGGAACAGCTCGCAAATGGTATGAATGTTCCAAAGGAGGAAGTTGATAATCTAGTCTCATTATGTAAAAGATTAGATTTTGATGAAATTAGATTTAGAGTGGCAGGAGCATTATATAATGCGGAGATAGAATTTTCCTACATCTATGAAGCATTGTATTGGTTCGGCTATACATATATGGAAGCATTTATTAGCGAAGATACAGTTGATTTCAATTTTGAAAAGAAAGAGGATATTTTTGTAAAAAGGTTATATCGAAATGGAGAGTTGTTAAATAACAGCAATAGAGAACATTGCAAATCATTATTCGAAAAAAGTCTTAAATACTATGCTAAGACATATATCCAAGAGATTTTAACTGCTTACGAAGAAGGTGCTGATTGTGATGTTATAGCAGAGATTGTCCAATTCAAGGTGTTTGGAGAAACGATAACAGAGGATTTGATTTGGAAATTGAAAGGTATTGCTTTGGATGTTAAGGGCTAGATGATTACAGTATACGGAGGAAATTATGACAAACGAAGAAGCCTGGAATTATGCAATCGGATTACTTAAAGTGGATTGGTTAGAACCGTCAGCAGATTTTATGGAATTAATCGAAAAAGAGAAGAGAGGGGAGGTGGCATTAGAACAATTAAAAGAATATCTTGATTCTAAATATAAAAAAACAATAGTATGGAGGCGTTTAATGAGGCTATTTTTCGAAAAAATGAGATACAAGAAAATGCTTCGAGATGTACTTAAGGTTACATATGGCATGACACATATGCAGGCTAAGAGTGCAGTTCGAAAGTCAACCGTAAATGTGGCGTTAAAAGTTTATCCGGAAATCCTAATGCACGATGCGGTGGAAGATACTGCAAGGATAGTATATTTGCAATACTTTAATGCATTAATGAAATTTTAGAAGAGATAAGTAAGACGAAGGAACAAAGACTATCTAATTAACTGAATAACAAAATTTAAGGCTCAGGAAAGTGTATTTCCTGAGCCGTTTTTGTTTAAAAGAAATCGAATCTCGTTTTTCACATTCTAATAAAGCAAGAGATTACGTATCTATCTCAAAAATTCAGAGAGTGATTTTTACTGTAGCTATTATACTCTACGGCCAATCTCTTGTCAAGAAATTGAAGAGGGAGATATTCGAATGACACATTTACAGGTAGATGATATTAGAAATGCTATGAATTTGCACTATGAACAATATACACATGTTATAGAATCACTAAAAAAACATGGTTGTGAACAACTGGTAGAAAGAGAGGAGTACATTCTTTTTAGAGAAGTTGTAACATCGAATTCTTTGACGGAAGTTTTAAACTCCCGTCAAGTAGGAGAATCAGAAAATACAGTAAATACAAGGCTTTGTAGCAGTGGTGTCAATTCATATATATGCCGTGCAATAGGAGGTAATGACACCACTTTCAAAGATACCTCTGATTATATAAAATCTTTTCTTGCACCGTTTGATATTCAAAAGGCTGGTAGTATTGCGGAAGTCATTCCTTCATATAAGGTTATCCAGTCCCAGCGCATGTATCTTAATATAGGGTTTGATACCGAGAATAAGAGTTATAAGGTGGGGGAGAAAGTGTTCAGCAGAGTTTTTTCTTTGCAAATGTCTGTTATGATTGGTGACACTTTTATTAGATATTTCTTTTTGATTTCTCCAAGCCATCAGGTGGTAACGGTTGACGGTGGTGCAATTCCGTTAAAATATTGTCTTGCAGATATATTGTTTGACCTTAAAAAAATTTATTCTCCTGAGTTGCCTCTAGTTCGTAAAGAAAAACTTGTTTTTAAGGAAGTATATCATAAGGCTGGGAATATGTTCAAGAGTGTTGATTTTAAAGAAATGAAAGAGAGTGTTATTCCTGTAACTCTAATTTGTCATACAGGCAAGGTAGATATTTCGGTATTTAGACGTTCAAAATATGATATCGATATAGTTCGTAAATGTGCAGAAATACAAGGTGGGTGGATGTCAACAGAAGATATAAGATTAAAGGTTGAAAATGATAAGAATTATAATAATTATTGGCTTATAAATCTTAGCGTGCGTGATACATTAGGATTGACTCCGGCGGACAACAAATCACTAAAAGAACTCGGCAAGCTGATTGGAAAAAATAAAATAGAGCTTCCGAAAGATGTTATAAAGAATATGGATACATATTTACTTACAAACCCTGTTGATTATTATGAATATGCGATGAATGATGCTGATATAGTTGTTGCGTTTTGTTCTGAATTATTTCAGAGAAATCATGCTGTTCCTATGACATTGTCAAGTGCTGCAGCAAAGGCAATGCGTGAGAGTATAAAAGAATACTTCGGTATTACAAAGAAATCTGATTACGACAAGATGTATAGAGGCTTAGAGTTGTTAGATGAAGGTATTATGCGTTTGCCTGATGAATGTATGAAGTTTTTAAAAGCTACGAGATATGTACCACTTCGTGAAAATCCAGATGCTAAGCTTGTGACGGAGTATTTTGAAGAATCATATACAGGAGGATTCAATGCTTGTTTTTATCCTGGATGGATTACAGAGTATACAACGGATTTTGACTTACAAAATGCTTATCCGACAGCAATGGCAAATATTATTGATATTGATTGGTCTAAAAATGTGAGAGACTATCCACGGAATTATGAAATGTCTTTGCAGGATATTGCAAGTCCTTTAATACCAACTGTTGTTATAGGAGATTTTGATTTCCCCGATAATTGTTATTGTCCTAATATTCCAGTTCCTGTGCCAGGTGGTATGAAGATTTATCCTCGTCATGGGAAGAATGTTTATATGTCAGGTCCTGATATTTATCTTGCCTTAAAACTTGGTGCAAAGATAAAAATTTATAGAGGATTTACCTGTCAAATGTTAATCAAAGATGATAAACCTTCTCAATGTCTTGCTTACGCTGTTTCAAATCTTGTTCAGGACCGCATGCGTGCTAAGAAAGTGTATAAAGATAATCCACTTATAGAAAAGAGTCTTAAAGCGATGGTTGTTTCCTGTTATGGTAAAACGGCTCAAAATGTATCGCCTAAAACACGCTATAATGCTAGCGTAATGGGGCGTTTAGATGCTGAACCTTCCTCGGTTACAAGTCCTTATCATGCTACTTATACCACAGCTCTTGTACGTTGTATGTTGATAGCATGTATTAATGAACTTCACGATATGGGATATCGTGTTTATTCAGTTACTACAGATGGGTTTATAACGAATGCGCCAGAAGATGTAGTAAGAAGTTTGAATGCACATGGCTTTGGCCCTATTTTTCAAAAAGGTCGTTATATTCTTAACCAAACATGTGAAGATTGTGATGCCAATCATGTATGGGAAATTAAGCACATTAATGAAGTATTTCTTAACATTTCAACAAGAGGAAATGTTGCTGTAAACGATGAAGGAGTTATTGCACATAATTCTTTTACAACGGGTGAGATTAAAGGTAGCCGTGCAGACAGGGACTCTTATATTACTCAGGTTTTAGATAGAAATGGAAAGTTAAAATGTCATACAAATATGTGGACAAAATTTGCAGATATGGTTGAAAAGAGAAATCCTTTTCAAATTACTGAAATAGATAGATATATTTCGATGAATTTCGATTATAAGCGATGTCCTATCGTGGAAACAGCTATTGATACACCTGTACATTACGAAAGTAGGGATGGTGAGCAAGTCATTGACACTGAGATTGCTAAATATGATACCAGACCTTTTAATGAGGTAGAAGAATTCTTGAATTATCGCAAAACTATGAAAAATGAAGATTGTGTAAAGGTTGTTGCAGATTTGGAACGTGTAAAAGTGAAATCAACAGTTAATACAAAAGGCTATATTGGAAAAGATTTAAAGAGAAAAGTTTTGCTTTCTATTCTTATGGGTTATCGAGCTGGTATTTATCAGATTCCTGCGCTTGATGGTTTAAAACAATCAGAAGTAGTTCAAGAGGTTAACACTTGGGGAATTGCCGAGATAACAGTAAATGACTGGAAAAACTGTTCTCGTTTGAAGAGGCAAGAGAATATGCTTCCTTATGATGTGTTAGAAGAAACTTTGCAAAAGATTTATACATATTCGAATAGTGGTGTAAAGTAAGGTTAATATTATTGTTAAAACGAAGTTATGTAAAAGTGATCTGAAGAATGTCTTGCACAAATAATAAATATGCGATAATATTTTCTTATATTCTAAGATAATGAAAGAATAAACAAAGGAGAAAATATGAAAAAGAAGGTATTAATAATATTAACATGTATAATTGCGACAATGTTACTAGCTAGTTGCGGCGCAAAGCAGTCAGAGGGGAATGAAACAGAAAGGCTTGAAAATACAGAACAAACCACAGAAGGCACAGAAGAAACTCCTTCTACAGAAGTTGTTACTCCTGAAACTCCATCAACAGAAGATACTACACCTTCTGAAACTCCAGCTCCACAACCTTCTGAAACTCCAGAACCAGAAAAACCAGCATACACCTTCACAGAGCTTAACAAAACAATGTATGCAAAATCATCTGTAAACGTAAGAACACTTCCACTTGCAGATGGAGAAAAGGTCGGCAGTCTTTCTAAAGGTCAAGAAGTTAAAGTTACTGGACAATGTAACGAAACAGGCTGGTATCGTATCAGTTTAAATGGCGTTACTTGCTATGTAAGCAACAACTACTTAGTAGACACAAAGCCTGTAGAAGAAACACCAGCACCACCAAGCACACCAGATGTACCTTCTGGCGGTGGAGAAAATGCGGATACAAACATTCAGGAAGATAACAAAACCACAACAGTAAATGGTTATGTAGTTGAAACGGGTCAAGGATATGAGCATGATAAAGCGTTAGCAGAAGCAGGTCTTTATACTCCAGTTTGGAACGCAGAAACAAGTGAGTATTTTATGCTTATTAAGCGCACAGATGACACTTGGCATTGGGAAACAATGCTTTGCGATTATATTATAGAGCGCGGCGGAATTCCTGGCGCAGGCGGCGGAAACAACTCAAGTATTTCGCTTAATGGTGAAAGACTCTATCAAATCTATGTATTTGTAGAACAATAAGAATGGTACAACAAGAAAAGAACCTCGGCTGGGGTTCTTTTTCTTTGCATAAAAACATTTTCTTATTCTTTTTTCATTCTATATATAAGGACTGTTTTCTACATAAAGTGCAGAATATTTATGTTATAGTCAGCAAAAACAGGTATTTGACGGAGAAAAGAGGAAGAAAAGTGTTGAAAAATGAAGAAAAATGGCGTAAAATAGGGTCAATAAAAGTACAAATGGAGGTTAATATAGGGCGTTTAGCAACGATTGTTACTTTACAATGCAAGGATGACAATAAATACCCAAAGGATATACAAATGAACAAATTAAATACTAATTTCAAAACTATTACAAACTATCTAATTCAATTATTTTATAAAACAGATAAAAAATACTCATGCACACAAACAAAAATAGGGAAAATGTTGTCAATTCTTGCTTTTAAATATGCTCAAAAAGATAAATTATTATTCAATGAAAATATTTATAAATATTCACCTGATTGTGGTACATTTATTAAAGATTTAGTTTTTATTCCCAATGACGTATATTTTAGAGATATTGAGTTTGAAAATCCTGATAATTCAAAATATATTAGTGACATTTTTAATGAAAAAGCTGAAATTCCAGAACGTTATTTAAATATAGAAATATTGCCAGTAGATATTGAATCAGAAATAGAAATGTTGTTTAGAAAATATGGAGCTTATTCTTCAAGAAAATTAGCAGAGCTTTTAAATCCTATAGTTGATAAAATTGTAGATGATAATAGTGATTTAATAATATTAGAAAAATTAGCGACAATTGAAAAGAAGGAGTTTAATGTAGATGATACAAACAGTTTAATAGAATACATATTTGAACCGTTAAATTAGGAGATTGATATGCCTACTAAAGATAACATTAGCACAGAAACAAAAGAGGTTATAAATGAGTTATGTGATATTATTTTGATAAATGGGGATGTACTAGATAAAAATAAAAGGAAACAGTATATAGAAAACTATATAAGTAAGAACATAAAATTATCTGGTGATAATTATGAAGTCAGACATGTTGTTCAAAAGAAAGTTGTACAATATATTGATGATTGTCCATCAGTTCAATTATTTCAGTTTGCAACAGATAGCAAATTCCATTATTATCGCAAAGAATTCAAAGAAGATTATTATAGTTATTGGTATTCACAAAAGCAATCTATCTTGGATGTAGAATATCCAGAGGTGTTTGAATATGTATTTGACTTTATACAAGAGTCAATCGATTCACATACATTATTTCGAAACTTCTCAATCCGAACAATGGATGATGCTGTAAATAGAGCAAAAAGAGAAGCAGAAGATGCAGCTCAAAGTGCTGCAAATTCTGCTATGATAGCTGTGGAAAAAGCGGAAAAAGCAGCAGATGAAGCAGCGGAAAAAGCAATAAAAACTGTTTTAAAAAGCGATAAGATTACCGAAAGTATTTCTCAGAAAATAAATGAGCAAATGGTTTATGTTACACGTAAAGTGTCAGAAACCAGCGTTACCATTTTAGGCATTTTTGCAGGTATCGTTTTAGCAGTAGTGGGTGGAATGTTTTATTCATCCTCTGTAATGGAAAATCTTTATCATACAAATCTTGATAAACTAATATGCATTGCTGCACTTGTTGGCTTTATTTTCTTCAATTTAATAGTTATTCTTTTCCGTTATGTAGAACGCATAAGAAATTCTGGTTGTGTTTTAGAAACCAATGACACACAAGAAGGAACAAAAAGATTTTTCGCTTGGATAAAACATCATAAAATCGATATACTTGTGGTATTGGTAAATATTGCATTGATTTGTCTGCTCTTCTTGTCTTATGGCAAAGTTAATGAAAATAATTCAATACCTCAAGACACAGAAAGCACAGAATGTGTCTTTCTAGATGAAACAAAATAGTGATTAAAAATTTTAAGACCAGTCCCGTACTGGTCTTTTCTTTTGCCCCAAATAACCTCCCCACAAGATTTTACATACTAATATATATGCAAGTCATCTTATTGCGGTTTAATTTAGGAACCGCGCCTTCACGGGTAAAATCAAACTAGAAACATCCGATTACATATTCCTTCGAGAATATGCAAAAGGATTTTGACGGTTTGGAACCTATGTAAATTGCATAGGTCTAAAGGTTTGCGCAGAATCATATTTTAGAAATAAATTGACATTCTAATAGTAAAGGTTGATTATATTGTTGGAAAACCACCTTGTAAGCGAACAAATTTTCTTTGGTAAAAATGACGAAAACAGCAAAAAGGGACTTGTCCCACGCATAAAGGTGTGTTAAAATGGGTCTAACGAAAAGCACAAAATTCAATGTTTGTACCCACTAAAATAAGTAAAATTTAATAAGGGTTGTGCATTTTGCACAAATTGAAGTTTTTATGCATAAGTCTTTAGGTTTATGCATTGATTTTTATATACAAATACGTCGCATAATTGTTTTTATGCGACATATTTACAAATGAGACTATTGGAGCATACGTATGAGTACAGAAAACACAACTAATCAGACTCAAGATACTAATCATTATGATTTAAGCAAGGATGTAAATTTAAAAAGATTGATACTTATAATTATTATTATCATTGCGGCTGTATATTTTATACTACCTATGTTGTTTATGATATTGGGAGCTGTTTGGCCGACCGTTTTTCCAGGAACAAATGTTTTAACACAGCTAATGAATGGAATGAACGCGTTAGTAGGAGCAGCTGGTTTAATTGTTGGTGTAGTAAGTATTTTTTCTTCAAACGAATCTAACCGCAGAGCAGAAGAACAACAACGAAGACATGAAGATTTCTTACAAAAAATGAGTGAAAAAATTGATAGTATTAAAACAGATATTCAGGTCTTTGACCAAGTTAGCAAAGCCCAAAATACTACCAAAAAAGATGAAAGCAAATAGAATATCCAAATTGGGAATAGATATTTTAAAAAGAGGTAAAACATATGTGCATGAAAAATATAAATACGGATATCTTGTTTTTTGAGGATGCATTTAACGCAAAAGAACAAAGTGAATTAATTAATGTTGTTGGCATTACAAAAGAATTGCCAGAAGTAGAAGCAACAGAATATGATACAGATAAAATGATTATTCCACAAATTAGTCTAATGTTATCAATTAGTGCTACTGAAAAAGATTCTCAAACTGAAAATAATAGTATAGATTTTAGTAAAACTTATCAAATCTGTATCAGAGTAACAGAAACCAGTTCTGGACAATGTGTTGACATTGTACAGTTTAGATTTTGTCCAAACGAAGACGTAGTTTCTTTATGTAGGAAAATGTACAATAAACGTCTTATGTATAGAGTGACAGATGTTCTTGTTGCAAAACCACCACAGGGAAAAGACTTATGTGTATTCAAAGTGTTAATTCAAGAAGTTGTTAACGGAACTGTATCAGAAGATAAGTGGATTGCACAATCTATGCATCCAGTAAGATTAAGATAGAAATAAGGATAAAAAGAGGAACCGCAATTTTGTGGTTCTTTTCTTTTGTCTAAAACACACCTCCACCAAAGATTTTACATTCTAATAATAGCAAAAAATCTAAAAAGGAGGTTAATTATGAAAAAGCGAAACATTTTTCTAAGCTGGCTGCTTATCCTCACAATGATGATAAGCACATTCTTGATGCCGGCAGCAGAAGTGCAGGCCATTGTACTTAGTGGTGGTTATGATACTGATGACCCAAAAGGATTTTATGACTTGATGCAGGACAACAGAAAGCCAGCTATATTCCAGAATCACAATATCTACTTTGTAAACAAAGCGAAGCTGGCAACCTATTCTGCATACAGTGTAGGAACAAACAGCAGAGCAGGAAGAACAACCTACAAATCCATTGGCTATACGATTGATGTTACCAACGACACCCATACACTCCAAATCGAAATCGATAAATACGGAGATTATTTCACAAGAATTAACCGTTTTATAGATATTGGAAACATAGAGTATGTAATAAACGCAATCAACTACGATGATATTGTTGCTTTATGTAAAGCAAAATACGGCGAAAGCAATGCCGCATATCAAAGCATATTTTCTTCAGCAAGAATAAAAATTACCTGCAATGCAATTATGCGTGTGAATTTGAATGGCGAAGCTCAAGGTGGATTAACTGGAAACTCGAATGGAACTGTCACTACTTGGGGAACAGTTTATCGTTTAAGAAACTCAGATGAATATTCAGCGTTTATGCGATTTGGTTGGAGTTCAGCAAACGCATTTGAATCATACATGAATATATATTCAACTGTCCCAAACAGCTCCCTAACAATCAACTACTATGCCGATACCAAAACCATATCCAATTCCAACAGCTATGGCAGTGTTAGCAATGGTGTGTTTACAAGCTCCACAGCCCCAACTTCTACAGCAGCAGTCCTTTCCACAGGAACAAGCTATAGCATTGCAAACAATGGTAAAATCAATGGACTGGAATCAAAGTATACAAGTGTTCGCCAATTCCAGTCCATAAAAATCCAAACAACTTCCGGTCTTGGTCTTTCCAAAAAAGGCTACCGTCTTATTGCAGGAGAGGAGTGGAAAGATGATAACGGCAATGTGTTTAAAGCAGGAAATACGTATCCATCCAGCCAGATTAACTGGTCTGTAACAGCTGCCAATGCAACCACAAATCTTTACGCCAACTGGAAACCAATCACATACACCTTAAAGTATGACGCCAACGGTGGCACGGGTTCTATGAATAATGAAACGCATACCTACGATGAAGACTACTTTAGAATCAAGGAACCTGCTTTTACAAGAAAAGGCTATACCTTTACCGGATGGAAACTGGTAGATGCAAACGGTAATGCAGTAACGCTTACTGACGCAATGATAAAAAGCAATACTTCAAGCAATCTCTTTTCAAAAGCAATGGGAGAGCTGGGAGTCGGAGCTTATGTAAGAAACTTAACTGCTTCACATGGAACAACTCTTACGCTCAAAGCCCAATGGAAAGCAAACGAATACCACTTCACCTTAAATGCACAGCCACCTGCAGGAAAGACGATAGCAAATTATACAACAAATTTCTATTCGCTCTTTAATACGAGATTTTCGCTTACAAGTGGCGGAAGTGGAATAAGTGCTATCACGGTCCCATCCATTACCGGCTACAATTTCCTTGGTTATTTTGAAGGAACGAACAGCACATCTCCACTTATTACAAGCGGCGGCATCATAAACTTCGCAAACACCCTTTACGACCAGGATAAAACTTTCTTAGGTCGCTGGGAGCCGGTTAAGGTCACACTGACCCTGGATGCAAATACGACAAGTACGGGAGCAGCATCAACCCCTGCCACCCAGTCCCTAACGGCTACCTATGATGCCGATATGCCAGAAGCTACCTTCCCTTCCAAACCAGGTTTTACCTTTAAGGGGTTCTATACGGGGAAAGACGGGACAGGGACACAGTACTATAACAATGTTATGGTATCACAGAGAAAAAGTCCGTTTACTTCAAATACGACGCTGTATGCGTATTGGGTGGATGAGAATGATAATATGCAGCTGTTACCAACTGCATTTAGGCAAGATAAAGGGATGGTTTTGGGTGTTTTATGTGAAAAAATACCCTGGATGCTGGATTGCATAAAATGTGCATAAATGATACATAAATAGGTGTTGTAGCACCATAAAAACACCATGTAATAGGTATTTTTCTTTTAAAAAGAAAGTGTTTCTTGTTAATATAAGGTCTTTTCAAAACCAATCCCCTTATCTTCCCTAAAGAGTGGGGTCTTTTAAAATACCTCATTTTCCTAAAAATACCCTATGTTGCTATCTGCATAGTATCTAATTCGTTTATAAGATTATGTGGCCAAAAAAGTGTAAATAAGTGGTGAAAAAGTATTAAAATATATGATTTTTCTTTGTTTTTATCCGAAAAAGTCGTTTTTTCATAGAAATTATCAAAAGGATGAGCATTGCGTTTTTTTCGTAATTTTAAATTGCAATTTACTTAGACTCACTTTTCGAGTAACAAGGTCATAGGATTTTGTCCTGTGGCCTTTTCTTTGTGTCACTATAGTGAAATAAATGATATCACTATAGCGACTAAAAGTGGTCAGTATAGTGATATGGTTTAGTCGGTATAGTGACTAAATTATATCAATATATCGACTAAGATAATTTCTGCCTAAAAAAGAATAGATGAAAGAAATTTATCATTATAAAAGGGAAATATATTATTTAAGGGGGCTGTAATAGTGAAGAAAATTATTGGAAATGTCATTTATGGAATAGTAGTTAGTGCGTTAATACTAGGAGGATTATATAACATTATATCTACACCGCTAGATTGGTTGTATTGTTTAAAACATGGATATCGTATGGAATGTTCGATTTTAAGTGACATAAATAACATGATAGATAGTTCTCAAGAAAGGGATGAAATAGCAACAGATGAAATTCATAAACATGAGTGGCATAAAGATGTAGGATATAAATGGATTTCACATGGAAATGGAAAAGGTCATGTAGAATATATTGATATTTGGATATGTAGCTGTGGATTAGAGAAACGATAAAAAGAGAACGGCTTTTCGACATACTATGATATATGCATGAATATTTAAAATCATTTAATAGTAAGATTCATTATGAAATTATCAAGTTTAATAATACAGGACCAAAAGTAATGATGTACAGTTACTGCCTAAGGTTTAAAAGAAAATGAATCAGTGTTTTTACATTCTATATATGTAGCAACAAATTATATGAAGCTAGATATATAGGAGAATAACATTGATAAAACAGAATTCAGAATTATATTATCTAAATGAAATTCAATTTGACAAGGAAGTTGAAGAACAGGCGATTGTTTTGGCAGCATATAACATCATTAAAGAGATGTATGAAAAGAATTTGATTTCAATGGAAGAACTTATACATATTCGTGACAAATATCGTATATGTGTTGAATAAAAAGTATTTCTAATTTAAAATAGGTGTCGTACAAGGTTCATAGTATGGCACTTGTTAATAAGGAGACCATCTATGAAAAGAAGAGTAGCTATTTACGCTCGTGTATCTACAGAACACGAGGCACAGATTTCAGCATTAGAAAATCAGGTGCAGTATTATGATGAAATATTGACGCATCATCCAGAATGGGAGTTAGTGGATAGATATATTGATGAAGGTATTACGGGTACATCTATTCAAAAAAGAGATTCATTTTTACGAATGATGGAAGATGCAAAGAACAAAAAGTTTGATTTGATTATCACAAGAGAAGTGTCGCGATTTGCAAGAAATACCGTAGATACTCTGCAACAGACAAGATTACTTAAAACATATGGTGTTGAGGTATGGTTTATTTCTGATAACATTTGGACGCTGAATGATACGGATGGAGAACTTCGCTTGTCAATTATGGCAACATTAGCACAAAATGAAAGTAGTAAAACTTCTCAACGAGTGAAAGCGGGACAAGCTATCTCATTTGAGAATGGAGTGTTCTATGGTAATGGTAATATTCTTGGGTATACTAGGGTCGGAGAGAACATGATTGTTGATAATGAACAAGCAAAGATTGTTAAACTTATTTTTGAGATGTATTTGCAGGGAAAAGGACTTCGTAAAATTAAAGATACATTGGAGAGGGAAGGATTTCTTACCTCGAGTGGTTTAAAGCGTTGGCACGAAGGTACGATAATGCGTGTATTAAAGAATCCTTTTTACTGTGGCCGTATTGTATATCGTAAGCAATATGTTCCGGATTATTTAACACAGAAAAAAGTTAATAATCATGGGGAGGTCGAAACAGTTTGTGTACAAGGACGTCATGAAATCATTATTTCTCCTGAGGATTTTGATGCAGTACAATGCATGTTAAAATCTAAAAGTATTAAAAAGGAAAATGGAAGGAATTATGGCAAGACACAAGCGAAAAATGTATGGGTTAAGAAGGTAAGATGTACATGTAATCATGCTATGAATCGAAGGAGCACGTATACTTCGATAGATGGTAAAAGTTCATATACTTACCAATGTTATCATCAATTACGCACAGGCACGAAGTCAAGTCGCATCAAAAAAGGTTTATCTGTGGAAGATGTTTGCGAAAATAAGACATTTCAGGAATGGAAGCTAGAAGTACAGGCAGATTTTCTTTTTAAAAAACTTGTAAAAAATAAGCAAGCTATTTATGATACTGCAATGAAGATGATAGGAGAGATTCATTCCATAAAGAATACAAAATCAGTTGAAAAGGAAAGAATTGAGTCTAATATCAAAGAGATTGACAAGCTGAAATTTAAAATTGATGCCCTTGTCGATTTATGTACAGAGGGTGATATTTCACGAGAAGCATTTCGTGAGAAGAAAAAGAAACTCGAGGAAAAAATCTACGAGTTAGAACAATTGAATAGTGAACACAGACAGAAAATTTTAGAGGCAGAAAAGGAGAGCGTGACTGAAGATAGAATGAAGGCTTTAACTGAGTTTATACAAATGAAAGCTTTTGATGCAAATAGTAAGATTCCAAGTACAATTATTGACCATTATGTAGAGAAGATTATATTTGATAATGATGTATTTACTTGGATTCTAAATCCTGCACTTGGAAATGAGCTTCAGCGCCTGTCGATAGATGCGTCTGGAATGAAAAAAAGTAAAAAAATACATGAATTACTGTGTTATGCTGAATGCTGCACAGGCTGCAATTAACAACAAATAAGTTGACGAAATTCTATATGAGTTAGTGTAAAGAATATAGTGAGTTGAAATTCAAGAGTCTCATTTCAACCAGAAATGGTTGAGATGGGACTTTTTTGTATGGAATTTGGGCTGTGAGTTGGGGTACTTACTATAATGAGAGAGAAATTAAAGGCCTCTAGCAATTTTGCCAGAGACCTTATTTTGGAATGAGTATATTATCAATTTTGTTACATCTTAAAGTTTGCGCCATATGCGGTAATATCAGTAAGAGGATATCCTTCTTTTTTTCCAAGATTCCAATAAAGTGGTGAGCGGAAGGAAAAAGCGAAAACGATGATAAACCAAAGTATTGCAAGTACATAGTCATACCAGACATACATTGTAGAGTCAAATACGAATCCAAAATAATATAATCCAATAATGCCTAGTAATACTCCAGTAATCATTCCTGCATTGTAGATCGCTTTTAAGCGAATTGGGAAAATAACCAGATGCATAAGAACCTCTGCAAACAGGAACATCATAGCGGATAATGTAAAAACTTTTACGTTAGGTAATAATAAAGGGAGTATATAAATTAAAATTAGAAATCCCCAGTTACCGAACATACAATTAAGGTTGTTGCAGTTCCATTTCGTGTGGTCCATTTCATCGCTATTCATCATAACCTTCATTCCTAACAGAGGAAATCCACCAGGATAACCGAATTCTTCAAAGAAGTGAATAAATAAGATGATAATTGCTGCTAAAAGGCATTTTTGTACTTCAGTGACTGGTAAAAAAATCGTCACCAAAGCAGTAATTCCTGCAAGATATACGGAAATATAATGCCATATATTAATTATTTTTTTCATAATAAAACCTCCTTGGTATATGTTTCTATATTTGAATTATAATGCGACACAGTGTATAATAAAACAGACAATCAAGTTTAAAGTGTCTAATTTTTAGGAGGTCATGTATGGCACGTCCAAGAAAATCCGAACATAGCAAGTTGGCTACTGTAAAAATCGAAAATGCCTTTTGGAAGCTTTTAGAAACAGAGAAGTACTCGGATATTACTGTGCTTCGGATTTCACAGGAGTCTGGAGTTAACAGAAATTCTTTTTATTACCATTATAAGGATATGGACGATTTGGCATATCAGGCATTTAAGAATAATGCACAGAACGAGGCGTCAAGAATGCTGATTTCTAAACTGCTATCACTATTGCAGGCGGAAGATGGTAAGTCAGAGCCAAGTCCAGATATATCCATTCTGCCCCACTCAAAGCGAATTATGCTATGTGCCAGAAGTGATTCGCCGCATCTGAATCAACTAGTTAGTGAGTTTCTTAAAGAAATATGGTTGGATTCCTTTTCGATTAAAGAGGAGTTGTTGACATTAGAGGAGAAATTGCAAATCAATTTTATATTTGCAGGAGTTATAGCTACACTCGGAAGTCAAGAGATTAAAGATTCTCCTTTTTTGATGTTAAATCTTGCACGTTCAGAATTAGGAAAACCTATACTTTCGACGATGACAAAGATTGCATTATCACAGCAAAATCATATTTCTGATGAAAGTAGCTCGTGAATCATAAAAAGTAAGCAAATATAAATTTTAAAAAGAGAGGTTTAGTCAAATGAATAAGAAAAAGAGTCTTGTTTGGTGGTGTGATAAAGCATGGATAAAATATGCCTGTGTATTGAGTGGAGTTACGTTTTTGTTGATTTTACTTAATTGGACGAAATGGAGTGAGGAGATAAAAATTATTGCAGCGATAGCAGTGCTTGTTCCAGTTCATGTACTTGAAGAATGGGTGTTTCCAGGAGGATTTCATTATCAGTATAATTTAGTATTACATAAATCAGATATGCCAAATGCTTATCCGATGTGTCGTTTGTCAGATATGATTACCAATTTAGTGGGAACTATTTTTTTTATCTTTTTAACGGTATATTGCGTTTTCAATGAATATGCCATTACTGGAATTTTATTAGGAACCTTTATTTTCTGTTTTATGGAATTGTTCGTACATACCCTATTGGGAATCCAGATGTACTTGAAGTTTAAATCAAAAGGAAAATCAACGATTTATGGACCAGGTTCTATCACAACATATTGGGGATTTGTACCATTAGGATTTGTTGCATTTTGGAATCTAAAGGAAGCAACAATTGGGAAAACAGAATATATTTTGTGTATAGGTATGCTATTATTTATGCTGTTAGGTTGTATTGTTGCGCCAGAGCAAATTCTAAAACGAAAAGATACACTATATAAGTTTAATACTGCTGGTTATTATGAAAAATTCCTTAAATAGTAGAAAAATATGAGATAAAATAGAATGTCCTTATAGGAGTAAATGATGAAGGAATTATTGTTTTTCAATGAAATAGATAAAAGTATGAATGCTTATGTTGGAGGAAAAGGTGCAAACTTAGGCGAAATGACGCGTGCGGGTTTGCCAGTTCCTTATGGATTTTGTTTGACGACGAGAGTATATGATGAATTTGCTACAGGATTAGAATTAGAAGGTCTTAGCGGAGAAGAAGCGCGTGCCTTGTTACAAGAAGGTTCGTTATCAGAATCTTGTATGAAAGCGATACGAGAAGCAGTAAAAAAATTCCCAGAAGGAACATTGTTTTCGGTTCGTTCTTCAGCTACTGCGGAAGATTTACCATATGCATCTTTTGCAGGACAGCAGGATACTTATTTAAATATCAGCGCAGATGGATTAGAAGAAGCAGTAAAGAATTGTTTTGTTTCTCTTTATACAGATCGTGCAGTATCTTATCGCCAGCAGAATGGTATTAAAAAGCCTAGTATGTCAGTAGTTGTACAGCAAATGGTATGTTCTGATGCATCAGGTGTAATGTTTACAGCAGATCCAGTAAGTGGCCGAAGAACACATCTTGTTATTGATGCAATCTTTGGTTTGGGTGAAGCTATTGTTTCAGGATTGGTATCGCCGGATCATATCGTATATGACAAGAAAAATGGAAAGATTGTAAGTGAAGATATTGCTTGTAAAGAGTTTGCAATTATTCCATTAAAAGAAGGAGGCACAGAACACAAGACTTTAAACAGTACAGAAACTGTTCTTTTAAAAGAGGATATCAAACAACTTGCACAGTTAGGTGAATTGCTTGAAAAGCATTATGGTATTCCTCAGGATGTAGAATGGGCAATTCAGGATAATAAGTTATATGTATTGCAAACACGTGCGATTACATCGCTTTATCCTGTGCCAGAAATAGATGATGGAAAATTCCATTTCTTATTTAACATGGGATATCAGCAGATGAACACAACGGCTATGCCAGTTATGGCATTAGACTGTTTACTTGGTGCGACTAATATTAATGAAGATGATGTATTAGATTATAAATCTATCTTGATATACGAAGTAGGACAGCATGTATTTGTTGATTTTAGCTTGTTACTATGGATAAAACCTGCTAGAAAAATAATAATTAACAACTTATTACCTAATATAGATCCACTTGCAGCATCTGCTATCGAGGAACTGTTGACGAGAAATGAAAAATTGCAACATCCAAACCTTGCATTTACTAAACTTTTCCGTAAGGCAATTAAGGCATTCCCTACATTTCTACGTGCTGTAAATCCTAAGGTGGTTGCTGAAGAAGCAGTAGCTAAAATAAAGCATAGAAATGATGAAGAGATTGCTAAGATGACGAAGGACAGAAATGATTCTGAAACAATCCGTGCAATATTTAAAAATGCTATGGTTTTTAATGCTTTTGCAGAGAACTTTATGCCAATGGTTGCCTCAGGCATTTTGGCATTGAAGCGTCTTGAAAGGTTAGAAGAAAAGATGGGATGTAAAGGCAAATGGACGGAGGGCTTGCAGATTGGTAATGAAGGTAATGTGGTTACAGAGATGGGATTACATCTTGGAGACCTTGCTGATTTTGTTGTAGCTGATCCAAAATTACAAGTTTTGTTGGCGGAAGACAGAGATGATTGGGCAGAAGTATTATTAAATCGTCAGGATGCTTTTGGTGATTCTTACAGAGCCTTTATGGACCTTTATGGTTTCCGTGGTGCTGGGGAACTTGATATTTCAAAAAAACGATGGAAAGAAGACCCTAAGCCAATTATTCAACAGATACTTGCTATGACAAAAGGAAATGAAATTGGTTCTCATCGTAAGGAATACAATGAAAAGAATCAAAAAGCATATGAAGAGGGTGAAAAATTGATTCAAGCTGTAGAAGAACAGTTGGGTAAAAAACAGGCTATAAAAGCACGCAAGCTTTTGGCTCAGTTTAGATATTACTATCCTTACCGTGAACATTTTAAATATTACTGGATGCGTAAATTTGGCGTAATTAGGGAACTCTTGCTCGAAATCGGTGAGACAATGGTTGAGAATGGACAGATGGAACAGCGTGAAGATATTATGCATCTTCATATGAAAGAAGTTTACCATGCATTAGGTAATAAAGAAGATATGAGAGAGCTTGTAATAGAACGTAAGCAGGAATTTGAACGTATTTCTCGTTTGACTGCACCTCGTATTATTACTACAGAAGGAGAAGTACTAATGGGTGGACTTTCACGTGAGGGTTTGCCAGAAAATGCACTGGTTGGTGCAGGTGTTTCTTCAGGTAGTGTAGAGGGTATTGCCAAGGTTGTCCTTGACCCATCAAAAGCAGTGATAGAAAAAGGAGAAATTTTAGTTGCTCCTTTTACAGATCCAGGATGGACACCATTATTTGTAGATGCAGCAGCAGTTGTTACAGAAATTGGAGGTGCACTGACTCATGGAGCAGTAGTTGCTCGGGAATATGGTATTCCAGGTGTTGTAGGTGTTGTGGATGCAACGAAGAAAATCAAAACAGGACAGAGAATTCTTGTAGATGGTACAACAGGTTATGTTTTACAATTAGATGACTCTTTTCTATATGATTTAGTGTAAAGAATATAGGTGAAAATTTGAATATGTATTTTAGAATAATGGACGTATGTGGTGTAACATACGTCCATATTTTATGCATGATATTTTATTATTAGATTTTCGAGTGTTTGAATAATTCCTTGTCCTAATGCACGGTCTGGAAGAGTTTTTAGAAAATCGAGGTTGTAATGTTCGCTTTGCATCTTGATGATTGATATAGCACCATGAAGGATAAAAGTGAAATCAAGGTAGTCGGCTTCGGAAAGATTTTCTTTAGGAACACCAATGAAAG
The DNA here is from genome assembly GCA_045530745.1 of Agathobacter sp. Classification (GTDB taxonomy): domain Bacteria; phylum Bacillota; class Clostridia; order Lachnospirales; family Lachnospiraceae; genus Roseburia. The sequence goes on from JAZSCQ010000001.1 coordinate 25,870, forward strand.
AAAGCCAAAACTGTTCCATAGTGTTATAGAAATGTTGTTGTAAAATTGTCGAATCACTAATAATAAAAAGACGTATCCTTTTCCAACGTTCATTAATTACAATATATTCTAATGCTTCACCTAGTGATATTTGATTA
>JAZSCQ010000056.1:0-6693 GCA_045530745.1 Agathobacter sp.
CAGGTTCAGTTTGGCTACTTCCTTGGTAAAACGTTCCTTCACTTTTTCCGAGCATTCTTCCAAGTCGAGTACTTTAACCGAATTGACTCCTTTGATAAGTGGGTTGCTCTTGTCGTCCTCGTCCATAAACAAGCGGGCAAACTTCATCAACAGAGGTGAAACACTGACGCTTTCCACTCCCTTTTCGTCTTTAAAATAATTGTATAACGCATCCACGTTTTGTGCAACTCCCGTCTGGCACGTCATGACTACGATAAAAGCAAGTATAATTTTCTTCATGATTTTCTTGTTTTCATTATTATTCATTTCTTTTCTCCGAAGCGCTTTCAATGACATAGACGGGAGTTTGCTAGGATTTGTTACAAAGATAAGGATATTTTTTTCTCTTCACCTTTCGTAATTGAGATAAGTTTCGATATCCTTGTCCCCTCTGCCCGATACGGTCAATACTACTATATCAGTTGGGCTGAAGTCTATCTTTTCCAAAGCTCCTAAGGCGTGCGAACTTTCCAGTGCAGGAATGATTCCTTCCAAGCGAGTCAGCAAACGGGCGGCTCGGATAGCTTCATCATCATGGATGGCAAAGACGCAGGCACGCTTTTGTTGGGTGAGATGAGCATACAGAGGACCTACTCCTGGATAGTCCAATCCCGGTGAGATGGAATAGGCTTCTTCGGGTTCTCCCTTTTCGTTCTGTATTATCAAGGTTTTCGCACCGTGCAGAATACCGGTCTTGCCCAAAAGCATGGTAGCAGCCGTTTGGTTGGTTTCGAGTCCTTTACCACCACCTTCGGCCAGAACAATCTTTACCCGTTCGTCATCCAAGTAATGATAGATGGTACCGGCCGCATTGCTTCCTCCACCCACACAAGCTATCAGATAATCGGGATAGTCCTTTCCTTCCTGTTCCATAAGTTGTTTGCGGATCTCTTCGCTGATGACGGACTGTAGCCGAGCTACCATATCAGGATAAGGATGAGGCCCCACAGCCGAACCTATCAGATAGTAAGCCTCTTCGGCATGAGAACACCAGTATTGCAAGGCTTCGTTTACGGCATCGTTCAAGGTCATGGTGCCCGAAGTAGCGGGAACAACGTCTGCACCCAACATCTTCATTTTTTCCACATTCACCCGTTGACGCTCCATGTCCGTCTTTCCCATGAAGATAGTACATTTCATATCCATCAAGGCGCAGACGGTAGCCGTAGCCACTCCATGCTGTCCGGCTCCAGTCTCGGCGATGATGTGTTTCTTTCCCATTCGTTTGGCTAGCAAGGCCTGACCGATGGCATTGTTGATTTTGTGTGCTCCGGTATGGTTCAGGTCTTCCCGTTTCAGATAAATCTTACAACCATACTTTTCACTCAACCGGTGTGCCAGATAGAGAGGCGAGGGGCGACCTACATAGTCGCGGAGCAACTGATGGAACTCACGTTGGAAACTTTCGTCTTCCAGTACCTGAAGATAGGTGTTCCGTAGTTCGTCGATACGTGGTTTCAAAACTTCGGGGATGTAGGCACCGCCAAATTCTCCGTAATAACCTTCCTGGTTTACTTGATACTTTTTCATAATTGATGATAATTAAAGAGTTAATAACTGGATAAAACAAAGAAGGCCCGTCGTAAGTACGACAGGCCTTCTTGTGCTTCCTTCTATTTATATAAAAGTATATTTATGAGTGGATAAATACATACGGCTTGTTTCCCTTACGACTTCTGGAGTTGTAAGAGCGCCACCAATATGTATTTACCATTGTTCTTTTCATTGTCTTTTTTCTTATTTCAACGGCAAAAGTATGTGTTTTGTTTAAATAGTCAAAGAAAAATCTTTCTTTTTTTTGTTATGCAAAGGAAGATGTTGTATTTAAACATACGTCGCTAATGATGTAAAAGGTGGTTTATAAACCTTCTTATGGACATTTATAAGGTCGAATAACCTTTTGTATTTTACGTTCTACGACGTGAAACATACAAGCTACAATGTAAAACGTATAAGTTACAATGTAAAACATACAGACTACATTGTAGAATGTAGTAATGAAGTAGTTCTTGAAGCTTAAGACTCTATGTTTTCAGCCTTACTTTTACTCTTTCTTTCCTTTGTTCTCTGTGATCCTTTCAAATAGAATACCCGATTTCTTTCTGCAAACATTTTTGTGGGTTTGATGTAAAAATATTCAAATGAGTCTATTGTTTAAAAGAATGAATTCTTAAATATAGAAGATACTGGTAGAATGTAGTATATTTGCTCCTATACTAAATGCTTTAGTGTTGTATAACATTTTTGTCCTTGCTTTCAAGGTATTTTGGAATAATATTTCTACAAGAGCGTTGCATTGTTAAAAAGAAAACGTATATTTGCAATATCCGGCTGGAAAAATGGTCGGATACGTAAGAAAGCGTTTTTTGCTTTATCCTGAAATCGAAATCGCCAATTTCATGCAGACGGATAGAGGCAATAGCAACGCTCATTCTGTGGTATATGTCTGTACAGCCTACGCTGTACCTTCTTTACATATACTTCACAGCGTGGGAATATTGTTTCATAATTCATTTCTGCAAGGCGTTTGGCGATGCCCGATTTCGATGAACGAAACAAAGTCTCACGCTTCTCTTATGCCTCTTCTTACAGATTCGATATAATGTTAAACTATCAAATATATATGAATATGGAAAATGCAATTGCTTGTAAGAATGTGGATTACCAAGCTCCACAAGTCGAAATTATTGAAGTGGAAGTCGAAAAAGGATTTGCGGCTTCTGGCCCATATGCGATTGAACGATTAGGTGAAGAACAACAAGAATGGTAATACTATGAAGAAACTTACATTTATCTTATCCGCATTATTCGTTTTATTGGTAGCAAGTTGTACCAACGAATTGGAAAACACCATGCAAGAAGGAAAGCTTTCCTTTAGTTCTATCAATGCCTCTATGGGAGATCTCCCTACTGCCCGTGTACATTTGGAAGGCGATGGTAAAGTAGTATGGGATTTATATGACCAATTAGGTGTTTGGAGTGATGAAATTCATTCGCCTATTCCATTTACATGTACGAATGTAACAGAAACAGAAGCTACATTTTCAGAAGGTAATATAAGCGGAAGTAAATTTTATGCTTATTCCCCTCTTTATTCGCATAATACGGTAAATGATAATGAGTTGTCTTTCTTTTTACCTTCGCAATGTGAATACGATGAAGGTGCTACTTATTTTGAACAAGCTCCAATCGTTGCAAAGAGTAATACTAACGAATTTAAATTTAAGCACACATGTGGCTATATCAGATTCTCATTGACAGGTACTAAAAAAATTAAAAGTTTGACTCTTAGAGGTCATAATAATGAAAAGATAGCAGGTTATGGCACAATTGATTTGGATTCTGATGTTCCTGTTTTTATCTTGACTGATGGCATTGAATTTCAAAAAATCATCTTGACTGACTTGCAATTGTCATCCACTAATTCAACAGATTTCTTTTTTGCAGTACCGGTAGGCGATTTTACTAAAGGATTGAGCCTAGAAATTGAGTATTTGAATGACAATTCTTCTGTAAGTAGTGTAAGAAAGATTACTACTAAAACGATAAAGATATCTCGTTCAGTCATTAAGAACTTTACTGTTTTTGATACTGACGATTTAATAGAAGAAAGTGGTGAAGATAAAATTCGTAGTGCACTAATGGCTTTTTATAATGCTACCGATGGCGCAAATTGGTACAATAGTACGAATTGGGGAAGTGATAAGCCTTTTAGTGAATGGTATGGCCTAATTGTTGAAAATGGACAAGTTACTCAAATAAATTTGGATTACAATAATTTAAAAGGGAATATTCCCGAAGAAATTGTTAGTCTAAAATTTCTAAAACATTTAAATTTAGGCACAAATAAGATAGATTCAATTCCTTCTTTCTTAGGTGAACTATCATTACTTGAAAGTATTAAAATGCCCAATTGTAATCTTTCTGGAAAGATACCGGAAGAGGTCGTTTCATTAGCGCATTTGCGTTATCTGTACTTGAATGAAAATAATTTAGAAGGAGATATAAATATTTTAAGTAATCTTAGTAATACTATCGAAGAGTTACATTTAGGTAATAATAGTTTGTCTGGCTCAATTCCTGCTGATTTAGGGGATAAAACTAATTTGAAATATTTAGATATGTCTTTTAATAAGATAACAGGTAACATTCCTCAAGAAATAGAAAAATTATTAGCTTTAGAGGAGCTATATTTAGGAGATAATATGTTATCTGGAACTATTCCTGATGGGATAGGTAAACTAATTAAACTGACTAAAATCGATTTGTCGCAAAACAACTTGTCTGGTAATATCCCTGAAGGGTTATCGAAATTGCCGCTATTGAGTTTTTTGCATTTGGGATGGAATGAACTATCTGGAGGAATACCTTATGTTTTAGGTGATTGTCCTGCTTTAGAGGAATTACATTTGTATAACAATAAACTTGAGGGGGAAATACCCGATAAATTAGGAAATATTACGACTTTAAAATACCTCGATTTATCAGAAAATGAATTGTCTGGTGGAATCCCTAAAGAGTTGGAGAAACTTTCTAATTTGGCAACATTAAGTTTAGCATTAAACCAACTAACAGGTAATATACCCGAAGAGTTTGTAAATTTAACAGCACTAAAAAAGCTATATTTAAATGGTAATAAACTGCAGGGTGATTGTTCATCTGAAATAATCACGTTCATAGAGAAATTAGATTTCTATTTTATAGAACAGCAGGCTGGATATGGATTAAATCTTGATTATTATGAATCCGAAGATTTCTCAAGAGATGGTGAAGTTAAAACATTACAGACTCATGAAAAGGGTAATGGCATTAAATTTGTGATTACAATAGATGGCTTTTCTGATAGACAAATCACTGATGGAACAGTTGATGGCTATTTACAAAAAGCATATGAAGCTTTATTCTCAGAGGAACCTTATGTTACATTTAAGGATTATTTTGATGTTTATACCGTATTGACTGTTTCAAGAAGGGAAAAAATAGGAGAAGATATAGCTTTAAAAACGACTTATATAGGCGATAATTATTCTTTGAATTATGATAAAGTGGAAGAATATGTCCAAAAAGTACCTGCTTTTAATGGTGGTATTACAAATAATACACATATATTAGTTCTACTCAATGATAAGAGCTATTATCGTGCAAACTGTGCATACACATCTTATGGTTCTATAGCTTGTAGTAACATATTATTAGACGATAATGATATGGTAAAAACCATAAGGCATGAAACCTTAGGGCACGGAGTTGGAAGATTAGGGGATGAATATGTAGAAGCCGTAGAACCTGGGACAACTACCAACAATCCTTATGAAGGTTATTACCCCGAAGAAAATAAACAAGGAATATGGGATATACACCAACAAGATTTTTATTTAAATGTTGATGTAACCAATGACTCTGGTCAAATTGTTTGGAAAGAGTTTTTAAACAATGATGATTATAAAGTCGAAAAGATTGGCATTTATGAAGGTGCATTGTTATATGCTAAGGGGGCTTATAGACCAACAGAACAAAGTATTATGAGACATAACATTGGTGGTTTCAATGCCCCGAGTCGTTGGGCTATTTATAAACATATATTAGAAGCAGCCGGTGAAACTCCGACATTCGAAGCATTCTTAGAGTATGACAAGAAGAATCTGAATACCACCAGTGCTGTTTCAGCAAGAAGTGTTTCAGAAGAACCATTTGACACTCGTAAGTTAGGTGCACCTCCTGTATTCTTAAATAGATGATAGGTGTAGAATTGGTTTCAATTATAATAATATAAAAATATGAGTTTATTAGATGAAAAAGACGCTTTAATGGAACGAACTGATAATGATTTAAATAATCGGTTTGAAATAGAAGAAATTTTCGTTAAAGAACTATTTGGAAAAGGTTTGGTCACTGCTGTAGTAATAGAAGAACAAGATAATCTATTTGCAAAAAAGTTGGCTGGTGTATGGCATCTCAATATTGATTATAAAACGTCATTTGCACAAAGAATTGATAAAATTATTCAAAATGCTATAGCGCCAGAGTTGCAAGAACATCAGTCACGTAATATCTATTCCATAGATTGCCGTGCTCTACACAAAGGAGATGCTTATGGATGGCTTTCGACTGTAGAAAAAGCTGGGACTGATAATCCTATACTTGTAATAGAGAATGTTACACAAATACCAGATGGTGATCGCACTATTTATGACGACCCAATGTATGTAACCAATTTGTTGCTTCGCTCATGGAAAAACGAAGATATTTTTGCTGGTGATTTACATATAGATAGACGTCAATTCACCATTATATTAACCAGTCCTCCACAAGATGCAGGTATACTTCAAAGAGAATGTGGCCTATGCTCTTATGGATGGTTAGGTGATTTTGACGAGTATTTGAAAGAATGTCAACGAATTGCAAGTCTATAGTCAATTCAGTTATTTCATAACAATCCCTCAATAAGCAACGAAATCAGTTGAAATCGTTCCTTGTTGAGGGATTATTGTATGATTTCATATATAGCTATATTGGGGGCTGAATGAAATGGATGAAATAGAAAACGTTTGAACTTTTTGTTGATTTAATAGGTTTGTATTATCTTCGCAAAGTGAACTAATAGAGTATAGTATGGTACAGTTGAAGGATAAAGTAGAATACATAGTTGCTTTG
>JAZSCQ010000060.1:0-80074 GCA_045530745.1 Agathobacter sp.
AATTTCTCATACTAGACTTTAAGGAGGTATAAAACCATGATGAAATTAAACCTTCAGTTTTTTGCTCATAAAAAGGGTGTAGGTTCTACAAAGAACGGTCGTGACTCTGAATCAAAGAGACTTGGAGCAAAAAGAGCAGACGGACAGTTCGTAAAAGCTGGTAATATCCTTTACAGACAGCGTGGAACAAAGATTCATCCAGGTACTAACGTAGGTATCGGTGGCGATGATACTTTATTCGCTAAAGTAGATGGCGTATTAAGATTTGAAAGACTCGGAAGAGATAGAAAACAGGCTTCTGTTTATCCAGTAGTTAACGAATAAGATTTAAGGACCCCGACTATACTATTAGCCGGGGTTTTTATGTGATTTACAGATATTTCGTGGTAAAGACCACATATTGAGGTAGAAAATTATGGCTTTTGCAGATCGTGCAAGAATTATTATAAAATCAGGAAAAGGCGGAGATGGACATGTCTCTTTCCGTCGTGAAAAATATGTACCAGATGGCGGTCCAGATGGTGGTGATGGTGGCAAAGGTGGCGATGTAGTCTTTGAAGTGGATGAAGGATTAAACACCTTAACAGATTACCGTCATAGACGCAAATTTGCTGCTGAATCTGGACAGGAAGGTGGCAAAAAGAACTGTCACGGCAAGAACGGTGCAGATTTAATCTTAAAGGTACCACATGGTACTGTTATCAAAGATGCAGAAACAGACAAGGTAATTGCAGACATGTCAGGTGATAACAAACGTGTAGTTGTACTTCGTGGTGGCCGAGGTGGACTTGGAAACCAGCATTTTGCAACTGCAACTATGCAGGCTCCTAAGTATGCAAAACCTGGTCAGGAAGCAGTAGAAATCGAAGTAAAGTTAGAGCTTAAAGTTATCGCAGATGTAGGTCTAGTTGGCTTCCCTAATGTAGGCAAATCTACATTTTTATCACGTGTAACCAATGCACAGCCTAAGATTGCAAATTACCATTTTACTACATTACAGCCAAACCTTGGTGTGGTAGATATGGAAGAGGGCTTTGGTTTTGTTATTGCTGATATTCCAGGACTTATTGAAGGTGCATCCGAAGGCATCGGCTTAGGACATGAATTTCTTCGTCATATTGAGCGTACAAAGGTGATGATTCATATAGTAGATGCAGCTGGTGTAGAAGGCCGTGATCCAATCGCTGATATCAAGGCTATCAATAAAGAATTAGAAGCCTACAATCCAGAGCTTTTAAAGAAACCACAGGTAATTGCTGCAAACAAAATTGATGCAATTTACGGTGATGAAAACGAAATTATCGCAGCTTTAAAAGCAGAATTTGAAGAAAAAGAAGGAATCAAAGTATTCCCAATTTCAGCGGTAAGTGGTAAAGGTTTAAAAGAGCTTTTATATCATGTAAAAGACTTACTTGCAGCATGTCCAAAAGAAATTACTGTATTTGAATCTGAATTTGATCCAACTATTCTTGAAATTATTGATGAACCATATACAATCGAAATTGATCCAGAAGATGGCGCATATGTAGTTGAAGGTCCAAAGATTGACAAGATGCTTGGATATACCAACCTTGAATCTGAAAAAGGCTTCCTTTTCTTCCAAAGATTCTTAAAAGAACAGGGTATTTTAGAAGCACTTGAAGAAAAAGGCATTCAGGAAGGTGATACTGTACGTATGTATGGTAACGAATTTGATTATTATAAGTAATTTTTACAAATAAAGCAGAGGAGATAAAATAATGACTAGCAAACAGCGTGCATATTTAATGAGTCAGGCAAGCACTATGGATCCAATCTTCCAGATTGGTAAAGCTTCCCTTACTCCAGAAATTATCACAGCTTTAGATGAAGCTTTAGAGAAAAGAGAATTAATCAAAGTGTCTGTACTTAAAAACTGTATCGATGATCCTCGCGAAATCGCTGCAGTGATTGGTGAAAGAACACATAGTGAAGTAATCAAAGTCATCGGTAAGAAAATGATTTTCTTCCGTCAGGCAAAGAAAAATAGCAAATACAATCTTCCAGACTAATTTTGAGGTGGTTTAGCATGAAAATAGGGATTTTAGGCGGTTCCTTTGACCCAATTCACAACGGACATCTGAATATGGCTTTAAAATCCTATGAACAGTACGATTTGGATGAAGTTTGGCTAATTCCAAATGGGAATGCACCTCACAAGGATAGTGACAAAATGGCAGATGCCTCAGACAGACTTGCCATGTGTGAGCTTGTAGCAGTGGAATATCCATTTTTAAAGACTTGTGATCTCGAAATCACATCAAAAGAGTATAGTTATACTTATATTACGGTGACAAAGCTACAGGAGAGGTATCCAGAACATGATTTTTATTTTATTATGGGTGCCGATTCTCTGGATTACTTTGAAAAATGGAGAAAACCAGAGGTTATAGCATCCGTATGTAAGATTCTTGTTATCAATCGTGATGAGTTTTCAGAAGAAGATATGGCAGAAAAAATTCGTCATATCAATACAATTTTTCCAGCTGATATTCGAATTGTTCATTGTCCTAAGGTGGATGTATCATCCACAGAGCTTCGTACAAAGCTGGATAAAGCAGATGTGCTTCCAGCGGTATATGAATATATCTGTGAGCATGATTTGTATGGAAATTAAGGCTTAGGAGGTCTTTTTGAGAAATGTTTGAAGCAATCCAAGAGAAACTTAAACAAGCTTTAGACGAGCCTAGATTCGAGCATACATTAGGGGTTATGTATACTGCAGGATGTATGGCAATGGCACATGGATACGATATAAACAAGTCTATGTTAGCTGGTTTATTACATGATTGCGCTAAATGCATGACGCACGAAGATCGTTTGATGCTTTGTAAAACGTTTGAAGTAGAGGTAACTCCTTCTGAATTAGAAAATAAAGCACTTTTACATGCAAAAGCAGGTGCAATTCTTGCTAAAATAGAGTATGATATAACAGATAAAGATGTTTTACATGCAATTGCTGTTCATACCACAGGCGAGCCGGATATGAATATATTGGATAAAATCATCTATATTGCAGATTATATTGAGCCAGGAAGAGACAAAGCCCCAAATTTAGAACTCATACGTTCTTTGGCATATCAGGATTTGGATGCTTGTATGGCACAAATCTTGTATGACACATTGAACTATTTAGATTCTCGCGGTGGTCATATTGATCCTACTACCGCAGATGCAAACGAATTTTATAAGGGGTACAGAAAGGAAGTTTAACATGCAAATTTTAGAAGTTGTAAAAAAAGCAGTTGGTGCTTTAGAAGATAAAAAAGCTGAAGATATCACTGTAATCGATATTAGTGAAGTATCTACCATTGCAGAGTATTTCATCATTGCAAACGGTTCCAATGCAAACCAGCTTGCAGCTATGAGAGATGCTGTAGATGAAGTTTTCTACAAATCAGGCATCCATGCAAGACAGGTAGAAGGTAATAGCAATTCTACTTGGATTCTTATCGATTATAATGATGTAATCGTACACTTATTTGACAAGGAAGATAGATTATTCTATGATCTTGAAAGAATCTGGAAAGATGGTAAGATTCTTGAATTATCTGAAATGTAAGTAAAATAAAAGTTCCCGGTGTTAAATACACCAGGAACTTTTTTATTATCTCTAAAAATTAGAAGAAACGGAATACTCCGAATACTTTACCCATGATTTCACAGTCATCTACGATAATAGGATCCATTGAATCATTTTCTGGCTGAAGACGAATATGGCCATTTTCTTTATAAAATGTCTTAACCGTAGCCGAGTCATCTACAAGAGCAACAACCATATCACCGTTACGTGCAGTGTTGCATTTCTCTACTAAAATCTGATCACCATCAAAAATACCTGCATTAATCATACTTTCACCTTTTACCTTAAGCATAAAGCTTTCCGCATTAGGCATGTATTCGGTAGGAATAGGGAAGTAGCTTTCGATATTTTCTACTGCAAGAATAGGCTCACCAGCTGCTACACGGCCCACCATAGGAACATTTGTCATTTCACGTCTGGTCATATTGAAATTGTCATCAATAATCTCAATTGCACGAGGCTTTGTAGGATCTCGGCGAATGTAACCGTTCTTCTCTAAAGTCTCAAGATGAGAGTGAACAGAAGAAGTAGATTTCAACTTAACTGCTTCACAAATATCACGTACTGTAGGTGGGTATCCTTTATTCAGGATTTCCTGCTTCATATATTCTAAGATTTCTTTCTGTTTGTCGGAAATTCTACCGTATGCCATAAAAATATCCCTCCATAAACTGCATTTCTATTTACTACATATAGTTTAACACATCAAACATCAAAAAGCAAACATATATTCCGAAAATTTGTTCGATTTTTCTGTTGACAAACATTTGTTCGCATGATATAGTAAATACATCAAAGGAGAACAAACGTTCCGAAACAATGTTCGAACGGAGGAAATACATATGAGAAAATATAATAATAAAATTTCAGAAAGAGCAAACAAAAGTTTACAGAAAAGAGAAGCAGTTGTACGCAGACAGAAAGGTCTTCTTGCAGTTGTTATCATTGTTTTAATTTCATTAGGAGTATTATTAGGAGGCAGTATCAACGCTTTAGCCAGCTCAAAAGCAGACATTGCATCTTATAACAAATATTATACAAGTATTCGTGTGGAATCTGGTGATACCTTATGGTCAATTGCTGACGAATACATCGCAGATTTTAATCTTTCAAAAGAAGATTACATCAAAGAAATTTGTCAGTTAAATCACATTTCAGAAGATGATATTCATGCTGGAGCATACATTATCATCCCTTATTATTCACACGAAGTAAAATAATTCTGGATATCTTATAGGCATCTAAACCATTCGTTGTTTGGATGCCTATTTTTATTTTAAAATACCTGTATATTTGATTGAGAATTATAAGGAAAAGTGTTACAATATAATATGATAATTTTTTAACAAAACACAAAGGAGAATGAGGGATATGGAAAATCTTGATAAGAAATACGAAGCCCTGTTTACTCCATGGAAGATTCGTGATGTAGAAATCAAAAACCGAATCGTTCTTTGTCCTATGGGTGGAACATCACTCTTTGGATGGATGGAATTGACAGGAAATCATTTCGACAAAGAAGCAGCAAAATTCTTTATCGAAAAAGCCAACAACAATGTTGGTCTTATCATCACAGGTATTGCTCCAATTAAGAGTACTTATTGGGGACAGTGGCTGTACGAAAACGAAAAAATGTTTGTGGAATTAAAAGAATTCATGAATGAAATTCACAAAACAGGAGCTAAGTTATTTATCCAGCTTACTGCGGGTATGGGACGTTCATGGGCGATTACATCTCCATTAGTTCCACTTGCTAATTCCAAAGTAATTAGCACATTAATCAAACCTATTATCGACCTTCCTTATGAAAGTGCAGCACCAAGTGAATTGCCTTCACGTTGGGCAGAAAACTTAACCACACGTGCGCTTACTAAGAAAGAAATTCATGAAATCGTTGATGCTTTTGCTAAAACAGCAAAATTATGTATGGATGCAGGCGTTGATGGTGTAGAAGTACATGCGGTACATGAAGGTTACTTATTAGACCAGTTTACAATGGAATGTACCAATAAACGTACTGACGAATACGGTGGTTCATTTGAAAACCGTTATCGTTTCCCAGTAGAAATTGTAAAAGCAATTAAAGAAACTTGTGGTGAAGATTTCCCAGTTTCTCTTCGTTACTCTGTAACATCTAAGATGAAAGGTTTCTGCGAAGGTGCAGTTCCTGGCGAAGAATTCGAAGAATTTGGCCGTGATATGGAAGAATCTGAAAAGGCAGCAAAATACCTTCAGGACGCAGGTTACGATATGCTTAATGCGGATAACGGAACCTACGACTCTTGGTACTGGGCTCATCCACCAATGTATATGCCTACCAACTGTAACTTAGAAGACGTTGCACACATCAAAAAATTCGTTGATATCCCTGTTGTTTGTGCTGGTCGTATGGAACCAGAAACAGGCGCTAAGGCTATCGAAGAAGGTCTTATTGATGGTATGGGTGTAGCTCGTCAGTTCCTTGCAGACTCTGAATGGGTGACTAAGATGTTGGAAGGACGTATGGAAGATATCCGTCCATGTATCTGCTGTCATAATGCTTGCTTTAACATGGCAAAATACAAAGGTGTAGCTAACCAGCAGTCACTTCACGATGTAAGTCATATTGCTCGTTGTGCATTAGATCCACGTGTAATGCAGTCTGATAAATATGAAATCAAACCTGCAAAAGTTCAGAAGAACATTGCTGTTATCGGTGGTGGTATCGGTGGTATGGAAGCAGCTATCCTCCTTGCAAAACGCGGACATAAAGTATCTCTTTATGAAAAAACGGACCGCTTAGGTGGTATCTTTATTGCAGCTGCAGCTCCATCTTATAAAGAACATGACAGAATGCTTATCGCTTGGTATGAAAGAGAAATTCAGAAATACCCAATCGATATCCATATGAATACAGAAGTTAAGAACATCGAAGAATTGAACGCTGACGAAGTAATCGTAGCAACTGGTGCAAAAGCTCGTAAGATTCCAGTTCCTGGTATCGAAAAAGCAGTAGAAGCAGTTGACTTCTTACTTGGTGATCAGACTAACGTTGGTGAAGATGTTGTTATCATCGGTGGTGGTTTATCAGGTTGTGAAATCGCTTATGACCTTTACTTACATGGTAAGAAACCAGTCATCGTAGAAGCAAAACATGACCTTATCGTTTCAGATAAAGTACCTCTTCCAAACGCAAGCTATTTACGTGACTTCTTTATTTCAAACAAAGTACCTACATATTTAGAAGCAAGTGTAAAAGAAATCAAAGACGGTAGCGTAGTAATCGCTGAAAAAGATGGTACTGTAAAAGAATTAAAAGCAGATACAACAATTGTATCTGTTGGTTATGTTCCAACACCAGTATTTGCAAAGTGCAAACATGTACATGTTATCGGTGATGCTGCTCAGGTTGGCAGTCTCCGTACAGTAATCTGGGGCGCTTGGGATATCGGTATGAAACTCTAAAAATTAATTGATATGCGAGGTGGCTTTTGTCACCACACAGAAATGAGGAAACTATGTATTTAACAGATGAACAGAAAGCCATATTAAATGGCGAAAAGGGCGAAACACTCGCTAAAGTAATGGAATCTGTAGTACGTTACGGAGAGCTTTTTGGAGCTGAAAAGTTGATTCCAATTACTAGTGATTATACACATTTAGTTACATCTTTTGGTTTAAAGGCATTAGGTCCTGTATATGACTTGATGGACAAACTTATTGAAGATGGTGCAATTTCTACTCAGAAATTCTCAGTAGATCCAAGACCATGTGATCCAAATGTACCAAAGAACTTCTTACAGGATTTTATCTTCAAAAATTTCATGTACTCTAGACAGGATTTCTATGAAGGCCAGTTAAATAAACTTGGTCTTTTAGATAAAGATGCTTTTACATGTACATGTTACATGGATGAAGTAGGCAACAAACCTAAAAAGGGCGATGTACTTAGCTGGGCAGAATCTTCAGCTGTAGTATATGCAAACTCAGTGCTTGGCGCTAGATGTAACCGTAACTCTGGTATTATCGATATTATGCAGTCTGTAGTAGGTTTCGTTCCATATTTCGGCTTAGTAACAGACGAAGGCAGAAAAGCTACTTGGGTAATCGAAATCAAGACAACTAAGAAGCCAGAAGCACAGCTTCTTGGCTCTGCAATTGGTATGAAAGTTATGGAAGATGTACCATATGTAAAAGGCCTAGATAAATGGATTGGTTCCGAACTTGATGATGCAGCTTGTACTTACCTTAAAGACTTCGGTGCAGCTACAGCTTCTAACGGTGCAGTAGGTCTTTATCACATCGATAACCTTACTCCAGAAGCAAAAGAACTCGGTGAAACACTTATCGCTGATAATGCGCAGGTTTATGTCATCGACGATGCTGAGCTTCAGAGAGTATATGACAACTATCCAGTTATGTGGAAGAACAAAGATGCAAAACCAAAGCTTTGCTTCATGGGATGTCCACATATGAGCTTAGAACAGCTTAAGAGCTGGACTGATAAAGTAGAAGCTGGCTTAAAAGAAGCAGGCAACAGCAAAGTTGTTATCCCTACAGTATTTACAGCAGCTCCTAAGGTATTAGAAGCATTCAATAAGACAGAATACGCTGCAAGACTGAAGGCTACAGGTGTTATCACATCTTATATTTGTCCACTTATGTATATGAACAATCCACTTTGTGGACCAATGCCAGTTATCACATCATCAAATAAGCTTCGTACATACACAACAGCTCGATACTATACAGATGATGAGATTTTAGTTCAGATTACGAAAGGAGGCAACTAAGATGAGAGAATTTAAAGGTAGAGTAGTTGCTCCAGGACAGCTTACGGCAGAAGCTTTAGTATCACACGGTGGACTTAACACACTTGCTTCTTTCCAGAAAGCGTTACAGTTCGGTGATAAGAAAGCTACTTGTGGCGATCAGAACAACCAGGATTTATTTAACAAACAGATGGCAGGAAAAGCACTTTGTTTACCACAGACAATCGGTTCTACAACAGGTGGTTTGGTATTATATTGTGCATGCTCTATGGGAAGACAGCCTGCATGTATGCTTTTCTCTAAACCAATTGACTCCCTTGCAGGTGCAGGTGTAATCCTTGCAGACGTATGGTTAGAAGGAGCAGAAACTAAAATGCCAGTAATCGATTCACTCGGCGAAGAATTCTTAGAATTCGTAAAAGATGGAATGCAGATTACAATTAAAGAAGATGGCGTAGTAGTGGTTGACTAATCTTATATTTGAATTATGTCCTCCCTTATGTTACAATAATTAAGCTGGCTCGGAGGGCAGAGCATTCGTGAGAAATGTTATGCTGGATAAGGCTCAGGTTGAAATACCTGTTTCTTATCCAGCATTTTTCATTTATTGTATATAGTATCAATTCAAAGGAGAAAAGCATGGACATCAAATTATCAGACCATTTTACATATAAAAGATTACTTCGATTCGTATTACCTTCGATTGGAATGATGATTTTTACTTCTATCTATGGAATGGTAGACGGATTTTTTGTGTCGAATTATGTCGGTAAAACGGAATTTGCTGCAGTAAATTTAATTATGCCATTTCCTATGATGCTCGGAGCATTTGGATTTATGATAGGTACTGGTGGAACTGCATTGGTATCTATGACTATGGGACAAGGGAGGAAGCAAGAGGCAAATGAGATTTTCTCTATGCTTATCAAAGTTTTAATTATTGTTGGAATCACATTGTCTATATTGGGTATCGTATTTATTAAAGAAATCGCAATTTTCCTTGGTGCAACAGAAGATATGTTAGAGCACTGTGTGACATATGGTGCAATTCTTATGGCAACAATGACGCCATTTATGCTGACTAACACCTTTCAGTCTTTTTTAGTTACCGCTGAAAAGCCTGATTTAGGACTAAAAATTACAATAGCGGCAGGTGTTACGAATATTATCTTAGATTTTTTATTTATTGGTATATTCCGTTGGGGGCTGATTGGTGCAGCTTCTGCAACCGGAATTAGCCAGTTGGTCGGCGGTATTTTGCCGTTGATTTATTTCATGCGTGAGAATGATAGCCAGCTTCGTCTAATTCCAGCAAAAATCAATTTTAGACACCTTGGCAAGACCTGTTTTAATGGTTCTTCTGAGCTTATGACGAATGTTTCCTTGTCATTAGTAAACATGTTGTACAACTTACAGTTAATGAAATATGCAGGCGAAAATGGGGTAGCAGCATATGGTGTTATTATGTATGTAAACTTTATCTTTGTTGGAGTATTTATTGGATATGCCTTTGGTTCTGCACCGATTATTGGATACAATTATGGTGCAGGAAACAAAGAAGAGTTACAAAACGTATATAAAAAGAGTCTATTATTTAATCTTATATCGGGTATAGGAATGTGTATCATTGCAATTCTGACATCTGGTATATTAGCAGGAATCTTTGTAGGTTATAATGCAGAATTATTTGAAATGACCAAACGAGGATTTGCGATTTATAGTATTTCCTTTGTGGTAATGGGACTTAATATTTATGCTTCATCTTTCTTTACCGCGTTAGGAAATGGGCTTATTTCTGCAATTTTATCATTCCTTAGAACACTTTTATTCCAGTTAGTATGTGTGCTTGTGTTACCACTTATATTTGATTTAGATGGTATCTGGCTCGCAATCGTAGCGGCAGAAGGTATAGCACTTATACTTAGTTTTACAATGCTGAAAGTGAATAAAAAGAGATATGGATACTAGAATTAAGGTAATGTTAAGGTTTAGCATAAGTTTTGGAAAGAAAAGGATGTTATATTAGTATCATAAAATAACCTTTTAGTAGGTGAAAGGAGCAGAAAATGGAATTTCTAGCAGAACTACTATTTGAAATAATCTTAGAAGGTACACTCGCAATTGGCTCTGATAAAAAAGTTCCTATGCCACTTCGAATTCTTTGTTTAGTTGTTGAGTGGACAATATTTTTTGGACTTGGTGGATTTTTTATCTATATGGGCTATGAATCAATATTGCAAAATGACACTGTTGTGGCGGTTCTTTTGTTAGGCGTTGGTGGTTTTATGGTTATCGGTGGCATTTTTATCGCATATAAAATGTTTAAAAAGAAACGTGAGCAGGAGAAAGAGACATGGTAAAAGAATATAAAGCGATTGTAGATAAACAATATAAGTTACTTATCATTGTTGGCTTTGTAGCAATATTTCATATTTCACTTGCAGCAAACCAAGAGATACTAAAGATTTATCCCAATTTTAATGCAAGCTTCTGGCTTCCAGCTTTCACATTCATTTTGATTATTTTTGGCGCTGTACTAATGGACCGTTTTCTGGAATTTAAAGAAGTGCTTACTGCAATATTCCAAGAAGACCATGTGATTTTAAAACGCAGCAAAAAAGAACGAATTATCCCTTATCAAAAAATAAAAAAAGTAGTAAAATACATGATTATTAATCGAACCTATCAAGATAAAGGACATTATCGCGTAGTCATTCGATGCAAAGGTCGAAATTATGTCATGTATTCAGGAGAAGACGCTGAATTAAAACTGGATTTTGAACAAACTGAAGTTAGCAAAATTTATTATGAATTTAAACATAGAGGAATTATGTGTTGTTAAAACTTATCTAGAAAAGGAGAGTACATAATATGAAAAGAATGAAAGAAAAACCTATCTGGCAAGCTGTTGTAATTGGACTTGTAATCAGTACCATAATTACATTAGGCTTTGATTATTTATTACCAACACCTTGGAATATTCATTATGAAGGAACCTGGATTAAATTGTTTTTTGTATTGTTAATCTATACATTTATCAATGCAATCGCAGTAGCGTCATCTGTTGGAAAATATGAGACTAAACGATATGAAAAACTTATCAATTTACCATTTGTATTACCAGCTATCATGATTCCTGCATTCATTATTTGTATGATTACAGGTGCACAGATTTTTAATGCTGGAAATTATGCAAATATCATTCAAGTAGAACAGGTTGAATCAGGTGAAGCCATTCTTTCTGAAAAAGATGCCGGAAGTATTGCACTTATGGATACTTCATCTGCAAAACAGCTTGGAGATAGAGAAATTGGTGCAATTGAAAACTTCTCTGCATTTAACGTATCAGAGGAATATATACAGCTTAATATTAAAGAAGACGCTGTAAAAGTAGCCCCACTTGAATACCTTGGTTTATTTAAATGGATGAGTAATCGAGAAGAAGGTGTAACTGGCTATGTATCTGTTTCACCAACAACTATGACTGCTGATTATGTAAAATTAGATGAAGGAATGAAATACATTCCTTCTGCATACTTTAGCGAAGACTTAAATCGTCACTTACATTATCAATTCCCAACTTTAATCTATGGAAACATTCATTTTGAAGTAGATGAAGATGGAAAACCATATTATGTTTCCAGTGTGTTTGATAAGACGATTGGTGTATTTGGTGGTGAAATCGTTATCGGTGCAATTATTACAGATCCTGTAACTGGAGATAGTGAATACTATGATGTATCAGATATTCCACAGTGGGTAGATTATGTTTTCCCTGGTGATTTAATCTGTTCGTTATATGATGTAGCGTATAAAAATGTAAACGGATTCTGGAATGGTACATCCTTTGGTGCAAATACTGGATGTATGCAGACAACCAAAATTGAGAGCTATTATGAAGAAGATGGCGAAGTATATATTGAAGCGGGAGCTGATTATGGTTATATAGCGAAAGATGGCGATATCTATGTATATACAGGCGTTACATCAATGGCTGCTGATAGTTCTAACCTTGGTTTTATCATGGTAAACGAAAGAACAGGGCAGTACAAATACTTTGCAGTATCTAGTGCAAATGAACAATCTGCGATGAATGCAGCAATGGGTGAAGTACAGCAGTATGGTTATGTTGCTTCTTTCCCTACATTGATTAATGTTGATAACGAACTGGCTTATATCGGTGTATTAAAAGATAATTCTGGTCTTGTAAAGATGTATTACATGGTAAATGTAAAGGACTACGGAAAAGTAGTTGTAGCAGACTCTAGAGAAGCTTGCGTAACAAAATATGCCGAAAAATTAGGATTAAATGTTAATGAAGATATCATTGGTACTGTACCAGATGAACAGCCTGAAGTAGAATCAACACCTGTTGAATTTGTGGTTTCTGTGATTCAATATGTAGATATCGACGGAAACACATATGTATATATGGGAACTGCAGATGGAACTGTATATAAAGCATTATTCAAAAATAATGAAAAGCTTTTATTTGCAAAAGTAGGAGATACAATCAAAGGTTCTGTCGTAAATGGAATTCTTACAGTAGAATAACTATAGACAAAATGAAATCGGAAGAGAAATTATTATCTCTTCCGATTTTTAATTTATATATCTCTAAGTTTTACCACACGACCGGCACGTCTACGTCTGTCTTCTTCAAGTGCAGCATAGTGTTTACGAGTCGTATTTACATCTTTATGTCCAAGAACATCTGCAACGAGATAAATGTCGCCGGTTTCCTGATAAAGGGTAGTGCCATATGTGCTTCGAAGCTTATGTGGTGTAATTTTCTTTACATTAGTTACAAGCTTGGAATATTTCTTTACAAGATTCTCTACCGCGCGAACAGTAATTCGTCTATTTTGCATAGAAAGAAAGAGTGCATTGCCATGTCCTTCAACTGGTGTAATCATCTGACGTTCTTCGATATAGTCAGAGAGTGCCTCCATAACT
Organism: Agathobacter sp.; assembly: GCA_045530745.1. GTDB lineage: Bacteria > Bacillota > Clostridia > Lachnospirales > Lachnospiraceae > Roseburia. The sequence goes on from JAZSCQ010000060.1 coordinate 13,309, forward strand.
TCATCACCAAAATATACGATTACTTCGGCACCGCCTTTGCGATGCACCTTAATTCCATTGTTTTTAAAGTCTACATCATTCAAATCCAGTCCTACACACTCTGATACACGGATACCAGTGCCCAAAAGAAGCGTTAAAATGGCCAAATCGCGAACTTTTGTACGTTCGTGATACATTTGCTGCCTAGACGATAATTTCTCGCCAGATTCGACTTCATCAAGCAATTGAGCAACTTCATCGACATCAAGTCGAACAATTGCTTTTTCATGAATTTTAGGCATATCTACTTTAATGGCAGGGTTGTTGTCGATCAACTCATGTTTATAAAAATAATTGTAAAAAGTACGAAGAGAAGAGAGCTTGCGCTTAATCGCACGTTCGTCATTTGCATGCGCAACACCATCTTTTTCATATAATTTAAGATGATACAGATACTCCTCAATATCCATTGGTTTTAATTCATCTAAAATCGTAATTGGAAAATCCGTAATATCCATTTTTTTACAGATTGGATTTTCCTTATGTAAATAATCAAAAAAGCATCCTAAATCATATGCATAGGCAATTCGTGTACGAGAAGCTGTTTTATGCTCAATTCCAATAAAAAACTGTTTACAGAAACGTGGGAGATGAGACATAAGTTCACGTAAATGTAATTCATTTTTGATATTTAAATCTTCATGATAAGCTTTTTCTTTTCTCATAGCTATGAATCCTTTTCATTTTTCTTCTTATCCTTGGTACGAGGTTCACGTTCATAGCGCTGTGGCCATCCTTTGATATTTCCCTCTAAAATGGCATGAAACATACGCATCTTTGCTCCAGGATTCTCAAGGTTTATCTGACGCACCAGGTCTTTTGCATACTCGCGACGGGTAAGACCGTCTACAGGACATGGATTTTTAACAGTAGGAACCTCATATTTATTCATAAAACCGATTACATCTGCTTCAGGAAGGTACATCATAGGACGAATCACAGTTAAATCCATACGATCCAAATAAGTAACAGGAGAGAAGGAGTGAAAACGTCCTTCATAAATTAAAGATAGGAACATCGTTTCTACAATATCATCCATATGATGTGCATATGCTACTTTGTTGCAGCCAAGTGCCTTTACAGTATCATTTAAAGAACCTTTACGCATTTTTGCACATAAAGAGCAAGGAGAGGCTTCTTTACGTTCTTCGAATATAATACTTCCAATATCTGTCTTAGCAATATGATATTCCACATCTAATTCCTCGCACAAGGCCTTTATTGGGGTCAAATCGAAGCCTTCAAAGCCTAAGTCGACTGTAATCGCAATAAGCTCAAATCTCTTTGGATAAAAGCGTCTAAGACCTGCAAGAGCATATAGGAGAGTGAGAGAGTCCTTTCCACCGGAAATGCCCACTGCGATTTTGTCGCCTTCTTCAATCATATGGTAATCGTCTACCGCGCGACGTACATAACTGTATAATTGTTGTATTTTCATAAAATCCTCCGATTTTTTATATTTTATGATATAATATGTAAAAATACGTTCGTAAAACGTCATTTTCATTGTTTATTATACATGAAAACGAATAGTTTGGCTAGGTTTTGCGAATAGTTTAATGAAATTTAGGAGTAACTACTATGAAATTTGTAATTCAACGCGTAAAAAATGCTTCATGCACCGTAGATAACCAGGTAATCGGTGAAATTCAGCAGGGATTTTGCGTTTTTATTGGTGTTTCCAATGAAGATACCACAGAAATTGCTGATAAAATGATAAAAAAACTCATTGGAATGCGTATCTTTGATGATGAAAACGATAAAATCAATTTATCCTTAGCCGATGTGAACGGAGGATTACTTCTTATTTCACAATTTACTTTATATGCAGACTGTAAAAAAGGAAATCGTCCATCATTTACAAATGCTGGTAAACCTGATATGGCAAACCAAATGTATGAATATATCATTGAAAAATGCAAAGAACAGATTTCAAATGTTCAAACCGGAAGCTTTGGTGCTGATATGAAAATATCATTATTAAATGATGGACCATTTACAATTGTGTTGGATTCTAAAGAATTATAATTATTCGAAAAACATAATTTCAACGAACACAAGATAGTAGCGATTTTATGCGAAAAATAGCATATTGTCGCCTATTATGTGTTATGTCTATATATTCGCAAAAGTCTAGTTTAACGAATAGATAAGCATAAAATACAATATTAATAACTAAAAAAAGGAAGCTCTCTATACAGAGAACTTCCTAATTTTATTTTGCTATGTAATAATAATTTATTGCATTTATTCAGGCATCTGAATTCCAGCTTTTGTTTTCTTATCCATATATTTACGGAAATCTAAAATCAAATCAACTGCATCATCCACAGAAATTTTACTAGTATTAATACATAAGTCATAACTAGCAGTATCGCCCCACTTCTTGCTTGTGTAGTAGTTGTAATAGCTTGCACGTTGTTTATCATTTTTTAGAATCATGTCTTTAGCTTTATTTTCAGTTAAATCCATACGCTTACTAATGATTTTAATACGATCGTCTAAATCTGCACGTATAAATACATTCATTACGCCTGGCTGATTTGCCAATGCATAATCAGCACAACGGCCTACAATAACACATGGTTCCTTCTCAGCAATTTTCTTAATGGTATCAAATTGAGCCAAGAAAACCTTATGATTTAAAGGCATGTCAAGGAAAGGCGCAGCCATATAACTACCTGTAGAATATGTATCTGTTACTAAAGAATAAAGGAAACTATTAGATGCCTTTTCATCATGATTTTCAAAAATCTCTTCACAGAAACCTGAATCCTTTGCAGCCTGCTGTAATAATTCTTTGTCATAATATTTAATTCCAAGGCGTTCTGCAAGCTTCTGACCTACCAAAAGCCCCATACTACCAAATTCTCTACCAATTGTATATACATGATGTCCCATATAAAAGCCCCCTTTTATTACCTGTCTTTTAATTTATTGTATCAAATTATTGCTTAATTTTCAACTGTGACAGTAATTTTTCAAAATATTCTGGCAATGCTGCGCTATATTCCATATATTCTCCTGTACTAGGATGAATAAAACCAATCGTTTTCGCATGTAAAGTCTGCCCACATAGGTTCTTAAAAGCACTTTTACCACTAGAATATAAGCTATCACCCAATAATGGATGACCAATACTTGACATATGAACACGAATTTGATGTGTTCGTCCAGTTTCAAGTTTAAATTGCATATAAGTATAGTTACCAAAACGTTCCAATACTTTATAATGTGTTATGGCTGGTTTACCATTCTTCTCGTTTATAGCCATTTTCTTGCGTTCTACCGGATGTCGGCCAATTGCACCTTCTATCGTTCCCTCATCCTCTTTTACATTTCCATACACGATACCTTCATAAATACGATTTACAGAATGAACCTTTATCTGTTCCGCAATATGCACATGACTATTATCGTTTTTACAAATAATTAAAGATCCAGTTGTATCCATATCAATACGATGTACAATTCCTGGACGAATTTCACCGTTTATTCCGCTCAAACTATCTTTGCAATGATACATAATAGCATTTACGAGTGTTCCGCTATAATGTCCTGCAGATGGATGTACAACCATCCCTTTGGGTTTATTTACAATTAGTAAATCATCATCCTCATATAAGATATCGAGCGGAATATCTTCCGGCTCAATCGTAGTTTCTACTGCATCTGGGAAATGAATCGTTACAACATCTTCGAAATTCATTCGATAACTTGCTTTCTCAGATTTATCATTAACTAAAACAGCATTTTCTTTTATTAACTTTTGAAAAAAAGAACGCGAAGCATCCGGATAAATAATGCTTAAAAACTTATCTAAGCGTTCACCTTCCTGCTCTTCCATTACCTCAAAAATCTCTGTTTTCATTATACTTCCTTATCTTTCTTCTTAGTTGGAAAAATCATCTCAATATCTTCATCCTTATAATAGAATATACCTAAAATCAATAAAATAATGGCAGAACATGTTACATAAATATCTGCGACATTAAAAATTGGAAAATCAATCAATTTAAAATACAGAAAATCAATCACATATTGCTGTACCATTCGATCAATTAAATTACCAATCGCTCCAGCTGTCATAAAAATCAAAATAAAATCAATCCATATAAATCGTTTCAATGCCGGAACCTTTATAAATACCCAAATAAAGACAAAAATCATTGCAAAAGTAAGAATATAAAAGAATCCCATACGTACATTCAAATATAGCTGTGGATTTTGCTGGAAAATATCGAATTGAAATATATTATGCAGTAAGGATATAGGATCCATTCCAAAGGCCGCACTTGTATTCTCTAAGTATTTCAACTCAAATACATCCTTAATAATTGGAATTGCTGGCTTACCCTTCAAGCCAATAGCCGCACAATATTTGGTTAATTGGTCTAAGCCAATAAGAATCGATGTTAAAATGGCACTAAACATAAGTGTTTTATTATTTTTTTTATTCATAGGAAATTTTTCTCCTGGATCTATTTATAAAAAGAAAATTTTACACGTAATTTGCCTTTTTTACTAGTTGCATTACAATCTTCAAAAATAAAACGAGCTTTACCACGTACTGATACAATAGAACCGTCTTCACATGCCTGATTACAGTTTGTAATACATTTGCCATTAATAAAAACCTTTTCTGAAGCAAGTAGCTGTGCACTCTCAGAACGTGACAAATGGAATGCTTTTGCTATAATACAGTCAATTCGGTTCGAAGCAATCATCTCATATTGCTCTTCTAAGCGAATATTTGCCTGTAAATGACAATAATCATACTCTTCTGACAAATCCACCATTGTATGTCTAATTTTGGTTAATTCAGCCAAAATAAAGCTTAAAACACCTTCATCACAAAACACATAATAATCCCGCTCAAAGCATAGAATGTCACCTAGGCGATTACGCTCAATCCCAAGATTCATTAATGCCCCTAACACATCACGATGAGTAAGGTTTTCAGCAAACTTAGGATATTTCGGTACAATGTGAATACACCGAATTGGATACTCATATTCATAAGAAAGAGCATCAGGGATAAATGCAATCATCTGACGCTCAGCGCTATCATATCCACCAAAAAGCTCAGCCTTAGTATAAAGCTCTTTTTTTGTTGTATGATAAATATTCTGTTCATTTAAATTAAGGAAACCGCTAAAAGTAACGATTCCCTTAATATCTGCCTGTTTTGATAAGTCTATAAGACGTTTTTTACATAATTCCTGTTCATTCATAATTAATAAGAAAAGCTGCTTCCTGCTCCAAACGCGTCCATAAGATTCTGGATATCGCCTGAAATATCTACTCCATTAGGAGTTGCAAGGAAAATATAATTAGAAACCTTTTGAAGACTTCCATGCATAGCATATGTAGCACCAGATGTAAAATCAATAATTCTCTGTGCAAGTTCGACATTTAAGCCTTCCATATTGATAAGCACAGTTCTGCCAGATAACAAAGTATCTGCGATTTCAATTTCATCTTCAATTGTGGTTGGTTTAATTACACATACTTCCATGCCTGTATTTCCTGTCTGTTTTTTCTGCGCTTTGCTGATAGGAGTAATTTTAGAAACCGGTGGTTTTTCTTTCACTTCTACCTTGTTTTCTCTACGAGGAGTTTTCTTCTTAGGTTCATCATAATCATCTTCATCATCAAAGTACTCTTCATTCGCAAATTCATAATCATCGTCATCATCGTTCAAACGTAATACATCTAATACTTTATCCATAAAACTCATATCGATTCTCCACCTATCTATTATAATTTCTTTCGCCGAAAATGTTTGTTCCAACACGAACCATAGTCGCACCTTCTTCAATGGCAACCATGTAGTCACCAGACATTCCCATAGAAAGTATATCCATACTTACATTATCTATGTTTTGATTATTTATGTCAACAGATAATTGCTTTATCTTGCGGAAAAATGTTCGATTTTCTTCAGAATCAACTACATATGGTGCCACAGTCATAAGACCTTTGATTCGAACATGTGGTAACTGTGCAACCTGTTTTACAAGTTCAACGACATCATCTTTTGCTAAACCAAACTTCGATTCTTCTTCTGCAATATTTACTTCAATTAAAATATCCATAATACAGTCATACTTTGCAGCTTGTTTTTCAATCTCACATGCTAGCTTGTAGCTGTCAACAGAATGAATAAGAGATGTTTTACCGATTAAGTATTTTACTTTGTTTGTCTGTAAATGTCCAATCATGTGCCAACGAATATCTTTTTCCATTACTTCATACTTTTCACACATTTCCTGAACTTTATTTTCTCCAAAATCGCGAATTCCAGCGTTATATACCTCATTTAATAAATCTATTGGTTTCGTCTTGCTAACAGCAATAAGCGTAATTTCTTCACGAGCTCGTCCGCTATTTTTGCATGCAATTCGAATATTCGCTTCTACTTCTTTTAAATTTAACTGAATATCCATGTTTCTCCTTTTTATTTTGATGTTAACTGATTTTCTTTAATCTCGCTGGCATCAAGTGCAATATGATCGTATAAAGAAATACCATATGAAGTTTTCGTCTCTACGATTGCATATTCTTCATTTTCATAAATAATATTAATCTGCTTGAATACTGCATAACCTTTATTAATATTATATACACCTATCAACGACCCCTTGTCCGTTCCAATCGTATACGTGCTTTGCGAATCTGCCATAAGAATCTTATCTCCCTCGGCCACCTCTTCGCTATCAATATAATAATATTCTTCTGTTTCATAATAAAGTGTAGGATGAAGCGTCTTAACAGTATCTACACCATCTACCGTGTGCTTTATCATAAGACCTGGATTCGACGAGTCACCACCTAAAGTGAAATACTCTTTTGGTACTGTAAAGAATTCTTTTGAAGTAATTGCTGACTGCGGAATCTTTAAACCACTCTTTTCACTCATCACTAATTCAATATCGATAAATCTGTCATTTGCATAGCGTATCATTGCTTTTTTCAAAGAAATATTTAAAAAATAATCCTCATCAGACCCTTTAATGATTCCACACAATGCATTTGTAGTAAAATCATCCTTGCAAAAACGAATTTTCACACTGGAACGTTCATTTAAATCTTTAGCAAGAGTTTCACTAATCGGAACAATTATATTCCAATCTTCACTATTTATACGCTTATAAACTGGATCCAAAGTGCTTACTTCCTGATTTTCAAATAAATGATTCGATTTATATCCATTGTAATTGATTTTGGCTGATGTAATATCTTCAATTGTATAATTTTCAAAACCATCTATTTCATATACAATAATGCCATCTCTATCTGACTTAAACTTGAAAAATGTCTGGTTAGCTTCTGCTTGAGTTACCTTATCTGATAATTCTGTAAGCGCATTGGTATTTATACTCTGTGCAATTGTAGTATTTAAATTATTATAGAATGTATAACTTTCTGAAAAACGATTTGCATTATAATCCTTTACAAATGTATCCAGGCTTTGTGAAATCGAAGATAAGCTTTCCTTGGACAAGGCATCTGATTTATTAGCGGAAGACGCAATCGCTTTTGAAATCTCCCCTGTTGTATCAATAGAATAAATTACATCATTAATAGATACTTTCGATGCATTTTTCACATAATAATTGATATATCCATCGTGTTCAGCATATTCAACTGTCTCGTCACGCACTATAATTCCCTGGTAAATATTGTTGGATGCAATTGTGCCTTGCTGAACCTGATATTCTGCAATATGTGGTTTTGTAAAATATGAAAATATATTAAATAAAACGTAGATAATGATAATAAAAAATACAACAACACCCATGTTAAAGTTGCCTGAATTTTTATATTTTACAAGATCTTTATTCTTTGCCAAAATAGTCTCTCCTTAACTTAGAATCTTTATGATTCGAATACATTTTATTGTAACATTTTTTCTTTTTAAATACAACAAATAGGCATGTATATTATGGAAGTATTTGTCTCATACTATTAAAAAATTAAGGAGGCGAATAATATGAAATGGATTGATAATTCTCTTTTAACTTTAGCTATCATTGGATGTGTGAACTGGGGCTTAATTGGCTTTTTCCGATTTGACTTAGTTTCTTTTATTTTTGGTGATATGACTTGGCTTTCACGTATCATTTATGCACTGGTAGGTTTAAGTGGAGTATACATGCTTACTTTCTATGGACGAATCCGTTCTAACATGATTGATTAAAAAAGCACATAAAAACCCCGGCATATTGCTATGCCGGGGTATAATATGTAACTCTTAATTAGAGAGATACAACAATTTTAGCTTTTGCACACTCTGGTAAGTCTGCTTCGTTTTTAGATACGCTTAAGATGAATTTTACTTTGAATTTTTCACTGATTACATCGAGTTTTTCGATTGCTTTTGTGATTTCATCTTCTGTGTCAACGTCAGCGATTGTAAGGAAACTATCAAGGTACATTTCTTCCAAATCGTTGTCCTGTGAAATAATACCACAGATAAAACCAACAAATTCATCACAGTTAGAAACTGGATAGTCCATTACATTGATAAGACGAACTTTATTGTTTAATTCATACATATGTTTCTGGCTCTTATCTAAATAAACAACGTTTCCATTAGCTGTTTGAATTGCTGCATTTACCTTTCCTAAAAGTTCTTTGGTTTTTCCTTTTCCTTTTTCACCACAGATGATTTCTATCATGGCAATTTACCCCCTGGACTTTATTATAGCGTAAAAATATCTAAAAAATTTTTACTGATTAAACTAATTATAGAACATTTGCACAGAAAATACAATCACTATTTCGCAAACTTACGTAAAATTTCATTCATAAACAAATACAAATTATGGCGACAATCTGCTTTAAACACAATACTGATAATCTCCTCGTTATCTGCATTTTTTGAATACAAAACAAGGCAATATCCTGCATCATATGTAGTGCCAGTCTTACCACCAATTACATTAATTCCATTTGGTGTTTCCACTTCTCCAGATTTATATCGACTATTGCTAGTATAGGTTTTTTCTATTGTTTTCCCATTTGCCCCTTTATATGCAACCGCTTTTTTCTTCGCACTAATTATTTCAACAAATTTCTCCTGCTGAATAGCTTCACGCATAATTAAATACATATCATAAACAGTTGTATAATGCTCTTTATCCGGTAAACCGCTAGGATTTTTAAACTGACTATTGGTTGCTCCCATACGGTGAGCTTCCTGGGTCATAACCTCCGCAAATGCTTCTATGCTTCCAGAATGATATTCTGCCAAAGCCTCTGCAGCATCATTACCGCTTTTTAACATTAAACCATATAAAAGGTCGTTTACTGTTATGCTATCTCCTGCTTTTAATCCACAAACAGAGGAATCTTCCGCCTGATCCGCTGCTGATTCACTTACCGTCACAACAGCATTAAGGTCACAATCTTTAATAATGATATATGCAGTAAGAATCTTGGTTGTACTTGCCGGATATAATTTATTAAAAATATCCAGATTATACATAACTTCATCTGTAGTGAGATTAAATACACCAGCACCTTTTGCAACACGTGCATACGTTCCTTCTGTGTTAAAGTTGATTGCATTAGAAACACAAAGGTCTTTAGCAAAATAATCTGCATTTACAGATACATCTTGATTTGTAAAGGATTTATGAAAGGAATAAGCATCATATTCTTTTTCTAATTCTACCTGCTGAAAGCTACAGCCAGATAATAATACCGCAGCTGCACACACCAGGCAGAGAATTCTATTTGTACATTTCACGCCACTCTAAATCTCCTCTATCTAAAGATTTAATCAATAATTCCGCTGTAGCAAGATTTGTTGCTAAAGGAATATTGTGTTCATCACATAATTTTACGATGCTATTTACATCTGGCTCGTGAGATTTTGGCTGTAAAGGATCTCTTAAAAAGATAACCAAGTCAATTTCATTATGCTCAATCTGAGCGCCTAACTGCTGTGAACCACCTAAATGTCCTGCTAGGTATTTGTGTACAGATAAGTTTGCAACCTCCTCGATTAATCTTCCAGTTGTACCAGTTGCAAACAGATCATTCTTAGATAAAATTCCCCTGTAAGCGATACAAAAATTCTGCATTAATTTTTTCTTTGAATCATGTGCAACAAGTCCGATGTTCATTGAGATACTCCTCCTTAATATTTTTTCGGTTGTAAGCCAACATTGAGTACAAATCCCATTCCAATATAAATTGCTATGACCGAAGATAAACCATAGCTTACGAATGGTAATGGTACGCCAGTGTTAGGTAAAAGGCCTGTATTAACGCCTATATTAACAAAGCTTTGGAAACCTATCCATGTAGCCATGCCACAACATATAAGTCTTCCCTGCAAATCCTTTGCTCTACTTCCAATATAAACACATTCAACTACTGTTAAGAATAAAAGTGCCACTACAATCGTACAGCCTACAAAACCTAACTCCTCACCAATAACGGCAAAAATAAAGTCAGTCTGTGGCTCTAAAATATAGTTTGTATTCAGCATTGAGGTTGCTTCTGAGTTATTTAATCCCTTGCCCCAAAGCTGTCCTGAACCTATCGCCATAATTGCATTTTGCTGTTGAAGTGCCTTGCTGGCCCATCTAGGATCCTCTGGATAAAGCCATGCCATGATACGATCCAACTGATATGGATATTTCGCATCAACATTCTTAGCTAATTGAATAGCATAGGTTAAAAATACAACAACTGCCGGTATGGCAATCGCTAGAACTGTCACCACTATTTTATAACTTAATCCAGCAATAAACAAGAGCACAGCAAAAATAACAGTTGTAACAATTGTCGTAGAAAGGTCTGGCTGTTTCAAGATAAAAAACAGTGGAATTCCAGCAAATACAAAAGCCGTTGCTAATGTTTTGGTGGTGTTAATATACTCCTGATACTTTGTAAAAAAGTAAGCAAAAAATGCAACTATCGCTAGTTTCGCAAACTCTGATGGCTGAATTGTAATACCCGAATCTTCTCCGATTTCAAGCCAGCGTTGTGCACCATTTACATTTTTACCAAACAACTCTACCATAAGTAGCAAGCCTATCATTAAAGCATAGTAAAGCCACGGAAACTTGAGTAAAAAGGAGTAATCCATGATAGAAACTACGAGCATAATACAGATTCCAGCAACAAAACCAATTATTTGTTTTGGTTGTAAGTCTGGACGAGCACTACCAATTACAAATATACCAATGATTGTCAATGCACAAATATATAAAATTAGTTGAAAATGATAATTCTTTAGTTTGTATTGTTTTAGCATTTTAAACTCTTTTCTTATTTTGTTTCAATGTAATCTTTACTTCAAACATATCCGCAGACACATCAAAGTAGCGACTTACTAATGCGGATATTTCTTTTTTTAATCTAGAAATATCATTAGATGAGTATTCCAAAGAGTCTGACTCCATCATAAGCTTAAGACGTTCTTTGGCGATAGACGAAACATCTTCTTTAGGAAAAATCATAAATGCACTCCTCTCCTTCCAAATCTTCTTCTATTATCATTTGTTCGGATAAGTACATAAACTGACGTGTCGCTCTCGAACGCATCGTCACTACAGGTATTCCCTTATTCTGACTAATTATGACTTTTGTATCATGTGGAATTGTTCCTAAAATTGGAATTTCAAAAAGTTCTTCAATATCCTTTTTCGACAGTATATATTTCTTTTTCACAAGGCGTTCCTCGTATTCATTTATAATAAGTTCAATACGTGGAATATTGTATGCATTAAGTAGCATAAGCACGCGGCTTGCATCCTTAATTGCTGAAATATGTGGTGTCGTAAGTAGAATCGCTCTGTCTGCTACAGATATTGCAAATCGAAACCCCTGTTCAATCCCTGCGGGACAGTCAATCAGGCAATAATCATATTCTTTTTTTAAATGTTCAAGAAGAATTGAAAATGCCTTTTGATATTTCTCTAAAGGTATACTCTTTAATGAAGCAGGAATCATATACAAATTAGGGAAACGCTTGTCCCTAATAATTGCCTGATTTAACCTGCATCTGTTTTCCAAAAGGTCCAGAAGATTATAATTTATTTGATCCTCCAACCCCATAACAACATCTAAATTTCGAAGTCCCATGTCAGTATCTAACATAATGACTTTTTTATCTAACTGTGAAAGTCCTGCTCCAATGTTAGCAATTGTTGTTGTCTTGCCAACACCGCCTTTTCCTGAAGTGAAAACAATGGTTTCACCCATGAAAACAACCTCCTGTTAGTCTGTTACTATATTGCTAGAAGAGCTGTTTGCTCCTTCTGCTTTTAATGCTAAGATATCTTCTGCTGTCTGCAATCCAAAATATACGGATAAAATGTTTTTTGAAACAGTAGCTGCATTCTTGGAAGTATATCCATATGCAATACGAGTAGCAATTGATATCTCTGGTGCTTCATAAGGGGCATAGCCTACAAACAAAGCGTGGTTTGGTCTGGTAGACACCTGCTGAGCAGTACCTGTTTTACCAGCAACATTGATAGAAAATCCTTTAAATGCACTATTATTCTGACATACAAGATTCATTCCATAACGAATGGATGTCCATTCTTCTGCATTTAAAGTTGAACTAATGTCATTGTATTCAGGAATATAATTTTCCAATATATTTCCATTACAATCAACAATTTTACTCATTAACTGATAGTTATAAAGCTTTCCTGTTGACACTGCCGTAACATATCTAGATAAAGCTGCAGTAGTAATATTATTATTACTCTGTCCAATAGCCGTCATTACTGGATATTCCGTAGCAATCGACGACTGAGATTCAGCAACCTCTAATCCTGTTTTCTGATTTAATCCAAAAATGGATGCATATTTCTGGAAATATTTAATACCTGTATTATCATTATAAATACCTGTATCTTTAAAGCTTAGATTATAACCTACTGTATAGAAAAATACGTTACATGAATCTCGAATTGCTTCTGTTACATTATCAAGCTTATGCTTTCCTGGATACACATGGCACTTAGGCTGGTTATCTACCTCGAGGAAGATACCAGTACAATCAATTTCACTCGTTGTAGTAATGATATCTTCTGCCAAACCTACTGTAGAAGTCAGCATCTTAAATGTGGAACCTGGTGCAGTTTTTTCCTGTGTAGCATAATTCCACTGTGGATTAGAATTATCATCATTAAGCTTTGCATAATATACTGCATCTACACCATTAGCCAGCTTATTGTTATCATAACCTGGATAGCTTACCAAAGCCTTAATCTGACCTGTATTAACATCTGTAATAATAGTAGAACCAGTACATGGATCAAGCGCCAGCTGTGCTGGTGTAATCTCTATATTATTAATTTTATCTAATATAAAACCAGATGGCGAAATCGAACCTTTTTGGATTTTTTGATAGGTTGTATCATCATAGTCTAAAACAGCCTGCTCAAATAATAAAAGGCATAACTGTTTCCCTGTTACTTCATTCTTAGGAACCATGTATTTGTATACATATTTCGCAAAATCCTTATCCGCAACAGCTTCTGTCATAACAAAATTACAAAGTGCATCATAAACTTCTGTTGTATCAGCATATTTTGTATCCACATTCAATAAACTAATATCAATCCACTGCTGTGCAATACAGTAAGTTAAATATTCCTTTGGACTAATTTTACCATCACGCCAACTTTGATATGTGGAACTTTCACTATCAATTTTAGAAGTAACCAAGAGTTTTTCACTCTTTAACAAGTCAATTACATAAGTTACATAATCAAGTAACTCATCTGACATATCGTTAATAGCCAGTGGCTTTGAAGCATAAAACTGTGTTTTAAGATCATTTAATGCTTCTGTCTGTTCAATCAAAAATTTCTCATATACAGCTTTTTCTGTAACCGTTGCATCCTCGTCATCAAAGGCAGTGATATCAATTACATTGTTATCAATTAATGCAAAATATACATCCGTCATAGGGATATTGCCACTCTTAATATTAGAATAGACAATACCGGCTATTTCCTGCTCCAAAAGGAGATACGTATCTTTCTGCAGTTTTGCATCAATGGAAAGATACAAATCATTTCCCGCAACTGGATCTGTATTACTTACTACCTCTTGGATACGACCAAGCGTGTCTAAATACACCACCTGCTGTCCGTTATCACCTCGCAGATAGGATTCGTAATACTGTTCGAGTCCCGATTTACCTACAGTATCATCTGTTCGATATGTGTCATCAAGTTTTGATAGTTCTGCATATTCCGCATCTGAAATCTTACCTGTATATCCTATCAGCGAAGCAAAATATACACTATCGTTGTACTTTCGAATCATATCTTCTTCAATATTTACTCCAATCAATCGATCAGAGTGTTCATTGATATATGCAAGTGTTCTATCACATACATCCTGTGAAATCAAAGTAGATTCATATCGGCTATAATATGTCGAACTCATAGCATAACGAATACACACAATTTTATATGCGGTTGATTCATCATATGTATCATCAAGATAATACTTACCTTTCATATACTGCATTACCTGCTCCGCAGTTGCAGTTGCTTCATTAAAACCATAGTCTTTATTATAGCCCAAGCTATCATAAGAAGCTTTACCAAAAATATCCGCTAAAAAACGTTTAAGTTTGGTCCCACTTATATTAAAGCTATATGTTCCATCTTCATTATAATCAATTTTAAAGTTATTATTGTAAAAGCTATCTCCATTTCGTTCGAGCATTTGAACAATCTCTGCTAACTGAGGATTAAGAGTTTGTGCCTTTACTTTATTATTTCTATAAGTACCACTATCTGAAATAGTTACTGAATAAGCCAGCTCATTATAGGCCAACAAATTGCCATTGCAATCATAAATATTTCCACGCGTAGCATCCTTCGACAATGTTTTTTCAATTCGCATTACAAAATTGTCCTGATATTCTTGTCCATTTACAATTTGCAAAGAAAAAACTCGAACTAGAATTGTTGCAAAAAGGAGAAACATTGCTGTTGAAAGTACAAATAATCGCGAACGAAAGAATCGATGCAAAAATTCTTTTATATCATAAATCAAATTTTATCGCTCTCCTTTTCTCATAATTTTCTAGTTTCTGATTGATTTTTAATAGTATTAAATAAAGGAAAATGGTTATTACCATGGTATATACCAATTCTGGAATAATAACATTCATAAAATAATACCCAAAATCATATCTACTTCTTGTTAAAAACAAAACAACATAAATAAACAAATTTGCTACGAAATCGCTTGCCGATATAAGTAACAAAGGCAATTTAATATCTTCTGGATAAAAACGCTTTTGGAACAATCCTGTCAAATATCCAACATACATGTATAATAAAGCATAAACTCCTAGGTAAAAACCAAAAAAAATGTCAATAAGGAGTCCACAAATAAAGCCAATATACATTCCCTCACGTTTTCCACGCATAAGTCCAAATGCTGCAACCACAATAATCATAAGATTGGGAGTAATTCCAGCAAAAGAAAGTGTTTGAAATGTAGTTGTCTGTAAAACAAAGCATATAGAAATAATGATAAACAATACAATCTTTCTAAGCATACAAAACTCCTACTCTGTTATCTCTGTTCCTCCAACATCCTTGTTCTTTAAAATAACAAGTACATCTTCCAAATGTTCAAAATCTGCTACAGGTGTGATTGTACCGATTTTGGTTAAATTATTTGGACCATTTTCCACACTGGCAATATACCCAATTAAAATGCCCTGATGATACTGGTCTGAAACATAGGATGTCACAACTGGATCTCCTATTTTTACCAAATTCTCATCATCACGAAGTTCTGAAAATGTAATAACCATGGATTCGTTCATTGTTTGTAGATTCCCACTTACATTAAAGTTGTCACCTGTGCTTGGTACCATTGCACTGACATTGTTCACATCATCGATGATACTTCGAACCTTGGCATAATTTGGTCCAACATCTGTAACGATACCTACAAGACCACTTCCTGCAATAACATTCATTCCAACCTGAATTCCATGATTTTCACCACGATTTATTGTAAAAGATGAAAACCAGTTACCACTATCTTTGGCAATTACACTTGCAGCAACCTTTTCATAAGTTGGATATTTTTCTGAAAGTTGAAAAAGCTCTCTTAAATTTTCCAATTCATACTGTTCTATCTTTGTATTGGTCAACTGATTCGTAAGCTCTGCATTCTGTTCTTTTAATTTCTCATTTTCTGCAAGCACTTCTGACAGAGTTCGAAAATCATTCGCAGTATTGAATATCCAAGCACCCGTATTATTAATTCCTTGCTGCATTGGCACAAAGATATAGCCCGCAATGGCTTTTAGCGGACCACCGTTTATATTAAAAACCAAGCCGCCAAAGATAGACAAAACACAAACAATCGTAAGTGCTAATAACATATATTTAGTTTGTATTTGTTTTTTCTTACTATTGCGAATTTTTCTCATAAAACCTCGTTATTTCTTCATTGTAAATGGTAATTTTTTAAATTTAGAGTCGGAAACAATCTTTACCAGACCTCTAACTGCACTTTCTTCTGGTGCGTCAGTTGTATTAACCTTAATATTAGTAATCTGTTCAAACAATTTATCCAAATTGTGAATCTGTGAACCACCACCTGTAATATAGATACCTGAATGAATGATATCTTTTGCAAGTTCTGGTGGAGTTCTCTCTAAAATCATTTTGATAGAAGTACAAATAGATTCAAGTGTCTTCTTCATTGCTTCATAAGCATCCGCTGCACTAACTTCCATTTCAATTGGAAGACCACTTACAAGGTCACGTCCAACGATTTTCATAGATTCTGTACGTCCTGGCAAACCAGAACCAATCATCTCTTTAATTGATTTTGCTGTTTTCTGACCAATAACTAAATTATATTCATTACGAATGTAGGTAATGATATTTTCATCCAAACGATTGCCACCAAAATGTAAAAGTTCGCTTAATACAAGTCCTCCTAATGAGATAACAGAAATCTCAGTTGTGTCAGCACCCATATCAACAATCATAACACCAGTTGGCTGATTAACATCCAACCCTAATCCTACTGCATCTGCAATAGGTTTTTCGCAAAGAAGGATACTCTTTGGACGAATTTTGTTCTTGAAGAACATATCATAGAAGGCTCTCTTTTCTACATCTGTAATATCAGTTGGAACTGCTACTACAAACTCCGATCCACGAAGCTTACTCTTCATTTTTTCTTCAAGGAAAGTAATAATCATCGTCTGAAGGAAATTGTAATCTGCAATAACACCACTTACTACTGGGAAAATAACCTGAATAGATTCTGGCGCTTTTTCATACATTGCATAAGCATCATCACCATATGCATAAATCTGATTTTTGTTAATAATTGCAACGGTATTTTTCTCCTTCATAATTTTACCAGTTGCCTTACAAAACACTTTAAAGTTGCATGTTCCAAGGTCAATTCCATAAATATTGTCGTTCATTGTGTCTCCCCTTTTCTTGCGTTATTTTAATAGTTCATTTTCTTTAAAGCTAAAGTATCTATTATCACCAATGATAATATGGTCTACCAATTGAAGTTCCAAAATACCTGCGCCTTTTTCAACTCTTCTTGTAATGCGAATATCATCCTCACTTGGATAGGGATCTCCGCTTGGATGATTGTGGAGCAGAATAATTAACACTGCCCCGTAGTCAAATGCATAACGGAAAATATCTCTTGGTGATACATATGCATAATTGACACTTCCCTTTGATACCATTACATCCCCTAAAAAATTACATTTGGAATCAAAAAATGCACATATCAACTGTTCTTCTTTTAGATGCCTTAGCTGTTCCATATAGTAATCTGCAATTGTTTCTGGCTTATCCATCCTAAGCTGGTAACCGCTTTGCGTTCTTGCTATTCTTTTGGACAACTCCGCAACAGCTTTAAGCTGTATTGCCTTTACCTGTCCTATTCCTGGAATTTGTGTCAGCTGTTTGTATGACAAATCATATAGATTCAATAAATTATTATGATTCCCATGCAAAAGCAGCCTTGCAATATCTAGTGAATTAGCCTCTTTTGTTCCCGACTTTAGTATAATCGCTAATAGTTCTGCATCCGATAAGCTTTCCTCACCATAAAGAAGATATTTTTCGTAAGGTCTTTCAGATTCTGGTAGATTTTTCATTGTAAAATGTTCTGACATAAACTCCTATCTGTTCTCCCCAAAACGCACGTCAAAACATAAATTTTTAATCGTTTTATTATACCATAAATTAGTCTAATTCTACAAGATTACGCTCATAAAGTTTTTGTAAACTCATAAGAATTCCAAACTTCGCATGATTCCATGTAAGACCGCCCTGAAAATATACAGCATATGGTTCTTTTACAGGACCATCGGCTGATAATTCTATAGAAGAACCCTGAACAAATGCGCCTGCAGCCATAATAACATCACTATCATATCCTGGCATTGCCCATGGCTCTGGTGTTACATAGCTATCAACTGGTGCTGCAGCCTGAATTCCCTCACAAAATGCAATCATTGCATCTCTGCTACCAAACTCAACAGCCTGAATAATATCATGTCTGGTCTCTGTACTATTTGGAACGACCTTAAATCCAAGTCTTTCATAAATATTTGCAGCGAAAATGGCTCCTTTTAATGCGCCTGCAGTTACGGTAGGTGAAAGGAAAAAGCCTTGATAAAAGCTTTGAATAACCCCTAAGGATGCACCAACTTCTTTTCCTAGTCCTGGCGAAGTAAGTCTATAAGCAGCATTTTCTACACATTCTTTTTTACCACAGATATATCCACCTATTGGTGCTAATCCACCACCTGGGTTTTTAATCAAAGAACCTACAATCATGTCGGCCCCAACTTCAGTTGGTTCTTTTTCTTCTGTAAATTCACCGTAACAGTTGTCTACCATACAGATAACGTCTGGTTTGATATCCTTAATAAATGAAATCAATTCACCAATACGAGCAACCGAAAGTGTTGGTCTTGTGGCATAACCTTTTGAACGCTGGATAGCTACAAGTCTGGTTCTATTGTTAATCGCATTTCGAATTCCATCCCAGTCAAATCCACCATCTTCTAACAAATCTACCTGGGAATATGTAATACCATATTCTGCAAGTGAACCTTTAGATGGGCGAATTCCAATTACTTCTTCTAATGTATCATAAGGCTTACCTACTGGTGATAATATCTCATCACCTGGTCTAAGATTCGACATAAGCGCAAGTGCTAACGCGTGTGTTCCACAGGTAATCTGAGGACGAACCAATGCATCTTCTCCCTTAAATACATCTGCATATACCGCCTCTAAGGTGTCACGTCCCATATCATTATATCCGTATCCTGAAGATTGATTAAAGCATTCTGCACTTACTCGATTTTTCTGCATAGCTTTGAGCACTTTTAACTGATTCAGCTCTGCAATCATATCAATTTCTGCAAAACGAGGTTTTAATTCCTCTTCAATTTTACTTCCAAACTGAATTACTTTCTCTGATAATCCGAATTCCTTATATTGTTCTATTAAAAATTCCTTCATATCTATCTTATATTACCCCTTTCGGATTCCTTTCGTATTTAATATATCACACATTTCTTCTAAAATTTTGTTCTCGTTGTAATCAAATTCTCTCTTATTCAGCCATATTACATCCCGTTCCCTTCGAAACCATGTCAGCTGTCGTTTTGCAAAATGACGAGTCTCTCTCTTAAGAATGTACACTGCTTCTTCTAAGGTGCATTTTCCATCAAGATAGTCGAGTATTTCTTTATATCCTAATCCCTGCATCGCCACCATATCCCTATGATAGCCCATATTTTTTAGTTTCTGTACCTCTTCTACCAAGCCATTTTCAAGCATAATATCAACGCGCATATCAATTCGTTTGTAAAGATTTTCTCTTTCATCCGTTAAAACAAAATATGCAAAGTTATAAGGTGACTCTTTCTGCTGTTCTGTTTCGTTGTGTTCAGAAATAAGCTTACCTGTTAAATGATAATACTCCAAAGCACGAATCACACGCTTTACATTATTGGCATGAATTTTATTCGCAGATACAGGGTCAATTTCTTTTAATCGCTCATGCAGTACTTCATTTCCCTGCTCCCTTGCAATTGCTTCTAACTGTGCACGAAATGCTTCATCGCAGTCCTGATTATCAAAATCAATATCATATAATAATGACTGAATATAGAAACCAGTTCCTCCGGCTACGATAGGGATTTGTCCATTTGCATAAATCTCTTCCATTGCAGCCTTTGCTTTCTGCTGAAATACAACTATATTAAATTCTTCATGTGGCATCAATTCATCAATCAGGTAGTGTTTGACACCTTCCATTTCGTCCGGCATAATTTTTGCTGAACCTATGTCCATATATTTATATACCTGCATAGAATCTGCAGAAATTATGGCCCCATTTATACGTTTTGCAAGCTCAATGGAAAGTGCGGTTTTTCCTACCGCTGTTGGTCCTGACAAAATAATGAGTGGCTTTTTTTGCATTAAATAATCCTCTTAAATTTCTTTTCAATTTCGTACTTGGTCATAGAAATAATAGTTGGTCTTCCGTGCGGACAGTTATATGGATTATCCAAAGTTAACAATTCTTCTACAAGAGCGTCAAATTCCTGATAACTTAAATTCTGATTTCCCTTAACCGCTGCTTTACAGGACATAGAAGCAACCTTTTCCAAAATAAGTTCCGGTGTTTCCCTGCCTGTTAAATTTGAAAAATCATCCAGCATCTCGATAAACAAATCCTTCATATCGACCTTAAATAAATTCGCTGGAATTGCGCTAATCATATATTCTTTACCACCAAAATGTTCAATTTCATAGCCCATCTTCGAGATTTGATCCATGTATTTTTCTAACATAAGTATTTCATTTGCATCTAAACTTAAAACGATAGGTGGACTAATGGTTTGAGAAGTATATTCCTTCTCACGAAGTGTAGCCATTGTACGTTCATATAGCACCTTTTCGTGTGCCGCATGCTGGTCTACGATAAACAGCTTGTCTTCAAATTCTACTAGCCAATATGTCTTAAAAAGCTGACCGATAATTCGATGCTTTTTCTTTGCATCTTTGGTTAAAAAATTGCTATCCAAAGATTCTAATGTAATCTCCTCATATTTCACATCATCCTTTTGTTTGCTTAAAACAGTTGGCTGATATGTAGTTTTTTCTGCTATACGGCTTGGATATTTTTCCTCGTAAGGGCTATCCTTTTTTACACGCTCACGCACACGCTCTATCTGTGACGGAGTAAATATACTTTCCTGTACACGCACCTGATTTAAACGTCTTGCTTCGAATGGTTCTGGTATGGATTCTTTGTATTCACGTACCATTTCAGGTGTCTTTTTCTCCTCGGAAACCGGCACCTCTGGAATCATTTCTTTATGAGAAAGCACATCATACAAACCATTACATAGATATTGATATACTTCTTGATTATTATCAAAACGAAGTTCCATTTTGGTTGGATGCACGTTTACATCTAAACTTTCACCTCTAAAGTTAAAGTACAAGACACAAAATGGATACTGATGCTGCATCAAAAAGCTTTTATATGCCTCTTCAATTGCTTTCGATAAAAGCTGGCTTTTTACATATCTGCCATTGATAAAATATACTTCAAAATTACGATTTCCTCGTGTAATAACAGGCTTACCAATGTAACCATTTACAGAAAATAATTCGTTTTCAATAGAAACAGGCAATACTGCATTTGATATTTCTCTTCCAAATACATGATATATCAAATCCTTAATATTACCATTTCCTGAAGTATGAAGCTTGGTCTGGTTGTTCTGTATAAACTTAAACGAGATATCTGGATGAGAAAGCGCAAGTTTCTCAACCATATCTGCTATATATGAGCCTTCTGTCTGAGCGGACTTTAAGAACTTCTTTCTAGCTGGAGTATTATAAAACAAATCCCTCACCAAAAATGTCGTTCCATCTGGTGCTCCAATTTCTTCGAATGCAATTTCCTTAGATCCCTCAATCTGATAACGCACACCTGTCAGCGCATCTGGCGTTTTGGTAATCAGTTCCACTCTGGATACTGCAGCAATACTAGATAAAGCCTCTCCACGAAAACCTAAAGAAGAGACACATAACAAATCTTCTACACTACGGATTTTGCTGGTGGAATGGCGTAAAAATGCTAACGGTACTTCTGATTTGTCAATACCGCATCCGTTATCTGAAATACGAATAAAACTGATACCGCCTTCTTTTATCTCAATAGTGATAGCAGTTGCTTTTGCATCAATGGCATTCTCTACAAGTTCTTTTACAACAGAACTTGGACGTTCTACCACTTCTCCGGCTGCGATTTTATCAATTGTATCTTGTGTCAGTAGTGCTATCTTGGACATATTGCATCCCTTCTATTTTAGCTGGGTTACCAGCGGTTTTTTACTTTATTTTGAAGCTCATAGAGCTTATTTAATGCTTCTAGTGGAGTTAAGTTACCGATATCCACATTTCGAAGCTCATCAATAATATCATCATCGCTGATGGTGTCAAACAAGGACATCTGTGTTAAATCTACTTCATCCAAATGTACCTTTTTGTTATTTTTTTTGGCATTGATATCTACCGACAAATTACGCACAATATCGGTAATGTCATTATTTACCAGTTCGTTTACAATTTCTTTTGCACGCTCAATAACAGTATCTGGTAATCCCGCAAGCTTCGCTACCTGAATACCATAACTCTTATCGGCGCCACCTTTTATGATTTTTCGCAAAAATACGATATCGTCGCCTTTTTCTTTTACTGCAATACAGTAATTGTTTACACCACTTAATTTACCTTCTAATTCTGTCAGTTCATGGTAATGTGTTGCAAACAAAGTTTTCGCACCGATAAGTTTTGTATTGCTGATATGTTCAACTACTGCCCACGCAATACTTAAACCATCAAACGTACTGGTTCCTCGACCAATCTCGTCTAAGATAAGGAGTGAATTTGAGGTTGCATTACGCAAAATGTTTGCTACTTCGTTCATCTCTACCATAAATGTACTCTGTCCAGATGCAAGATCATCCGATGCTCCTACACGGGTAAAGATACGGTCTACAATCCCAATGTTTGCAGAAGATGCCGGCACAAAGCTACCAATTTGCGCCATAAGTACAATAAGTGCTGTCTGTCTCATATAGGTAGACTTACCCGCCATGTTTGGACCAGTAATAATTGCAATACGATTATTACTATTGTTTAAATAGGTATCGTTATCAATAAACATATCATTGGTAATCATCTTTTCTACTACAGGATGTCTACCATTTTTGATATCTAAAACTCCACTTTCGTTAATCTTAGGTTTGCAATAATTATTTCTACTTGCAACTAATGCCAGGGATGCAAACACATCGATTTTGGCAATTGCCTTCGCTGTACGCTGGATACGAGCTACATTATCTGCTAGATGATCACGAACAGCTTTAAACAACTCATATTCTAAAGATGTCAAACGGTCTTCAGAACCTAATATTGTATCCTCAAGTTCTTTTAATTCAGGTGTAATAAAACGTTCTGCGTTTGTAAGAGTCTGTTTACGGATAAAATAATCAGGAACCATATCCTTGAAGGAATTGGTAACCTCTAAATAATATCCAAACACCTTATTATATTTGATACGTAAATTCTTGATACCCGTTTTCTCTTTTTCGTTTGCTTCAAGCTCTGCAAGCCATGACTTTCCTTCTGTCTTTGCAGCACGAAGTCGGTCCACTTCTTCATTGAAACCTTCTTTAATGATATCACCATCACGAGTAGAAATTGGTGGTTCCTCTTGAATGGATTCACATAATAAATCATATAAATCACGCAAGTCATCAAATTCTTCACGTATTTCATTTACTAAATCACAGGATAAATCTCCAAGTAGCATCGCAATTGCAGGAAGCATTTCCAAGGAATTACGAAACGCGATTAAATCTCTAGGATTTGCAGTTTGATATGTAATACGTGTAATCAAACGTTCTAAATCATAGATTGGATTTAAATATTCTCTTAATTCTTCTCTTGTAATCTCCTGTTTGTTTAAAACAGTAATAAAATCCTGTCGCTTTATAATTTCACTTTTTTCAATTAAAGGCTGTTCTACATAGGAACGCAAAAGACGTGCTCCCATGGCAGTCTTGGTCTTATCCAACACCCAAAGAAGTGAACCTCGTTTTTGTTTTTCACGTAATGTTTCGACTAATTCGAGATTGCGGCGAGAAGAACTGTCAATAATCATATATTTTCCAATCGAATATGGATGAATAGATAAAATATTGCTCAAGCTATTCTTCTGTGTCTCATATAAATACTTAAGTAAAGCACCAGAAGCTAAAACGCCACAGTCATAATCCTGTAACCCAAGGCCTTCTAGTGTGTGAATTTTAAAATGAGCAAGCAGAGTTTCTTTTGCTAAATCATCACCAAAATACCATGCATCCAAAGATGTAATCGCAATACGAAGTCTTTCTTTCATATCAGTTACATCTACACCACTCATATAAAAAGCTTCATTACAAATAATTTCTGATGGACTAAACTTATTGATTTCATCTAATAATTTGCGTTCAGAATCCACTTCCGTTACAAAGAAATCGCCTGTTGTAACATCAGAGATTGCTACTCCATACTTCTCTACTGAGTAAACAATACACATAATGTAATTATTTTTGGTCTCGTCCAATGCCTGCATATCAATATTGGTACCAGGTGTGGCAATTCGTACTACTTCTCTTTTTACCATACCTTTTGCAGTACTAGGATCTTCAACCTGTTCACAAATGGCTACTTTATACCCTCTTTGTACCAAACGATTCAAATAGGTATCTGCCGCATGAAATGGTACTCCACACATTGGTGCACGTTCTTCTAAGCCACAGGCTCTTCCTGTTAAGGTTAACTCTAATTCTTTTGAAACGACTTTTGCATCATCAAAAAACATCTCATAGAAGTCACCCAAACGATAAAAAATAATGCAGTCTGGGTATTCTTCTTTGACATGCAGATAATGTTGCATCATCGGTGATAAATCTGCTACGTTCACTGTATTCCTCATCTTTCTAGTTCGGTTTGTATTTTTGTATTATGGCTTCCGCAACTCGAATGCCATCCATAGCTGCAGATGTGATTCCACCCGCATATCCAGCACCTTCTCCACATGGATAGATGCCTTTTATTTTACTTTCATAATTTTCATCTCTTAAAATACGAATTGGAGAAGATGTACGACTCTCAATTCCTGAAAGAATCGCATCCTTCCGATCAAATCCAGGAATAATATGCCCAAAATGAGCCATTCCATCCATGAAACTCTCTTCCATATCTTCTGTAAAAATACCTCTTAAGTTGGAAAATGCAGTTTCCCCCTTTGTATTTGATGCAAATGTTCCATAAGCAGTACTACATTTATTTTCGCAAAAATCTCCGTATAACTGCTGTGGAATTTTACCCATAGCAAGCTGAAAAGCTTTACTTTCTAATGCCTGCTGGAAATGCATTCCAGCCAAAGCATCCTTACTTGGTTCTATGGATGTGTTCTCATAAAAGAATGGATTTGTAAAATCTTTTTCGTCTACCGAAATAATAATCGCACTGTTTGCAGTCGTAGAATTACGTCCTGAATAACTCATTCCATTTACAACCAGCCTCTCTGCCTCAGAAGACGAATTTACCACATATCCACCTGGACACATACAGAAGGAATATACGCCCCTTCCGTTTGGAAAATTCGATGTTACCTTATATGGCGCAGCCGGCATATGCTGATTCTGCTTACCATATAATGCTTCATTTATCATTTCCTGTGGGTGTTCTACACGAAATCCAACAGCGAAATTCTTTGCTTCCATAGGAATTGCTAAATCATATAGCACCTGGAAAGTATCTCTTGCACTATGTCCCAATGCAAGTACAACGGAAGAAACTGGAAGCTCTTTTCCATTCTCACAGATTACGGTTTTAATCTCTTGATTTTCAATGATAAATTCTTTTGCACAGGTTTCAAAATAAATCTGTGCACCTTTTTCTATCATATAGTTTCGCATATTAGCTATAACACGACATAAAATATCAGTTCCAATATGTGGTTTGTTTTCATATAAAATTTCTTCTGGTGCACCAAATCTTACAAATGTTTCTAACACAAAATGATTTCGATTTGCAGGATCTTTTACAACCGTATTAAGTTTTCCATCAGAAAAAGTTCCTGCGCCACCTTCACCAAACTGTACATTAGACGAAGTATCTAAAACCCCTGTTTTCCAGAAATGCTCTACATCTTTCTGACGTTCCTCTACTGGCTTTCCTCGTTCAATCAAAATTGGCAAAAAGCCTGCTTCCACTAACAAAAATGTTGCAAACAAACCCGCTGGTCCTGCTCCAATGACTAGTGGAGGATGATTTAAACACTCATCCCCAGTATTTGGTAGCTGATAATGCTTTTCTTTTATGATGCTAATCGCATTATTCTTTGCTTTTTTGACGATAGATGCCTCATTTTCGCAAGAAACATAAACCGTATACACCAGATAAAGTTCTGGCTTCTTGCGTGCATCAATGGATTTCTTGATAATTCGATATGTAAATTTCTGATTTATAGAAACCTTTAATATTTTTCTAATTTTATGTTCCAAATCCGCTGCACTATGATGATAGTTTAGCTTTAATTGTGTAATCTGAATCATATAAACCTTTCTAAATTACCTGTACAACTACTCCTGACAGATAGCCTTACTAGCCATATATCCTGTTGCCCATGCAAAATGCAAATTATAGCCACCACAAATACCATCTACATCTAAAATCTCACCTGTAAAATGGACGTGCGGAGCAAGTTTTGACTCAAGCGTCATCGCATCTACATCACATGTAGGAATACCGCCCGTACATACCTGTGCAAATTCAAAATCACGATAATTTGTGACTGTAACACATATCTCCTGTAAACACTTTGCAATCTTTATAAGCTGCTTATCAGAAAGTGAAGCTATATATGTGTCTTGTTTCAAGTCAGTCTTATCAAGAATCATATCTGCTAGTTTTTGATTAATAAGACCATTTAGTAATGTATTAACCAAAAGAGTCTGTCCTATCTTGCGACGATATTGAAGTTCCTCTACAAGCCTATCTAATTTAAAATCTGGAAGAAGATTAATTTTAATCTCCACTTTCTTTTTTTCATATAAACCCTTTGACAGAAAATGACTAATCTGAAATACTGGAATCCCAGACAAACCATAGTCTGTAAACTGGATTTCTCCTGTATCGGAAGCGAATCTAGTACCGTCTATGTAAGCTTCTACCGTTCCATGAGCACGAACACCAGAAACCTGTTTGAACTTCATTCCTTTACAATAAAATCCACACAACACAGGAAGCACTGGTTTAAATCGATGTCCTAATGCTTTGATTACATCAAACATGCTTCCGTCACTTCCAAGTTTAGGCGAAGCTAAAAGTCCTGTAGCAACAATAACGTGAGCTGCTACGAATGTAGATTTATTGGTATCAATAAAAACCTCTTCCTGCGATGGAATTATGTTCTGTACAATCGTTTCGTAATAAACTTTAACTCCAAGTCGTTCTAGCTCATACAATAACGCATTTGTCACAGAAACTGCCTGCTCACTGTTTGGATAATAATAACCATTTTTTTGTTTTGGATAGATTCCAATGGAATGGAAAAATGCAAGGCAATCTTCCACAGTAAAACTTGCCAAGACCTGTTCTACAAACGCTTTATCTCCGTAAAAGCACTCTGCATGCATTACCTGATTTGTATAATTGCATTTTCCATTTCCAGTCGCTAAGAGTTTTTTACCAACCTTATCTAGTTTTTCAATGATAGCTACTTTTTTGCCCTCTCGTGCTGCTATAATCGCTGCCATCATCCCGGATGCACCAGCACCTATTACTAGCAAATCGTAGCGCTTATTTGTATTTTTGCCCATAAATCACCAACATAAAAATTCAAATTAAACCAGCTAATATTTTATCACAGGAATGTCAAACATTCAACAAATATCAGCTAGAATAACTCTCTAGAAAATCATATAAATCTTCTTCATTTTCAAAGAAAATTCCTGTTTTTAATTTCTCTTTCATTTCTACTGGCAATGTTGCACTTTCAATACTTGTTTCCATATATATTTCCTGTGTTTTACTTTGATAAACAACTAGTCTTCCATTTTCTTCTTTGATGTAATATGGATAAGTAATATACGACTGGCTAATTGTAATAGATTGTTCATTGGATACATCATTTTCTGTTGTAATTGTTTCGTTTTTTGGTTTTGTCTCATTACTAAATTTAATATAAAGCCATGCTAATGCAATCACTAAAATGGCTAAAAAAATAGAGACACTTATTTGACGTTTCATATTATCACCCCAAATAAGTATCTCCATGATTATTCACTTCTATTCTATTATTTTAAAAGTTTTAGTTTCTTAGCTCCTTTTATAAGCAAGTGTCCTTTTGGAAACTTTCGTATCTCTTCTTCTGACAGACCTTTTAGCAATAATAATGCTACTGCATATACTACAACTGCTACAAGGATAGACAAGATAATACACGCAAGATTATTCTTAATTAACATAAAGCTTAGTGCATACACACCGAATGCTATCACACCCATAATCGCCGCACATGCTGCAGGAATCAAAAATGTTTTCACAAATTCCTGCTTATATCCAGAATGTCTTTGTAATGCAAATGCATTCAAAACACATACCAAAAATGCAAAGAAAGCGTTTGCAATTACAACAGCATAGATATTCATACGGAAAAACAGCATCAATCCAACCAGCAATATTACATGAGCAACGAGAGCAATTGCCGCATTTTTTACAGGTATTTTCAACTGGTCAATACCTTGTAATAAGCCATTTGTAAGTGTTGATAACGAATAAAATACAACTGCAATTGCACCTACCCACATCATGGTTGTTGCAGAATCCAAAGAACTAATGGTTCCTGGGAAAAGCAATGTAAAAATCGGTTTTGCAAGAACTGCTAAACCAACACAACATGGCATCGCAATAACCATAATAAAACGAATTGCTGCGTTAATCTGATTATTTACAGATTCCTTATCTCCAGCCGCGAATGATGCTGAAAGAGATGGCACACTAGATGCCGCCATTGCTGAAGCAATGGAAATAGGCACATTGATAAGTACCTTGTATTTCCCAGAGAAAACTCCCCACCAAACGTCAATTTCATCTACTGAATAGCCCTGCATAGTTGCAATATTTTTAAACAAGCCCTGATCAATAATCCCGCTAATATTATAAATAGTAGAGCTCAAAAGCACCGGAATAATCGTAATTACGAGAATTCGCATAGTATAAGTAAAAGAATCTACTTCAACATTCTTTTCTCGTTTCATTTTCCTTTTGAAAGTACGCATATATACGTAAAATACAAAAAGCATGAATAACAGAGCGGAAACAGCACCTAGGTTTGTACCAAGTGTACCACCCATTGCACCATAGGCAGCCCCATAACGTTCAGGATCTCCTAGAACTTGTCCAATTTTACTTCCATATTGAAACAGCACATATGCCGCCCAGATACTTACAATTGCATTTACAATCTGTTCAATAATCTGAGATATCGCACTTGGGAGCATCGTTCCAAGGCCCTGGAAGAAGCCACGTAACACCCCTAAAACTGCTACAACAATTAACACCGGTGCTAATACCTTAAGCGCGAAAATGCTAAGCGGTGTTTGAAGCATGGAGGTAAAGAATTCCGCACCAAAATATACAATTAATGCAACAAGAGCTCCTGCTGTGATTGCAAATACTAATGCACCTTTTAAAATCTGATATGTTGCAGCACGTTCTCCTTTTGCCATTCTTGCAGATACCAGTTTAGATACTGCTAGTGGCAGACTATATGAAGATATAATCAACATAATATTATAGATTTCAAAAGCACAACTATAGTAATTATTCCCTGTATCACCAATAATATCTGTCATAGGAAGACGATACAGCAATCCAATAATTCTACTTACAATTGATGCTATAGCAAGGATAGAACCTTGCACTAAAAAATTTGAATCTTTCTTGGATGAATCCATAGCCTTTATTCCTTATCTTAAAATATTCATCTTATGTAAAATTTCTTTCTGTATTTCTTCCATAACCTTTGCTTCATCTTCTTCCATATGATCATAACCAAATAAATGAAGCATACTATGTGTAATCAAGAAAGCAAATTCTCTCTCTACACTATGTCCATAGCTCTCTGCCTGTTCAAACACCTTGTCCACCGAAATAACAATATCTCCAAGCATCGCTTCCCCTGTATCAGGATTAAAATCGTTACTATCCTCAGAATCTAAAAATGTGAATTCTCCTGGTATAGTGTAACTTAACATTGGAAAAGATAATACATCTGTAGGTCTATCAATTTGTCGAAATTCTCTATTAATCTGATGTATTCCCTCGTTATCTGTAAGAGTAAGATTTACTTCCGCTTCATAAGGGAAAGACACATAATCCAAACAAAAATCGACCACTCTCTGCGCCAATTCGTTATAATTAAATTTAAAATTAACTTCCACCTCTTCTTCCAAATAGAAACTCATTATACAAACTCCTCCTTTGAAAGCCATTCACGAATTCTCATAAATGAATTAATACTAAGCCCTGAATTATCATAGTATCCAGCAGCTGAAAAATCATTTAATGTCTGAAGCATCAATACATCTCTATCCCATTTACTGGTACGTACTTCTTCACTTGCATTTTCTAATGTAACTAAGAGGCCATCTATCATATGAACCAGCGCTGACTCTGGAGTAGATGGCTTCTCATCTATCGCATTATATTCTTTTAAAATCTGAACTAACTCATTTGGAAAACACAGTTCTTGTGCTCTTCTTACACCGCTCTCAATCGGAGGATTCCCCTCCCATTTACCTAAGTGATAATAAAATCCCGCAGCGGCTGCCAAATCTTCTTTTAACTCAAGTGCAAGTGCATATTTGTATGCAATCTCAGAAACCTTTCTTGCATGATAATATTCAGCTGGAAGTGATTTACGCACGATTCTAATCTGCGCAAAGTCATCCGCCAAAATATCTCCATAATAATAATGTTTTTCTCGCATGGTACGCTCTCTCATAATTGGATAAAAAGCAATTACATAAATTGCTGCGATAAAGCCATTTAACAATCCCCATAGCAAGTTTTTAAATTCCATTTCACCACTCACAAAATAAAGGCATAAATTCGGAAATAGAACACTTGAAAACAGGTATATCATACCAATATACAAACGATACTCTACATGTTTTAACATTTTAGACAGCATGCCGCCTATCAGAACCAGCATGATGTATGTAAGTAATTCATAAAAATCACCACTAGCTACAAGTGTAAGAAGCACATTATAATACAAGCCTGTAATTAAACCAAGCGAATCACTACTGTACGAAGACATTATGAGCGGTAATAACAAGACTGGTTTAAAATATGGTGGCATAAAAGAAATTGCTGCCACAAGAATACTGCAAATTAAAAAACCAGTTAACGCACGTTTATAGGACGTCTGCGCATTGTTCCCAATCATTTCTCTACGTCTTTCATAAGTAAGCTCAAAACAAATAATAGGGAAAAATGCAAGCGCAAGTAAAATTACAGCAATAATCTCTTCATTTTTTAAATTATTCATATAACAAAGGAAACCGGATGACAAAATCGCAGAAATTACCATACCAACAATTGCTGCCACCCGATATGCATTTATTCGTTCTTCTCTCATCGTTTGTCCTGCTTATCCTTTTTCCCTTTCGTACTTTTTTGTTCATAATCATCGTATGCTTGCACAATTCTCTGTACAAGTGGATGACGTACAACGTCTTTATTTGTAAGACGGCAAATACCTATTTCATCAATATTTTTTAACACCTTTAATGCTACATCGAGGCCAGATTTTGTCCCAGGTGCTAAATCTTTTTGGGTTGCATCACCGGTAACGACCACCTTTGAACCAAAGCCGATTCTTGTTAAAAACATCTTCATCTGTGCAGGTGTCGTATTCTGTGCTTCATCCAGAATAATAAATGCATTGTCCAAAGTACGTCCTCTCATATATGCAAGTGGCGCAACTTCAATCAATCCTTTTTCCATGTTCTTCTGGAAGCTTTCCGCCCCCATAATCTGGTATAAAGCATCATATAAAGGTCTAAGATATGGATCAACCTTACTTTGTAAATCACCTGGAAGAAAACCTAATTTTTCTCCAGCTTCAATGGCAGGTCTAGTGAGAATAATACGACCAACTTCTTCGTTTTTAAAAGCTGTAATCGCCATCGCCATTGCCAAATAGGTTTTACCTGTACCAGCTGGGCCCATACCAAATACAATCATTTTCTTTCGAATTGCATCTACATATTCTTTCTGTCCGATAGTCTTTGGCTTAATCGGCTTCCCATTGGTTGTATGACAAATCAAATCCCTGTCTAACTCCACCATGGAATTCCCTTTATGTTCCATAATAAGTGCTAATCCGTAATTGACATTCTGAGCAGTAATCGTATTGCCTCTTTCTGCCAAATCATTAAGCTGTGTAAATAATTCTACAGCATCCTGCGTATTTTGTTCTGTTCCAATGATTTTCAAATGATCATCCCTAGCGATAACAGTAACACCAAGAGTTCGTTCAATTTTCTTGATATGCACATCAAATTCTCCAAAAATATTAGTAATGTTTTTCGCTGGTATTTGAATCATTTTTTCATTCAAACTCATCTTCCCTAACTTCCTCCGCGGGTATCTTTATTCCAATTCTTTCTCTGGTATATAGTTTTACCTGAAATCGAATTTTATTATCATTTTTTTCTAAAATAATATGTTTATCTAATACAATCACATCATTTTCACTAAATTTCTTAAGAATTGATGCTAATTTCTGATTTGCAATCCTATATAACGCTGTATCGTTATATGTTCCAGCTATATTAAGCGATACCAATTCTATCTCGGTTGGAATTAATTCAAATTCATATATTACATCTGCATAAATCAACGCATCTGCTGGGAAATACAAAACTTCTTTTATTTCCCCTGCATCATCATAAATCTCACATTGCCCTAAGACCAGAACATCTCCTGCCTTAACATACTCGCCATCCTTTACAAGAGCTTTTCCTTCTCTTGTAATAATGGAATAAATAACTGCATCTTTTTCTGCAATCAAATGAAAGCATTTGTCACCGACATCATTCTCCTGTATCATCTCATCATAAAGGGATTCTTTAATCTCGATACATAAATTCGTATGTTCCACATATACCGAAACCCATCCAAATTCCGAAAAATGTTCTCGTAAAATAAACTCAATTTTGGAACAGTCAATTTTTTCCTTCTTTTGCCCTGTAATAACCTTATTTTGGTCAAGATATTTTAAAATTTCCTGGCTGGAAATCTTTTCATTTCCACTTATCTTAATATTCCAGATAAAATTAAAGCTATAACATCCCACGCCTATGAGTAATATTGCAAAGCAGAAAAACCATTTTAACCTTCTATGTCTATGACACCAGAAAGGAAAACCCTTTTTAGATAAAACTCTTATACAAGTCTTTGTCTTTTTTAAATATGGTTTGATATCATAAAAGTCTCGAAGACGTAAATTGGCCCTTAAAGATTGATTGATGTCATAAGTAATCCGCCACAGATGTATTCCATTTCGAGAACATAGATTTAGAAAACGATTTACCTGTCTTCCCTTTACACAAATACAAACGTATCCACACAACCACTGCCAAAAATGTCGCATCTAAATAAACTCCAAGGCTCGGATATATCCTTGTATCGTCAAATCTTCTTTGGTATAGGATTTAATACACAAGGATTTACCTTTAATCATTATCTGATAATCCTTTACCAAAATGACCATTTCCTCTTGTCCATAGGACAAAATTCCTCTATGATTCGAGATATATGCCTCTCTATTTCCCGACATGGAGATATTCGGAAGCCCTAGAAATAAATCCTGCGGCAAATCTAATGCATTTAAAATTTTGTTTGTATTTTGCTTACTATGTTCACTCATATTAAACTATATGAGTTAAAAAAATTATTTATGATAAGGCTCATTGTTCATAATGCGATATGCTCGATATATTTGTTCTAATAATATCACTCGCATTAGCTGATGTGGAAATGTCATCTTTGAAAAACTTAATTTAAAGTTTGAACGTTTAATTACTTCATCCGCAAGTCCTAATGAACCACCTATTACAAAATAAATATGACTCACGCCTTGAATTCCAAGTTTTTCAATCTTCTCTGATAATTCTTCTGAATCTAGTTGTTTTCCGTCGATACATAATGTTATAACATATGCATCTTCTTTTATGCTTTTAAGGAGTCTTTCGCCTTCCTTTTCTTTAACAATTCGAATCTCCGTCTCAGATGCCTGCTCATCTGTCTTTTCATCCGATACTTCTACAATCTCCAGTTTGCAGTACCTGCTCAAGCGCTTGACAAACTCTTCAATTGCATCACGATAAAACTTTTCTTTTACTTTTCCAACACATAAAATCGTAATTTTCATATATATATTCCAATCATCTAAGAAAAGCGGGTATCTTTCACCCCGCTTTCTATTTTAGAGCTTACTCTTCTACATCATCTAATGAAGTTTCAGGTGTATATATAAATTTCTCACGGATAATACCACTTGTTATGCCAGTCTCATCATTAATAACAATTACAGAAAGTATATTTTCTCCTTCTGGAACAAGGAACTGACCTACATATTTTGTTGATTCAGCGGTTGGATCTGTATTATCCCATGTATAATACACACTGCATCCACGTGGCACTTCAAGAACCACAAAAGTAGGTTCTGTAAACGTACCTCCAGCTGGTGTAAACACAGGGTCTTCTGGTACTGGATACTCAATCAGGTATGTTTCCGTAATAATATCACTAAACACACCTAATTCATTTTTCGTTACAACCTTAACGGTATGCATACCTTCTTCTTTTAATTCAAAAGCATTTTTGTATTCAATACCATTTTTTCTAGGGTCAGAGCCATCAATCGTATAGAAGACTTCTACATTCTTCTTTGCAGTAATATAAATCTTAATCGCTTCTGTATAAGTACCACCTCTTACACTTAACATCGCAGAATCTACGCTATAATCAGCGAAAATAGAAAGAATTTTATTACTTGTTACCCCTTCTTTTAACTCTAAAATCGCCTCTGTATCCCCGACCTCTTTATAAAGCTGGTACAGCATTCTATATGCATCATAGTTTTCAGAATCTAATTTGATTACTTCTTTCAAATACTTCTCTGATTCTTCATAATCTTTTTTATCAATATACAAATCTGCTAACTCAAGACGAACATTAACATCATTCTTTGAAAGGGAAAGCGCTT
The DNA here is from genome assembly GCA_045530745.1 of Agathobacter sp. GTDB lineage: Bacteria > Bacillota > Clostridia > Lachnospirales > Lachnospiraceae > Roseburia. Next base: position 48,787 of record JAZSCQ010000060.1, read on the forward strand.
TTAAATAATACTTCTCAGCTTCCTCTATATTTCCCTTGAACATTGCAGCGTCTGCCTGTTTCATTTGATAGTCGTAGGAATTCGCATTATTGTTATCAATTACAATTTTAGCAATAATTCCTCCAAAAATAATAACAACACATGCTGCAACAACAATTCCAATCGTAAGTTTGGTCTTTTTCTGTTTTGCTTCTTCTGCCGCTTTTTGCTTTGCTCTAGCACGTTCTAAGCGCTGTTCTTTTGTAAGCTCAGGCTTTTTATTTGTTTCTTTGACTGGTGTTTCATTTGTACTCTCAAGAATAATATTGATATCAGATTCATCATACACACTATAATCAGGCACAATCTGACTAGCAGTCCCACAATATGGACAATTATTAAATTCTGATTTAATTTCAGCACCGCAATTAATACACTTCATACGCTCACCTTTTTAAGAATAATATTTCATTGCCTCTAAGCAATTTTTCATCAACATGCAAATGGTCATTGGACCAACGCCCCCAGGAACTGGTGTTATTGCAGAACAAAGAGGTTCTACAGTTTCATAGTCCACATCACCACATAATTTGTTATTTTCATCTCTATGGATACCCACATCAATCACAACTGCACCTTCTTTTACATATTCGTGATTAATGAATTTCGGTTTTCCGATTGCTACAATCAGGATATCCGCGTTTTTACATACTTCTTTTAAATTCTTTGTCTTAGAATGACAAATCGTAACTGTTGCATTTTCACGAAGCATTAATAGCGACATAGGCTTTCCTACAATATTGCTTCTTCCAATTACAACACAGTTTTTTCCCTCCATTTCTACATTGGAACGTTTTAATAATTCAATGATGCCTGCAGGTGTACAGGAAACAAATCCAAAATCCCCTACCACCAATGCACCAACATTTTGTGGATGGAATCCATCTACATCTTTCTTTGGAGAAATACGATTCAAAATCGTTTTTTCATTGATATGGCGAGGCAGTGGCAGCTGGCATAATATACCATGCACTGCCTCATCCATGTTTAGTTTATCAATCAGCTGAAGTAATTCCTCTTCTGTTGTTTCTTCTGGAAGCTCATACGATAAAGAATCAATACCAATATATGCACAAGCTTTTTTCTTGTTTGACACATAGACGGAGGAAGCTGGATCATTTCCGACTTGAATTACAGCCAGACAACAAGACTTACCTTCTTTTTTTAGTTTTTCTACTTCCAATCGCATTTCATCCTTTATATTCTGTGCGATTTCTTTTCCATTAATAATATGTGCCATAACAATATTCCTTTCTTTAGAATAATCCTGTGATTACTCCGTCTTCATTTACATCAATTTCAAATGCAGCTGGTTTCTTTGGAAGACCTGGCATTGTCATAATAGAACCATTGATAGCTACTACAAAGCCTGCACCAGCAGATACATATACTTCACGTACATTGATCGTAAATCCACTTGGACGACCAAGTTTAGTTGCATCATCAGATAATGAATACTGTGTCTTAGCCATACACACTGGAAGATTACCCATACCAAGGTCTGTAATACGTTTTAATTCTTTATCAGCTGCCGCTGTATATGTAACACCATCTGCACCATAAATTTCTTGTGCAACTGTTTCAATCTTTTCTTTGAGTGATAATGAATCATCGTATAATACTTTAAAGTTACTTTCCTTATTTTCTAATGTTTCAAGAACTTTTTCGGCTAAAGCTACACCGCCTTCGCCACCTTTTTCCCAAACTTCAGATAATGCAAATTCACAATTTCTTTCACGACAGAAGTTTTCTACAAAATCAGTTTCTGCCTTTGTATCACTTACAAATGAATTAAGGGTTACGACAACTGGCACACCATATTTCTGTAAGTTTTCAATGTGTTTTTCAAGGTTAACAATACCTTTTTCAAGTGCTTCAAGATTTTCAGCATTTAAATCAGCTTTTGCTACTCCACCATTGTATTTCAGTGCTCGGATTGTAGCTACTAATACAACCGCATCAGGAGCAAGACCTGCTTTACGGCACTTAATATCAAAGAATTTCTCTGCACCAAGGTCAGCACCAAAGCCAGCTTCTGTAATAACATAATCAGCAAGTTTAAGAGCTGTTTTTGTTGCTCTTACAGAGTTACATCCATGGGCAATGTTTGCAAATGGTCCGCCATGAACGATTGCAGGTGTATGCTCTAATGTCTGGATTAAGTTTGGTTTTAATGCATCCTTTAATAAAGCTGCCATAGAACCAACTGCATTTAAGTCTGCAGCAGTTACAGGTCTGCCATCAAAAGTATATGCAACAATAATCTTACCAAGACGAACCTTTAAGTCATTCATATCATCTGCAAGACAAAGGATTGCCATAATTTCTGATGCTACAGTAATTACGAAATGATCTTCACGAACCATACCATCCATCTTATTACCAAGACCAACAACTACATTACGAAGAACACGATCATTCATATCCAAGCAACGCTTCCAAACAATCTGTCTTGGATCAATGCCAAGTTCATTTCCCTGCTGAATATGGTTATCCAAAAGTGCTGCAAGTAAGTTGTTTGCAGATGTAATTGCATGGAAGTCACCTGTAAAATGAAGGTTTAAATCTTCCATTGGTACAACCTGTGCATATCCGCCACCTGCAGCTCCACCTTTTACACCAAAACATGGTCCTAATGATGGTTCACGAAGAGCGATAAGTGCTTTTTTACCTAACTTACCAAATGCCTGTCCAAGACCAACACTTGTAGTAGTTTTACCTTCTCCCGCTGGAGTAGGGTTAATTGCTGTTACAAGAATTAACTTACCATTTGGGTTGTTTTTGGTTCTTTCCATTAATTCATCCGATAATTTAGCTTTATATTTACCATATAACTCTAAATCATCTTCCATAATCCCAATTGATGCTGCAACATCTTTAATTGGCTGTAACTTTGCTTCCTGTGCAATCTGAATGTCTGTTTTCATATTTTCCTCCATGTATGTATTGTTTTAAATGTTATATTACACTTTTAATAACTTTCGTCAATAAAGCTTTCAAACTCTTCTGGACTCATAAGCACTTTTCTAGGCTTTGTTCCTTCTTCAGGTCCAACAATTCCTGCTTCTTCTAATTGATCCATAATACGTGCCGCACGGTTAAATCCGACTTTAAGATAACGCTGCAACATACCAATAGAAGCTTTTTCTTTATCAATAATGATTCTTGCTGCTTCCATAAAGTAGGAATCTTTTCCATCTGCATTACCATCTACATCTGAGATAACAACAGAATTACTTTGATTTTCCATATTTTCGAGTTTTTGCTGAACATCTGCATTATAGCTTGCTGCTCCATTTTTTTCTGTAATAAATTTAACAACTTCAGCAACTTCTTTATCTGATACAAAAGCCCCCTGTACTCGAATTGGTTTTGGAACTCCCTGTGGATTAAATAGCATATCCCCCTTACCGAGAAGTTTTTCTGCACCATTCATATCGAGAATCGTACGTGAATCGACACCAGATGTAACAGCAAAAGCAATTCGACTAGGCATGTTTGCTTTAATAAGCCCCGTAATAACATTTACTGATGGTCTCTGTGTAGCAATTATCAAATGAATACCACAAGCACGTGCAAGCTGTGCCAAACGACAAATTGCTTCTTCTACATCGTTAGATGCGACCATCATAAGATCTGCTAACTCGTCTACAATAATCACAATCTGTGGCATCTTCTTAGGTCTTTCCTGACCTTCTGGAACCTGGATAGAATCCACTCTAGAGTTATATCCATGAATATCTCTCACACCAATTTCAGCAAATTTGTTATATCTCTCTGTCATTTCCGCTACTGCCCAATGAAGTGCGCCTGCCGCCTTCTTCGGATCTGTCACAACAGGAATCATAAGATGTGGTATGCCATTGTATACACTAAGTTCAACCACCTTAGGATCAATCATAATTAGTTTAACATCCTTTGGATCTGCTTTGTACAGGATACTCATAATAATCGTATTGATACATACAGATTTACCAGAGCCTGTCGCACCAGCTATCAGCATATGGGGCATCTTAGCAATATCTGCCACCTTAGTCTGTCCAGAGATGTCTTTACCTACGGCAAATGTAATCTTCGACTGCGAATTTTTAAATTCATTTGACTCTAATAGGTCACGGAAGGATACTGTAACATTTTCTGCATTTGGCACTTCAATCCCAACTGCCGCTTTTCCTGGAATTGGCGCTTCAATACGAATATCCGCTGCAGCAAGGTTTAATTTAATATCATCTGCAAGGTTTACAATTTTACTAACCTTTACACCCATTTCTGGCTGAATCTCATATCTGGTAACCGATGGACCACAACTAATATCCGTCACTGTAACATTGACCCCAAAGGTTTTAAGTGTCTGTTCCAGTTTCTGTGCTGTTTCACGAAGCTGCGTCTGTGTATTACCAGCACGTCTGTTATCACCTGGTTTTAAAAGTGATAATGGTGGAAATACATATGGTTTTGATTTGGTGGTTTCTTCTGCAATAATTTCATTTGCAACATTATCAACCGCTTTCTCAATTTCCTCTACGCTAGTTCTGGTTTTTCTTACAGGCTTTTCATCAACAGCTGCAATCCCCTCAGGCACTGGCATATCATCCTTCCAGAAGTCTCCCACAATATTTGGTTCTGGCTTTAACTCTGTTTTAAGAGGTGCATAACCACTTGTTTCATACTCACCATCGGAAGAAAGTTTTGTCTTTTTCTCACCTCTGATATTTGGAAGTTCAAGCTGTTCTGCTTGTAATTCACCCATTTCATCAGAAAATGGCAATTCTTCCTGTGCTGAAATCTTTGTGTCAATTGATACACCAGACACTTTATTATCCATTCTTCTACTACGTTCTTCATCTCGAATTCGTTTGTATTCTTTGTAACGCTCATTACTTTCTTTGGCAGACGAATACACTTTCTTTCCGCCATCCTTAAAGCCTTGAATTGCAGATTTCTCTGTAATTAGAACCATACACACAATCAATGCGATAATATCAATTATATATGTACCTACCACACCAAATGCCATACTGATGTAGTAAGATAATATACCTCCAACAATTCCGCCTCCAAACTTACTTTCAGCACTATAAAGATATGCTTCGATTGGAGTTCGAATGGTATCATCTGATGTAATAAGTGACATAAACATGCACAAAAAAACAGCAAATAATGCACCTGCAATCACTTTCATTACAGCGAACATACTACCATTATTCGATACCATAAAAAAGCTACCAATTATTAAAATGATTGGAAAAATATAAGCCACAATACCAAAAACACCAAACAGGAACGAACTAACTGCATCACCTACAACACCGCCTACACCAAAATTACTGATAAACAACAATGCTGATACTGCGATGATACCCCAAAGAATCAGTTCCTGACGAAATTCTTCGGCTTTTCTTATATCTTCAATCTTAGGTTTATTAGATTTTTTCTTACTAGAAGAAGTTCTTCTTTTTGTTGCCATGAAACAACCTCCACACTTTATAAGGCATAGTATGCCAAGTATTATTATATTACCACATTTTGATTCACTTGTCATTAAAAAGCAACAAAAATACTAGATTTAGTTTCGAATCATTTCCTTTAGTTTACGAAACGCATCAGCTATACCACCTATTTCATTGATAAGGCCTACATCCACAGCCTCTTTTCCTACCAATATCGTCCCAACATCCTTCGTAAGCATCTGTGTATTCATCATAAGTTCTTCTATCTTGTCATAAGTTGCATCACAATGCGTAGTAATAAAATGAATTATCCTATCCTGCATGCGTTTAAAATAATCATACGTAGCAGGTGCTCCAATCACAGTACCACTCATACGAACCGGATGAATTACCATTGTTCCACTTGGTACAATCATAGAATAATCTGTCGACACTGCTAAAGGTACACCAATGGAATGACTGCCTCCCAAAACCAAAGAAACTGTTGGCTTACTAAGTGATGCCACCATCTCTGCAATGGCCAAACCACTTTCCACATCTCCTCCCACTGTATTTATCAAAAGCAGCACACCATCAATCTCTTTATCATCTTCAATTTCTGCTAATTTCGGAAGAACATGTTCATACTTTGTTGTTTTAGAATTTGAAGGAAGACATTCATGTCCTTCTATTTCTCCTATAATAGATATTAAATAAATTGTAGCATCATCATCTTTCACTACACTTTGTCCATATTCTCTCAGCTCCTCACTCACAAGTTTCTCTGAATCATGTTCTTTTTCTTCGCACATATCTATCCACCTCTGTTTTATTACATGAAAATAAGGGTATCCATTTCGGATACCCTTATAAGTATTTGTACTTATTCAAATTTTATTCGCCAAGAAGATAATTATACAATCCTTCATAACGATATTTTGATGCGTTCCATGAGAAGTCTTTATTCATGCCTCTGTCAACCATCTGATTCCACTGACGCTTGTTATCATAGTATACATGTTTTGCATAGTTAATAACATAAAGCATATCATCTGCATTATAATCATGGAATGAGAAACCATCACCTGTATTCTCAAATTCATTGTAAGGAATAATTGTATCTTTCAAACCACCTGTTTCACGTACAATTGGAACCGTACCATGACGGAATGAAATAAGCTGTGTAAGACCACATGGCTCAAATCTAGATGGCATTAAGAATGCATCTGCAGCAGCATAAAGCTTACGAGCCAAATCATCGTTATAACAGATATTTGCTGATACACGATCTGGATATTTCCATGCATAATGACGGAACATATTTTCATACTGTGGTTCACCAGTACCGATAATTACAAACTGTGTATGTTCATCAACGATACCTTCCATTACATGATTGATAAGGTCAAGACCCTTCTGGTCTGTTAAACGAGAAACAAGACCAATCATGAATTTCTTCTTATCTACTGCAAGTCCTAAATCCTGCTGTAATTTTTCTTTGTTTAATGCTTTTTTCTGACGCCAGTTATCAACATTATAGTTAACATAAAGCTTTGCATCTGTTTCAGGATTGTAGTTAGTATAATCAATACCATTTACAATACCCTGCATATCAAAGTGACGTGCAGAAAGAAGTCCATCTAAGCCTTCACCATATTCTTCTGTCTGAATTTCATATGCATAAGTATCACTAACAGTTGTAATGTAGTCAGCATATACAAGACCACCTTTTAACATATTAGCATCCTTTTTGAATTCCAGCTTGTCAGGAGTAAATAATTCTTTAGGAAATCCTGTTAATCCCTGAATTGTCTTAACATCCCAAACGCCCTGGAATTTAAGATTATGAATTGTCATAATTGTCTTAACACCCCAGAAGAACATATCTCCCTGGAATTCATTCTTTAAGAATACAGGAATAAGGCCTGTCTGCCAGTCATGACAGTGAATAAGGTCTGGTCTAAATCCAATAAGTGGAAGCATAGACAAAACTGCCTTATCAAAGAAAATAAACTTTTCAATATCTGTACGGAAATCACCATAAGGCTTATCTCCGCCAAAATATTCCTGATTATCAATAAAGTAATATGTAATACCTTCAAATTCGTACTGAAGTACACCTACATACTTGTTCTGGATATAGCTTCCAGAACCCATGTAAAAATGAGTTACATACTGCATTTGATTACGGAAATATTCAGGAATACATGTATAGTTAGGAATAACCACACGTACATCCCACTGTTCTTTATCAAATTCTTTTGGCAATGCGCCACATACGTCTGCCAGACCACCTGTTTTAATAAAAGGTACACATTCAGATGCTGCAAAAAGGATTCGTTTCATATTTGCTCCCCCTCATAATTTAAAATATTTTATTCTTCCCAGTTATGATATACTTCCTGAACATCGTCATCATCATCAAGAAGATCTAAAATCTTGTTAATATTTTTCAAATCTGTCTCATCTGTCAATGAAACATATGTCTGTGGAATCATGCTAACTTCAGCAGAAGCCATCTTAACACCAGCTTCTTCTAATGCTTTGCGAACTGTTTCGAAATCATCTGGTGCTGTAGTTACTTCATAACTATCTTCTTCTTCAACGAAATCATCTGCGCCCGCATCAATTGCAATCATCATGAGCTCGTCTGCATCCATATCGCATTCTTCTCTATCAATTAGAATCTGACCCTTTTCATCAAACATATAGGATACACACCCCTGTGTACCAATGCTTCCATAACCTTTTGTAAAAGCATTACGTACATTTGATGCTGTACGATTCTTGTTATCTGTTAAACATTTTACAATAATAGCTGTACCGCTTGGGCCATAGCCTTCATATGTACAATATTCATAATTTACATTACTTCCTTCACCAGAAGCTTTTTTGATACCTCTTTCAATTGTATCATTTGGCATATTGTTAGATTTTGCTTTCGCAATAATCTGAGCTAATCTATAGTTGTTAGCTGGATCTGGTCCACCTTCTTTTACAGCAACAGCAATTTCACGTCCAATAATGGTGAAAATCTTACCTTTTGCTGCATCGTTTTTTTCTTTCTTATGCTTGATATTCGCAAATTTCGAATGTCCTGACATATTAAATTTTCCTCTTTTCTACTTACTTTCTCTTAACATTACTATTATACAACTTATTTTTTAATCATGCAAGTTGACTTAAATAGAATCTTCTGTTTCCTCATAGTTTTTTACAATGCGCACCTCTCGAATAATACAGTTTTCTACCTTCTGTATCTCGAATCGGTAGCCATGCTTTACAATTACATCCTGATCGCCATCATGTGGTACTTTCTCAAGAAGAGAAATCACATATCCATTTAACGTCTCAAACTCGTCGCCGTCTATAGGAAGTTCTATAACCTCAAGCACATCCTGAAGCTCTGTTAAACCATCAAAAGTATAACTTCCATCTGATTCCATCTGAAATGTCTGTTCTTCTTCATCATGTTCGTCTTCAATCTCACCAACAATCTCTTCTAGGATATCTTCCATAGCAACCAAACCAGAGGTTTGTCCATACTCATCAATAACAATACAGATATGGCTCTTTTCTGACTGCATCTTATTAAAAAGACTATTGATTTTGATTGTTTCTGTGATAAAATCAACTTCTCGCACCAAGCCCGGAATGTCTTTTACCGAAGTACGGAATATCTCATTTCTCTGACAGAATAAAAAAGCATCTTTAATGTGTAAAACACCAATAATATTGTCAATATCACCTTCGTATACTGGGAAACGCGACTTTCCAGTATCATCCACATATGCAACCATATCATAAAAACTCATAGCACCATCAATTGCAACAATATTTTTACGATGTGTCATGATGTCTTTTGCTTCTTTGTCTGCATATTCAAAAATGTTATGTATCATTTCCGCCTCTGATTCCAAAAGCACACCCTGCTCATGTCCTTCCTTTACCATAGAAATGATTTCTTCTTCAATTACATCATCCTCTGTCACATGATTTAATTTAATATTCTTTTTCTTTCGAAATTCTTTCACCAGACTTTCTCGGCAAATATAAATAACCACCGCTAAAGCTGCTACTAATAAAAAAATAACTCCAATTAAAATCAAAATTAAATACGGATTCCCATCGCCGTCCATTTTTGTTCTCCTTTTAATTTTTCATAGGTATTCATATATTGTAAAATCATATCATGAAGCCGTATTATCGTCAAGTTATGTATACAGCTCCAAACTGATTCCAAGTGCTCTATCTACTTCTTTTAACATTTGATTATCTAGGTGACAAACCTTATCCTTCAAACGCTTCTTATCAATTGTTCTAAGTTGCTCTAACAAGACAACCGAATCCTTTGCAAGATCGTATTTTTCACTATCTAATGCAACATGGGTTGGAAGTTTTGCCTTATGCATCTGGGAGGTAATCGCAGCACATATTACTGTAGGGCTGTGTCGATTACCAACATCATTCTGCACAATTAGCACTGGACGTATTCCGCCCTGCTCAGAACCAATTACTGGTCTTAAATCTGCATAATAGATATCGCCTCTTAAAATCATTCTGTCACACTCCATTTACTAGGTATAGGAGTAGTATTTCCAGTTTTAAGAACTCTATTCTTTATTTTTCATAATACACTCTAGGAACTCTAGGTGTTAATAGACATGCAAACTCATAATTAAATCGCTCAGACATATCCCCTAGTTCTTCCATGGTAATACAATACTGACCATCCTGACCTAACAGAGTGACTGCATCTCCAACTCTTACCCCTTCAATGTGAGAAACATCAATCATAAACTGATCCATGCAGATTCGTCCACAAATCGGAGCCTTCTGTCCACGTACAAGTACATATCCCTTGTTAGAAAGACTTCTTGCATATCCGTCACCATAGCCAACAGGCACCGTTGCTATACACTGCTTAGTAGGCGTTACATACGTTCCTCCATAGCTTACTTTACGTCCTTCTTCCAAATCTTTAATATATGAGATATGACTCTTTAGTGACATAACAGGTTGTAAATCCATATTCCGTTTATTCACTTCATCCGATGGCCATAACCCATAAAGGATAATACCTGCACGTACCATATTCATATTTGCTTCAGGGATATCTACAATTCCTGCACTGTTTGAACAATGCTTAATTGGAATATTGACACCTCTTTCTTCCAACATATGACACATTTTTTTAAACAAATCCATCTGCAAAAATGTTGGTGCTTTATCTAGCTCATCTGCATTTGCAAAATGAGTAAATATCCCCTCTATCTTAATATTAGAAAGCTTTGCAATTTCTGCAATCGTATTCGCAGTGTCTTCATTTACCTGGAAACCGATTCTACTCATACCCGTATCAATTTTTATATGGATATGACATATTTTATTTTTTGCCACTGCAATTTCAGATAATTTTTTTGCAGTATCAAAATCACATACACAAGGACGAATATCATTGCGAATAATTGTATCAAACTGTTCTGCAAAACTTATTCCCAAAATAAGAATAGGTTTCTTTCGTCCGTCGTCTATGAGTGCCATCGCTTCATCCGCCGTTGCAACAGCATACCCCCATAAATATGGAACATGTTCTATTGCCTTAGCAATTGGTAATGCCCCATGTCCATAGCCATCTGTCTTAATTACAGCTACAATCTGGGAGTTTTTATCTATATTCTTATGCATTTCTTCTAAGTTGTGTAAAACAGCAGACAGATTTATGCCCGCATATACTCTACTATTCTGCATGGTCAATTCCTTTCCAAACAATTTTTAATGCATCTATTATATCACTTGCCATCATCGAATGTGTCCCTATCTTTTCTCTTGCAATATCGCCGGCTAGCCCATGGATCAATACGCCTATTGCTGAGGCTTCCATTCCATTTAAGCCCTGCACAAGCATGGCACCTATGATTCCAGCTAAGACATCTCCACTACCACCAGTTGCCATTCCGTTATTTCCCGTCAAATTCAAATAGCTCATTCCATATGGATTTGCCGTTACAGTGCGCGAATCCTTTAATACGCAGATTACGTCATAGGTTCTGGCAAAATCAACAGCTGATTCTACAAAATGATTCTGTATCCAAAAGATTGACTTCCTAACAAGCCTTGAAAACTCACCTACATGTGGAGTAAGTACATATTCCGTATGTGGCAATAGCAAACTTTCTGTATTCTCAGATAGTATATTTAATCCATCTGCATCCCATACTACAGGAACACTGGCCGTACTTCGCACAACTTCCACCAGTTCTTTTGCAAGTTCTGACTGGCCTAATCCCGGTCCAATAACAACTGCATCTGCCCACTGAATATCCGTAATCAACTGTTCTTTATTGATAGTAGAACTATACGTAGAAATCAAAGCTTCTGGCAGCGTCTGTTGTATAATACTTCTATTTTCTTCGTGAGAATATACTTTAACCAGACCAACACCACAACGGTACGCAGCCTTTGCTGAAAATATCGCAGCCCCAGCCATATTTATACTACCTGCAACTACTAATAATTTTCCAAATGTCCCTTTGTTAGAATGCACGGGACGTTTTGGAAGCAACGACAAATCCTCTTTTTCTAAAAACGCCATCGTTGCTTTCTTTCCAAGCCAGCTTGCCTCTGTAATTCCAATGTCTTCCACAAAAACCTTCCCGGCATATTCACAACCTGGCCAAACATACTGTCCTAATTTCGCAAATGAAAATGTAATCGTATAATCACACTTTAATGCAATCGCCATAATTTGACCATTATCCGCATTTACTCCGGATGGCATATCCACTGCGACCTTTATTCCTTTTGTTTTCTGCATCATTTGTATCACATGTGCATAGGCTTCGTTCAAAGGTCTTGATAAACCGATTCCAAATACTGCATCAATAACAAAGTCATATTCTTCATCTAAGAGCAAACCTAAATCACTTTGCTCTGGATACTGATAAGACTGATATATCTGCTCCTGCACCTGATAAGAAGGCGAAGTTTCTCCTTTTTCTTCCAAAAGATTATTCACCTTGCATACCTGTGTGTGAATTCCTCTTTCATTTAACAAACGAGCAATTGCAAGGCCATCTGCACCATTATTCCCCAAGCCACAAAATACAACACCTCTTGGATTATCTTTCTTCAATTCATCTTTTAAAATATCACAAAGCCTCCAGACAAAGTGCATCGCTGCCTGTTCCATAAGCACCAGTTCTGGCACCCTGAAATGACTTGATGTATTCTGATCCAGAAGCTTCATTTCTTTTCCTGTTACAAGATATTTCAAGTTGACTCCTTTTTTTCTTCATCATATTTGATATCAAAAATATTTATTACTTCTGCACCAAATATATCATGAAGATAAGCATAAATCTCTTTGTTATTGATATCACGATTCTGCTTTCGAATAATATTCTTCTTTAAATCGATGCGAACCTGATTAATCCATTCTTCTATTTCTACTGACTCCGTCTGATTTATGCGAATCTTTTCATAAAAATAGTCCATGGAAAGTAACATCAATTCATCATTTGTTGTACGAATCTGATAAGGAATATCGACAAGTTCATCTTCACACTCTTCCATCTTCTCATTAATTTCATCTATGAGACGTTTATTCTCTTCTAAGTGTTTTTCCTTGTCTTCCATACCCTGAACAATTTCGTCCAAGAGTCGTCCTTTTAATTTTTTGAGTTCTTTCAGTCGATTATTAAGTCTACCTTGTTCTGCAAGCAAGTTATTTAATTTTGATTCTAATTCTTTAATTTCCTCTGTCTTACCGTGAACAGCAAACAAACGATGCCACTTTTGGTCTAAAACTAATAGTGGTACAGTTTTTCCAATTAAAGCTGAATTAAAATCTTGTCTTTCTTTCATAATAAAGCCCTCGAATACTATTTTTTATTCTTTGCAATATTATATGACAACTGCATTAAGCTGTCGGACAAATGAACGTTCTCTACAATTACATTCTCATCATCGACATCTAAATCTACATGAGCAAAATTCCAAATCGCACAAATTCCAAGCTCCACTAAACGCTGTGCTGTATTATCTGCACTTTGCTTTGGCATTGTGAGTGCAGCAATATCGACTTTCTGCTTACTACAGAAATCCTCAAGCTCGTTCAGGGAATACACCTTAATTCCTCGCACCTCTTTACCAATAACTGATGGATTTATGTCAAAAAGAGCAATTGTACGGAACCCTAATCGTTCAAAACGACCATAATTAGCAATTGCCTGACCCAAATTACCCGCACCAATAATGATAATATTGTGGAGCTGTCCAAGCCCTAAAATTTTACCTATTTCTTCATGCAAAAAACGAACATTGTATCCGTATCCCTGTTGTCCAAATCCACCAAAATTATTTAAATCCTGACGAATTTGAGATGCAGTAACCTTCATCAGTTTACTTAAATCATTTGAGGAAACTCTTTCAACACCTTTTTCTAAAAGGTCGCCTAAATATCTGTAATACCTTGGCATACGTCTAACAACTGCCTGTGAGATTTCTTTTTCCACAATCTCTTCCCCCGTTTCTGATTATAACATTGCTTCTAATTCTTCTCTAATTGCCTTGATAAAGCCTTCACTATTCAATACCGTTACATTTTCCAATGATGTAATAAGAGCAAGGTCTTTGGTCATCTTTCCTGACTCAATTGTTTTTACACATGCAGTTTCTAATTTATCAGCAAAGGCACATAATTCTGGAATTGCATCTAATTCACCACGTTTTCTAAGTGCACCTGTCCATGCAAAAATGGTTGCAACTGAGTTTGTAGATGTCTCTTCGCCTTTTAAATGTTTATAATAGTGTCTCTGAACAGTTCCATGTGCAGCTTCATATTCAAAATATCCTTCTGGTGAAACAAGTACAGAGGTCATCATTGCAAGCGAACCAAAAGCAGAGGAAATCATATCACTCATTACATCACCATCGTAATTCTTACATGCCCAAATATATCCGCCTTCTGATTTCACTACACGAGCTACAGCATCATCAATCAATGTGTAAAAATATTCAATTCCAGCATTTTCAAATGCTTCTTTGTACTGAGCTTCATAAATATCAGCAAAAATATCTTTGAATGTATGGTCATACTTCTTAGAGATAGTATCTTTTGTAGCAAACCAAAGATCCTGCTTTGTATCTAAAGCATATTTAAAACAGCTGTGAGCAAAGCTTTCAATGGAACTTTCAATATTGTGCTGGCCCTGTACAATACCTGCACCTGTAAAGTCATGAATTAGCTCTCTGCTTTCCGTTCCATCTTCTGCAGTATAAACAAGTTCAACCTTTCCTGCCGCAGGAATTTTCATTTCGGATGCTTTATACACATCACCATATGCGTGACGTGCGATGGTAATCGGTTTCTTCCATGATTTCACATTTGGTTCAATTCCTTTCACAAGGATTGGTGCACGGAATACAGTACCATCTAAAATCGCACGAATCGTACCATTTGGACTCTTCCACATTTCTTTCAAATTATACTCTGTCATACGGGCAGCATTAGGTGTGATTGTCGCACATTTAACAGCTACGCCATATTTCTTAGTTGCATATGCAGAATCAAATGTTACTTGATCGTTCGTACGATTTCTTTCTTCTAATCCTAAGTCATAATATTCTGATTTTAAATCAATAAAAGGATAAATGAGTTCATCCTTAATCATCTTCCAAAGAATTCTTGTCATTTCATCCCCATCCATTTCAACTAATGGGGTAATCATTTTGATTTTTTCCATAATTAGTACCTCGAAAATATATAATATTACAGATTAAAGTTTAACGATTTCGTGTAATAAAGTCAATATTTTTGTAACCTTTATTTGCCATTCTCATACCATATATTGTAAACATAATTTTTAGGAGGTCACTTATGAGTGATTTAACTGCAACAAACTGTGGATGTAACGATACTTGTGGATGTGGAAGTGGATTTGGAAATGGTAATTCTATTATTTGGATTATCATTTTATTATGCTGCTGTGGCAACGGTAACTCCGGTTTCTCAAACAACGGATGCGGCTGTGATGGTGGCAATAGCTGTCTCTGGATTATCCTTCTTCTCCTCTTCTGCGGTGGCGGATGTGGTGGAAACAACGGCTGTTTCTAAAATCAGTAACAATCATTTAAATGGCGACGGTTCATCCGTCGCCTGTTTTTTTCTTATTATTCTTAAAAAAGCCTTGTGTTTTTTCATTTACTGTATATTCTTTTAAATATTTATCCAAACCACATTTCTTTGCATTCTTTCTCCTTTTTAAACATTCTTCATCTATTTCAAAAAAAGAATTTCCATCAATAATCAACCTTCCCATATTATTTCCTTAAATCTTTATTAGATATTATATGATTTTTATTCATAACTGTACATTTAAACTCATACACTGAAAACAAAAAGAAGTTTTTCTATGAATCAGGAACAATATGTAACCGAGTATGATGGTCTTGTACAGACCCGGGAATTACAAATGTTAAAATCCTTATTACCCTTTGCCAACATTCGAAATCAGATGCCACTTGCCATCTTGATTCAATCCATGGAATTTCGCAATACAATTAAAATGTTTCAGAACAATGCCAATGTCCTATCTGCATGCTCTGTAAACAAAGAACCGGACAAACGAAATGCAATGCTCCAAACTCTAAGGAAATTTTGCACTCCACAGGAAAAAGAAACCATTGACAACATATTAAACATTATGTGTATTATGGAAAACTATGATACTTTCTCATCTTAAAAGGAGGATCAAATTTGGATAATCATTTTCTCAATCATCCTTTATTAAAAGAAATGGATTCTGAAAAGCTAGAATTTATCATGAATTTTGCATCTAAAGACAAACCAGGCAATATAAAGGATGCAATGCCATTCCTACTTACAAATATGAATATCGCCAAAAAGAAAAACATCCATTTTACAAATCCCGAAATTCAATTAATTGCAGAAATTCTGACAAAAGATTTATCGGACTCAGAGAAAGCAAAAGTAAACCGAATCATGTCAATGATGCTGAAATAAAAACAAAGGCTATCGATACACTTTAAGTAGTGCCTCGATGGCCTTTGCTAGTTTTGAATAATCAATATTTTGTCTAATGGTGATTTGCTTTTTCCTTTTCCATCTGTCCCTTCTAAATATTTCGTTCCAGCAGATTCAAACAACACATATAACTTCTCATTCTCATAGGCAATCCCTTCCGAACACGGCGGAAGCTCTATACATTCTATACAATCATTTGTATTGTTTATCATCGTATTAATCGATGTATATTTTTTGATATAAGATGATTTTTTTCTTCCATAAGATGTGCTTAGATATAATTCTCCATTCTTGGAAAATGCCAATCCCTGCACTTTGGATGGAATGTGAATTGATACCAAGGTTTGTAATATATTCTGATGTTCATCTAATCGATATCCACACATTATAGATTTCGTCCAAACAGAATGTGTCGCCACCCAAATAGTTCCCTCATGATATGTCACACAAGACGGAATATTTTTTACATGAAATACCTCTACAAGATTTCTCACATCTATTGACTGTCCCTTATTATGATGAATTAGATGCTTAATAAATGAATATTCCAAACGTTCTAAAGCCATTTTCGAAGAATTACATATCCATATATATTTTCCATCAAATGTAATTCCACCCAAATGACTTTTTCCATCCATTTCAAGTGTTAATAAATATTCTCCACTACTTTTATCAAATATTTTTACTTTTCCTGGTCTACTTCTTTCACCTGAATATGAACTAACAAACAAAAATTCGTCTGTTAAACAAATACCTTGTGGATACTGTTCCGCCTCTACAATATTGATATGCTCTAAAAAATAATAGCTTTTATTCTGTAGATATTTTCTTATATTTTTATAGTTGTCAATTTTAACCATATTCACCCATATACCAGAATCGCCTGAGGATAAGAAATTATCCTCAGGCGCATATTCCAGTTGTTTTGAAATAATCAGTAGTCCTAATAATAGAACAACACAAAAAACAATTTTTTTACTATTCTTCGATATCAACAAGTTCACTAGCTCTTTCTTCAATCTGCTTCTTAGCAACTTCTTCTGGAGCCTGTTCGTATCTTGCAAATTCATAAGAGAATGTACCGCTACCACTTGTCATAGAACGGAGCTGAGTATTGTATCCGTATAATTCAAGATTTGGAATATCAGCAACGATTTCTGTATTTCCATTTCCAACAGGATTCATACCCATTACACGACCACGTCTCTTATTTAAATCACCCATGATGTCACCAGTATATTCATCAGGAACAACAACTTTAAGAGTAGAAATAGGCTCTAATAATACAGGTGAAGCTTCCATGAAGCCTTTCTTGAAAGCCTGAGCAGCTGCAACCTTGAATGCCATTTCAGAAGAGTCTACTGGATGATAAGAACCATCATATAATACAGCCTTAACACCGATTACAGGATAAGCTGCAACTGGTCCCTTCTTAACAGATTCCGCAATCCCCTTTTCTACTGCTGGGAAATAGTTCTTTGGAACTGCTCCACCAACTACGCACTGATCAAAGATATATGGTGTATCTTCACCAGATGGTTCAAATGTCATCTTAACGTGTCCATACTGTCCATGTCCACCAGACTGTTTTTTGTATTTATATTCTACGTCTGATTTCTTACGTAATGTTTCACGGAATGCAACCTTTGGTTTAGAAAGTTCAATTTCTACTTTATATTTTTCAGCTAATGTGTTTACAACAACTTCAAGATGCTGGTCACCCATACCATATAATAAAGTCTGTCCATTTTCAGCATCATTTACATTCATAAGTGTCAAATCTTCCATTAACACTTTCTGTAAAGCTTGGGAAATCTTGTCTTCATCGCCTTTATTCTTTGCCTTATATCTCATAGATACGTATGGTTTTGGCATCTGTGTACGGATATAAGCGATAGGATTATTTTTAGCAGATAAAGTATCTGTTGTAAGTGTTTTCTGTAATTTTGCTAATGCACCGATATCACCTGCATGTAATTCATTAACTTCTTCTGCTTTATTACCACGCATTACATATAAGTGACCTGTTTTTTCTTCACATTCTCTATGATAGTTGTATAAAACATCGTCTGATTTTAATACACCAGAATTTACTTTGATTAAAGAGTATTTTCCGATATATGGGTCAACGATTGTTTTAAATACATATGCTGATTTTGCTTTTGCAAAGTCATAGTCTGCGTTAAATACTTCATTGTTTACTGTATTAATACCAGCAACTTTTCTCTTATCTGGGCTTGGTAAGTATTTTACAATGTCAGCCATAAGAGTATACATACCACGAGCTAATGTATTAGAACCCATAAGGACAGGAACGATAGAACCATCACCTACATTTACACGAAGTGCCTGACGGATTTCATCTTCTGAGAATTCGTCACCATCAAAGTAACGTTCCATAAATTCTTCTGAAGTTTCTGCAACAGATTCAAGTAAAGCTTCTCTGCAAAGTTCAAGATTTTCTTTTGAATAATCTGGAACATCAAATTTATCAACGGTTCCTTTATCATTCCAGCGTTTTGCTGTCTGCTGTACTACATTTACATAGCCTACAAACTGTTCATTTTCACGAATTGGTAAATGGAATGGAGCAATTTTCTTGCCATATAATTCCTGTAAATCTGCTACTACCTGTCTGTAACTTGCGTTGTCGATATCCATTTCTGTTACAAAGAAAATACGTGGTAATTTATATTTTTCACAAATTTCCCAAGCACGTTTTGTACCAGTCTGAACACCCGCTTTACCAGATACAACGATAATTGCTGCATCAGCAACTGAAGCTGCCTCTTCTACTTCTCCGACAAAATCAAAAGAACCTGGTGTATCCATAATATTAACTTTTACATCACCCCAAGGAATTGGCACTAATGAAGTATGGATAGAAATGTTACGTTTAATCTCCTCTTTATCATAATCGCTGATAGTATTTCCGTCCGCAACAGTTCCCATTCTGTTCGTCATACCAGCAAGATAAGCCATAGCTTCTACTAATGAAGTTTTACCACTTCCCGCGTGTCCTAAAAGAACCACGTTTCTAATTTTGTCTGTTGTGTAAACATTCATTTTAAAAAACCTCCCAAAAAATAGTATGGATATATTTTACTAATTTTTCGGAGGTTTTACAACTGTTTTATGTAATTTTCACAATATTTTTTCAAAAAGTCAGACTATTTAGTTGCCAAATATGATTTCTGTTGCTCTTTCTGGATATAAAGAAGGATCAAAGGTATAATAATTTGGCTTTTGATAATGATTTGCCGTATATTCTGCAACCTGTGCATCCGTTTGCATAAAGCAAAGATATGGATCCCCTAATGTTCTAGGAGAAGAATCACAATGATACCAGCCACTTTCAATTTTCACAAGATTCCACCAATGGTTGGATGTACCATTAATTCTTGCAACACATAAATTCTCAATTCCACATCTTGTTAACAATGCAGAATATGTTGCATAGTATGCATAACAGTCACCATAATGCTGATATACTCCTTCATACACTCCATGCCAGATGGTATCTCTGTTCCCTGATGAATGTGAATATCGAATATTGCGTCTGCACCAGTTCCATAATGCATACGCCTTATCATATGTAGACATATTTGCATTTGTAACTTTAGAGATAATATTATCTAAATATGGGGTTAATGATGCTTCTGTAGGCGTTACCATATTCTTTAATACAACTTTAGCTTCTACTGTTGTAACATTACCAGCAGCATCTGTTGCTTTATAATAAACCGTATATGTTCCTGCCTTTGAAGTATCTACTTTTGAATTATCGATTTCAAGCGAAATATCCTGTCCACTATTATCTGTAACTTTGATATCCTTTCGATAAGAAATCGTATTCCCAACTGTTGCAACAATATCCTTTACTCCAGTAATAACAGGTGCAACTGTATCTGGAAGCACCTCTACTTTCGCAATCACCGTGGATGAATTTCCATATGTATCAGTTACAACAAGTGACACATCATGTGTTCCAACTTTCGTAAAATCAGGAGTAGTCTCAAACGAAACAGTTGTATCCGCTAAATCAGTCACGCTTTCAATTAATTGATCTGCACTTACCGTCTCCCATGTCTGGATAGACATAGATTTTGTAACAACAACAGGTGCAGTCGTATCTATTATCTCTAAAGTAGATGTGTAGCTCTTATCACCAATCAACAAACCAACTTCATATTTTCCAGGTTTATTCTTATCAATATATGTATCCAATGGCTTTGCAAAAGCTATATCCTTGGAATCCTTATCAAAAAACACTTCTAATGTCGGAAATTCTGTTCCCGCCTCCATCGTTACATTCTCAACTACATGCACCTCTAGCTTTGGCATAATAATGTCTACTGCAACAATCATAATAGCAAGAACTAATGTAAGAATTACAGAAAAATAAATTGTTAATATATTCTTTTCCTGATGCTCAACTTCTGTATACATACTACTCCTTCGTATCTTGTCAAAATATGTAAAATAACACATCATTTAAAATAACATTTTTTTCCTTTATTTACAATCTATTTTTAAAAAAAATAAATAGAATTACTTGGATAAACTTAAAAAATAGTGTAAAATTATTTCTAATGTTTTAGGAGGACTTATTATGCAATTACAAAAAATTGGATTTATTGGACTTGGACTTATCGGCGGTTCTATTGCAAAAAAAATAAAAACAAATCATCCAGAATGTAATATCATTGCAACAGCACGTCGATTAGATACTATTACTGAAGCTTATGAAATGGGGCTTATCTCTAATGATACCCTTTTGCCCCTTACTGCTTTTGCTGATTGTAATCTTATTTTTCTGTGTGCACCAGTCGAAAATAATCTCGATTACCTACATAAATTAAAAGACATTGTCTCCTCAAGCACAATAATCACAGATGTAGGAAGCACTAAAACACAAATTCATAAAGAAGTCATTGCTCTTGGGCTAGAAAAACAATTTATCGGTGGTCATCCTATGACTGGTTCTGAGAAAACTGGTATTTCTAATGCAAATGAATATCTTTTAGAAAATGCCTACTATATTATTACACCAACCAAGAAAAACACGCAGGAACAGATTAATGATTTCTATTCACTTGTAAAAGAACTCGGCTCAATCCCAATGGTTCTTGATTATGAAGCTCATGACTATGCAACTGCATCTATTAGTCATCTGCCTCATATGATTGCTTATACACTGGTAAACCTTGTCAAAGAAATTGATGATGAAAACGAAACCATGAAAGCAATTGCAGCAGGTGGTTTCAAAGACATTACACGTATTGCTTCATCCTCTCCTGTTATGTGGGAAAGTATATGTAAAACAAATCAGACACAAATTATAAAACTTATGGATCAATACATTGCTTCCCTTAAAGAGCTACGCAATGATATTGAAAGCTCTGCTTCACAAACTCTACTTGATAAGTTCCAAAGTGCCAAGGATTATCGCGACTCTATCACCGTACGCAATATTAGATCTTACAATCAAGTACACGAGCTTTTCCTTGATCTTGCTGACGAAGCCGGAGGAATTGCCATTATCGCAAGTATCCTTGCTTTCAAAGGTATTTCTATCAAAAATATTGGCATTGTACATAACCGAGAATTTGAAGAAGGTGTACTTCATATTGAATTTTATGATGAAGAATCCGTAGAAATTGCAACAGATTTACTAGTAGAAAAGAATTACATCGTACATCGTCGATAATATAGACTCATTACGAAACCCCGTGGATTACAAAATCCACGGGGTCCTTTCATAATAATATTATTTATTATCCCAAAATTCACAATCATCTCTACCAATTACTTCAGAAGTAAATGGTGTTCCATCATTTTTCTTATAATGATTTGTTGCTCGGAATACATATTTGGCTCCAACATATATAATAGGCACATTAAAAAATACAATCAATATATTTCCCAAATCTGAAAACGCCCACAAATTACCAAGTTCCAGTCCTGCAATATTACACAGGATTCCAAATGTGGCAACCGCAATTGCAACTATACGCACACCACTAATAAATCCTTTACTTTGCTTAATACGATTTGCTGCAATCTCTGAAAAACTAATCATGCCCAGCAAACATGTATATGCAAATAAGCAGAAACACAATGTAATTATAAAGGTAACAATAGAATTAAACGCTGTACCAGGTGTTAACTGCGCAAGTGAAGCATTGAATTTTGGAAGTTTATCCATTAATGCCCAGCTTTCTGCACCCTCTCCAGTCCAACAATGAGCCATAACTACAACAAATCCTGAAAGTGTACAAATAACAATTGTATCTAAAAACACTCCAATCGATGCAAGAATCCCCTGATCGCAAGGATGTTTTGCATCAGCTGAAGCAGCTGACATAGTAATTGTACCCTGACCAGCCTCATTTGACATAAGACCACGTTTTACACCCTGTGCCAAAACAGTTCCAAATACGCCACCAAAAAACGCCTCTGGCAGAAAAGCTCCACCGAATACTGCTGTAAAGAAATATGGAATCTGTTCCAAATTCAAGAGAATCAATACAAGTACTGTTGCAATGTATAAAATAGCCATGACTGGTACAATACGATCTGTCCATTTACTTACTTTCTTAATTCCACCGAATGCAATAACCGAGGTTACAGCAATAATGATTCCACCCACAACATAATAGAATACAGAATCACTTGCAATTGTATTTCCAGTGACGATTTCAGCCATTGTTCCAATAGAAGAAACCACATTAAATCCCTGAGCTGGCAAACAACATAACGCATACAAAATATAAAGAACAGATAAAAACACACCTATCCACACTTTATTACCAAGCAGCTTTCTTCCATAAAATGGAAGTCCACCCACAAATTCATCGCCTTTTTTTTCTTTAAAAATCTGAGCAAGCACTGCTTCCATATAAGCTATTGCCATTCCAAAAAATGCAGATAACCACATCCAAAACAAAGCCCCTGGTCCCCCAACTGCAATCGCTCCTGTTACGCCAATAATATTTCCAGGTCCTACACGCATTGCAGAACTTAAAAGGAAGGCAGCTAGTGGAGAAATTCCTGTTTTAACAGTTCTTTTCTCAGTCATAACTTCAATACCTTTTTTAAAGTAAGTCACCTGCATAAAGCCTAGTTTAAAACTAAAAAAGATACCTGAACCAACCAACAAAATTATCGCAAATGAAAAATTACCTAAAACTGGAATTCTTGCATACCATTCAATATTTGTCGGAAAATCCCATAAAAAATCGGATAATGGACCGATAAACGAAAAAATACCATTAATCGCCTCAAATACAGCCTGCATCCTATATCCCTCTCTCCTTAATACTAAAAATTATACCCCTGCTTGTAACTTTAAATTTGCCAATGCAGCCTCTGCTTCAACTAATTTGTTGTAGTTTTTAACGTATTGCTTAGCTAAATCTGACAATGCATCATACTGTGTACGACAAGCTACAATGGCTGACTCTGATTGAAGTGTTACAGGTCCAATCGCTTTGATTGCATCAATCATTGCATAAGCCTGATCCTGTGCAATTCCTTTCTCAGTCTGTGTTCCGTCTAAGGTATACACCAGAACCGGAAAGCCTTTTCTAACATAGTTATAGATTTCCTTTGCTTTGCTAGGTGGCAAATTGATACATCCATGGGATCCATCTCTCTTATAAATGCTACCTCCAAAATCTTTTCTCCAATATGCATCATGCATACCTACATTTCCAGCAAACGGCATCCAATAATCCACTGGTGTCTCATAATCCCTTCCTCTTAACACCGCATTTCTGGTTCGATAGGTCAAACTAAATGCCCCAGTAGGTGAACCATTATTCTCCGACAAATCACCTGATACAAAATCTGTTTCAAGAATCTTTTTGCCATCTACATATAAAAACAAATGCTGTGAGGTTAGATTAATTTCCACATAAGAATTGCCATAGTCATTGTCACCTCGACTATTTGCTTTCATCGCATAATGAAAATCTCTAGTCACTGGTGCTCCAGTAATGATTTCTGTTATGATTGCTTCTTTTTCTTTTGCACTATCAATCTTCCATCCATATTCACTTCTTGAGATAGTAACTTCTTTACCATAAGAAGTCATAAGTTTTTTGGGACTTCCATAGGTATTATATGTAGTTGATAATGTCTTAACATATTCTTTAACTAACTCATCATTAACAGAAACCTCAAAATTGTCATTTACCTGTAACCATGGCTGGAATGTTGAAGAATCTAAAGTCTGTGTTACAGAACCCACCTGATAAGTAATAACAGTTCCTAATGATTTATTTAACTGTGCAATTGCAGCTAAAAGTTTTTCATTGCCATCGCCAATCACTGGCTCAACATAACAACCAGTTTCGACCATATCCAATTCTTCGTTTAAATTCATAAGACAATCCTTAATTTGTGTAAGGAAAGCTTCTACATTTACTACTGTCCCAGGAATGGATGGTACAAGTGAATATCCTGTTTCCGAATTATATTCTGATATCTTAGCATCTACAGCAGGAATTTGTTTTGTAGCAGACATTGCGGTTAAACCTGCTATCTGCTCTGCCAGCTTAGCTTCATCATAAAAAAATGTTCCGCTAATTTCATAAGTATCGGCTTTAAACAGCTTAAAAATCCATTCAAATCCATTCTGAGCCTGAATATAGTTTTCTGGCTTCTGTGTCCATGCTATTGCAAGCTCAATATCAGCTCCAATAATGGTGTCTATACCACCATCTCTCTCTTTGATTGACAAAACATACTCTTTCATTGCCTGTTGAAGAGTTTCATCTGCCTTAGTAGCCGACATCCCTGATACTTCTACATCACCAATCTTTGTTCCAAAGTGAAAATGGCTCATAAAATAAATTGAAAAGCCTAAATAAATCACCATTATTGCTCCAATTACAGAGCCTGCTATTATCAATATTTTTTTCTTTTGTTCCATTCTGTCTTCCTTTTACGTCAATATTACTTCTATGTATCGATTCGAACATTCATCCATGCCAGAAGGTCTTCATACACACTCTGTCTGTCTGTTTCGTTCAAAATCTCATGTCTGTCATTTTCATATAATTTATAAGTCAGGTCTAACATCCCTGTTTCTTTGTACATGTCATATACATCTTTTACACCTTTTCCTAATCCACCTACTGGATCCTGTGCACCTGACACAATAAAAAGTGGGAGTTTCTTAGGTAAACGTGCTGCATTTTCTGGATTACAGCTATAATTTACTGCTTCAAACAAACCGGTATATCCATTAACTGTAAATATGTATCCGCATTTTGGATCATTATAATAATCCTTAACAATCTGAACGTCCTTAGTAAGCCAGCTATTCTCTGGCTTCTCTCCTGTCATATCAAAATCTTTATAATCAGCACCAAATGCAATACTTTCAATAAATTTACTGCGATGCTTCTGACCTCTTAATTTAGCAACAACACCTGTAAGCATCAGCGCAAGCGAAGTCATTTTCTCTGGAATAAAACCGGTACCCATAATCACAGCTCCACGAAGTTTTTCTCCATGAAAGGCGAGATATTTACGAAGCAAAAATGACCCCATACTATGCCCCATCATAAAATATGGTACATCAGGATTATCTTCCTGTATTAATGTGCGCAACTTATGCATATCCTCTATCAAAATATCACTTGGATTGCCCTCACATAAATAACCTAGGTTTTCTGGAGAAGAAAGTGACTGCCCATGTCCAATATGATCATGCCCCACAACCATATATCCTTTTGTAGTCAAGAACTCAGCATAAGGCTGATATCTTTCAATATATTCCACCATACCGTGCGAAATCTGTAATATCGCCTTATATTCTCCTGAATCAGGGGTCCATTTTACAGCATGCACTGCTGTTACACCGTCATTTGATAAAAACGTAAAGTTACTTGTAAGCATAAGCATCCTCCTTTGTAACTAATCAAATAATTCCTCTGCTGAATCTAAAAGATGAAGTAAATCACTCTCCATCTCTGCTAAATCATGTTTTTGTTCCTGTATATCTTCTTGAATATCACTTAGCTGAATTTTGTTACGTTCTGCACACTTAGCAATTTCTTCATCAAGATTACGAATTTTTACAACCCTGTCTCGCATTTGAATCAAATCATCCGAATAATCTCTTATAGAAGACTGATGCATAAACTTTTGTGTTTCTTGGCATGTCTTAAACAACTTAGCGGTTCCCATATTATTCTCTTTAAGTAAATTGATTAAATGAGAAATCGTCTCTTCCATTTCCGCTATTTTTGCTTGTGATGCGTCTACCTCTTCCTTCATCGCTATTGCTGCCTTCTCATAAGAAGCTGCAGTCTGGCGAATCTCTTCTGCCGCCAATACAAATGGCATACCACTTTCTCCAATTCTACCTGCTTCAATTGCGGCATTGAGTGCAAGTACGCTCATTTGTTTACCATATCCTGCTATTTCGTCTAACTGTTTCATATAAGACTGGTTATTCTCTTTTAAGGTAGCTGGTACATCAGATAAATATTTTGCAGGAGTTGTAAAATGCTTATTATCTTCAACTAAAGCCGCAGCAACATGCAACTGATGATCGATTTCTTTCTTAAGCTGTTCATGCTCATCTATAGCACCTCGAAGCTCCTTTGAAAACTCATCAATACTATGAATCATTGCAGATTCTTCTTCAATGTTTAACATGGTATTTGTTACCAATTCATTCGTATTTGTCATTACCTGACAAATATCATTGTATACCCTTTTGTTTCCATCTTCGACCATAGTCATACTTGTCTCAAATGTAACTCGCTTCTGATATATACGGTCAAAAACATCTCTTATTTTTCCATCAATTCTATTTCTTTTACTTCCAAACATACATATGCCTCCAATATAACTTCTATTTTACAATGGCATTTGATTTTTCGCAAGTTCTACTGATAATATTGTATCTCAAATTGCAAATCTTCTTCTCCGCGATATTCATTTATCTTTGGAAAATAAATAATAGACAACTGTATTTGATTCATTTTTCCCATAAAAGCTGCTTCTACTTCATCCTTGCCATACTTCTGTTCCAAATAAGATAGCATTTGCTCTATATCACCAAAATAAATGCCTGTCACTAGTTTTTCCATCATCGTTACTAATGTAAGGCGTAATACATTTTTGTTCTTTCCGATAATTGACATGCGTTTTACACGAATTCCCTTATCCGCAAATACAGGCTTTGTATTATCTTTTCCAAATGGTGCCAATATTGCAAATTCATGCACTAAGTCTTTTGTGACATAGTCAATTGGCATTGGTACATCAATACGTATCTTTGCAATTTTATCTGCCTCCTTTAGTGGAGAACATGCATTAATTCTTTCTCTAAATAGATTAATATTTTCCTCTGGCATAGAAACCCCCGCCGCCATAGGATGTCCGCCAAACTTTGCAAAGAGTTCCTTTACTTTACACATCTCTTCATACATAGAATATTCTTCTGTAGAACGACCAGACCCCTTTACACCTTCTTCGCCTTTGGTAAGTACAAATACAGGTTTGTAATATTTTTCGCGAATTCTACCTGCAATAATACCTGCAATACTTTCATGTACCTCCGGAAGATAAATAACTAATACATCATCATTTTCACAATGATTTTCTTCATAAAAACGAACAGCTAGTTCTACCCCTTCTTTCGTCATTTCCTTACGTTCTTCATTCAGAACAACTAATTCATTGGCAATCTGCATTGCATTTGCCGGATTTGTCTGGAAGAATAGCTCCAATGCTCTTTTTGCAGTATCCAATCTTCCACTTGCATTGATACAAGGTCCTAAAACAAAACCAAAATGAAATGCATCTATCTGTCCAGCTTCTAATCCGCACTGTGCAATTAATGCTTTCATCCCTATATTTTTTGTTTTTCTAATTTGCTTTATACCTGCTTTTACCAAAATACGATTTTCATCTGTCAAAGGCATAATATCCCCTACGGTTGCAAATGCAACATTTTCTAGAAGTTCTTCTGTCATTTCAGAAGGGAAATCGAATCTCTCATATAATAGACAGATTACCTTCCAAGCAACTGCCGCTCCACACAAATATTTATATGGATAATTACATTGTATTTGATGTGGATTTACAATTGCATCCGCCTTACTTTCTTTGTATACACGCACACCATCTACCTCATCATATGGAATCTCATGATGATCTGTTACTAAAACTGTCAAACCTAGTTCCTTTGCATACGCAATTTCATCCATAGCTGCAATCCCGTTATCACAGGTTAAAATGGTATCCACACCGTCTTCATATGCTTTTTGAATAAGCTTGCGATTCAGACCATATCCATCATGAATACGATCTGGAATCTGAATAGAAACATTCGCTCCGCATCTATCTAGGGCAGTCTTTAGCACATAAGTTGCCATTACTCCGTCAATATCATAATCTCCTATAATACGGATGAATTTCTGCTCCTGAATTTTTTTCATCAGAATATCAACAAGCTTATCGCCATCCTTTAAAAGATGAGGATCATACAAGTCCTGCATATCTCCATACAGATATCTTCGAATGTCCTCATCTTCTATTACCTCACGATTTCGAATGATACGGGCGGTAACCTGATCAATCTTATATTTTTCACCTATTGCTTTAAAATCAGCTTTCTTATTTATTACAAGCCACTGTTGCATCGTAAGTATGTCCTTATCTATTTATCTTTACATTAGCTCTGCGATACGTGTTACTGCAACATATATCGCGGAAATCTCATACCATGTATTATAATCTACAACCCCCGTCACTGGCAACCCAAATACAGACTGAAATTTTTCTACGGCGTCTCTTGTTGAAGGACCATATACACCATCTGCTCGTATCGTAGGTATAGCCGGATAACTCTTGGAAATTCTCGCCAGTTGTTGCTGCATTTGACGCACTTTATCGCCCGAAGCTCCTAAACCTAAATTATATCCTGGCCATGAGGCTGGAATTCCTGAAATACCTTCTGCAACATTAATATACATGTTGTTGCCATAAAAATATCGTAGAATTTCTATTGCAGAATATCCCTGGTCACCAAGATATTTTGACCCCCACTGTGTCATCCAATTCGGACAGGAAACTTTCTGACCATCACAATACTGTGTCAAAATTGGCTGCGTAATTCCTGGTCTGGATAAATAATTCTCAAACTGTTCATCTACGATTCGAGATATACTCTGGTAATAATTTCGCCCTGGAATAAATTTATGGTCATATGCAGTCGATGAGGTTATAGTAAAATTATACCCTTTACCTCTGTACCATTCCGTGTACACTCTATTCAACGTAAAAGACATAATTGCTAATACATTCGCTCGAATCGTAGCATCTGGCCATGTCGCATAAATCTCACTAGATGCAACATTCTTAATGTAGTCACGATATCTCACATAATAATCTCTCGCTCCCATATCTCCCGGTGGTCCGTCATGCACTATCACATATTCAGGAATTACTACTCGACTAAGCACAATCTCACCGGATTCATTTACCGTTTTGACTTCTTCTTCCGGAATCTTTGGGGGATAATCTCCATATAATGTATGTGGTCCAATCACAATATTGTTTTCAGCAGGTCTTGGTGCATCAAAAGCCTCTAGACGAATTGGCTGTTCCGACAATTGTCCCGACATAAGCTCAACTCCCGAGACTTCTACTTCACGAAATCCCTCTGCCTGAACAAGAACCGAATATTCTGCATACGGTTGTCTGTCCTGTGGTTGCATGGAATATTCAAGTGGTGGTGTGCGAAGAGTTACCGGCTCTACGACACCCGAACTGTCTGAACTTAATTCCTCAATTGTATCCTGCGCACCACCTGTATAGGTAATTGTTACCCTGGCATTTGCTACTGGCGTCCCATCTGCATCGTTATACAAGCGAATACGCAGCTGCCCTTCATCAATATTATCCTGCATCGCTGTTAGGTCTTTAGAATAAAACATAATTCACCTTTTAAAAGCTCTTCTTACTATTGTATGTGCTCATTTCCTATTTGTGAAAAACAAATACATCTGTTATAATATTAAAAATCAATAATCTTGGGGGATACATATATGCATACATTTCAACCATATCCAATTGATCTACTTGAGATGAACCCATTTACAAAAATTGGAAAAGAATGGGCACTTGTAACTGCAGGAAGCAAGGCCAAATGCAATACGATGACTGTTAGCTGGGGAGGAGTTGGCGTTCTCTGGAATAAAAATGTAGTTTATATTTTCGTTCGTGACTCCAGATACACAAAAGAATTTCTTGATAAAGGCGACTTCTTCTCACTTGCATTTTTAGATGAAAGCTATCGAGAGTCATTGAACTATTGCGGTTCACATTCTGGTCGCGACGAAAACAAATTTGATAAAGCAGGATTAACACCCGCCTTTCGTCACAGCATTCCATATCCAGACGAAGCAAATCTTGTACTGCTATGTCGTAAAATGGCTAGTGTTCCTATGCCAGAAGAAATCCTTACCGATAAAAGCATTATGAATACCTTCTACAAGGACAACGATATGCATGTAATGTATGTTGGGGAAATTATAGAAGCAATGGCTAGATAACGATTCAACGCAGAAAAGATTTTTCTAAACACTACGAAATAGGCGTTCCAATATATTAGTCTCACACACGCTTTCGCTAAGTAGCGGACTCGTTACGTTACTAACCTCGTATCCTCCAAAAGGAGTCTACTCGCTAAGTAACGACGGCCGCTAAAAGTGTTCGTCTAATATATAGAAGCGCCTATTTCTTA
>JAZSCQ010000022.1:0-19176 GCA_045530745.1 Agathobacter sp.
TTTCCTGTTCTTCGGTATTCTCGACTGTCTGTTCCACTTCCTGTTTGTTGTTATCCACTACAGGCTGGTCTGCGTCTGTATCTGCATCCTTTGAACAACCCATACACAACATTGACATTACTAAAATTAACAAGAAACTTAAAACACGTTTTTTCATAGGCAAACCCTCCTGTTTTCAGATTTTTGCTATCCTCGCGACTATTTTATCACACAATTCTAGTGTTATCAATTTTTATTTTGCCAAGCAGGCTCGCGTTACGGCGTTCCGCCTTATCCGTCGCTTCGCGACTAATCCGCTCGCGATTCGGCTAAACGCCGAATTTCACGTCTAAAATTAAAAGGAGGTCACATGCAAGCATGTGCCTCCTTTATTTTATCCGTTTTACTCGGCTAAATAGCTACGTTTTTATTTTGTTTCTAAATCAAATCCAAAATATCTTACAGCATTGTTGTATGCAAGACCTTTTGTAATCTTAGCTAATACTTTTTCATCTGCTGGATATTCGCCGTTTTCAACCCATCCACCGATAAGTTCACAAGCGATACGACGGAAGTATTCATGTCTTGTGTATGATAAGAAACTACGAGAGTCTGTTAACATACCAACGAAGTTTCCAAGTAATCCAAGGTTCGCAAGAGATACCATCTGATCGATCATACCCTGTTTGTTATCATTGAACCACCAAGCAGAACCCTGCTGAATCTTGCCTACACAAGATGAATCCTGGAAGCATCCAAGGATTGTTCCGATTGCAGCATTGTCGATTGGATTTAATGAGTAAAGGATTGTCTTTGGTAACTGATCTGTGCTTGCTAATGCATTTAAGAAATCAGCCATTTCTGATGATGGTGTGTAGTTTGAGATACAGTCGATACCAGCATCTGGTCCTAATTTACTAAAGATGCTCTGGTTGTTATCACGTTTTACACCATAGTGAAGCTGCATTACCCAGTTTTTCTTGTGGTATTCTTTGCCAAGTTCGATCATGATAGCTGTTTCGAATTTCTTTACTTCTACTTTAGAAACAAGTTCGCCAGCAAGACGTTTTGCAACGATTGCTTCTACTTCTTCTGCTGTAGCTGGTTCGTACATTACATAATCTAAGCTGTGGTCAGAGATTGTACATCCATTTTCATGGAAGTAATCAAGACGTACTCTTAAAGCATCTACTAATGAAGCAAATGAGTTAACTGTTACACCTGAAACTTCTGATAATTTTGCACAGTAATCAACGAATCCTGGTTTATTGATACCCATAGCTTTTTCTGGTCTCCAAGCTGGTACTACCTGTACATCGAATGTTTCGTCAGCCTTAATTTTCTGATGCCATTCAAGTGTATCTGCTGGATCGTCTGTTGTACATACTAATGTAACGTTAGACATCTTAATAAGTCCACGTGCAGAATATTCTGGTTGCTGTAATTTCTCGTTACAAATATTCCATACTTCTTCTGCTGTTTCGCCACAGAGATGTCCTTCATAACCGAAGTATCTCTGAAGTTCTAAGTGGCTCCAGTGATATAATGGGTTTCCGATAGCCATTTCAAGCGTCTCAGCCCATTTCTGAAATTTTTCTCTGTCTGTTGCATCCCCTGTGATGTATCTTTCTTCTACACCGTTAGAACGCATCTGACGCCATTTATAGTGGTCAGCTCCAAGCCAAACCTGTGTGATGTTTTCAAATTTTCTGTCTTCGTAGATTTCCTGTGGATTAATGTGGCAGTGGTAGTCCAAAACTGGAGTTACTACTGGAGACGCATAATCATGATACAGATGTTTCGCTGTATCTGTTGTCAAAAGGAAATCTTTGTCCATAAATTTTTTCATGTGAATTATCTCCATTCATTCAATTAACTAAATCATTAACGTTTCATTTCGCTTACATAACCACCTGTATGATTGTGGTCTGCAATAAGGTTATCAATTTCTTCTTTGTCCATAGATGGCATATCACCAGGAATAGTATTCTTACCTGCACTACGAGCATTACCATAAGCCAACGCTCTCTGACAATCCATGTTAGAAGATAATAATCCATAAAGAACGCCTGCACAATACTGGTCACCACTACCGATACGGTCGATAACTTCGATGTTTCTGTATGGCTCTTCTTCGTAATATTTATCTTCTTTGGCATTATAAATCACAGAACCAAAGCTATGCTGTTTTGGGCTGTGAACCACTCTCTGCGTAGCTGCCACGATAGAAATTGGATATTCCTCTGTAAAGCTCTTTAAAATCTGTTTCAAGTCGCCTTCCTTCTTAAAGGTCAGACGCGCTGTATCTTCGGAACAGAAGAATACGTCTACATAAGGCAAAATGCCTTCGATACATTCTTTTGCCTGTTCTCCGGTCCATAGATTGCCACGGAAGTTCACATCAAAGGAAATGAGTGCACCTGCTTCCTTGAAGCGTTTAATCATCTCAATTGCGGTAACTCTACATTCTTCACTAAGCGCCAATGTAATACCAGATGTATGGAATGCTTTGGTATTCTTATACATCTCTGGATTCAAATCTTCGATGTGAAGCTTGGTGATTGAGGAATTGGCTCTATCATAAACAACCTGTGGTTTTCTTGGGAAAGCACCCATTTCGTAATAGTAAACACCCAGACGAGCGTCTCTATCATGGTCATAAATTAAATAGTCATCGCTTACGCCGTTAAAACGAACTTTGTTACGTACAAAATCGCCAAGTGCAGAATCTGGAATCTTTGAAATCACACCTGTGCGCAAACCATTGAGCGATACCCCGCACGCTACGTTAAGTTCTGCGCCACCAATATGTTTTTCAAACATCTTACACTTCGAAATACGTTCATTCCCCTGTGGCGAAAGACGAAGCATAATTTCCCCAAGTGTTAATAAGTCAAATTTCTTATCCATACTTTCTTCTCCTAAATTTCTAAGCGGATAATAATAAATGCAAGATAGGCTGTCGACGAATGCCTACGCAAGCGAGACCTCATACGACAGCCTATGTTAATTTATGATTAGCCACGCATCTCTTTTACGATTGCTGCTGCTTCTGCTGTTAATTCTTTAATCTTTTCGAAATCACCAGCTTTAATTAAATCGCCAGAGCACATCCAGCTACCGCCACAAGCGATAATTCTGTCATATGCTAAGTAATCTCTTACGTTTGATGGGCTGATTCCGCCTGTTGGCATGAATTTAAGGCTTACATATGGAGCTGCAAGAGCTTTGATCATCTTAAGTCCGCCTGCTGGTTCAGCTGGGAAGAACTTAACTACTTCTAAGCCATTTTCGATACCCTGTTCCATATCAGAAGCGTTTGCTGTACCTGGTGTAATACAGATACCTTTTTCTACACAGTATTTAACGATTCTTGGGTTTAAGCCAGGGCTTACGATGAATTCTGCACCAGCTGCTACTGCACGGTCAACCTGTTCAGTTGTGATAACTGTACCTGCACCAAGTAACATATCTGGGAATTTTTCTTTCATGATGCGGATTGATTCTTCAGCTGCATCTGTACGGAATGTAACTTCTGCACATGGAAGTCCACCTTCGATAAGAGCTTTTGCTAATGGTTCAGCATCTTTCACATCGTTGATAACTACTACTGGAATAATACCAGTTTTCTGGATTTTTTCTAATACTGGATTCATGCTATATACCTCTCCTCTTTTTATTAAACATATTTTTTAAGTGTAGCTCTAATAGCGCCAGGACCAGCAATAAGTTCTGTGAAGTACTGAACTGTTAAATCAGCAAGTCCTACTTCATAAAGGTCTACACCAAAGATAGCTTTGTTTGTAAGTAATGGTTTGATTGTTTCTTCTACGTCTGTATCGCCAAGTTTGATACCAGCTACGATTGGGCAAACTGTATCAAGAAGTGGATCTGGACTAAGTTCAAATTTTTCGCCATTATCATTAACACCCATTAAGTATCTCATCCATCCTGCAAATACCATTGGGATTAATTTTAATTCGCCAAGGTCTTTTCCGTCTTTGATGTAGTTCTTAATTGTTTCACCGAAACGAATTGCAAGTTTCTGAGATGTATCAGTAGCAATACGCTGTGGTGTATCTGGCATGAATGGGTTTGGAATACGTACGTTAAGTACTGTATCGATGAATTCTTTTGGATCAAGGATACCAGGGTTAACTACTACTGGAAGTCCTTCTACATATCCAACACGTTCAACAAGTTTCTTAAGTTCAGCGTCTTTCATTTCTTCAGAAATCTTTTCGTATCCAAGTAAGCAACCGAATACAGCAAGAGTTGTATGAAGTGGGTTAAGACATGTACAAACTTTCATTCTTTCTACTTTGTCTACTGTTTCACGTTCTGTGAAAATAAATACTTCTTCTAATTCAGCTGGACGTCCGTTAGGGAACCAGTCTTCAATTACAAGGTATTCTGTTTCTTCAGCATTAACGAATGGAGCAACATATGTGTTCTTAGATGTGATAACTGGTTCAAGACCTGTAATATCATCTTCGTTAAGGATAGCTTCTACAGAAGCGTCTGGTCTAGGTGTGATTTTGTCAATCATTGACCATGGGAATGCAACTTTGTTTCTATCGTTGATGTAATCAACAAATCCCTGATCTACTAAGCCGTTTTTAGCCCAGCCTTCAGCAAATGCGTTAATAGCTGCATATAATTTGTCACCATTGTGTGAGCAGTTGTCCATAGAAACCATAGAAACTGGTGCAGCACCGTTCTGGTAACGTGTTACTAATAATGAAGCAACTTTACCAATGTAGCTAGCTGGTTTTGCAGGGCCATTAGCCATATCAGCTACTACTGCTGGAAGCATTTCACCTTTACCATCTACAAGGCTATAACCTTTTTCTGTGATTGTGAATGAACACATCTGTAAAGAATCTTTACAGAAGATTTCTTTTAATCTTGAGTATTCAGCGTCGTCTTCTGAGTCAAGTACACATGATTCAACAACAGCACCTACTACTGTTTTTTCGATTGTTCCGTTAGCCTTTAATGTAACGAGAATTGTGTAATCATCATGTGGACGATTCATTTTCTGTACGATTTCATAGTCGAAACCTTCAGCAACAATAAGACCTCTATCCATTTTGCCGCTATTTAAGATTTTCTGCATATCATTTGCCTGGAATGCACGGAAGATATTTCCTGCACCAAAGTGAATCCAGAATGGATTTTCTTTTGTAGCAGCTGTAACTGCTTCTCTGTCGAACTGTGGGAGGTTATAACCTTTCGCTTCCCACTCTGCACGGTTCTGTAAACCTACATTACTTAATTCCATAGTTTTAACGATCTCCTTTCGTTTTGACACTTTATTCATGTTACCTAATATTATACGGCTTTTCCAAGAAAACCGCAAGATATTTTATACAACTAAACCCTATTTAAAATTGTTTTTTTGTGTACTTTTTATAAAACAAAAAGCGTCCCGACCTAAGTCGAGACGCCACTTTGACGAAACTATTATTTATGCTTTGCCTACTGAACCGAAAAGTTCCATTTTTTCTTTTACAGTTGCTTTGATTGCTTCTGTACCAGGAGCAAGTAATTTACGTGGGTCGAAGCCTTTACCTTCCTGATCTTTACCAGCTTCTACATATGTACGTGTAGCTGCAGCAAATGCTAACTGACATTCTGTATTAACGTTGATCTTAGCAACACCAAGGTCGATTGCTTTTTTGATCATGTCTTCTGGGATACCTGTACCACCATGAAGTACTAATGGCATTGTACCAGTCTTAGCCTGGATAGCATCAAGTGTTTCGAAGCTAAGTCCAGCCCAGTTTGCTGGATATTTTCCATGGATGTTACCGATACCAGCTGCAAGCATATCTACGCCAAGGTCAGCGATTGCTTTACATTCATCTGGATCTGCACATTCACCAGCACCAATTACACCGTCTTCTTCTCCACCGATTGAACCAACTTCAGCTTCGATAGAAAGTCCTAACTGATGAGCTACTGCTACTAATTCTTTTGTCTTAGCTACATTTTCTTCAATTGAGAAGTGTGAGCCGTCGAACATAATAGATGTGAAACCAGCTTTGATACATTTGTAGCATCCGTCATATGAGCCGTGATCTAAGTGAAGAGCTACAGGAACTGTGATTCCAAGTTCTTCATCCATAGCTTTAACCATAGCTGCTACTGTTTTGAAACCTGTCATGTACTTACCAGCACCTTCAGATACACCAAGAATAACTGGAGAGTTTAATTCCTGTGCTGTTAAAAGGATTGCCTTTGTCCATTCTAAGTTGTTGATGTTGAACTGTCCTACTGCATAGTGGCCAGCTTTTGCTTTGTCGAGCATCTCTTTTGCTGATACTAACATTTTATTGTCCTCCTAGATTTAAAATTTGAATGCATTTTAAATACAACTTCGTTGCTAACTATTATAGTACATTTCCTAAAAAAAATAAAGTGAATTTGAAACTTATTCCATTTCTTTTGTTAGAATATTTACTTTTCTGCGATGATTCTTGATTTCTACATTCCAATGTGCTCCACCGTCTTCACCATCCATCGTCCAGCTTACACTTGAACGTGAACGTATGCTGATTTGCGAAGCCTTGAATGTATATACCATCTTGGTCTCTGCGATAAGGCCCGTCAGATACTCTATAATTTCAGTTAACTCAATTGGATTATTAGGACTCTTAATCAAGGTCACTTCAAACTCACCATCATCTAAACATACATCTTTACCCGTTAATCCCTTAAACCCTGCTACAGACAATGAATTTGTAACCATACCATAGATAAATCGGTCCTGAATTACCTCTCCATTCGCCTCAATTTGTATCAGATAATTTGGAATAGCCGTAAGACTCTTTGCTGCAGATAAAATATATGCTGCATGTCCCAATATATTTTTAAGCTCTTGTGGTGTCTCATAGGAAATCTCTGTAAAAACACCAAAACCAGCAATATACACAAAGGTATCGTCATTAAACTGACCTACATCGCAGGCAAAAACATTTTCACCTACTGCAATTTCAGCCGCCTTCACCATATCACTTGAAATGCCCAATGTGCGGGCAAAATCATTGGTACTTCCAGCCGGAATATAGCCTAGCGGAATCTGCAAGTCAGCCTCTATCATACCAGTTACCACTTCATCCAGGGTACCATCACCGCCACTACACACAATTCGATCATAATTTGCTCCGTCTTCTCTAACCTTACGCGTCGCATCTCCACGCGCCTGTGTCGGATAAACTGTTGGGTCAAATCCTGCCTTTACCATGATATCCAAAATATCTAGCAAATAATTTTTTATCAAACCCATCCCTGATTTTGGATTAAATACAAATAATAACTTCCTATCGCTCATGCTTTTCCTCTTAAAATAATTAAGCCAAAAACTCTACTACTGCTGCAATTGCAGCTTCTTCATCATTACCTTCTGCTTCGATTGTGATTACCTTATCTACATCAAGGCCTAAGCCCATAACACCCATAATACTCTTTAGATTGATACGGCGACTTCCCATTTCCACCATAATCTGGCTGGAAAACTCATTTGCCACTCCTACCAATTCTGCCAATGCACGGGCATCATATACCAATGCGCTCTTAACAGTAATCTCCTTTTTCATAACAACTCTTTCTCCCTTAGTTATAATATTACTTATTCCCCCTCGCGTATTGCATCCGCCACAGATGCCAATTTGCGAAGTCTATGATTGATTCCAGATTTTCCTACTGGTGGATCCAAATAAGCGCCCAAATCCTTTAATGGTGCTTCTGGATGTTCTAGTCTTACCTGCGCCATCTCACGTAGTGGCAATGGCAGACTATCTAATCCCTGCGTATCACGAATGAGTTCTATATCTGAGATTTGTTTTACTGCAGCATTTACTGTTTTACTAATATTGGCAGTCTCACAATTTACCTTACGATTGACAGTATTTCTCATTTCCTTTAGTATGCGCACATTTTCCAGATTCATTAATGAAACATATGCTTCCATTACATTAAGCATATCGACAATCTGGGAACCTTCTTTTAAATAAACCACATAGTACTGTTTTCTTTCTACAATCTTTGGGTCTGTTTCGAACTCTTTCATAAGTTCCTGCAATCGAGCTGCCTGCTCTGGTGTTCTACACACAATCTCAAAATGATATGCTTTATTCGGATCACTCATAGAGCCCGATGCCATAAACGCCCCACGAATAAAGGCTCGCTTACAGCAGGTTTTCTCCAAATACAGCCCCTGAATCGCTTCTATTATTCTTTTACACGCCTGTGCATCCATTTCTGCCGAAACGTCAATATCAAATGCCCTTTTCATAAGCAGGACATATTTCTCCATCAATATTGGATTTTCGGTTTCAAAAGACAAACTAGGAGGCGACATCACAATACGTCCCTCCTGCATAATCATTGCCGCAAGCTCTGCAATCTGACAATGCTTTGCTTTGCTATGCTGACGCGCCAATTCTTCTTTTACATCACTTGAAAATGACATTTTATTTTCCTCTTAATGCGTCCTTCGTCAAATCTCTATGTTCTATCTTAAGACCATAGTCCCTGTCTTCCCCATCGAGGCGCTTATACAACTCATTTGCCAAAGTTACTGAACGATGCTTGCCACCTGTGCAGCCAATAGAAATTACTAGCTGATTCTTTCCCTCAGATATATACTGTGGAATCAAAAATTCCACCAAATCCTCTAGCTTGTCGATAAACTCTGTTGATTCTGGATACTTCATTACAAAATCCTGAATCTCTTTGTCATTGCCTGTCTTAGGTCGAAGTTCCACATCATAATACGGATTTGGCAGGAAACGAACATCCATTACCATATCAGAGTCCGCCGGAATACCATACTTAAATCCAAAGGACAAGATGGTAATCATCATGCTCTTAAACTCTTCATCATTTACAAAAATACGCTCCAGTTCATATTTCAACTCACGCGTAAGCAAATTGCTCGTATCGATAATATAATCCGCATCTTTTTTGAGAAAGGCGATTTTCTCACGCTCTCGTTCGAGCCCTTTCTCAATACGCTCTCCATTTGCCAGCGGATGTATACGCCTAGTCTCTTTATATCGCTTGATTAACACCTTATCATCAGCATCCAGGAATAGTACCTCAAATGGAATTTCCAAATAATCCAGTCGCTGCAATGCAAACTCAAGGTTATGCAAATCCTCACCGCTTCGCACATCCATTCCAATTGCAACTTTTTTTTGTGCTGGATGTGTTCCATTAAAAAATTCTAAGAATTTCTCAAACAGTACGGTCGGAAGATTATCGATACAAAAATACCCCATATCTTCCATCATTTTCATTGCTGAACTTTTCCCTGCTCCGGACATTCCGGTTACGATTACAAGCTTCACTAAAATTCTCCTATCATCTTTACCTCAGGTTCCAATTCCACCTGAAACTTATCCAATACAATTTTCTTTACATCTTCAATTAGTTGTACAACATCCTGTGCGGTTGCATCTCCTTTGTTGATTACAAAACCACAATGTTTCTCAGACACTTGCGCTCCACCGACCGTATAGCCTCTAAGCTCTGCATCCTGAATCAGTTTTCCAGCAAAATATCCTTCTGGTCGCTTAAAGGTACTACCTGCACTTGGATACTCAAGTGGCTGTTTTTCTACTCGGCGATTTTTAAAGTCAGCCATTGTTTCTCGAATAGCCGCTTCCTCTCCCTCTGCAAGCTCCAATACCGCTTCTAATACGATATATTTCTTTTCTGGAATACAGCTATGACGATATGACAATTCCAATTCTTCGTTGGATAACTCTTTTATCTCACCGTCTGGGGTAAGAACAGTAGCACTGATCACTACATCCTTCATTTCTCCGCCATAGGCACCTGCATTCATCACAATCGCACCACCAAGTGTACCTGGAATCCCTGCTGCAAATTCAAAGCCAGTCAAACCATTCTTTGCGGCTTCGGCCGCTGCCTTAGCTAAAATTGTGCCTGCAGATACCGTCATGCATCTACCATCTAACTGAATTTCTTCTGCTTCTTTTCCAAAAGAAACCACTAGTCCTCGAATCCCCTTGTCACCTACTAAAAGATTGCTGCCATTTCCAATTACAGTAACTGGGACAGCACACTCTTTCGCAAGCTTCATGATATCTGCCACCTGCGAAACCTTTGGTGACACAAACATATCCGCATTGCCCCCAATGCGGAATGTTGTATGTTTGCTCATTGGCTCATTTTCCAAAATTGCTTCTGCAGAAACTATCTCTGCTAATCTATTATAGAAGTCTTGATTTGCCATAATCTTATGCCTCTTTTAAGAATGCCACATATCCTCTATACGCTTCGTATAAATCTACTTTGCTGATAATTTCCCATGGTGCATGCATATTAAGAACGGCTACACCACTATCGATTACGTTCATACCATAGTTTGCAAGGATGTATGCGATAGTTCCGCCGCCACCCTGGTCTACTTTACCAAGTTCTGCTGTCTGGAAAGATACATCGTTGTTATCCATAATATTACGAAGCTTTGCAATATATTCTGGATTAGCATCGTTAGAGCCACCCTTGCCGCCTCTTCCTGTAAATTTATTAAACACAAGGCCTTTGCCAAAGTATGCAGCATTTTTCTTCTCCATCACAGATGGGAAGTTTGGATCGAACGCCGCAGACACATCAGATGAAAGCATTTTTGA
This sequence comes from Agathobacter sp., assembly GCA_045530745.1. Taxonomy (GTDB): domain Bacteria; phylum Bacillota; class Clostridia; order Lachnospirales; family Lachnospiraceae; genus Roseburia. Next base: position 10,647 of record JAZSCQ010000022.1, read on the forward strand.
ATTCTTAAGCGCACGACGAACTGCAAGTTCAGAGTAACATCCTGCTAAATTCATTACTTCTGCTACGCAGTTTTCAAAGAATTTTGATTCCATACCAGTTGCACCTACGCTACCGATTTCTTCTTTGTCTACCAACAGACATACACTTGTATATTCTGGTACATCTACTTCTAACATTGCTTTGTAAGATGGCCATGCACATACTCTGTCGTCATGTCCATATCCCATAATCATACTGCGGTCAAATCCGTAGTCTCTAGCCTCCCCAGCAGGCACTACTTCGATTTCTGCTGAAAGGAAATCTTCTTCTTCAATACCATACATTTCTTCTAAAATACGAAGAACATTGCCTTTTACTTTATCCTTTACTTTTTCTTCTGAATCTTCATCTTCTGTCATAGGAATGCTTCCAATGAGAAGGTCAAGGCTTTCTCCTTCGATTACTTTTGCTGCTTTCTTTTCCATCTGTTCTGCTGAAAGGTGGATAAGTAAATCACTAATACCAAATACTGGATCTTCTGGTTTGTCACCAATGTTTACGTTTACGATGCTACCATCTTTTTTACAGATTACACCGTGTAAAGCGAGTGGAAGTGTTACCCACTGATATTTTTTGATACCACCATAGTAATGTGTATCAAGCATAGCCATTTCTGTATCTTCAAACATTGGTACCTGTTTCACATCAATACGTGGAGAGTCAATATGAGCACCAAGAATGTTCATACCTGCTTCAATACTCTTTTCACCTAAGATAAACATCGCAAGACCTTTGCCCATATTATTTGCCATAACTTTGTCACCAGCTTTAAGCGCTTTGCCTGCTGCGATAGCTTCATCTAAATCAACAAATCCTGCTTCTTTTGCTAAATCATAAACGTATGTAGTACATTCACGTTCTGTTTTACATGCACTGATAAATTTGCGATAGTCTTCTGCAAATGCGAAAACTTCATCTCTTTTTTCTCCCTGTGGATATTTTTCCCAAGCATTCTTTCTTTCCATTGCTTATTCCTCTTCTCTATTTTTTGTTAAATTTTGCTGTACCCTACGGTAAAGTTCTTGTGCTGCATGGTATCCCATCTTCTTCTGTCTATGGTTAACCGCAGCGGTTTCACAGATAACCGCCAGATTTCGGCCTGGACGGATTGGAACCGAATAACATACTACCTTATTCCCAAGATATTCAATATATTCGTCTTCGAGTCCCATACGGTCGTATTCTGCATCCTTTTTCCATTCCGAAAGATTGATAACGAGGTCAATCTGTTGTTTCTCTCGGATACATTCTACACCATACAAAGACTTTACATCCACGATACCAATACCACGAAGTTCGATAAAGTTACGTGTAATATCCGGGGCAGTACCAATTAAAGTATGATCATTGATACGACTGATTTCTACGACATCATCGGATACCAGACGATGTCCGCGTCTTACAAGTTCAAGCGCTGCTTCACTCTTACCAATACCACTTTCGCCTGTAATCAGAACACCTTCGCCATATACGTCTACTAATACACCATGAATCGTGATACATGGTGCCAAAAGCTCACCTAGTGCATAGATAAGTTCCGCCGTAAATTCAGAAGTAGGTCTGTCCGTTCCTAATACCGGAATCCCATTCTCTTCTGCAAGCTTTACAAAATCCGCTTCTGGAACCAGTTCTCGACTGAAGATAATACATGGAATATCATAACTTAAAAGCTCTTTGTAAATTTCCAGTTTTTTCTCTTCCTCCAGCTGTTTGGTGTAGAAATATTCTACATTACCAATTACCTGTACACGAGAACTGTCAAAGTGCAAAAAGTATCCCGCCAGCTGAAGAGCCGGACGGTTGATATCGGATCTTTCAATTCTACGCTTTTTTAAATCTATGTTGTCAGTGTAGACCTTTAGGTCTAGTCTTTCAACAATTTTGGAAACACTTACGCCATTTCTATTCATGGTCCGTACCTCCCTTTTCTGCCGAGCTCATATGTGGCCATACTTGTAGATATTTTATCACATCTTATACTATTTTTCTACTATTTTCACAGCATCGTCCACCTTATGAAAAAACTCATATACCGCCTTTGCACTCTTTTGATTCATGCCCTCTGCCAATGTCAGTTCTTCTATAGAAGCGTTGCGGATATTTTCTAATGACTGGAACTTTTTCATAAGCGCTTTACGTCGGGTTGGTCCAATGCCTGGGATATCATCAAGCACGGATTTCACCTGCGATTTGCTACGCAGACTTCTGTGATACTCAATTGCAAAGCGGTGCGCTTCATCCTGAATACGGGTAATCAGTTGGAACGCTTCGCCATGTCTGTCAATCGGAATCTCAATATTATTATAATACAAACCTCTGGTGCGGTGATTGTCATCTTTTACCATACCACAGACCGGAATATCTAATCCTAATTCATCTAATACCTGAAGACATATATTCACCTGACCTCGTCCACCGTCCATCATAATAATATCTGGGAAACGAGTAAACGATCCAACTTCCTCTGGCAAATCATTTTCCACCAATTCCCTCTGCTCGTCCATACCGTGCTTAAAACGTCTGGTCAGGACTTCATGCATAGATGCGTAATCATCTGGTCCTGTCACAGTACGTAGCTTGAATTTACGGTAGTCACTTCGCTTTGGTTTTCCTTTTTCATAAACTACCATAGATCCAACGGTTTCAAATCCATTGATATTGGATATATCGAAGGCTTCCATTCTATTTAATCCCTTTAACCCAAGCAGTGATTCAATCTCTTTTACAGCACCTATGGTACGGCCTTCCTCTCGCTTTATCTTCTCTTTGTCCTGATCAAGAACTAGCTGTGCATTCTTTGCAGCAAGCTCCACCAGCTTGTTTTTCATCCCTTTTTGCGGAGTATGAATTGTTACTTTGGTGCCACGCTTTTTGCCAAGCCATTCTTCTACCAAATCAGCATCTAGGATAGCCTCCTGCAACAGAATCTCCCTTGGGATGAAAGGAGTACCCGAATAAAACTGTTTGATAAAAGTAGAAAGAATGTCGTTTCTAGTCTCATCCGTTCCTACTCTTACATGGAAATGGTCTCTGCCAATCAGCTTTCCACTACGAATAAAGAACACCTGCACCACTGCATCTACATCATCTGCCGCAAGCGCAATAATATCCTTGTCTTCCCCATCTGTATTCGTAATCTTCTGTTTCTGCGCAATCTGTTTTACGCTAGACAAAAGCTCCCTATATTCGATTGCCTTTTCAAATTCCATATCCATGGACGCCTGATTCATTTTGGCTTCTAAGTCGCGAATTACAGGAGCGTAATTGCCATTCAAAAATTCCATTACCCCCTGAATTTTTTCTGCATACTCTTCCTTCGAAATTGCTCCCTGACATGGAGCATCACACTGATGGATATGATAATTAAGACATGCTCTATCCAGCCCGATATCTCTAGGCAGATTGCGGTTGCAGGTACGAATACGATAAATCTTGTTAATCAAATCAATGGTATCCTTTACCGCACCCGCACTGGTATATGGCCCAAAATATTTTGACTTATCCTTCTTCATCTGACGCGAAAACAGCACACGTGGGAAATCTTCGCCCACTGTCACACGGATGTAAGGATATGTCTTGTCATCACGAAGCATCGTATTGTATTTTGGAGTATGCTCTTTAATCAGATTACATTCTAATACGAGAGCTTCTAATTCAGAATCGGTGATGATATATTCGAAGCGTTCGATATGCTCCACCATCTGTTTCTTTTTGATGCCCTCGTTATGGCTAGGCTGAAAGTACTGACGCACGCGTTTACGCAAACTCAGCGCCTTGCCAATATAAATAATTGCATCTGATTTGTCATGCATAATATAAACTCCCGGTAAATCCGGGAGTTTTTTTAATTCATCCTGTAAATCAAACATATGAATCCTCTTTTATGATTGTACTAGTTAATCTTCTTCGAAGTAATCATCTACAATTTCTTCCTGCGCTTTCTTCTGCGCTTCTGTCATTTCTGTAAGCACAGCGAGGAAATCTTCTTCATCTTCTACGAAAATTTCGCCTTGTTCCTTTTCTGGTTCTTCTGGTTCAGGAATTCCCTTCATCTCGCGATACATCTTCATGAATTCCTTACCAGTGATTGTTTCTTTTTCGAAGAGATATTCCGAAATCCTATCTAAGATTTCTTTGTTTTCTTCTAACATCGTGTAAGCATTGGTATAGCAAGCATTAATCAGGGCTAATACTTCCTCATCAATCTGACCTGCTGTATCTTCACCACAGATAAGACCTGCTGATCCATTTAAATACTGATGCTCTACTGTCGCAAGACACATCATACCAAAACGGTCCGACATACCATACATGGTAATCATCGCACGCGCGATACGAGTCGCATTCTCGATATCGTTTGCAGCACCACTGGTTGCAGAATTAAACTGAAGCATTTCTGCTGCACGGCCTGCCATGTAAGTCGTAATCTTAGAAAGAAGTTCATCCTTGGTTTCAAGATATTTCTCTTCTTCCGGTGTTTGAAGCGTATATCCAAGTGCCCCCATGGTACGTGGCACGATGGTAATCTTCTGTACTGGTTCACTGTCCTTCTGAAGGGCAGATACAAGTGCATGACCTACTTCGTGATATGCTACAATTCGTTTTTCCTTTTCGCCCATCACGCGGTCCTTTTTCTCTTTACCACCAACTGCTACTAATTCAAATGCTTCGAATAAATCGTGCTGATTTACAAATTTACGTCCTGCTTTTACAGCTAAGATAGCAGCTTCGTTAATCATATTTGCAAGGTCGGAACCTACAAGACCCGCAGTTGCAAGTGCAAGTGCATCAAGGTCTACTGTTTCGTCCATATTTACATCTTTGGAATGTACTTTCAGTGTTTCTAAACGACCCTTTAAGTCTGGCTTATCTACGATAACACGTCTGTCAAAACGGCCTGGACGAAGCAATGCTTTATCCAATACTTCTGGACGGTTTGTCGCTGCCAGAATGAGAATACCTTTGGAAGTATCAAAACCATCCATCTCTGCAAGTAGCTGATTTAACGTCTGCTCACGTTCGTCGTTTCCACCACCATATCGACTAGAATCACGACTCTTACCGATGGCATCAATTTCGTCGATAAAAATGATACATGGTGCCATTTTCTGTGCTTCTTTAAACAAATCTCTTACACGGGAAGCACCTACACCTACAAACATTTCTACGAAATCCGAACCTGCAAGTGAGAAGAATGGTACCCCTGCTTCTCCTGCTACTGCTTTTGCAAGGAGGGTTTTACCTGTACCTGGAGGTCCTACTAAAAGAGCACCCTTTGGAAGCTTCGCACCGATTTCTTTGTACTTGCCAGGATTGTGTAAAAAGTCTACCATTTCCTGTAAAGATTCTTTCGCTTCATCCTGACCTGCTACGTCCGCAAATGTAACACCAGTGCTTGTTTCCACATATACTTTGGCAGTAGATTTACCAACGCCCATAGCTCCGCCACCCATTTTTCTCATAAGGAAGCTCAAAAGAATCCAGAAAAGCACAAGCGGAAGTATCCAGCCTACCGTCTCCATAATAAGAGCTGCTGTGGTATCTGGAACCGTTGCTTTTACCTCTATCTTATCTCCATTTTTGGTAGTCATAGTCTTTACCGACTGTACCAATTCCGGGTCATTGATATATCCTGTGTAATAAGTAATCTCATAATCTTCTTTCTTATCTACCAGAGTATAGTCAATCTGATAATTTCCAAAGGATACACTCTTTACATTACCCGCTTCTAATTCTGTTAAAAAAGCAGTGTAGGTAGTCTCCTTTGTCTTCATGTTATTAAAACGATCTGAAAAAAATGACATAACAAGAAGCGCCACCAAAGTAAACATGACAAAAATCAAAGCATTCTGTGGATTTGGTTTCTTAGGACCATTACCGTTGTTATCGCCATTCTCCTTATTTCCGTTATTATTCCCATCACCATTTGGAGTGTTATTCTCCGGTCCCGGTGCTGAGTTTTTATATTCGTATAAATTACTCATAATTCCTCCATTTTTTCTAATCGTACAATAAGCTATTATATAGAATTAAGCGCATGAAATCAACACTTGTCCCCTGTTATCGTACATTCTTAATAAAGATTTTAGATTTCATACCTATGCACAATTACATCTGATGTCTCACTACTTGATATTCATCTCCTGATTTAAAATATGGGCAGGATTTGTAACTACTCTGGATAAAACGCGCCATGTCATCTTCATCCATATTTACAGAACAGTAGTATTCTTCGTCTTCTTCATCATACTCGTTGTATGCGCAAAAATCACAATTGGTTATCATAATAAAACTCCTTATTTAAACTGATTAAATCCTTCATCGTATACATAATTAATCGTTGCAAGTTTCTCAATTATTTCTTCTGCAGTAACATCTTCCGCTGCGGCAAGTTCTTCCAAGCTTGGATAAAAATCGCGAAGCTTGGTATTTACAACACTAAGAAGCATAACTGGGTCTTTTGGTAAACTCATATAGTTCTCTCCTAAGTTTTTCTAAATTTTACGTGAGAAATATGCACATAGAACGGCTCCACACGTTATTTGACGTCGCCTTTTCTACGCGCATATTTCTCACTTACATCTCTTATATATCATAGCGAGAAATGATATTCGCTAAGTATGATTTATACTCGTCTCTTACTTCATCTGGTGAGATGACTTCAACACGGGCGCCAAGACCTGCAAGCCAGCCAAAAAACTGCGAGCTAACGATAACATCCATACGTGCAATAAAGTGGCTATTTCCATCTGGGCGAAGAGCGACATCCGCTCCGAATGTATCAACCATAACACCTACAAGAGAATTCTCACAGCGAAGGCGAACCGTTTTCTCGTCACCCGCAAACATCCCAAAGGTTTTCTTAGAAAATGCCGCCAAATCCATATTTTCAAAAGCATCTTTTCCAACGCGCTCTGTTTCTGTTAATGAGATATCCACAATTTTGTCTACACGGTAAAAACGAATCTCATTTGATTTCTCATCAAATGCCATGAGATAATAGTTTTCATCATCCCATGTCAATTTCCAAGGGCTTACTTCATACCAGGCTCCATCATGGCGAAGCTGCATTTTCTTGTTGATATCCCAATCAAAATAATGGAAACGAATTTTGACATTCTTATGAATCGCATTATGTATCACGTCGACATTATAGTAAATATTTTCATTGTGAGTCTTGCTGCGACCTACGATTTCCACCTGACGCTGCATTGCTTTAGCATCGTATTTACTGGTGAGCGTCTCCAATTTTCCTATTAATTCCCTAGACTTTTTCTCAGTAATAAATTTAGATGACTGTACTAGGTCAACCAATAGCTTTACTTCTGCAAGCTCAAACGGACGACTCGCCAACATATATCCGCCTCGATGCTCATCGGAACGAATGATATCCATCCCAAAATCATTTAAGGTATCAATATCATTATATATACTCTTTCTTTCTGCCTTTATTCCGTTGCTTGCCAAATATTCAATCAGCTGTGGAGTAGATACTGCATGTGTCTCATCCGTCTGCTCCATCAAGTATTGTGCAATGTATAACAATTTCTGTTTCTGATTCTCTGATTTTGCCATGCTTCCTCCGTTCGTATCCGACCAATAAAACGGACACTTCTAAAACTGTTCTCATTCTATCACAAGCAACTTTCCCTTGCAAATAAAACACACATATTTTTTGCCATTTTTCGTCCCGAAAACCATTTTATTTACTTTATTTTACACATATTAAGTGCTATAATAATTCTAACTGACAAATATTTCTTACATATAAGAAAAAGAGATGGGAAGGAGTTTACTATGATGTACGATGTAGCGATTATCGGCGCTGGCGTCATCGGAAGCGCAATCGCAAGAGAGCTCTCCAAATACGACGTTAAATGTTGTGTCATCGAACGTGAGGAAGACGTTTGCTGTGGCACATCCAAGGCTAACAGTGCCATTATCCACGCGGGGTTTGACGCAAAACCAGGAACATTAAAAGCCAAATTAAATGTTCGCGGTAACGAAATGATGGATCAGCTATCCAAGGATTTGGATATTCCATTTAAGAGAAACGGTTCTTTGGTAGTATGTACCAAGAATCAGGATCCAGCAGGCTTAGAAGAACTTTTAGAAAAAGCAAAAGCAAACGGTGTCCCAAGATGCCGTATCTTAGACCGTGACGAGCTTATCGCCATGGAACCAAACTTAAGTGATGATGTAGTGGCAGCACTTCATGCTCCAACAGGTGCTATTGTGTGTCCATTCCACATGACAATGGCATTTGCAGAAAACGCTGCAGAAAACGGTGTAGAATTCTTTTTAAATACAAATGTTGAAAAAATCGAAAAGGCAGAAGCTGGCTATGTAATTACTACAAACAAAGATACCTTCGAAGCTAAGGTTGTAGTAAATGCCGCTGGTGTTTATTCTGATGAATTCAACAATCAGGTTTCTGAAAGAAAATTACAGATTATCGCTCGTAAGGGTGAATATATGCTTTTGGACAAG
>JAZSCQ010000019.1:0-6136 GCA_045530745.1 Agathobacter sp.
GTGCAGTAACAGGTAAGCCTATTCTTTATGCTGGTATGGGAGAAAAACTTTCTGATTTAGAACAGTTCTATCCAGACCGTATGGCTTCTCGAATCCTCGGCATGGGCGATGTGCTTACTATGATTGAAAAAGCACAGGAGAGCATCGATGAGGAACAGGCAAAACGTATCGAACAAAAGATGCGTAAGAAAGAATTTGACTTTGAGATGTATCTTGATTCAATGAGTCAGATGAAAAAAATGGGCGGTATGTCAGCAATGATGGGCATGATGCCTGGTATGGGCATGGGTAAGATGCCAGATGTTGATACTGATGCAGCAGAAAAACAGCTCGCCCGTACAGAAGCTATCATCTATTCGATGACACCAGAAGAAAGACGTAATCCTAAGCTTATGAATCCTAGCAGAAAGCGTCGAATTGCAAATGGTGCTGGTGTAGATATTTCAGAAGTAAACCGTCTGATTAAACAGATTGAACAGATGAAAAAGATGATGAAGCAGATGCCTGGTATGATGGGCGGACGCAGAGGAAGACGTAATCCATTTGGTGGAGGCAGATTTCCATTTTAAGTAACATGTTAAAAACTGCTTCTTAAATGCAAATAGCAGTTTATTATAAAGTAAAAAATAATTAATATTTAGTTTTTCACAGGAGGAAACAAAAATGGCAGTAAAAATCAGATTAAGAAGAATGGGACAGAAAAAAGCACCTTTCTACAGAATCGTAGTAGCAGATTCTAGATCACCAAGAGATGGTCGTTGTATCGACGAAATCGGAACATACGATCCAATGAGAACACCAGCTGAATATCATGTAGATGAAGAAGCAGCTAAAAAATGGTTAGCAAATGGTGCTCAGCCAACAGAAACAGTTGCAAGAATCTTCAAAGCAACAGGTATCACAAAATAAGATTTGAGAGGTAGCGCAATGAAAGAATTAGTGGAAGTAATTGCAAAAGCGCTCGTTGATTGTCCTGATGAAGTAGTAGTTACTGAAACAGAAACAGATAGAGCCATCGTTTTGGAATTGCGTGTTGCACAGTCTGACATGGGCAAAGTTATCGGTAAACAGGGTCGTATTGCAAAAGCAATCCGTTCCGTTGTAAAGGCCGCAGCCTCTAAAGAAGACAAAAAGGTTGTTGTAGAAATTATGCAGTAGCCAGTATGGGAGTGTCGAAGGACACTCCCTTTTTTCATGTTCTGATATAATCCTCGACGAAAGAGGGGGGGTTATTCTTTGCTATAAAAAATTGTTGTGCCATAATGTCTTTCTAACTAGTTCTTAAACACTAGATTTTCTAAGCACTTTGATATAGGTGTTTTAAGCATGACGCGACCGGAGCTAATTCGCCATCCGTGGCTCAGTAGCTCCTTGCACTGACGTCGTGTCAGTGCATTGCTAGGTGTTGTACAAAGTGCTAAGAAAAACTACGTGTTCTCGAAAATCGTTAGAAAGACATTATGGCACAGCAATTTTATCGAAATGTATGAAGTCCCCTCTTTCGTCGAGGGTTTTACAAGACTGCGAAAAGGGAGTGTCCTTCGACACCATACTGGACTTGGTAAAAGAGGTTTCTTTTGTGGGGGATAAGAGGTATAATGAAAAAGGAATTTTAATTTTAAGGTTTTATTAGAGGTATAATATGCAAGGAAAATTAAGAAACATGACTGGAATCTATCTTTTAAAAGGAGATAGAATTTTGCTTTTATATAGGCAGGGCGGCAAAGTGGTGAATAATGTCTGGACGGCTTCGGCTGGCGGGCATTTTGAGAAGGACGAATTAAATGATGCTAAGGCGTGTGTGATAAGAGAACTCAAAGAGGAATTGGGATTGTCTCTAGAAGATGTGGATGATTTGAAACTTCGCTATATTGCATTACGAGGTGTGAATGGGGAGATTAGACAAAATTACTATTTCTTTGCAGAATTAAAGGATAGTGTGGATGAGAATCTGCATTCAAATGAAGGAGATTGTAAGTGGTTTTCCTTGAGTGAAATCGGGACGTTAGAAATGCCGATTACTGCGAAGTATGTGATGGAGCATTATTGCAAGATTGCACGTTTTACGGACAAGGTTTATGTTGGGGTGACATATACAGATAGGATAGAAATGAATGAATTGATAGAATCATAAGCGTAGGAGTGTCGAAAGACACTCCTTTTTGAGTACTGTTTTTATCCTCTTAGTTGAACTTTATAACCTGTTGGTTGAGTGCTCTTGCAGTTTAAAGAAAAGTACGATAAAGTGTCTTTATTAAGTAATTCGGAAGGTAAGAAAAGAAATGAATGAAAAGGGAACTACCAAAAGAAAATATAGTGTGATATCAGTTATCAAACGTATGTTAAAGCATATGTGGAATCAGGATAAAGCACAATTTGGGAGAATCGGGATATATACGCTTGTGTTGGCGGTGACGCCTTTTATGTCAGTGCTTTTACCAAAGGTTGCGATTGGTATTCTAGAGCAAGGCGGTACAGATGCAGCAGAGCATCTGGTCGTAGCTATGGGAATCTACTTTGTGATAGCTGGTGTATTGGCAATAACCGGAAAGTATCTAGCTGCTTATATACAGACTCGAAATATGCGTATTCGTCTTTTGTATCTTGGTGAGATGACAAGAAAGCTTATGAAGATGGATTACAGCCATCATGAGGATGCGAAGTTCTGGGAAGAGTATGAGAAGGGTATTAATGCAGGAAATAATAATTCGAATGGGATTGAGGGATTGTATAATAAGCTTTCGGATTTACCAGGAAAGCTTTTAACCTTAGTTGGGATGATAGTTTTAGCAGGTATGCTTAGCCCAGTGCTTTTAATTTCATTGGTTGCACATGTGCTTGTAGTTATGTGGACTTCGAAATTAACACATGACTATGAATATTCAAAGAAGCAGGAGCTTGCAAAGGCCGATAGACGTATAGGCTATTACAAGCGAACAACACAGGATTTCTCATTTGGAAAGGATATTCGTATCTTTAATTTGAGAGAGCGCATTATGGCAAATTATCAGGCGGAAATCGATGCACTTGTTGCGCTCTTTACTAAAATTAGAAATCGTGAATATGTGTTGGGCTTCCTTTCACTGTTTACACTTTTAATCAGCAATGCGCTTACATATGGAATCTTGATTTATGAGGTGCTACATGGAATGCCAGTTAGTTCATTTTCTATGTATGTGACGCTGATTACGTCGCTCATGACTCTTATGGTAGAGTTTGGAAATGATTTGGCTTTTGTGTGGAACGAAGGCGAATATGTGGATGATTTTTATCGTTTGATGGATGAAAAGCTTGTGGTAGAAGGAGACAAAACGAAAGCAGATGTTTTATCGACCGAAGCGAGTGGCACCCCAAATACAACACTTGAAATTGTATTTGATCACGTGTCCTTCCGTTATCCTCATACAGAGAAGAATATATTTACAGATTTGAATTTTACAATCCATGCAGGAGAGCGTCTTGCAATTGTTGGTATCAATGGTGCGGGCAAGTCGACTCTGGTGAAACTGATAACAGGTATGTTTCAGCCTACAGAAGGCCATATCTATATCAATGGCGTAGATATTACCCAGATGAAAAAGACAGAGCTTTATGATTTGTATTCCGCAGTTTTCCAGGATGTTAATGTGCTAGCATTCTCGATTCGAGAAAATGTTGGATGTGCATCAGAGGGTGTAGAGGATAAAAAGGTAAGACTAGCTTTGGAAAAGGTTGGTCTTGGACAAAAGGTAGAAGGATTTGAAAATGGCTTAGATCAGATGCTCCTTAAAGTCATTGACGAAAATGGTACTGATTTTTCCGGTGGTGAGAGACAAAAGCTTTCTATTGCAAGAGGACTTTATAAGGATGCGCCTATGGTTATCATGGATGAGCCAACGGCAGCCCTTGATGCTTTAGCAGAAGCAGAAATATATGAGAATTTTAGTAGCCTTGTAGAGGGCAAGACGGCACTTTATATTTCACATCGACTGGCAAGTACACGATTCTGTGATAAGATTGCATTGTTTGATGCAGATGGTTTGACAGAGTATGGTACACATGATGAGCTTATGGAAAAGAAGGGCAAGTATTACGATATGTTTGTTGTTCAGGGCAAATATTATCAGGAGGAGGCAGTCTAATGAAAAAATTAATACACTTTTTGAGATTAGCATGGTCTGTATCTCCAACCTATATTATTTTGCTGGTAGTAAATGCGTTATTAGGGTCGGCAAAAACACTTCTTAATATCGTCTTGCCAATGTATTTGATTGATGAATTAACAGGTGCAAAGGATGTTAGACAGCTATGCATGTATGGTGCACTTATTGTTTTAAATAATGTGGGAATGATGCTTCTGACAAATACCTTGCAGCGTTTTCTAAAGGTAAAAGAAGAACAGACACATGATGGTATGAATAAGTTGATGTCTGAGAAAATCATGAATCTGGAATATTCTTATTTGGAAGACCCTTATTATTTGGATTTAAAGGAACGCGCTGTGTTCACGGTACAGAACCAGAATGCGATTTCAAATCTGATTATTTCATTGGCAGATTTAATTAGTAGGGGGGCAACACTTGTTGGATTGATTGCTATTTTAGTCTCTTTGGGGCCAGTTCTTTTAATCGCTGTTTTTATCGGGCTTGTGGTAATGCTTTTGATATATGCCGGTGTTGCTAGTTTTCAGACTGAGGCTATGCAGGAAATTATTCCAATTAATAGAAAGTATGGCTACTATTTGAATCTGGCGATGGAAAAAGAGCCACAAAAAGATATTCGTATCTATAAAATGCAGGATATGATAGCTGATAGAATAGTTGGGTTTTCGAATGAAACCTGTGATATGTTTGAACGGATACAGATTAAAGCAGGAAAAGCGATGGGGCAGATGTCTGCTGTTGGTGAAGGAGTTGCAGCATTTAGTTATGGATATGTAGGACTTCGTACGATTAGTGATAAGTTTGGGCCACAGTTATCACTTGGAGCACTTACCATGTATGTTTCTGCAGCAATCAATTTTTCTTCTATGGTTGTACAGTTTGGAGAGAGTGTTGTCTCTATGATACAATTTTTAAGCTGGCTTGAGCCTTACATGGAATTCATGTCTCTTGCAGAAGAGACCAAGTCGACAGGAAAAATCCCATTTGATGGTGAAGTGGAAACAGTAGAATTCCAAAATGTGACTTTTACATATCCAAAGGCAGAAAAGGCTGTACTACAGAATGTTTCTTTTTCTATCAAGAAGGGTGAAAAGATTTCCATTGTTGGTTTAAATGGTGCGGGCAAATCTACACTTGTAAAACTGATTTGCCGTATGTATCAGGCCGATAGCGGTGAGATTCTTGTTAATGGAAGAAATATCTATGAATATGATTATATGTCTTATATGAACACAATCTCGGCAGTGTTCCAGGACTATCGATTATTTAACTTTAGTATTGCAGAGAATATTTCGTGTCAGCAAATGAATACTGACACGAAGGTGATAGAACGTCTGATTCGTGAGGTGGGCTTGGAAGAAAAGGTAAATGAGCTTCCACTTGGTATCGAAAGTCGTTTTGGCAAGGAATATGACGAAGATGGTATCGAGATGTCCGGCGGACAGGCGCAGAAGATTGCGATTGCAAGGGCCCTGTACAAAAAGGCGTCCATGGTTATTCTTGATGAGCCAGCGAGTGCCTTAGATCCTATTGCAGAGGCAGAAATCTATGAGAAATTCAATGGATTAGTTGAAGATAAGACAGCTATTTATATTTCACACAGAATGTCTTCTTCAGTCTTCTGCGATAAGATTCTAATTATTGATGGTGGAACAGTTGCGGATTTTGATACACATGAGAATCTAATGCAAAAGACAGATAGCTTGTATTATAAGTTGTTTATGTCGCAGGCAGAAAACTATAAGTTGTGTGAAGGATAGGAATAAAAGGAGAAAGGGGGCTGTCGCACAAATATCAATTTGTCGACGCCCCTTAATTTATTTCTTAATGACATTTGTCTCACTATATATCAGGTGTATTTTCGAACATTTAAGGGAAACGTTATATTTTCTTGAAGTGCATATTCCACTTAAGCTTTATGTCTTTCCACTTTTTTACTATCTGCGAAGTATGCTCCGTATGAGAAAGACGCCTGTACATCCTTTCCTAGCATC
>JAZSCQ010000028.1:0-8467 GCA_045530745.1 Agathobacter sp.
TGTAGCTTTTGCAGCAGCCATAGTTGTCATATAAGGAATCTTGCCTTTGATAGCTGCTTTACGTAAGTAACTATCGTCATTTACACTTTCTTTTCCGGCTGGTGAGTTGATAATCAACTGGAAGTCACCGTTTGTGATAGCGTCTAATGTGTTTGGACGTCCACCTTCAGAAAGCTTCTTAATCTTCTTAGCAGGGATTCCTGCTTCTGTAATCAGTTTGTGAGTTGTTCCTGTTGCAACAATAGCAAATCCAACTTCGTGGAACGCTTTTGCTACATCTACAACTTCAGCTTTATCTTTGTTATTAACAGAGATAAGAACAGTTCCTTCTAATGGAAGTTTGGACTGAGTTGCTTCCTGTGCTTTGAAGAAGGCTTCACCATAAGATGGAGATAAACCTAATACTTCACCAGTAGAACGCATTTCAGGTCCGAGTACTGGGTCAACTTCCTGGAACATGTTGAATGGGAATACCGCTTCTTTTACACCGTAGTTTGGAATTACCTGTTCTTTGAGTGTTGGAACAGGAGATGGGTTTCCAGTGAGTTCAGATGTAATGATTTCTGTTGCAAGTGGTACCATGCGAATGTTACATACTTTTGAAACCAATGGAACAGTACGGGAAGCTCTTGGGTTTGCTTCAAGTACGTATACGGTATCATTTTCAATCGCATACTGCATGTTCATTAAGCCCTTAACGCCCATTTCTTCTGCAATCTTACGTGTATATTCTTTGATTGTCTTAACATTTTCTTCTGAGATGTGAACAGAAGGGAGTACGCAAGCGGAGTCACCTGAGTGAACACCTGCAAGCTCGATGTGTTCCATAACAGCTGGTACAAATGCATGAGTACCATCGCTGATAGCATCTGCTTCACATTCAAGTGCATGATTTAAGAATCTGTCGATAAGAATAGGTCTGTCTGGTGTTACACCAACTGCCGCAGCCATATATCCCTTTAAGCTTACTTCATCATACACAACTTCCATACCACGTCCACCTAATACGTAGGAAGGACGAACCATTACTGGGTAACCAATGCGGTCAGCAATTTCTTTTGCTTCTTCAAAGTTTACAGCCATGCCTGATTCTGGCATTGGAATTTCAAGCTTGTCCATCATAGCACGGAAAAGGTCACGGTCTTCTGCCAAGTCGATAACTGCTGGAGAAGTACCAAGAATCTTAACTCCGTTTTTCTCAAGGTCTGCTGCAAGGTTAAGTGGAGTCTGTCCACCGAACTGAGCGATAACACCGAGTGGTTTTTCTTTCTTGTAGATGCTAAGTACATCTTCAAGAGTAAGTGGTTCGAAGTATAATTTATCAGATGTATCGTAGTCTGTAGATACTGTTTCTGGGTTACAGTTTACGATGATAGTTTCGAAACCGAGTTTCTTAAGTGCTAATGCAGCGTGTACACAGCAGTAGTCAAATTCGATACCCTGACCGATACGGTTTGGACCACCACCAAGAATCATAATTTTCTTGTTTTCAGAAGCTACTGTTTTGTCTTCTGCATTATAGGTGCTGTAGTAGTAAGCCTTGTCTTCTGTACCACTTACGTGAACTGCTTCCCAAGCTTCTTCTACACCGAGTTCGATACGTTTGTTACGGATATCGTCTTCTTTGATTTCAAGAATCTGGCTCAAGTATTTATCTGAGAAACCATTTTTCTTAGCTGCGATAAGAGCTTCGTCTGCTGGAAGAGAGCCTTTGTTTGCTGCAAGAGCTTCTTCTTCCTCTACTAATTCTTTCATCTGTTCAATGAAGTAGTGTTTTACCTTAGTGATTTCATGGATTTCTTCAACAGTAGCGCCAGCTCTTAAAGCTTCGTACATGATGAAGTGACGTTCACTTGAAGGTGTGATTAACATCTTAAGAAGTTCTTCTTTGCCAAGTGTATCAAAATTCTTTACATGTCCTAAACCATAGCGGCCTGTTTCAAGGCTTCGGATGGCTTTCTGGAATGCTTCTTTATAAGTTTTACCGATACTCATTACTTCGCCTACGGCACGCATCTGAGTACCAAGTTTATCTTCTACGCCTTTGAATTTTTCGAATGCCCAACGAGCAAATTTGATTACTACGTAATCTCCGTCTGGAACATATTTATCTAATGTACCATATTTACCACATGGGATATCAGATAAGTTAAGTCCACATGCAAGCATTGCAGACACTAAAGCGATTGGGAAACCAGTTGCTTTAGAAGCAAGTGCAGAAGAACGAGAGGTACGTGGGTTGATTTCGATAACGATGATTCGGTCTGATACTGGATCGTGAGCGAACTGTACGTTGGTACCACCGATAACTTCTACGGATTCAACAATTGCGAATGCCTGTGCTTTTAATCTGTCCTGTACTTCCTGTGAAATAGTAAGCATTGGAGCAGAACAGAACGAGTCGCCTGTATGAACACCAAGTGGGTCGATGTTTTCGATGAAGCAAACTGTAATCATGTTACCAGCTGCATCACGTACAACTTCTACTTCTAATTCTTCCCAGCCAAGGATGGATTCTTCTACGAGAACCTGTCCTACTAAGCTGGCCTGAATACCACGTGCACATACAACCTTTAATTCTTCTTTGTTATATACGAGTCCGCCGCCGGCTCCACCCATGGTGTATGCTGGACGAAGAACAACTGGATATCCTAATTTGTCAGCGATAGCAAGTGCTTCTTCTACAGAGTAAGCAACTTCACTACGTGCCATTTCGATTCCAAGCTTATCCATTGCTTTCTTGAACTCGATACGGTCTTCGCCACGTTCAATGGCATCAACCTGTACACCGATTACCTGTACATTGTATTTTTCTAAAACGCCTGCCTGATTTAATTCAGAACAAAGGTTAAGAGCGGACTGTCCACCGAGGTTTGGTAAAAGAGCGTCTGGACGTTCTTTTGCGATAATCTGCTCTAAACGTTCTACGTTAAGAGGTTCGATATATGTTACGTCAGCGGTTTCTGGGTCTGTCATGATGGTAGCTGGGTTTGAGTTAACCAGTACGATTTCATAGCCTAAGCTACGAAGAGCTTTACAAGCCTGTGTACCAGAGTAGTCAAACTCACAAGCCTGACCGATGATAATTGGGCCAGAACCGATGATGAGAATCTTATTAATGTCTGTTCTTTTTGGCATAGAAAATAAATCCTCCTTAAGTTTTACTCTAATCAATTATTATATATTTTTTTATAAAGAATCACAAGCAGAAAATGCTTTGTATCTAGTTTTATGCACCAAAACGAATGGTATAAGAGGTGCTGAATTTATTGCCTGCCTCAAGAGAGTTGTCAAAAGCTCTTGCTTTTAATGTTCCTTCGAAATCTTCACTGTCACATCTGCCGAACCAAGGTTCAATACAAATGAATGGAGCGTTCTTGCCTTCTGGTGACCAGATTGCAAATAGTGGCATGTCAAAGAAAACGGTAACAAAGCGGTTGCCTTCTGGATCTTCAATTCCTACTTCGTTGGTCTGGCGGCCTTCGATAATGTATGTACAACGATCAAAGAATTCAGGAGTGATTGTTGCTCGATTGTTTTCAAGTGGTAAAACGATATCTTCATGCAGTGCGAGTCCAGTTTCGAGACTGTGACCATAGTGATGGATTTCGTCTGCACCGCCAAAGTAAAGTTTATATCCAGCTTTGGAATTTTCACCATGAACTGGGCAGTTGAAGGCTGGATGTGCGCCAATGCTGAAATGCATATGTTTATCAACAGAATTGTTGCTTACTTTCCATAAAACCTTTACTTCATTTTCATTTAATTCATATCCAATGCTTAAAACAAAAGAGAATGGATAGATTTCTAAGGTCTCTTCGCTGGTAACCAGTTTAAACCAAATGGTGGTGTCTGTTTTGGATACCATCTGGTGTTCCATATTTCTTGCGAAGCCATGCTGCATCATTTTGTAGGTTTTTCCACCATGTAAATAGGAACCGTTTTTAAGAGAGCCTACAAATGGGAAAAGAATTGGCGATGTGCGTCCCCAATAAGCTGGGTCTGCCTGCCACATATATTCCTGATTAGTTGCTTTATTTTTTACAGACTTCAGTTCTGCTCCGAACGAATCAATTTCCACACGCAATTTGTCGTTTTCTAATACATATCTCATAGCTACCCTCCAAATTTTAACTTGATATTTGCTTTTTTATGCTAAAAAACACTCTTATGAATAGTATAACATAAAATCAATAAAATACTGTATTTTTTTTTGAAAAAAATGTATAATTATTTTAATGGAAAAAAGGAGTAAAAATTATGCAATACGAAGATAGTTTTTTGACATATCTAAAATGGCGCGGAGACCTGTCTGTTAAGGATTATCCGTTCAATGAGGTTGATGCGTTAATCTTAAGTGAACTAGTATATATTCATTTTGAAAATATTGTTCCTGGCGTTGAAGAAGATGGATGTATAACGATACGTGAAGCGAATGCTAGGTATGAAAAGTCGACGGTAAGAGAGATGTTCTACTATAAAGATAAGGAGCATTTGTTTGATGTACTGGCATTTTGTCCACGCTTTGCTGATATGACACTTTGTAATTATGTAAGTACCTATGACGAGAAAGCACAGGAGCAGTTTGCAGCGATGCATGTAAATGTAGCACCGAACTTCACATTTATTGCATTTCGTGGAACAGACAGTACGGTAGTTGGCTGGCGAGAGGACTTGAACATGAGCTTTATGATGCCGGTTCCAGCGCAGAAATCTGCTGTAGAGTATGTAGAAAAGACCGCGAAAGGCTTGTTTAAAAAGTTTTGTTTTGGAGGGCATTCCAAAGGTGGAAATCTGGCAGTATATTCTGCTGTATTCTGCAATCCAAGACTCCAGAAAAAGATTGTAAGTATATATAATTTTGATGGTCCGGGATTTAATCGAAAAATGGTTAATGATGAAGCGTATAAGAGAGTGGAAGATAGAATTGCTACTTTTGTGCCAGAACAATCGATTGTAGGTCTGCTTATGGAGCACGAGGAGGATTACAAGGTTGTAGAAAGTACGGAGTTTGCCATTTTGCAGCATGAAGGTTTTTCGTGGGTAATTGATAGAGACCATTTTGTGACGGTTGATGAAGTAGATAAATTCAGCAAGAATTTTAGTGTTACTTTAAAAGCATGGCTGGCGCAGATGAATGTAGAAGAGCGCAAGGCAGTAGTGGATGCGTTCTTTGATGTATTTGTGAATGCGGGTATCGATGATTTTATGGAAATTATCGATATGGATGTAAAGCAGGCGGGACTTTTGTTAAAAGAAGTTGCAAAGGTGCCACAGGCGCAGCGCGATAAGGTTATGAAACTGATAAAGCTTCTCATAGAGGAAAATACGAGAAAATAGGAGAAAAGACATCGTGAAGAGACGAATGCTTAGGGTATTAGCATGGGTATTGTTGATATGTTGTTGTATTGGACAGCAAGAAGTAGTACATGCAGATGAAAATAGAATAGTTCGAGTAGGGATTTATCCGATGGATGGCTTTCATGACTATAATGAACAAGGGGAGCTTGAAGGCTATTGTATAGATTATCTTAATGTGCTTGCAAGTATAACTGGTTGGGAATATGAATATGTGATGACAGCTGATTTTATGGAATGCTGTGACAAGCTGGAGGCTGGTGAGATTGATCTCATGGGGCCTGCCATGATGTCGGATGCAAGAAAGGCGAAGTTTGCATATAGCGAGCTGGATTTTGGAACAGAATACACTGTTTTGGTAACAACCAAAGACCGGCAGGATTTGTATTACGAGGATTACTCGCATTTTAGTGAAATGAAGATTGCAGTTCTTCATAATTATCCATTGACGGAATATTTTCTTACTTACATGAAGATCCATGGATTTACTTCAGAGCTTGTATACTATAATACAATTGAAGAAAGTAAGAGTGCGTTGCGAGAGGGTAAGGTTGATGCCATTGTAGACTCTATCATGGATATCGACGAGGAGCATAAGCTTTTGGCGAAGTTTAGTCCACAGCCGTTTTATTTTCTGGCTAATAAAGAGAATACTCAGCTACTTGGACAATTAAATGAAGCGATGAATCAGGTGCAGAGCACATATCCAACGATACTGCATGAGATTCTTCTAAACTATTACCCTGTCTATGAGGAACAGTCTTTTACAAGGGAAGAATTAGAATATGTAAAGCAGAACAAAGTTTTGAAGGTTGCATATGTTTCTGGGCGTAAGCCGCTATCATTTCGCAATGAAGATGGGGAGTTAGATGGTATTTCAAGAGCGGTTTTTGACAAAATAACAGAGCTCTCCGGGTTGAAATTTGAATACGTAGAGCTTCCGGATGGCGAAATATCTTATGAATATCTGGTGGAGCAGGGGATCGATTTGCTTACCGGAGTTGAGTATAATAGTGAAAATATGAATTCTTCTCGTATCTTTTTGAGTAGACCATATATTTCTTCAAGAAAGGTAATGGTAAGTCGCGGAGAATTTAAATACGATAGTAGTAAGAACTACACCATTGCCCTTGCTACGGGTTCTAAAACGGTGAAGGCAGTAATTCAGAATAAATATCCAAATTTGAAAATTGTGGATTATGCAACGAATGAAGAATGCTTCAAGGCGTTATATAAGGAAGAAGTAGATATGCTGCTTCAGAATCAGTATGTAGTAGATGCACTGCTTTCAAAACCGCTTTACAGTACTTTTAAAGTAGTTCCATTGGATGGACTGCAGGATGAATTATGCTTTGCAACGCTTTTAAATGCAGATGCTAGTTTAAGAAAAGATGAAAACGAAGGAAGACTTCTTATTAGCATTTTAAATAAAGCGATTGCGCAGATTTCTGATACAGAAATGGACAATATGATTATGTCAGAAACAGTGGAAAATAAGTATGAATTCGATGCCTTTGATTTTCTTTATACATATCGTTTTACACTTCTTGTAATTACAAGTGTTTTGACACTGACAACCGTTTTATCTATTGTTTATTATCGTGAGAAAAAGAAACGAGAAAAGTTTTTAGAAGAGGAAGCGAAGCGAACTGCTGTGCAGCAAAAACGTTATCAGACAATTGTAGAATGCTCAGATGACCTTATTTATGAAATCAGTTTAAATGGGGAGTCTAGCATAGGGTCTGACAAAATTCGAAAGAAATTTGGCTGGGAGATTCCGACAGAGATAGGCGAGCTTGATTTTGCTAAGGCGATGGAGATTCTCCACATTCATCCGGAAGATGAAGCAGTGTTCCGCCAGACGATGCTTGCAAATGGACCAGGAAAATTTGACGAACAGGTTCTTCGAGTGGGCAAAACCAATGGAGAATATATCTGGTGTCGTGTATACCGTACCATCTTAATGGATGACAATAATAATGTGGTTTCTATTCTTGGAAAGATTGTCGATGTCGACGAGGAAGTGAAAGAAAAGCGTCAGTTAGAATTCAAATCACGTACAGATATGCTAACAGGCCTTCTTAACAAGCAGACCTTTGAAAAAGAAGTCCGTGAATTTGTAGAGAATAATACAAGTGCTAACTCCTGTTTCGTTTTTATAGATATGGATCATTTCAAGGATATTAATGACAAATTCGGCCATAGTGTTGGTGACAAGGTAATTAAAGAGGTTGCCAAGAAAATACAGCTCCTATTTGCTAATTTTGACCTGGTAGGACGATTCGGAGGAGATGAATTCTGCATCTTTGTAAAAGATATTCCAAGAGATACGCTAATCGATCGACTCCGTTTTGCCGTTAAGAAGATGGAGCAGGAGTATGAACACGAGAACGTCGTAGTAAAATTATCCGCCAGCATTGGAGCTGCTTACTGTAAGCGTGCACATATAAGCTACAAAGAACTTATGGATGTTGCAGATGCTGCAGCTTATCAGGCAAAGGATAATGGACGCAATTGCTACATCATCCGAGACGTAGAGTAACGAGATAGTTCGCTAATTTAGATTTTCTAAATGCTACGAAAAGCGGACTAGGTATATATATTGATTGCGCACACGCTTTCGCTCCTCATGCGGCGTTGCGTTACTAAATTCGCGACAATTACAATTGCCGCTCATTAAGTAACGACGTCCTCTGAAGGGTGCTCATCTAATATATATACCTAGTCCGCTTTTCTTACGTTATGAAAAAATCTAAATTAGTGAACTTTCTTTATTGCTATACAGGATTTAGTGTAGAAAAGATAATTTGTCCAAAGTGTAAGAAATAGGCGCTTCTATATATTAGACGAACACTTTTAGCGGCCGTCGTTACTTAGCGAGTAGACTCCTTTGGGAGGCTACGAGGTTAGTAACGTAACGAGTCCGCTACTTAGCGAAAGCGTGTGTGAGACTAATATATAGGAGCGCCTATTTCGTAGTATTTAGAGAAATCTTTTTTGCACTAAAGCTTATCTAAAAGCGGTGGCCACCGCCCCCACCCCCCCCCCCCCCCCCCCCCCCTCCGCCCCCCCCCCCCCCCGCGGGGCCCGGGCGTTTGGGACTGTGGGG
>JAZSCQ010000039.1:0-56147 GCA_045530745.1 Agathobacter sp.
CCCGTCTTTTAGAAGAGCAGTTTATTCGTTCAAACATTCCGTACAATGTGGTAGGGGGTGTGAACTTCTATTCCAGAAAAGAAATCAAAGATGTTCTTGCGTATTTAAAGACGATAGATAACGGAAGAGATGATTTGGCAGTCCGCCGTATTATTAATGTGCCAAAGCGAGGTATCGGACAAACGTCCATTGCCAAGGTTCAGGATTATGCCGACCAGTACCAAATCAGCTTTTTTGAGGCGCTTTGCAGGGCACAGCAGATTACTTCCCTCGGAAAGGCTGCAGCCAAAATTACGCCGTTTGTACAGTTGATTCAGCAGCTGAGGGCAAAAGCAGCAGCTTATTCTATCGAAGATTTAATCCAGGATATTTTGGATGATACGGGATATATTTCCCAGCTGGAAGCGGATTCGGAAGAAGATGCACAGGCACGTATTGAAAATATCGATGAATTGATTTCTAAGATATCTTCTTATGAAGAAGGGGAAGAGAATCCAACCTTGAGCGGCTTTCTGGAAGAAGTGGCATTGGTTGCAGATATTGATAGTCTTGATGAAAATAGCGATTATGTAGTTCTTATGACCTTGCATAGTGCCAAAGGCTTGGAGTTTCCAAACGTATATCTGGCAGGCATGGAAGATGGTCTTTTTCCAAGCTATATGTCGATTACAAGTGATGATGCAACGAATGAATTAGAAGAGGAAAGACGTTTGGCTTATGTAGGAATTACACGTGCGAAGGAACGTCTTACTATTACCGCTGCAAGAAGCCGTATGGTTCGAGGAGAGACACAGTTTAACCGTGTATCTCGTTTTGTAAAAGAGATTCCAAGACATTTGCTCGGTGGTGAGATTTATGAGCCAAAGTCTGCAGATGAGCCTGTAGAGGATAGTGCATATCAAAGAGCAAGGAAAGTATTTCGAGCATCAGCGACTTCGTATAGTGCTTATGGACAGTCGGAATATAATCAGAGCTACCAAGGAACAACATTTGGTGCTTCCAAGAACAAGCCACCCGTATATACTCCAGTTAGCAACCAGCGTGCATTTGCATCTGCAAGTACAGCGACAGCTACACTCGATTATGGAGTGGGTGACCGTGTGCGCCATGTGAAGTTCGGTGATGGTGAGGTTATGGCTGTTGTAGAGGGTGGAAGAGACTATGAAGTAACTGTCGATTTTGACAAGGCAGGCACGAAAAAGATGTTTGCATCCTTTGCGAAGTTAAAAAAATTATAAAAATTGTAAAATTAGAATTTTTTTGTAGGAAAAAGGGAATTCTTATGGTATAATTACCTTAATAATAAACGTGTTGAAGGAGTGAGTGACATGAAAAACCTTATGGAAGAGATTAAATTAGTAGAGAAAAAGAAAACAAATCCAATCGTTATCGCTTTAATCGTGATTGGTGTTATCGTAGTTATCGCTGCAGCAGCGTATGCATTATATCGCTTCTTTGCACCAGACTACTTGGAAGATTTCGAGGATGATTTTGAAGACGACTTTGAAGACGATTTCTTTGAAGACGAAGAAGTTCTTTTACAAGAATAAATCTTCATCAAATCTTCATAAATCTTAAAGTTTTCTCTAGAGAATTTTATATTTGATTTTGCTAAGATGAGTGCATGGATACTGTATCCATGCACTTTTTTTCTTTATAAGGAATTGGATGTAAAGAAATAAGAATCAGTTTATGACAAAGAGGGAAATAAGGATTATGAAAAGAAGAAGAGGGTTATGGTTTGTGTTGTTGTTTGTGGTAATTGGAGTTGCTGTAATGTATAAGCTGAATGTGATACCGCACAAATATTATTATAATTCACATTTTGGAATTGAGACGTATAAGAGTCAGGTGGACAAGGATGGAGATGGAATTGATGACCAAAGTGATATTTTATTCGGTGTGCGGGATTACATTGATAATAAGCCAAAGTACAAGAGTGTGTATTATGCAGGCGGATATCCAACTGACGAATACGGGGTATGTACAGATGTAGTGGCACAGGGGTTCCTTGCTGCAGGATACGATTTGCGTGAACTTGTAGATGCAGATATCCAGGCGCATCGAGAGGATTATAAGATTGATGTTGTAGACAAGAATATTGATTTTCGCCGAGTAAGGAATTTGTATGTGTATTTTCAGCACACGGCCATTTCATTGACTACGGATGTTAAGCAGATTGACCAGTGGCAGGGTGGTGACGTTATTGTATTCAAAGACCATATTGGTATCATTTCGGATCGAAGAAATGTCAATGGTGTACCATTTATCATTCATCATGGTAGCCCACATCAAATCGGCTATGAGCAGGATATCCTAGAAGGTCGCGACGACATTATAGGCCATTTTCGCATCAATTAGATACCATAGTCCTAAAAAGGCTTCATGCAGATGCTTTCGCTTGAAAATGGGGGGATAATGTCTTATAATACCTTGTGGCATATTGATAAGGTAGAAGAAAGGCAGAAGATACATGAAAAAAGGTCAAATCGCAGAGGGTCGTATCGACCATGTGGTATTTCCAAATAAAGGAATTGCAATTACAGAAGAAGGCGAACGTGTTGTAGTAAAAAATACGATTCCAGGACAAAAGGTATCCTTCTTGGTGAATAAAGTAAGAAAAGGTAAGGCAGAAGGCAGACTTTTGGATACAGTAGAAAAGTCTTCGCTTGAAGTTATACCATCCTGTCCTCATTTTGGCGAATGTGGTGGTTGTACTTATCTTAGCCTTCCTTATGAAGAGCAGTTAAAGATTAAGGAATCTCAGGTAAGAGGTATGATGGAAGAAGCCATCGGCGATAAATGCGAGTATGAATGGCTTGGGATCAAAGGAAGTCCGGTTCAGGCGGAGTACCGCAATAAGATGGAGTTTTCTTTTGGCGATGCATATAAAGGCGGACCCCTTGCATTGGGGCAGCACAAACGTGGCAGTTTCTATGATATTCTTACCGTTACAGAATGTCAGATAGTAGATGAAGACTTCCGTGCGATTTTAAAAGCTACTGTAGAATATTTTGGAGAAAAAGAAATCACATTTTTCCATAGATTAACCCATGTGGGATATCTTCGCCATTTGTTGGTGAGAAAAGCCGTAAAGACACAGGAAATCCTTGTAGATTTGGTTACGACTACACAGTGTGAGGGTATGGATGAGAAAGTTTTGCTTGACGGATGGAGGGAAAAGCTTTGCAATTTATCCTTCAAGGGTGAATTAAAAGGTGTACTTCATACCAAGAATGACAGTCTTGCTGATGTCGTACGCAACGATGGCACAGATATTTTATATGGTCAGGATTATTTCTATGAAGAGCTGCTCGGCTTGAAATTCAAGATTTCGCCATTTTCATTCTTCCAGACCAACTCACTTGGCGCAGAAGTACTTTATGAGACTGCAAGAGGATTTATCCTTGCCGATGATGTAGATTTACTTCGTGAAAAAACGGTATATGATCTTTACAGTGGTACAGGAACCATCGCTCAGATGCTGGCGCCAGTAGCGAAAGAGGTTGTGGGTGTAGAAATTATCGAAGAAGCGGTAGAAGCAGCCAAGGAAAATGCTGCATTAAATGGTTTAGATAACTGTAAGTTCCTTGCAGGTGATGTGCTTAAGGTTCTCGATACCATTGAGGAGAAACCAGATTACATCGTACTCGACCCACCACGTGATGGTATCCATCCTAAGGCAATTGAAAAAATCATAAACTACGGCGTAGAAAACATGATATATATTTCATGTAAGCCAACCTCACTCGCAAGGGATTTGGAGATTTTCCTTGCAAGAGGCTATGATGTAAAGAAAATCTGCTGTGTGGACATGTTCCCTAACACCGTGCATGTCGAGACAATTGCGGTCTTAACTCGTAAAAAATAGTTAAAAACAACTCCAAAATTCCATAAAATCTTGTATACTTGCCAATTGAAATTGTAAGTTCAAAGGAATATGATTAAACTCGTGCAAATCTTAGGTTTGTGCGAGTTTTTTACATATGAGTAGGAGTGAAAAGATAAGTTATGGAGAAATTGAAACCAAAGCTGTTTTCGGTTATGAAGACATATACCAAAGAGCAGCTAGTAAATGATATTATTGCAGGTGTTATTGTGGCAATTATCGCATTGCCACTTTCGATTGCCCTTGCTCTGGCATCTGGAGTAACACCAGAAAAGGGTATTTATACTGCGATTATTGCAGGTTTTCTTATTTCCTTCTTTGGAGGAAGCCGTGTTCAGATTTCTGGACCGACAGCAGCATTTGCTACGATTGTAGCGGGTATTGTTGCCAAAAATGGGATGGAAGGGCTCGTGGTAGCTACCATTATGGCAGGTATCATCCTTATTATTATGGGATTGTTAAAATGTGGTAGTCTGATCAAGTTTATCCCATATACCATTACAACTGGTTTTACTGCAGGTATTGCTGTGACTATCGTAGTCGGTCAGATTAAGTCTTATTTGGGACTTACCACAAATCCAAGTGTAAACGCCATTGAAACCATGGAAAAAGTAGAAGAAGTGTTGCGTCATATTGATACAATTAACTGGGAAGCAGTTGTTGTAGGTTTGGTATCATCGGTTATTTTATGGCTTTGTCCAAAGCTCCCTGGATTTTTGAAGAAAATCCCAGGTTCTCTTGTAGCTGTAATTATAGGTATTCTTATGGTTTCTGGTCTTGATATGAATGTAAAGACAATTGGAGAATTATATACAATTACTTCCGAGTTACCTAAATTTCAGTTGCCAGTATTTAGTTTTGAACTGGTGAAAACAGTGCTTCCAGATGCTTTTACGATTGCGATTTTAGCAGCGATTGAATCCCTTCTTTCCTGCGTAGTAGCAGACAGTATGGTAAACAGCAAGCATCGTTCCAACATGGAGCTCGTAGCACAGGGAATTGGTAACGTAGGTTCTGCACTTTTTGGTGGCATTCCAGCAACAGGTGCGATTGCAAGAACTGCTGCAAATGTAAAAAATGGTGGTCGTACACCAATTGCAGGTATGGTACATGCAGTAGTTTTATTACTGATTTTGGTGCTGTTGATGCCATTTGCAGGACTTATTCCTATGCCAACTATCGCAGCAATTCTATTTATGGTAGCTTACAATATGTCGGAATGGAGACATTTTGTACACCTTTGCAAAACTGCCCCTAAGAGTGATATAATCGTATTGGTACTTACCTTTGTACTTACTGTTATGTTTGACCTTGTGATAGCAATTTCAGTAGGTATCGTACTTGCAGCAATGCTCTTTATGAAGCGGATGAGCGAAGTGACTGAGATTGCAGGCTGGAAATATATCGACGATGAAAATGACCCAGATAGCATCGACCTTAAGGTTGTACCAAATAATGCGACTGTTTATGAAATTAGCGGTCCACTGTTTTTCGGTGCTGCGGATAAGATTTTAAATATCAAGTTGAAAGAAAAATACAATGTGCTGATTCTTCGTATGCGTAGTGTAATTGCACTTGATGCAACGGCATTACATTTCCTCGAGCAGTTCTATGAGAAATGCCAGAAAAAGGGCATCACATTGGTGCTTTCTCACGTAAATGAGCAGCCATTACATGCGATGCAAAAAGCAGGCTTTGATAAGCTGATTGGCGAAGAAAACTTCTGTGCACATATTGATGATGCATTAAAACGTGCAGAAGAATTGCAATAAAGTAGATTTTAGGGGAGATTTTACATGGAAAATCAAGAAAAAGTTTACAAGAGACGTGTCCGTTATTCAGGTACACATCCAAAGAGCTATAAAGAAAAGTATAAAGAACATAATCCAGAAAAGTATGCCGATACGATTGCAAAGGTAATTCAAAAGGGAAGCACTCCAGCAGGTATGCATATCTCTATCATGGTGCAGGAAATCTTGGATTTCTTACAGATTAAGCCTGGAATGACAGGACTAGATGCAACCTTAGGATATGGTGGACATACCAAAGCGATGCTTCAGAAATTAGAAGGAAAGGGTCATATCTATGCATTGGATGTAGACCCAATTGAATCCGCAAAGACTAAGGAACGCTTAGCGGCACAAGGATTCGGTGAAGAGATTCTGACGGTTCGACTTCAGAATTTTGCGGATATTGACCAGGTGGTAAAGGATACGGGAAAGAAGTTTGATTTTATACTGGCAGACCTTGGGGTATCTTCTATGCAGATTGATAATCCAGATAGAGGATTTTCCTATAAAGTGGATGGACCACTGGATTTGCGTATGAATCCGCAGAAAGGCGAAAGTGCAGCAGAGAGACTTGCAGAGGTAACTTATGAAGAACTCGTTGGCATGCTGTATGAAAATGCAGATGAAGAATATGCAGAGCAAATTGCTCGTACAGTAATGAACTGGCGTAAAAAAGGTAAGGCAATCGAGACAACTACACATTTTAAAGAAGTAATCGAAGAAGCCTTAAGTACCATTCCAGATAAAGCATTTCCAGAGAAAAATCGTAAAGAGGCAGTAAAGAAATCCTGTCAGCGTTCCTTCCAGGCGCTTAGAATTGATGTAAATAGCGAGTTCGAGGTGCTGTATGCATTTTTGGATAAGCTTCCAGAAGTGCTTGCTCCAAATGGAAGAGTAGCAATTTTGACTTTCCATTCAGGAGAAGACCGTCTGGTTAAGCGTTCTTTTAAAGAATTCGAAAAGATGGGATTATATAGTGAAGTTAATAAAGATGTCATTCGTCCTTCACAGGAAGAATGCATAAGGAATGGACGTGCAAAGTGTACCAAGATGCGTTGGGCAATTCGTTCAGAATTTTAAAAGGACTACTTAGGTAGTCCTTTTTGCTTGTAAACTGTTTTTTTCCCAAGATTTACATAGAGAAAGGAATTACAGTACATGCTACTATAAAGTGTAATTATAAAAAAGGAGCATGGAATATGAAAGTTGAAATTAGTGAAAACATAAAGTACATCGGTGTGGATGATACGACATTAGATTTATTTGAGAGTCAGTATGTGGTTCCAGATGGGGTGTCGTATAATTCATATGTGATACTTGATGAGAAGGTGGCGGTAATTGACACGGCAGACGAACGTATGGAGAAGGACTGGCTGGAGAATCTGTGTTGTCAGTTAAATGGGCGAGCTGTGGATTACCTGATTATCCAGCATTTAGAGCCGGATCACACAGGTGGTATTATTCATTTGATGGAGATGTTTCCAGAGATGACTTTGGTAGGCAATCAAAAGACCTTTCTTTTTTTGTCACAATTTTTGATGCAGGACAGTGGGCTAAATGCATGCAGTTTAGGATGTGGAACTCAAATATCAGGTGGAGATTTGGCAAGCTTCCGTAAATTGGTGATAAAAGAAAAGGATATGTTGTGTCTGGGTGAGCATACGCTGCAGTTTTATACAGCAGCTATGGTGCACTGGCCAGAAGTAATGGTGACGTATGAAAGTACAGAACGTATTCTTTTTTCTGCAGATGCCTTTGGAAAGTTTGGCGCGTTAGAGGTGGCAGGAGAGGATGATTGGGCATGTGAGGCGAGACGCTATTATTTCAATATTGTTGGGAAATATGGGATTGCAGTTCAGGCACTTCTTGCGAAAGTCAAAGAGCTGAAAATCCAGATGATTTGTCCTGCACATGGTCCGATATTGACTCCGCCGTTAGAAGAGTATTTACACTTATATGATACATGGAGCCGTTATGAGCCAGAAACAAGTGGTGTACTGATTGGTTTTGGTTCTTTCCATGGCAATTCAAAGAAGGCTGCCGAATATCTGGCGGGGCAGCTTGCGAGAAGAGGATTTACAGAGGTGGTATTGCGTGATATGGTGCGAGATGATATGGCAGAAATTATAGAGGATGCGTTCCGTTATGATCGCATGATTCTTGTGGCTTCCAGCTATGAAGGAGGTGTTTTTCCACAGGTGCGAGAGTTCTTAAGCCGTTTGCAGAGTAAGGGATATCAGAAACGTAAGGTGGCTATTGTAGAAAATGGAACATGGTCACCATCCGCTGGACGAACCATTCGAGAGATGCTCGAATGTATGAAAGCGATAGAAATTGTCGAGCCGATGGTAACGATTTATTCCGTGATGAATGAATGCAACATGGCAGAACTCAACACGCTTGCGGATGAGATGGTGTAGATTTTAGTTTTGTTGATATATTCTGGTTTGTTTTTGCATTGGGTAGCAGATAAGTTCTGTTTTATCTAAATCTTCTTTATGCATATCTACTGCTGTAATATTGTGATTTTCATAGGTTTTGTAATAATAGATGCCTTTGTCTGTATTACAGCAGCTAGAATATACCGTGATTTCATATACATCTTTTTTCATTTCCACAGATCCACGAGGGAATTCCACAGCACCTAGTAAGTGAAAAAACTGGCTGATACTTTCTTCTTCGGAAGAGCCACATTTGGAATTCATTTTTGCAAAAGAAGCGCGTACGAAACGGGACTGAGATGACCAGTCACCCGGTAAGCCCATAGCCCCCATGCCATTACTATATTTTTTCAGGTCAAGATTTTCAGAAAAGTGATTTTCTGGTGGATCATTGGATAAATTCATGTAGTTATTCAAGTGAAAGCGTTGTATTTCAAAGGGTGGATTATTGGTAAGCACGCCGACGGGGTTGTCGTGTATGTGCAGCCCAGTATCAAGCGATTCCACCACGATGGAACTGTTTTTATCAGAGATTATCCAATGAAGGGGTGATAGAGGAAGCTCGCTACTAAAATGCTCGTCTAATAGATTGAGACGGTTCAAAAGAGTAGAAGCTTCTGCAACCGTCGCACATTGTCCCAAAATCCACGGAATCAATTCATATGGAGTGATATTGTCTTTTCCATGTTTGCTCGGAAAATAATAGGCATTGTCAGGAAAGTTCAGTCCTGCCATGCTTAATCCTTTTTCATTGGTGGCATCATAATAGAGCGGATAATTGTCTTGCACATATGCAGTCCCTATCATCGCATAGTGATGAGATATCGCCTCCTTATGGCGAAATGTAAAAGGAAAATTACGTGGTGTGATGGTAATGGTTTCAATATAGGAATATTCTAGGTCGAGATTTCGACCAAAGTAGTGGTCCTGGGTAGTTAATGTAATTGCGGTACACATAAAAAATCTCCTTAAGCTAATAATAGAAATATTATGTCCAATGGGAGGCAATTTATGAACAAGTATTTTAAAGGTATGTATTTTAAATGTCAGTCGGATACACAAACGTTGGCACTTATTCCATCTGTTCATCAGATTGGAGCAAAGAAGATACATTCGTTGCAGATTATCACAGAGGATGGGGCCTGGAATATTGAAGATGTAGTAGCAAAAGGTAATCTTCATCTTAAGCATTTTACTCCTATAAAATATGATATCATGGGTCCGTTTTCTTTTGTGCCATTTATGGAATGCAGACACAGTGTATACAGTATGCTGCATCGAGTGGATGGGACGATTTGGATAGAGGACAAGAAATATGCTTTTGAGAATGCTTACGGATATTGGGAAGGAGATAGTGGCCGCTCATTTCCAAAGGAATATGCCTGGACACATAGTTTTATTGAGGGAAAAGACGGAAAGATTGAGGGAAGTTTGATGCTGTCTGTTGCAGATATCCCCTTGGCAGGCATCCATTTTACGGGTATAATAGGTATTGTGCTTTGGCAGGGCAGAGAATATCGGTTTGCGACGTACCTTGGAGCGAGAGTGGTGCAAAAGGAGAACAAGATTCTTTTGATACGACAAGGGAATATGGAACTAGAGGCGAGATTACTAGAGCAAAAGGCACATCCTCTTCAGGCACCAGTCAATGGAGCGATGAAAAGAACAATTCATGAGAATATTACATGCCAAGCTTTTTATCGTTTTCGAAGAAATGGCGTAACACAATTTGCCTTTGAAACAGACAAAGCATCCTTTGAATATGAATACGAATGGAGAAAACTATGATAGACGTATTAACCCGCGCAGGATGTTTTATTGCGATTATTATTGCAGGATATGTACTGCGTAGAGTGAACTTTTTTAAAGAAGGTGACTTTGCGGTATTATCGAAAATTACTTTGAAAATTACATTGCCGGCAGCTTTTATTTCCAATTTTTCTGGGAAACAGCTTGACCCAACCATGCTTGCCTATACGTTTATGGCATTGGGAGCTGGCATTTTGTATATGATTTTGGGATATGTAATAAATATTGGAAAAAGCCGTGATGAAAAGGCATTTGGGGTGTTAAATCTCCCTGGATATAACATCGGAAATTTCACAATTCCTTTTGTACAGAGCTTTCTAGGACCAGTGGGAGTAATTACAACGAGCTTGTTTGATGCGGGAAATGCATTTGTATGCTTAGGTGGCGCCTTTGGTGTAGCTTCCAGTATCAAGGGAACTGGAAAGTTTTCAATTAAGCGAGTTGTGAAGGCTTTATCAAAGTCAGTAGCCTTTTTGACCTGTATTACGATGATGGTGTTAGGGATGCTTGGAATTACACTTCCTGCACCAGTAATCGAGTTGTCTGGTATTGTAGGTGGAGCTAACGCGTTTATCGCTATGCTTATGTTGGGCGTAGGCTTTAAGCTTTCAGGAGAAAAGAGTCAGATAGGGACGATTGTAAAGATACTGGCCGTACGATATGGTGTAGGTCTTATACTTGCGATAGTGTTCTACAATTTACCAATCGAGTTAGAAGCTTGTACGGCGCTTATGGTATTGGCATTTAGTCCTATCGGTTCAGCTGTTCCAGCATTTACAGAAGAAATGGGTGGAGATGCAGGGCTTTCCGCAGCACTGAACTCGATTTCTATCATTTGCAGTATTGTATTCATGGTGACAATTCTTGTTATTATGTTATAATATATAATCTTTTTTAGGAGGTACATAAAATGAAAAAGAGAAGTAAATTAGTGATTATATTGGCAATGGTAGCGGTTTTTGCTACTGTGCTTACAGCTTGTAACTGGGCTGGTTTTGGTAGCTCACTCAATGATTTAAAAGGAAGCATCAAGGGTAATACATATGAATGTCAGTTTTATTCCAATTCAGGTGAATTATTCATGACTGCAGAAGGCAAGAATATTCATATGGCACCAAACATCGTAAATGAATATACATATTCAGGCGAATATTGGGAAAGAACAGAGACAATGTCATCTGTTATCACAATTACCATTGATGGCAAGCAGATTGAAAGCTGCGGTAGTACCGTGCTTTTCGTAGAAAAAGGTTTAAAACCGGATGTAGAATTTGATACCACAGATATCCATATTTCCAGTGATTCGAATGGAATTGGGGATTTCAATATCATTGCGGAAACCGTAAACAAGTACAAAAATTACTTTGGCAAAGGAACAGTAGTTGTTATTCAGAGTCAGCTTGGTGATCCAATCTGTGCATTCTCAGGTGATGATGTATACTGGGAAGTAAGCGAAGATTTACCTAAGACTACAAAGTTTATGGTAGATGGTAAAGCTCTTTATATTCATAGAGCGAATTTCCAGATAATTGATAAAGAATTGCTAAAATAAGAAAGAATGATAGGGCTATCGTAAAATGGATGCAATCATCCGTGGCGCGGTGGCCTTTTTTATGCATAGAATTCCTAATTTTGGAAAGTATAATGGTAAACAAAGTTAGGAGAGAAGGATATGTTAGATTTAAGAATTAAATTTGTACGAGGGAGAGAAATCATAGATTCAAGAGGAAATCCAACGGTTGAGGCAGAAGTGGTTTTAGAATGTGGAGCGGTAGGACGAGGGGCTGCGCCGAGTGGGGCTTCCACAGGAGAATTTGAGGCCTTGGAACTTCGAGATATGGATAAGGAAAGATTCGGTGGTAAGGGTGTAAAAAAAGCAGTCGGCAATATTAATACCCTTATAGCGAGAGAAATTATTGGAATGGATGCATCCGATATTTATCGCGTGGATCAAGCAATGATTTCTTTAGACGGAACGAAGGATAAGTCAAGGTTAGGGGCGAATGCAATTCTTGCAGTTTCGATTGCGACTGCAAAAGCTGCGGCAGAAGGAATCGGAATACCATTCTATCGTTTTTTAGGTGGAGTTACAGGTAATTGTCTTCCGGTGCCAATGATGAATATTTTAAATGGCGGTGCCCATGCAGCAAATTCGATTGATGTGCAGGAATTTATGATTATGCCTGTTGGTGCCAAAACATTTGCACAGGGGCTGCAGTGGTGTACAGAGGTATTTCATGCATTAGCAGCTATTTTAAAGACAAAGGGATTAGCGACCTCCGTAGGAGATGAGGGGGGATT
This sequence comes from Agathobacter sp., assembly GCA_045530745.1. Lineage (GTDB taxonomy): Bacteria > Bacillota > Clostridia > Lachnospirales > Lachnospiraceae > Roseburia. The sequence goes on from JAZSCQ010000039.1 coordinate 12,231, forward strand.
TGCTCCAGACTTAGCTAACGAAGAAGAAGCAATCGAATATATTATGCAGGCGATTAAACAAGCGGGCTATCAGCCAAAGAAGGATTTTATGATAGCAATTGATGCAGCTGCAAGTGAGTGGAAGGGGCAAGAAAAGGGAAAATATATCCTGCCAAAATCAGGAAAGCGATATAGTTCGGATGAAATGATAGAGCATTGGAAGTGTTTGGTACATCGCTATCCAATTATTTCTATCGAAGATGCATTGGATGAAGAAGACTGGGGTGGATGGAAGAAACTGACACGTGAGCTGGGACACCAGATTCAGCTTGTTGGAGATGATTTGTTTGTTACCAATACGGAACGTTTGGAAAAAGGTATAAAATGTGAATGTGGGAATAGTATTTTAATAAAGCTAAATCAAATTGGTTCTGTTTCTGAAACGATAGATGCAATTAAGATGGCGCATAAGGCTGGATATACGGCGATAGCTTCTCATCGTTCTGGAGAAACAGAAGATACGACAATTGCGGATTTAGCAGTGGCTCTTTGTACTGGTCAAATCAAGACTGGGGCACCAAGTCGTTCCGAACGTGTTGCAAAATACAATCAGCTCCTTCGTATTGAGGAAGCGTTAGGTGGTCTATCTGTGTACCCACAGATGAATGCCTTTCATGTAAAGGGAAGTCAGCGTCAGATTGTAGAATAAATGAAATATGATGTATGGAAGAAGATAATGTAGGTCATAATATAGAAAAAGAGAAAGGATGCAAGCAGTATGAAATATGTGGTAAATGAAAATTGCATCGGTTGTGGTCTATGCATCAGCGTATGTCCAGATTATTTTACAATGGCAGATACAGGAAAGGCTGTAGCGCTGGAAGCGCCCGTGCCGACCGGACACGAAAATGAGGCAGAGTACGCGGCGGGTGGATGCCCTGTGGATGCAATTAAAGAAGTGCACGAATAAGTCAAAAAATGCAAGTCGAGATAAGGCTTGCATTTTTTATTTAATGGGTCTTGAAAAAACTATTAGATATATGCTATACTAATCAAGGGTTAGTTGCGACTAACTAAAAGAAACAACTTTCACATATATGTATATAGCATAGAATATACGAGAGGATGGTGCGTATATATGGGAAATATTATTTTTGCATTTGGACTTACGATGATTGCAGGTTTGAGTACAGGAATTGGTAGTTTGATTGCTTTTTTTGCAAAGAAAACGAACAAGAAGTTTTTATCAGTTAGCCTTGGCTTTTCGGCAGGGGTTATGATTTATGTATCGATGATTGAGATTTTTACGAAGGCACAGGATGCGCTGATGGCAGAAATGGGAGCAAAGATGGGGGCTGTGTATACCGTACTTGCTTTCTTTGGAGGCATGTTTTTAATTGCTTTGATTGATAAGCTGATTCCATCTGCAGAAAATCCACATGAGCCAAAAAATGTGCTAGCAGATTGCGAAGGATGTGGGGACTGTGAGATTTGTGTGAAAGAACAGAAGGCAAAGCAGCAAAAGGAACAGCTAATGCGTCTTGGCTTATTTACTGCTTTGGCAATCGGGATACATAACTTTCCAGAAGGGATGGCCACTTTTGTGTCAGCTTTTCAGGATCCAAGTGTAGCAATTCCAGTTGTGGCAGCGATTGCAATTCATAATATTCCAGAAGGAATTGCAGTATCAGTCCCTATATATCAGGCAACGGGTTCAAGAAAACGTGCATTTTTGTATTCTTTCATGTCAGGCTTAGCAGAGCCAATAGGAGCTTTAATTGGATGGCTTGTTTTGATTCCGATTATGAGCGATATGGTGTATGGTATCATTTTTGCAGGTGTAGCAGGGATTATGGTATTTATCTCTGTGGATGAGCTTTTACCAGCAGCGAGAGAGTATGGAGAGCATCATCTTTCTATTTATGGACTGATTGGTGGAATGATAGTAATGGCAGTTAGTTTGCTTTTGTTTATGTAAAGAATTTAAAACAAAAAGAGGGCATCGCATATAGACAGTTACGTCTAATTCGCGATGCCCTTTGTTTTTTCTTTAAAATTATTTAATAAGTGAAGCAGCATCTTCGTCGATAACGATAGTTACATCTGGATGTAACTGAAGGATAGATGCTGGAACCTGAGGTACAACTGGTCCGAAAAATGCTTTCTTGATGATTTCAGCTTTGTCTTTTCCGCTTGCGATTAAGAGAATTGATTTAGCTGCCATGATTGTGCCGATACCCATTGTATAAGCCTGACGTGGAACATCATCGATAGAAGCAAAGAAACGTTTGTTAGCTTCAATTGTGCTTTCCTGTAAATCTACACAGTGTGTATATTTTGGGAAATCTTCTGCTGGTTCGTTGAAACCGATATGTCCATTGTGGCCTAAACCTAATAACTGAAGATCTACACCGCCGTAGCTCTTTACGATTTCTTCATAATCTGCACAAGCTTTATCAGAATCTGGTTCTGTACCATCTGGTACGTGAGTTCTAGCTTTGTCAATATCTACATGGTTAAATAAGTTGTCATTCATGAAGTAGTAGTAGCTCTGATCGTTATCATGTGTTAATCCACGATATTCATCTAAGTTAACAGTTGAAACATCTGCGAAGCTTAAATCTCCATTGTTGTATTTTTCGATAAGCTGTTTGTAAGTACCAATTGGTGTAGAGCCAGTAGCAAGGCCAAGTACACAGTTTGGTTTTAAGATAACTTTCGATGCGATGATGTTAGCTGCTTTTGCACTCATATCATCATAGTTTTTTGTGATAATTATTCTCATCGGAATATCCTCCTTTGAACTATATATTATAGTTTAGTAATTATAAATTATATCTTTATTGCACAAATTGCAAGAGAATTTATAAAATTATTATTATTTTTATCTTGACATAAAAGTATTCGAGTAATAATATATAACTACGAGATGTGGTTTTTAAAACCACGTGCAAGGGTTTTGAGAAACCATAATATTTTTATTAGATTCACATAGAATAAAAGATGTGGAAAGTATGGAGGTCATTTTGCATGAAAATTACGATTCGTGAGCCTGGAAGTGCTCTTACTCATTATATTGCAATGATGCTGGCTATGCTTGGAGCAGTGCCACTTTTGATTAAAGCAACCTATTCTCAGGATGTGAAGCATGTTGTGGCAATGTTGATTTTTATCTGTAGCATGGTGCTTTTATATGGAGCAAGTACTTTATACCATTCTGTAAATTTGACAGGAAAAGCGTTGAAGGCATTTAAGAAAATTGATCACATGATGATTTTCGTACTCATTGCTGGTTCTTATACACCAGTATGTATGCTGGTGCTGGAAAAAGAACTTGGTTATCCACTGCTTATGTTCGTGTGGGGAACTGCAATTGCTGGCATGTTAATTAAGTTTTTCTGGATAAACTGTCCAAAATGGTTTTCATCTGTGATTTATATTGCAATGGGATGGGAGTGTGTACTGGTATTTCGCCCACTATTAGATAGTCTTCCAGTTGGTGCATTCCTATGGCTTCTCATTGGGGGAATCATCTATACTCTAGGTGGGGTGATTTACGCATTGAAGATCCCGGTATTAGATAAGATTCACAAGTATTTTGGCTTGCACGAAATATTCCATTTGTTTATTATGGGTGGAAGCTTCTGCCACTTTATGTTTATGTTCCTCTATTTAGCATAATAACGAGATAGTTCACTAATTTAGGTCTTCTAAATGCTACGAAATCAGCTCAGGTATATATGTAAAAGACGCAAGCGCTTCCGCTCATACGTCACAGTAACGGTACTAAATTCGCAACACCGAAGGTGTCGCTCATTAAGTGCCGACTGCTCCGTAAAGTTGCTTTTTTACATATATACCTAGGCTGATTTCTTAGTCTATGAATGAACTTAAATTAGTGGAACTATCTCTATAGCTATATGGGATTTAGTGCGGAAAAGGTGTTTTATCCAAAGAGTAAGAAATAGGCACTCTAATATATTAGAGTGCCTATTTCGTGGTATTTAGAAAAATCTTTTCTGCGCTAGATCGTTATAACACCTTTGAAAGGAATTCCTTTGCTCTATCTGTCTTAGGATTTGCGAAGAATTCTGCTGGAGTAGCTTCTTCGAGAATCTTTCCTTCATCAAGGAACAGGATACGGTTAGCTACTTCTTTTGCGAAGCCCATTTCATGTGTTACGATAACCATGGTTAAGCCTTCGTTGGCAAGGGATTTCATGAGGTCTAATACTTCGCCTACCATTTCAGGGTCAAGAGCACTAGTTGGCTCATCGAAGAGAATTACATCCGGATTCATAGCAAGGGAACGAACAATCGCCACACGCTGTTTCTGTCCACCAGAGAGGGTAGAAGGGTAAACGTCTGCTTTTTCCTCTAAGCCGATTCTTTTTAATAAATCCATAGCATTTGCTTTTGCATCTTCTTTTATCTGAGCTTTTGTTGTAGTAATAGCAACAGGAGCTTCTTTTTTGTCCTTTGATTTAAAAAGATTTGTAATTGGAAGCAATGCATTTTTGCGTTTTGCTTTGTTTAATTCCTGTGTCTGCACATAAACAGGCGCAAGCATGATGTTCTCAATTACTGTTTTGTTGTTAAAAAGATTGAAGTGCTGGAATACCATACCCATTTTACGACGATGGATATTGATGTCTACACTGAAATCTGCGATGTCTACGCCATTGAAGATAATCTGACCACCGGTTGGGTCTTCCATACAGTTTAAGCAACGAAGGAAAGTGCTTTTTCCAGAGCCGGAAGGTCCGATGATGCATACGATATCGCCTTTGTTAATTGTAGTAGAGATACCGTCTAATACATTTTTCTCACCAAAGTGTTTTTCTAAATTAATTACGTCTATCACTCTTTCTTAAGCTCCTTTCCATAAGTTTAATAGCTGCACTAATAATCAGTACGAGAATAATATAGATAAATGCCATTACAATGTATGGAACCATGAATTCATAGCTACTAGAGCCGATACGGTTAAATACAAGGTAGAGGTCTGTTGCACCTACGAAGCTAACAACAGAGGTTTCTTTTATCAAGGCGATAAATTCGTTTCCGAGAGTAGGCAGGATGTTTTTGATTGCCTGTGGGATAACGATTTTAATCATGGTAGTTCCAAAACTAAGACCTACGGCACGACCAGCTTCCATCTGTCCTCCGTCGACAGAAAGGATACCACTTCGCATAATCTCCGAAATATAGGCGCCACTATTAAGACCAAATACCAGCATCGCTACTTCAAGACCTGCCATACGAATTCCCAGAAGAGGGAGAAGTACGTAGTAGAAAATCAGAAGCTGTACTACGATTGGTGTACCACGGAAAGTTTCTACATAAATATTACAAATAACATTTAAAACGCGTGGTAAAAGCTTGTATTTTGGTATGATACGGACGATTGCAATTAAAGTACCGATAATAATACCTATAATCAAACCAGTGATTGCGATTGTTAAGGTGTTTTGTAAACCTTCTAATACTTGCAGGTAAGCCTGCTTTCCGATGAAGATATCGATAAAGCGCTGTACCTTTACATCAAAATTTCCCATGTTTTTCTCCTGTCAAAACACAAAATTAGTGGCGCATAAGCGAATATGCGCCACAGTTTTTCGAGTTACAAAATCTAAAGTTTATTATTTAGCATTGAATGATTCAACAATCTTTACTGCTGGCGCTGAGTCAATAATAACATAATCAATGTTACCATTCAATAAGTCCTGTACAGCTAATGAACCATTTGCCATCTCTACACATGTTACAGGGAAACCTGTGAATCCCCAATCTTCATCACCTGCTACATACCAGTTACCTGTAGTACCTTTCTGAACACCGATTTTGCAAGTTTTATCTTTTGCATTTAAGATTTTTTCTATATCAGCTGCGGTTTTGCAAGCATCGAATTCTGTATTGTCAGAAAGTACGATAATCTGCTGTGAAGCATTGTAGTAAGAGTCTGAGAAGTTTACGAGGTCTTTTCTTTCTTCGTTGATTGTAAGACCTGCCATAGCGATGTCACATGTTCCCATCTGAACTGCTGTACATACAGACTCGAATTCCATATCCATGATTACTAATTCTTTGCCAAGTTCTTTTGCAAGAAGAGCAGCGATTTCCATATCTACGCCGAGATATGTTTTTCCACCATCTTCAGTGTATTCGAATGGAGCGAATGCTGCGTTTGTTGCTACTACTAACTGATCTTTTGATTCATCAAGTTTTGCAGAAGTAACTGCTTCAGGTGTGCCTTTACCGAAGTATTTGTCACAAACCGTGTCAAATGTGCCATCATCTTTGATTTTCTTGATGAAAGCGTTTACATCTGCAAGTAATTCAGGCTGATTTTTGTCAACACCGAATGCGTACTGTTCTTCTGTAAGGTTGATTGTAATTACTTTTGCTGTAGCAGCGTTGCCACCACAAGCTGTTAATGTGCCAAGCACCATAACGAGTGCAAGAGCAAGTGCCATAATCTTTTTCATTTTTTTGTCCTCCGTTTTATAAAATATGCATAAAATTGTGTATATAATGTATATTTATGCAAAAAACAACATAGGCATACTATACTACTTCTTATAAGAAAATGCAACCATAATTTTTCTCTTGAAATGAATAAACTGCTGTTTTATAATTTTACATGTAATTTTTGCAAAAGAATGATACAGGAGGAAGTTAGAATGAGTATCAGAGTAGGCATTATGGGATATGGCAATCTGGGAAGAGGCATTGAGTGCGCATTAAAGCAGAATCCAGATATGGAGCTTGTTGCAGTATTCACAAGAAGAGCGCCAGAAACCGTACAGATTTTAAGTGAAAATGTAAATGTATATCATGTAGATGATGCACCTAAGATGAAAGATGAAATAGATGTAATGATTATGTGTGGTGGCAGCGCGACAGACCTGCCAAAGCAGACCAAGGAATATGCACAGTATTTTAATGTAGTAGACAGTTTTGATACACATGCCAAGATTCCAGAACATTTTGCAGCAGTAGATGAAGCGGCACAGGAAAGTGGACATGTGGCGATGATTTCCGTGGGCTGGGATCCAGGTATGTTCTCTTTGAACCGTTTATATGCAGGTGTAATTCTGCCAAGTGGTAAGGACTATACATTCTGGGGCAAAGGGGTAAGCCAGGGACATTCGGATGCAATTCGCCGTGTGGAAGGTGTTGCAAATGGCAAGCAGTATACGGTTCCAGTGGAGGAAGCATTGGAACGCGTACGTAGTGGAGAAAATCCAGAGCTTACTACAAGAGAAAAACATACGAGAGAATGTTATGTAGTTGCAAAAGAAGGGGCAGATAAGGCAAAAATTGAAGCAGAAATCAAAGCAATGCCAAATTATTTTGCAGATTATGATACGACCGTAAACTTCATTTCTGAAGAAGAACTTCTTACAGAACATGCAGGTATCCCACATGGCGGATTCGTTATCCGCAGTGGTAAAACAGGTTGGAATGAAGAAAATAATCATATTATTGAATATAGCTTGAAATTAGATTCAAATCCAGAATTTACTGCATCAGTTATTGTGGCGTATGCAAGAGCCACATATCGTATGCAAAAGGAAGGTCAAAAAGGCTGCAAGACAGTATTTGATGTAGCACCTGCATATTTAAGTCCACTTAGTGCAGAAGAACTGAGAGCACAGTTATTGTAATTCTTAGATTTCGAGAAAAAAGCAGTTGGAATAAAAGATCCGACTGCTTTTTTATTTTTTTTACAAAAAAGTGTTAAAAAAATAAGATGGTTGATGTATAATAAAGAATAATTATGTCAAAAGTGGGGGAAATATGAGCACAATTAGATGGCAGTCTTATCCAAGACCACAGTTAAAGCGAAATAGTTATGTGAATTTGAATGGAACCTGGGAGTTAGATGGACAGGAAATACAGATTCCGTTCGCACCACAATGTCGTTTGTCTGAATATAGAGGAAAAGTAGGAGACAATTTAACTTACAAGAAGACATTTATATTACCAGAAGATTTTACCAAGCCACGCGTGATTTTACATTTTGGGGCGGTAGATGAAGTTGCAGATGTATATGTAAATAATATACATGTAGGTAAGCACGAGGGTGGCTATTTGCATTTCTCATTTGATATTACAGATGCTGTGAAAAAGGATGGAGAGAACGAACTTCGTGTAGAAGTTGTAGATACTTTATCCCGCGTATATCCATATGGTAAGCAGTGCAAGAAACGTGGTGGTATGTGGTATACTCCAATTAGTGGTATCTGGCAGACTGTTTGGATGGAAAATGTGCCAGAGAATTATATAGAAGAAATCAAGCTTACCCCTTCTATGACAGATATAGAAATCACAGTAACTGGAAATGTGGATGGATTCAAGGCGACAGTGCTCGATGCTGGTAAAATAGTTGTAGAGCAGATGTTTATTGAGAATACAGGAAAAATCGTGATTCCAAATCCAATTCTTTGGGATACGGAGAATCCACATTTGTATGACTTAAAGATTGAAGCAGGACAGGATAAAATCGAGTCCTATTTTGCACTTCGTACAGTAGAAATCAAGAATAAAGATGGTGTGAATCGTATCTGCTTAAATGACAAGCCAATCTTTATGCATGGTCTTTTGGATCAGGGTTATTACGAAGATGGTATTTACCTGCCAGAAGATGAGGAAGAATTTACCAAGGATATCCTTCGTATGAAAGAGCTTGGCTTTAATATGCTTCGTAAGCATATCAAGATTGAGCCAGAGAAGTTCTACTACGAATGTGACCGCTTAGGTATGCTTGTGTTACAGGATATGGTAAACAATGGTGGATATAGTTACATATTAGATACAGTGCTTCCTACTTTTGGTTTCAAAAAGAGAAATGACTGCAAGGGTCGTTATCAGGACGCAGAATGTAAAAAGGTTTTCGAATGGCATATGAAAGATACGCTTCATGATTTGTACAATCATCCATGTATCATCGGATATACTATTTTCAATGAGGGTTGGGGACAGTTTGAAAGTGATCGTATGTATGATATAGCAAAATCGATTGATAGCACGAGATTCTATGATGCAACCTCTGGTTGGTTTGCACAGAAGAAGAGTGACTTAGATAGTGAGCATATCTATTTTAGAGCAGAAGAGCTTCACGCTAAGGAAAGACCAATGTTCTTATCAGAATGTGGCGGCTTCTCTTATGCAGTAGAAGGTCATATGTTTAATACAGAGAAATCCTATGGCTATGGTGCATGTAAGTCAGTGGAAGAACTTACTGACCGTATCGTGGATATGTATAATGTAATGGTAGTACCAGGTATTAAAGGCGGCGTTTGTGGCTGTGTCTACACACAGGTAAGCGACGTAGAGGATGAAATCAATGGTATGTATACCTACGATCGAGAGATTTGTAAGGTAAATAAGGAGAAAATGCAGGCACTTGCTACTCGCATTTACAATGAAATCAATTTAGATTAACCAAAGAGATATCAAAGGACGGGGTTTTGATATGGAAAAAATGGCAATAGACTATAATTTTGAAGAATATCGCAATTTGATAGATGGTTTTGCACCATGTATGGACGACTATCTGTATTTTTGTGATTTGCAAAAGGATATGTATTATATCTCGCCAAAGGCAGCGGAGCGATTTGCACTTCCAAGCAATTATTTTACAGATGTTATTGAGACACATAGACAGTTTGTTTATGAAGAAGATGTAGATATGCTGATAACGGATTTGGAAAGGATGGTATCGGGCGAATCTGACAACCATAATATCGAATATCGTTGGATTGGTAAAGACGGACAGCCAATTTGGATTAACTGTTGTGGACGAGCACTTAAAGATAAAGAAGGAAAGCCAGCCTATTTGATTGGATGTGTAAATGAAATCGGAAAAACACGTAAGGCGGATAATATTAGTGGTCTTCGTGAGGTTTCAGGTGTAAAGGATGTCATTGCGACCTTCAGTAGAGTGGCCAATAGTGGTTATATCCTTCATGTCGGAATTGATGATTTTAAATCGATTAATGAACGTTTTGGACATGAATATGGCAACTTTATTTTAAAGGAAGTTGCAAATTGTATTGCCGAAGCATTAAACATTGGGGAAGAAGTATATCATGTGTCTGCGGATGAGTTTTTGATTATTTCCTACCTTACAGATGACGAGGCAGATGGCAAGGATTTATATAACCGTATTCGCGTGAATGTAGATAAATTTATCGAAAGAAATAATTATCAGACAGTTTTTACAATTTCTGGTGGTGTACTTTCCTGCAAGAAATTAAGTGGCATGGAATATGAAGAACTGATGATGCTGTCGCAGTTTGCTCTTAGTCAGGCGAAGAGCCTTGGAAAGAATCAGGTATACTTCTTTGAAGAAGCAGATTACGAGAAGTTTTTACGAAGCCGTACAATAATTAGTACGATTCGTGAAAGTATCTCTTCCGATTATCAGGGGTTTGAAGTGTTCTTCCAGCCAATCGTAAAAGACAATGATGACAGATATCCGCATGCAGCCGAAGCGTTACTTCGATATACGATGCCAAATGGAGAACGAATTTCTCCAGTGGAATTTATTCCATTGTTAGAGGAGAGTGGTCTCATTATTCCAGTAGGGAAATGGGTATTACAGAAAGCGATGAACTTCTGCCAGCGTGTACAAACGGTGGTGCCAGAATTTTCTGTAAGCGTAAATGTCTCTTATGTTCAGGTAATTAAGAGTCCGTTTATTGTAGAGTTCTTCCGCTTGTTAAATGATCATGGAATGTCTCCAGCAAGCATCACGATTGAGATGACGGAAAGTGGGGAATTAGATGATTCCGTGCAGATTCAGAAGGTATGGAACAATCTACGCCAGTTCGGTGTATCGATTGCACTTGATGATTTCGGCACAGGGTATTCTAACTTGATGAATATCAGTGATATGACGCCAAATGTTGTAAAACTGGATCGTGGTTTTACAGTAAAGGCATTTAAGAATGAGTTCGAAAGAAAACTGATGGCAAGCATTATACAGCTTGTTCATGGTCTTGGTCTTAAGATATGTGTAGAGGGAGTAGAGACGGAAGAAGAGTTAAACTATATTCGCTCACTTGAGCCAGACTATATTCAGGGCTTCTATTATGGAAGGCCTTGTCCAGAAGAAGAATTTATAGAGACATTTTGTAAGTAATGATAAAGATGAAAAAGCTTGGAGAAATCCAAGCTTTTTTGTTGTTTAAAGAAAAAGGCAGTTTAACAAAACTTTAACAACTTCAAAACATTTCCCAAACATCCCTTTTGTATCATCACACCATCGAAAGCAAACGAGTAAGAAAATATATCAAGGGATAGGGGGACAAGTAAAATGAATGCAATTGAAATTAGAAACTTATCAAAACGTTTTCGTGGAATGTATGCGGTAGACCATTTGAATATGACGGTTCCAGTTGGAGCTATCTATGGTTTTATTGGAGAAAATGGTAGTGGAAAGTCCACAACTATGAAGCTTTTATGTGGTCATCTTGTGGCAAATGGTGGAAAAATAAAACTATTTGGTAAGAAACATACGGATCCAGGTGTTAGAGTCAGAGTTGGGGCACTGATTGAAAATGCAGGCTGTTTTCCAAGTTCAAGTGTATACCAAAACCTTATGATGCAGTGTATTAACCTTGGTATTCCTAATCCTGATAAAGAAATAAAGCGTGTACTTGAGATTGTAAGAATGGAAGAGCATGCGGAATTAAAATTCAAAAAATGTTCACTTGGTATGAAACAAAGAATAGGTATTGCGATGGCTTTACTGGGGGATCCTGCTTTACTGATTTTGGACGAACCTATCAATGGTTTAGATACCGATGGTATGAGAATTATGAGAGAGATTCTGGTAGAGATTACACAGAAATACGGATGTACCGTTCTTATTTCATCGCATCTTTTAGGAGAACTTGAGAAGATCGCTACTCACTATGGAATTATCCGTCAGGGAAAGATGATTATGGAGATGTCCGCTGAGGAGATGGATAATAGAGCTCAGGTTTTCGTATCACTTAAAACAAAGGATATGGCAACTGCAAAAACACTTTTAAAAGAAAGGTTTGCAGATGTACGTGAAGAAGAGGAATATATCCGTGTTTATGATGTTGATGATACGGAGACGATTGTAGAGTATTTGCTAAAAAATGGTCATATAGTCAGTGAAATTAAAAAGAATAAAATTGGATTAGAAGAATATTACATTGAGCTTATGAGTGAAAGGGAGGCAAGATAGAAATGACAAAAGAATTAACATTTGATAAACCAAGTTTCATAAAGCGTATTAAAGGGATGCTTGGTGTGGATTTTTATCGACTATTTCATACACCACTCTTTTACATATTTATTGCGATAGCAGCAATTATTCCGGCAATGGTTTCATGTCTGACGATGATACCAGATCAAAGTGGAAATACAATGGAGCCTATGTATTCTAATGTTTGGCAGATTATTGCTGCGTCTGAGTCTCTTTATGTTATCAGAAACATTGCGGATTATGCCAATATGAACATGGTTTTTATTTTCGGTGGAATTATGGTGTCTATCTTTATCGGACACGATTATAAAAGTGGCTACGTAAAACAGCTTTTTACCACTCATGCGAAGAAACAGGACTATATGATTTCAAAAACACTTAGCTGTGCATTCGCAATTATTTGTATGTGCATAACTTATTTTATTGGCGGAACAATTGGCGGCTTGATTGCGGGATATGATATCAGTGTGAATGTTGGTTCGTTGCTTGTTGCAGTGTTTGGTAAGATGATAATGAGTTTTGGCTGGGCAAGTTTGTTTACATTCCTTAATATTATTTTTAGAAAATATTTTGGTATTTCAGTTGCATCGTCCTTCTTTTTTGGAACCGGTATTTTGATTATTGGTGTCGCTGCTATTGTGGAGACATTATCGCTTCCAACTGAATTCCTTAACCTGTTTTTATATGGCGCATCTGTAAATGCCTGTCTCGTTAGTGGGCTTGAAGCATTTGTTACCTGTGTTGTCGTATCTTTAGGCTGGACAGTTATCTACAATTTTCTTGGTACTCTTATCCTGAAAAAGAGTGATGTTTATTAATAGGAGGCGATTAGATGAATGCGATTGAAATAAAGGGATTAACAAAGAATTTTGGCAAAAAGCAGGCATTAAAAGGGCTTGATATGACAGTTCCAGAAGGAGCCATTTATGGTTTTATCGGAGAAAACGGTTCTGGTAAATCTACCACAGAAAAACTAATTTGCGGTCTTATTCTGCCAAGCGATGGACAGATTAAGCTCTTTGGAAAAGCACATACGGATGCAGAAGTGAGAGCAAAGATGGGCGTACTAATAGAATCACCGGGATGTTTTCCCAATTTGACTGTTTGGAAAAATATGAAACTGCAGGCTGCAAATCTGGGTATCAAGAATCCAGAAGATGAGATTATCAAAATTTTAAAAATGGTTCGTATGGAAGGCGCTGCTTCCAATAAGTACAAAAACTGTTCTCTTGGAATGAAACAGCGTATCGGTATCGCAATGGCACTTCTAGGTAATCCAAACCTGCTTGTTTTGGATGAGCCTATTAATGGATTGGATGCCGATGGTATGAGAATTATGAGAGAGGTATTGTGTGATCTTGCGCAAAACCATGGAGTTACAATTGTAATTTCCTCTCATATTCTTGGAGAACTCGAAAAGATTGCTACGCATTATGGCATTATCCGTAATGGCAAGATGATTAAGGAAATGACAGCGGAAGAACTCGAAAAAGGATGTCGTACCTATACAGCGCTTAAAGTAAAAAACACAAAGCAAGCACAGGAAGTTCTATCTAGTAAATATGTTCGCGTAGAGGAAGATGAAAGTGGATATATTCGTGTATATGATGTAGTCGCTCCTGAGGAGATAGTAAGCTATCTTTATAAATGTGGAATTATTATCAGTGAGATTAAAACAGCAAAAATTAGTCTGGAAGAATATTATATTGACCTGATGAATGAGAAGGAGGGCAGAAAATAATGAAAAAGATAAAAGCAGGATTAAGATCCATGATTTCTGTGGATTTTGGTAGAATGTTTACGACACCATTTTTTTATATCATGCTTGGGATTAGTTTTATCATTCCGATTTTGGTAATTGTTATGACAACTATGATGGATGGAACTACAACAGTAAATCCACAAACAGGTGTGGAAACAACAATAGAGGGATTTAAGAACATCTGGCAGGTGATTGGTATAATCAGTGGTGAAGGTTCCGCTATGGCAATGGATTTAACGAGCATGGTTAATATTAATCTAGTATATTTCATAGTGTCTGTTCTGGTTTGTGTTTTTGTGGCTGCTGATTTTAGAAGCGGATATGCCAAGAACTTGTTCACTGTTCGTGCGAAAAAAACAGATTATGTGGTATCTAAAACATTGACTTGTTTTGTAGCAGGTACATGGATGGTGCTCGCATTTTTTGTGGGAACTATGTTTAGCGGTTTAGTTGTAGGATTGCCTTTTGATTTAGGGGCAGCAAGCGTGGGAAGTGTTGTGTTATGTATGATTTGTAAAGTGCTTCTCATGGCTGTATTTGTTCCGATTTATCTTTTGATGGGAATTATTGCTAAGCAGAAATCATGGCTCTCCATTATGCTGTCTCTCATGACAGGAATGTTTTTGTTTATGATGATTCCAATGATTACCCCACTTAATGCAACCATTATGAATGTAATTCTTTGTTTGGCAGGTGGAGCAATGTTTTGCTTTGCCTTGGGCGCAATCGGAGTCTCTATTCTAAATAAGAAAGATATATTATAGTTAAGAAAAAGCTTGGATTCCTCCAAGCTTTTTTCAATTTATATATAGATAGACATGGTTTAACAAAATATTAACAATTCTTTGATACGCTTGTGATAATATACTAGGTGAGGAATGCGTATGGAAATCAAAGAAATAGTAAAAAGGGTCATATTTCCCCATACATTTTTAATTTTTATTCTGTTTAACATATCAGCGGTAGGACTAGTGTTAGTGTTTATGCGAGGGCTGGAGACGCACTTGTTTGCATATTTTATGTATGCGCTCTCATCGTATACCTTGGTAATTGTATGTGCACGTATTCCAGGGATTGTAAAATGGTGGAAAGAGAAATTACATGAAAATAAATATACCCATATGTACTTATCCGACAAGGATTTGCGAATGAGAATATCCATGCATACGAGTCTGCTAGTTGCTTTTGTATTTGCCAGTTTTAAAGTAATATTAGGCTTTGTATATAATTCGAAATGGTTTTTTGCCATGGCAGGATATAATATAATACTTAGTTTGATGCGATTTATCTTGGTTCGTCAGTTGCAGAAAAAAGGCGTGAATGAATATGAAGAGAGAGTACTTCGACTTCAGAGCTATCGAGTATGTGGCTGGCTGATGATGGTGCTAAACGTTGCAGTATCTGTACTTATGTTTATGGTGATTGTACATAATCAAACGATTCGATATGATATGATAGCTGCCATTGGACTAGCGGCATTTACTTTCTTTTGCTTTACAAGAGCTATCATTAATATGATAAAATATAGACAGCGCAATAATCCTATTTATGCTGCAGTTAAGCGTATCGATATGGTAAAAGCCATTGTGTCCATATTTATCCTTCAGGTAGCAATGCTTACGACGTTTCAGGGACATGGCGCAGGTATTGATGTAAGGTTTTTAAATATATGTACAGGTGTTGTAGTTACAATAGCGATTAATACAATAGCGGCATTGATGATTGCTGGTGCGAAAGGAGATTTCCGTCAGTTAGAAAATATAGAGGTATAGAGAAAAGGAGAGGCGTATGTTTCACATTTTAGTAGTAGAGGATGATAAAGATTTAAACCGTACCGTATGTTCTTATTTGAATCAGAATGGATTTGAGGCACAGGGGGCGTTGGAACCAGAGGAAGCGTATGATAAGATGTATGAGACGGTATTTGATTTGATTATTTCGGATATCATGATGCCAGGAACAGATGGTTTTGAATTTGCAGAAAATGTGCGCGATATGAATAAGGAGATTCCTATTATTTTTATGACAGCACGTGATGATTTTGAATCCAAGAGAAAAGGCTTCCGCGTAGGTATTGATGACTATATGGTAAAACCGATTGATTTGGAGGAGCTTCTGCTTCGCATTGAGGCACTTCTTCGTAGAGCCAAAATCAATACAAATAAGAAATTAGAAATTGGGAAACTTGTTCTGGATGCGGAAGAGCATAGTGCGTATTTGGCTGGGGAAGAAATTATTCTGACAGTAAGAGAATTTAATATTCTTTATAAGCTTTTATCATATCCAAAGAAGACATTTACACGAACCAAGCTTATGGAGGAATTCTGGGATGCAGAATCTCTTTCAGGGCCTAGAACGGTGGATGTGTATATGACAAAGATTCGTGATAAGATGTCTGCATGTGAAGATTTTGAGATTGTGACAGTACACGGTCTTGGATACAAAGCGGTAATTAAGTAGAGGAATAAATGATGAAAAAGAGTTTGATGCGTTGGCTGAGCCGATTCGCTATGGGAATGGCCTTGTTTGGTTTTATTGTAATATGTAACTTTATTTTGTTTTTTAGCTATGAGCAGGATTTTGGCTGGGAAGGGAATTACGGAACACTAATTATCATAGGTAACATTATTTTTCTGGCAGTGCTTTTTACTATAGCAGATAGTGTATATCATTACGTGACGGTTAAGAGACCGATGAAGCGTATTCGTAAGGATTTGGATAAGGTTGTAGCAGGGGATTTCTCTGTACGTATTGATTATATAAAGGGACCAGATAGTGGCAATGAAATTGATGATGTGATCACTCTTTTGAATGACGTAATACAGGAATTATCTGGTGTGGAAACTCTTCGAACAGACTTTATCGCAAATGTGTCGCATGAGCTTAAAACTCCGATGGCGGTTATGCAAAATTATGGAACTTTGTTGCAGGCAAATGACTTACCAGATGAAACACGTATAGAATATGGAAAGGCAATTGCAGAGCAGACAAGACGCTTGTCCGCTTTGGTAACGAATATCCTAAAACTGAACAAGCTGGAAAATCAGCAGATATACCCTAATGCAGAGGTATATGACATCACGGAGCAGTTATGTGAATGTATGTTAGAGCATGAAACGGTTTGGGAGGAAAAAGAGATTGAGATTGAGACAGATATGCAGGAAGAACTTTTGGTAGAAGCTGATAAAGAACTGCTTAGTCTTGTATGGAATAATCTCTTTTCCAATGCTTTGAAATTTACAGAAGCGGGTGGAGTGGTTTCGCTTTGCGCGTATGGGGATGAAAAATATGTCTATGTAGAGGTCAAAGACACTGGCTGTGGAATGAGTCCAGAGACAGGGGCAAATATTTTTAAGAAGTTTTATCAGGGGGACACATCCCATTCTACAAAAGGAAATGGACTTGGACTTGCCTTGGTAAAGCGAGTGATTGATATTTGCAAAGGGGAAATCCGCGTAGAAAGCCAGCTAGGCAAAGGCAGTAAGTTTGTAGTTCGAATGAATAGAAAAAACATATAAGAAAATGCGCCACACTTTCAAGGTGTAGCGCATTTTTTTATTATAAATCAAATAATCCATAACATATTTTTAATAAAAGTGGAGAAAAGTCCTTAGGTGGAGGAACACAGCCTTGGGAAATCCAGTTCTTCAATAGCCCAGTTGCTCCGTATAAGGCAAAGTGGAAATAAGCATTATAATCCTGTTCGTTAAATACATTATTTTCTTTCAATGTCTTTGCAAAGGATTTTTGTAAATCTTCTATCATGCTGCTTATAAGTGTACTTTGCAGATGATTATCAAAGAATTCTTTGTAAAATGTCTGGTTATTATAGATAACTTCTAATAATTGGTTCAAATCAAAATCTGAGCTTCCATTTGGAAATGCTTCCTGTATCATTTCGTGTTCGATTTCTTCAAATAAATCATAGATATCTTTAAAATTACGATAGAATGTAGCACGATTAATATTGGCTTCAAAACAGATTTCCTTGACCGTGATTTGTTCAAGTTTATGGGTGTTCAGAAGTGTTAAAAATGCTTGTGTAATTACCATTCTAGTATAAGCGGTACGTCTGTCCAAAATGTAATCTCCTTTGTGAAACATATCAGAAAAATGTGTTGCATATTTTACAAAAAAGAAAGGATTGTTTCTTGTTTGCGTATTCTATGAGTATTATACTTAAAACATAATAATTTTGCAACACGAGTTGCAGAACTGTTGGAAAATATGTAAAGGGGAGAAGGAAAAACATGGGGAACAAATTGTATTTAGTAACAGGAGCTGCAGGCTTCTTAGGGGGACATGTATGTAGACAATTAATCGCAAGAGGCGATAAGGTTAGAGCATTTGCTTTGCCAGGCGATAAGGCTATCAAATATATTCCAGAAGGAGTAGAAGTAGTAGAAGGTAACCTTTGCAGTATTGACGATGTAGAGAAATTCTTTACTGTACCAGAAGGAACCGAAACCGTATGTATGCATATTGCATCAGTAGTAACTGTAACACCAGATTATAGTCCAATCGTTATGAACGTAAACGTAGGTGGTACAAAGAACATCCTTCACGTAATGAAAAAACATCCAGAATGTAAGAAGTTAGTATACTGTTCATCTACAGGCGCTATTCCAGAAGAAAAGAAAGGTCGCAAGATGCGTGAAGTAATCTACTATGATGAAGACCAGACAGTAGGTTGCTACAGCCGTTCCAAAGCTATCGCAAGCCAGGCAGTACTTGATGCAGCAAATATCGAAGGCTTAAATGCTTGTATCGTATTACCATCAGGTATCCTTGGCCCAGAAGATCCAGCAATTGGTGAAACAACAGGTACAGTTATCGAAATCTTAAAAGGCGCTATGCCAATGGGTATGGATGGTTCCTTCAACCTTTGTGACGTACGTGACCTTGCAGCTGGCTGTATCGGTGCAGCTGATCATGGTAAAAAGGGTGAATCATACATCCTTGCAAACGAAGAAGTATCATTCCGTGATTTTGTAAAATTAATCTGTGAAGAATCTGGATGTAAGCCAATTAAGACGTTCTTACCACTTGGTATTGCTTATAAGCTTGCAGCAATGATGGAAAAATCAGCAGCAAAATCTGGAAAAGAACCACTTATGACAACATTCTCTGTATACAACTTAGACAAGAACAATTCATTCGACTACTCTAAGGCTGTAAGAGAAATCGGTTACAAGACACGTCCTTATAAAGAAACTATCAAGGACGAAATTGCATGGTTAAAAGAAAACGGACATATTTAGGATGAAATTTGCTTCCATTTCCCTAAAAAGCAGGTGATTTTTAAATCACCTGCTTTTTAACATATCTTTAACAATTAACAAACATTTTTTAAATAATCATCTTATATTATCACATCATCAACAGAAAACATTTGTCCAACAGGAGGGAAAGAAATATGAAAAACGTATGTGTAATCACCGGTGGCGGTAGTGGTATGGGTCTTGCAGCAGCAAAATGTATGCCAAAAGATAAAATTATCGTAGTAACAGGTCGTACCATGTCTAAGCTTGAAAAAGCTGTAAAAGAATTGGAAAGCTTAGGCTATGAAGCTTATGCAAAGACATGTGATACTTCAAATAGACAGCAGGTTCGTGAATTAGCAGAATATGCAGCAAGCCTTGGCGAAATTAAGAACGTAATCAACTCCGCAGGTCTTTCTCCAGCAATGGCAAAACCAGAGCAGTTAATTCGTGTAAATGCACTTGGAACAGTATATGTAAATGAAGAATTCTCAAAACTTATGAATGCGGGTAGTGTTATCGTAGACGTATCTTCTAACTCTGCATATATTTTACCATCTATCGTAGTAAACAAAAAAGTATTTGCACTTGCAGACAAGAATGAAGAATTATTTGTAAAGAAAATTCTTGGACTTCCAAATATGTTAAAGGGATATCAGGCATCAGGACTTGCATACGGACTCTCTAAGAAATTTGTTATCTGGTATGCTGCAAAATCAGCACAGGATCTCGGAGCAAAGGGAATCCGTGTATGTTCTTTAAGCCCAGGACTTATCGCTACAGATATGGGTAACCTTGAAGCAGAAGAAGGCGGAGATCTTATCAAAACAACAGCAGAAAGACGTATGGGTAAACCAGAAGAACTTGGTTTTGCAATTGCAACCGTAGCAGATGAAAGAAATGGTTACCTTGCAGGTGTTGACGTATTAGTAGACGGCGGCAGTGTAACAGGAAAAGAATTTGTTAAATAAATGTAGTTTAACAAAACATTAACATTTCCCAAACATTTTACCAACACATTTCATGTATTATCACATTATCAAATGAAACAGACATAAAGCAGGAGAAAAAAAAGATGAATGAAGTTTTATATGCAATTGAGTATTTGTTAAGAAGTTTAACATGGGCGGATGCAGCAGTTTTTGGAGTTGTACTTGTAGGAGTGTTTGTTGTATTCAGATTATTGAAAGCAAAGCAAGATAAGATTGAAGAACATTTAGAAGATAAATAAAAGGAAATAGGGTGCAGTCATGGCAGATTATATCGTAGATAAGGAAAGTTTTACGTTTACATATTCCGCAAAACAGCAAAGTGAAATAGAAAAAATTAGAAATAAATATATTGAAAAAGAAGAAGACAAGATGGCTAAGCTTATTCGCTTAGATAAGCAGGCAGAGCGCCCAGGAACGATCGCTTCAATTGCAGTAGGTGTGACAGGGATGCTTATTCTTGGAGCTGGAATGTGCTGTACTTTGGTTTGGAATACCAACATGGCGATATTTATCGCAGGAATTGTAATCGGAATCATCGGAATGGCGGTTTCAGGAGTTGCCTATCCAATTTATTTAAAGATTACCCAAAAAGAACGCGCAAAAATAGCAGAACAGATCATTGCATTAAGTGATGAACTTTCTTTGAGATAAATAATTAATAATTTAAAAGTAGAAAAGGAGAAGAAAAACATGAGCAATACATTATATTTAGTAACAGGAGCAGCAGGTTTCTTAGGAGGCCACGTTTGTAGACAGTTAATCGCCAGAGGAGATAAGGTTAGAGCCTTTGCTTTACCAGGAGATAAAGCTATCAAATATATTCCAGAAGGTGTAGAAGTAGTAGAAGGTAACCTTTGCAGTATTGAAGACGTAGAAAAATTCTTCACAGTTCCAGAAGGAACAGAAACTGTATGTATGCATATTGCATCAGTAGTAACTGTAACACCAGATTACAGCCCACTCGTTATGAATGTAAACGTAGGTGGTACAAAGAACATTCTTCATGTAATGAAGAAACATCCAGAATGTAAAAAATTAGTATACTGCTCATCTACAGGTGCTATTCCAGAAGAAAAGAAGGGCCGTAAGATGCGTGAAGTAATCTACTATGATGAAGACCAGACAGTAGGCTGCTACAGCCGTTCAAAAGCTATCGCAAGCCAGGCAGTACTTGATGCAGCAAATATCGAAGGCTTAAACGCATGTATCGTACTTCCATCAGGTATCCTTGGACCAGAAGATCCAGCAATTGGTGAAACAACAGGTACAGTTATCGAAATCTTAAAAGGCGCTATGCCAATGGGTATGGATGGCTCATTCAACCTTTGCGATGTACGTGACCTTGCAGCAGGTTGTATCGGTGCAGCAGATTTTGGTAGAAAGGGTGAATCTTATATTCTTGCGAATGAAGAAGTTTCCTTCAAAGATTTCGTTAAGTTAATCTGTGAAGAATCCGGATGTAAACCAATCAAAACGTTCTTACCACTTGGTATTGCATACAAACTTGCAGCTATTATGGAAAAATCAGCAGCAAGATCTGGAAAAGAACCACTTATGACAACATTCTCTGTATACAACTTGGATAAGAACAATAACTTTGATTATTCAAAGGCAGTAAGAGAAATCGGATACAAGACTCGTCCATACAAAGAAACCATTAAAGATGAAATTGCTTGGTTAAAAGAAAACGGACATATCTAATATAGTAATAGATAAAAGACACCCGTAGGATTATTAGAATTCTACGGGTGATTTGTTTGTTGGGCTATTTTAAATATTCTGTTTTATGTCTCGCTAGAGAATTCTTAATCGCTTCAAAGCTTTCAGGACTGATTACATGTTCAATCTTGCAGGCATCTTCAGAGGCGATTTCTTCTGGTACTCCGATAGAAGTAAGGACTTTAGTCAATATTTCATGACGCTCGAAGACCATTTCTGCAACGGTACGTCCGCTTTCTGTTAAAGTAATAAAACCAGCATCGCTTACGATAATATGTTCGTTTTCTCGTAAATGTTTCATGGCAATACTTACACTTGATTTTTTATATCCTAGCTCATTTGCAATATCTACGGCGCGAACCACCGGGAGTTTTTTGCTTAACATGAGAATGGTTTCTAAATAGTTTTCTGCGGATTCATTGTAGTGCATGTAAATCCCTCCAAAATTTGTTTGTATATTTCAAATAGTATATCATACAAGCGGGAAATTAGCAAATGTAAGGCTAATACAATTTTATAAAATATAAATATAGGTTATAAAGCTTATAAAAAACTACAATGGTCAGTTATATTGCAATTAAAAGATGTTTGCATTATGATAGATGATAAATAAATCGTAACGTAGCTTACAGGAAAGAAGGAAATGAAATGAATTTTAAAGTTGGTGTAATTGCAGGGGACGGAATTGGACCAGAGGTAACAGCAGAAGCAACAAAGGTATTAGATGCGGTAGGACAGAAATATGGACATACATTTGAATATACAGAGATTTTAATGGGTGGATGTTCTATAGATGCGACTGGTGTACCTTTGACAGATGAAGCAATTGCAGCAGCAAAGGCAAGCGATGCGGTGCTGATGGGCTCCATCGGTGGCAATACAAGCACATCACCTTGGTATCAGCTTCCACCAAATTTAAGACCAGAAGCAGGACTTCTTAAGATTAGAAAAGAGCTTAATCTTTTTGCAAACTTAAGACCAGCTTATTTATATGAAGAATTAAAAGCAGCTTGTCCACTTCGTGATGACATTATCGGCGATGGATTTGATATGATGATTATGAGAGAGTTAACCGGTGGTCTTTACTTCGGCGAAAGAAGTACAAAAGAGGTAAATGGTGTGATGACAGCTTGTGATTCACTTACATATACAGAAGATGAAATCAGACGTATCGCAATTCGCGGTTTTGATATTGCAATGAAGCGTAGAAAGAAAGTAACTTCCGTAGATAAAGCAAACGTACTTGATTCTTCTAGACTTTGGAGAAAGGTCGTAGAAGAAGTGGCCAAGGATTATCCAGAAGTAGCTTATGAGCACATGTTAGTTGATAACTGTGCAATGCAGCTTGTAAAAAATCCAGCACAGTTCGACGTTATCTTAACGGAGAATATGTTTGGAGATATCTTGTCGGATGAAGCAAGTATGGTAACAGGTTCTATCGGAATGTTATCCTCAGCAAGCTTGAATGAAACAAAATTTGGTTTATATGAACCAAGTGGTGGCTCTGCTCCAGATATCGCAGGAATGGGAATTGCAAACCCTATCGCAACAATCCTTAGTGCAGCGATGATGCTTCGATATAGCTTTGACTTAGATAAAGAAGCTGATGCCGTTGAAGCAGCAGTAAAACAGGTATTAAAAGAAGGCTATCGTACCGGTGACATTATGCCACAGGCAGGAACAAGCACAGAAGGTATCACAAAGGTTGGTACAGCGCAGATGGGTAGCCTAATTGCAGAAAGAGTATAGTTGCAAGATTGTATTTTTTGTAGTACAATCTTAAAATATTTAGCCATACACATATTTGAGAGGACTTGTGCAAACTTGTTTGCAACAAAGGATTCGAAAATGTGTGAAAGGGCGTTTCGCCCGAGCGAGATTTGAAAAGTGAGGATATATATATGAGAAGTGACAATGTAAAAGCAGGCATGCAGCAGGCTCCACATCGAAGCCTTTTCAATGCATTAGGATTTACAGAAGAAGAAATGAAAAAACCTATGGTAGGTATCGTTAGCTCTTACAACGAAATCGTACCAGGACATATGAACTTAGATAAGATCGTAAACGCTGTTAAGCTTGGTGTAGCAGAAGCAGGCGGTGTACCAGTTGTTTTCCCAGCAATCGCAGTTTGTGATGGTATCGCTATGGGACACCTTGGTATGAAATATTCCTTAGTAACCAGAGACTTAATCGCAGATTCAACTGAGGCTATGGCACTTGCACATCAGTTTGATGCACTTGTTATGGTTCCAAACTGTGATAAAAACGTACCAGGTTTACTTATGGCAGCGGCGCGTATCAATGTTCCAACCGTATTTGTATCCGGTGGTCCAATGCTTGCTGGTAAAGTAAAAGGATGTAAAACAAGTTTGTCTTCTATGTTTGAAGCTGTTGGTTCTTATGCAGCTGGTACCATGACAGAAGAAGATGTAAAAGAATTCGAAGAAAAAGCTTGTCCAACCTGTGGTTCTTGTTCAGGTATGTACACAGCAAACTCTATGAACTGCTTAACCGAAGCTCTTGGTATGGGACTTGGCGGTAACGGAACTATTCCAGCAGTTTACTCTGACAGAATCCGTCTTGCGAAACATGCTGGTATGGCAGTTATGAAACTCCTTGAACAGGACATTCGTCCAAGAGATATTATGACTAAAGAGTCTATCATCAATGCGCTTACCGTAGATATGGCACTTGGTTGTTCTACCAACTCAATGCTTCATTTACCAGCTATCGCACATGAAATTGGATTTGACTTCGATATCGAATTTGCAAACCCAATCAGTGAAAAGACTCCAAACCTTTGTCACTTAGCACCAGCTGGTCATACTTATATGGAAGACTTAAACGAAGCAGGCGGTGTATACGCAGTTATGAAACAGCTTGCAGATGCAGGCCTTCTTAATACAGACTGTATGACAGTAACTGGTAAAACAATTGGAGAAAATATTGCAAACGCAGTAAATAAAAATCCAGAGGTTATTAGACCAATGGATAATCCATATAGCAAAACAGGCGGTCTAGCCGTATTAAAAGGCAATCTCGCTCCAGACGGTAGTGTAGTAAAACGTTCTGCAGTAGTAGATGAAATGATGGTACATGAAGGACCTGCCAGAGTATTTGATTGTGAAGAAGATGCGATTGAAGCAATCAAAGGTGGCAAAATCGTAGCAGGTGACGTAGTAGTTATCCGTTACGAAGGACCAAAAGGCGGCCCAGGTATGAGAGAAATGTTAAATCCTACATCAGCAATCGCAGGTATGGGACTTGGCAGCTCTGTAGCGCTTATTACAGACGGACGTTTCTCAGGAGCTTCCCGTGGCGCTTCTATCGGACATGTTTCTCCAGAAGCAGCAGTTGGCGGACCTATCGCACTTATTGAAGAAGGCGATATCATCAAGATTAACATTCCAGAGATGAAATTGGATGTAGCCGTTTCTGACGAAGAAATGGAAGCACGTCGTGCAAAATGGCAGCCACGTGAACCTAAGGTAACAACAGGATACTTAAAGAGATATGCATCTATGGTTACTTCAGGAAACAGAGGGGCTGTATTAGAAATTAAGTAGTTTTAGAGAGAGTTAGTAATTATGGTTTTAAACGGATCACAGATTATTATTGAATGTTTAAAAGAGCAGGGGGTAGATACGGTATTCGGTTATCCTGGTGGAGCAATTTTAAACGTATATGATGCGATTTATCAGCAATCCGATATCAAACATGTTTTGACATCCCATGAGCAGGGTGCTTCCCATGCGGCAGATGGATATGCGAGAAGTACTGGTAAAGTTGGTGTGTGTTTTGCAACCAGCGGACCTGGAGCAACAAATCTTGTAACAGGTATCGCAACTGCATATATGGATTCCGTTCCAATGGTAGCTATTACATGTAATGTAACCTTACCACTTCTTGGAAAAGACAGCTTCCAGGAAATTGATATCGCAGGTATTACAACACCAATTACCAAGCACAACTTCATTGTTAAAGATGTAGAGAATCTGGCAGATACCATTCGTAGAGCATTCAGCATTGCGAGAAAAGGTCGTCCTGGTCCAGTTCTTGTGGATATTCCAAAGGATGTCACAGCGGCAACTTGCAAATTTACAAGCAAGCCAGTGGAATTTCCTGCAAGAGTGTCACATACAATTGAAGATGAAGACATTGAAAGAGCACTTCGTCGTATTCGCAAATCAAAGAAACCATTTATTTTTGTAGGTGGTGGTGCAGTGCTTTCTGAAGCAAGTGAAGAACTTCGTAAGTTCGTTGAGTTGGTAGATGCTCCAGTTTGCGATACTTTGATGGGGAAAGGTGCTTTTGATGGCACTGACTACAGATATACAGGTATGCTTGGCATGCATGGAACCAAAACATCCAACCTTGGCGTAAGCGAATGTGACTTACTTATCGCAATTGGTACTCGTTTTTCCGACCGAGTACTTGGTAATCCACAGAAGTTTGCAAAGAATGCAAAGATTTTACATATTGATGTGGATCCAGCAGAAATCAATAAGAACGTAATTGCATCGGCAAGTATTATCGGTGATGTAAAAGAGGTTCTTTCCAGATTGAATGAAAAATTACCACAGTATAGCCATGGAGAATGGATGGGACATATCGAGCGATTGAAAGCGAGATATCCACTTACCTATAACCCCGAAGGGCTTAGTGGTCCATATATCATTGAAAAGATTTATGAAATGGTACATGGTGATGCCATTATGGTAACAGAAGTAGGACAGCATCAGATGTGGGCAGCACAGTATTACAAATACAAAGAGCCTAGAACCTTATTATCATCTGGTGGACTTGGAACGATGGGATACGGCTTAGGTGCAGCAATTGGTGCACAGATGGCAAATCCAGACAAACAAGTTATAAATATTGCAGGTGACGGATGCTTCCGTATGAATATGAATGAGCTTGCGACAGCAAGCCGCAACAAGCTACCACTGATTGAAGTAGTTATTAACAACCACGTACTTGGTATGGTTCGCCAGTGGCAGACTTTATTCTACAAGGAACATTATTCCGCAACCATCTTGGATGACGGAGTGGATTTTGTAAAAGTAGCAGAAGCACTTGGATGCGAGGCTAGAAGAGTTACTTCGAGAGAAGAATTTGAAGCAGCCTTTGCAGAGGCTTTAGAATGTAAAATTCCATTTGTTATCGACTGTATTATTGATTCAGACGATAAGGTATGGCCAATGGTAGCACCTGGTGCACCAATAAACGAGGCATTTGATGCCACT
This sequence comes from Agathobacter sp., assembly GCA_045530745.1. Lineage (GTDB taxonomy): Bacteria > Bacillota > Clostridia > Lachnospirales > Lachnospiraceae > Roseburia. The sequence goes on from JAZSCQ010000039.1 coordinate 39,439, forward strand.
GACGTGTCATCAAACTCCTAACGCACAGTTCGCGGAATGGAATTTTATTTGATGAACTATGACAAATTTATATACGGGGACACAAGAGAGAGTTCGTCCCCGTATTATTTTAAAACAAATGCTTTAATGCGGTAACGCGTTAAATGAACAAAGGTTTCCAATGTAATTTAAAAAATAAAGTAACAAAAGTATTAAAAGGAGGTAGTTGGAAATGAGTAGAGTGTATAATTTTTCGGCAGGACCTGCAGTTTTACCAGAAGAAGTACTTCGTGAAGCAGCAGAAGAAATGATGGATTACAAGGGATGTGGAATGTCGGTAATGGAGATGAGTCACCGCTCGAAAGTTTTCGACGAAATCATCAAAGAGGCAGAAGCAGACCTTAGAGATTTAATGAACATTCCAGATAATTACAAGGTATTGTTCTTACAGGGCGGTGCTTCTCAGCAATTTGCAGCAGTTCCGATGAACCTGATGAAAAACAAAAAAGCAGGTTACATCATTACAGGTCAGTGGGCTAAAAAAGCCTTTGCAGAAGCAAAAATCTATGGTGAAGCCGTCGAGCTTGCTTCGTCCGCTGACAAGACATTTTCATACATTCCAGATTGTAGCGATTTAGCAATCACAGACGATATGGACTATGTTTATATTTGCGAAAACAATACCATTTATGGTACCAAATTCAAAGAATTACCAAATACAAAGGGTGTAGATTTGGTAGCAGACGTAAGCTCATGCTTCTTGTCAGAGCCAGTAGATGTAAGCAAATATGCGATTATTTATGGTGGCGTTCAGAAGAACGTAGGACCAGCGGGTGTAGTTATTGCTATTATCCGTGAAGATTTAATCACAGATGATGTATTACCAGGAACACCAACGATGCTCAAATATAAAACACAGGCAGATAACGATTCCCTTTACAACACACCACCTTGCTACGGTATCTATATCTGTGGCAAAGTATTCAAGTGGTTAAAGAAGATGGGCGGACTTGAAGCAATGAAAGCAAAGAATGAAGAAAAGGCGAAAATCCTTTATGATTTCTTAGACACAAGTGTAATGTTCAAAGGCACAGTTGCTCCAGAGGATCGTTCTCTTATGAATGTTCCATTTGTAACTGGTGATGCTGACTTAGATGCCAAATTTGTAAAAGAAGCAAAAGCAGCTGGCTTTGAAAACTTAAAAGGACATCGTTCTGTTGGTGGTATGCGTGCATCTATCTACAACGCAATGCCAAAGGAAGGTGTAGAAAAATTAGTTGCATTCATGAAAGAATTTGAAGCAGCAAACAAATAGGAGGATTTGGATATGTTTAACTATACATGCCTTAATCCTATCGCAGATGTAGGATTAAATTTATTTTCAGCAGACTATGCAAAAGTAGACGATATTAAGGAGGCAGATGCCGCATTGGTAAGAAGTGCTTCTGTACATGATATGGACCTTGGTGACAAAGTGGTGGCTATCGCGCGTGCGGGAGCTGGTGTTAACAACATTCCTTTGGATGCCTGCGCAGAAAAAGGTATCGTAGTGTTCAATACTCCAGGTGCCAACGCAAATGGTGTAAAAGAACTTGTACTTGCAGCTATGCTTTATGCATCCCGTGACTTAGTTGGGGGTATCGAGTGGGTACAGAACAACAAGGATGATGAAAACATTGCTAAGACCGCTGAAAAAGAAAAGAAAAACTTTGCCGGTACAGAAATTTCAGGTAAGAAGCTTGGTGTTATCGGACTTGGTGCTATCGGTGTATTAGTTGCGAATGCAGCAAGTAATCTTGGTATGGATGTATATGGCTATGACCCATATATTTCTGTAAATGCAGCTTGGAGCTTATCTGGTACTGTAAAACACATTACAAATATTGATGATATTTACAGAGAGTGTGACTTTATTACCATCCATGTTCCACTTTTAGATTCTACCAAGAAAATGGTAAATGCAGATGCAATTGCCAAGATGAAACCAAATGTAATCGTACTTAACTTTGCAAGAGATTTACTTGTAGATGAAGAAGCTATGGTAGCAGCATTAGAAGAAGGCAGAGTAAAACATTATGTAACAGACTTTGCAAATCCTACCGTAGCAGGAAAGAAGGGCTGTATTGTAACACCACACCTTGGAGCATCAACTGCTGAATCCGAAGATAACTGTGCAATCATGGCAGTTCGTGAAATCCGTGACTACTTAGAAAACGGTAACATCGTACATTCTGTTAACTTCCCAGATTGTAGCATGGGCGCATGTACCACGGCTGGACGTATCGGTATCTTACATAAGAATGTTAAGGGTATGATTGGTCAGTATACATCGGTACTTGGTGAAGCTGATGTAAACGTATCTGATATGACCAACAAAGGTCGAGGTGATTATGCATATTCTCTCATCGACGTAGACTCTCCAGTGACAGAAGATGTAGTAGAAAAATTAAAAGCCATTGACGGCGTTTTAAAAGTTCGTATAATTAAATAGTGAAGCAAGGCTCCGCTTTGGCGGAGCCTTTTTAGGAGGTATTATATGAAATTTTTGATGACTGAGACATCTATGATGGATGAAATAGGAAATGCAGCAGAGAAAGAATTAGGTGTTTTCGAGCAGTATATGACCGATTCGTTGCCAAAGCTATTAGATTTTGCAATAGATGTAATTTTAGCTATAGTTGTATTTGCAATTGGAACCAAAGTAATTAAATGGTTAGTGAAAATTGTGAAGAATTCGATGGAACGAGCAAATGTAGAGCAAGGTGTGCTTACATTTATAGGATCACTTTTGAAATATGTACTGTATTTCGTACTGGTATTGGTTATTTTGTCACAGTTTGGCGTGACCGCAAGTTCAGTAATTGCAGTACTTGGTTCTGCAGGCTTGACCGTAGGTCTCGCATTACAGGGAAGTTTGTCCAACTTCGCAGGTGGTGTACTCATCCTTTTATTGAAACCATTTGTAGTAGGAGATTACATCATTGAAAATGCTGATAAACAAGAAGGTACTGTTGCAGAGATTACCATTTTCTATACAAAGCTTTTAACAGTAGATAACAAGGCTATCATGCTTCCAAATGGTACATTATCGAACTCTAGTATTGTAAACGTAACTGCTATGAAGAAACGACGTCTTGATTTGCTTTTTGGCGTAGCGTATGATAGCGATATTCAAAGGGTAAAGGAAATTCTGAACCGAGTAGCTATTGGCGATGAGGCTGTATTAAAAGATGAAACAGCAAATGTATTTGTTTCAGAATTAAAAGATAGCTGTATAGAAATGGGGGCACGTTGTTGGGTGAAAACAGACGATTATTGGACTGCAAAATGGCGTATTACAGAGAATGTAAAACTCGAATTCGATAAAGCGGGCATCTCTATTCCTTTCCCACAGATGGAAATTACGGTGAAAAAATAAGTTTTATGCAATTTGCACACCTGTAACTTTCTTTTGTTGACAAAATTCGTCAAATATGCTAATCTAGAAAAGTGGAACGCATAATCCACGAAGGTTATTGTATTAGGAGGATTTTTAGTTATGCAGCAGGGAACAGTTAAATGGTTTAATGCAAAAAAAGGTTACGGATTCATCTCTGATGAAGCTGGTAACGAAGTGTTCGTTCATTTCTCAGCACTTAATATGGACGGATTCAAAGAATTAAAAGATGGTGAAAAGGTTGAATTTGAAGTAGTTGATGGCGATAAAGGCCCACAGGCTGCAAATGTAACTCGTCTTAGCTAATGATTTGAATAAAGGACACCAAAGCCCTTCGCGAAAGCGGAGGGCTTTCTTTTTCTACGAACGAGGAAGCATAGCTTTTGTCCCTCGCTTATTGGAGAAGAATAAACAAGAATTACTTGGTAAATTGAACTGAATATAGTAAAATAAAATCAGTCATAGGCATAAGCACTAATTAGAGGTTAGCGAAATTTAAGCTATGTAGAGTATAGTAGTTAGAACATACGAGGAGGTGTGCCATGAAAAAAAGAGTAATATATTTGTTTTTACCAATCATTACGCTAATATTAGAAATAATACCATATGGTGCAGTGCTGAATTTCGGAAGACCTTCAGAAGATGGGAGTATAGGATATTTTAGGGAAACGTATTCGTATTTTGATATGTTACCGTTTGGCTATGCCAATTTTGCACCGATGATTACAGGGATACTTACATGTGTTACATTACTATTTGTAGTTAAATATTGTCTTGCAGGAAAGAACAGCTCGGCAGTTACAGGAAGATGGTTATGTTTAGTAACTGCAGTAATAAATCTTTGTCCATTGTTTTATGGTATCAAGTATTTTTCTCCAGTAGCGGCATTCGTTAGTATTTCATTAGTCATGGAAGCATGGTTGTTAACAAAAGAGATAAAAAGATATAATTTGGAGGAAGAATAGGATGGAAAGAATTTGTAATTTTATAAAGGAAGCAGAAGTAGTAGAATTTTAGAGGTGAGAGATGTTTAAAGTAATTTTATGGGATATTGATAATACACTTTTAAGTTTTAGCAAAGCAGAAGTAGCAGCTTTAAGTAAGGATTTTTCTGAGTTTGGATTGGGAGAATTTACAGAAGAATTGTTAAAAGAATATGAGGTCATTAATAGAAGACGCTGGCAAGCATTGGAGCGAGGAGAGATGACCAAGCCAGAGGTGACAGTAGGCCGCTTTGTAGAATTTTTTGGAATTCATGGATGGGATACGAGTATTGCTGCAGCTTTCGACAGACGCTATCAGGAACTTCTGGGCGATTTTATTTATTTCAATGATGATGCCTATGAGATTGTCAAAGATTTGAAAGGCAAATTACTGCAGTGTGCGACTACAAATGGAACGAAAATCGCACAGACTGGCAAACTCAAAAATTCAGGACTGGGAGAATTGTTTGACCTTGTATTTATTTCTGAAGATGTAGGAGCAGAAAAGCCAGCAAAGGAATTTTTTGATAAGGTACTTGCAGAAGTAGATGCAAAGATTGGCCCATTCCAATTGGATGAAGTTCTTTTGGTAGGTGATTCCTTGACTAGCGATATAAAGGGGGCAAATAATGCAGGTGTTAAGGCTTGTTGGTACAATCCAGGAGGAGGACCTTGTGACAAAGAGGTGCAGATTGATTATGAAATCAAGGATTTGCATGAGGTGTATGCATTTCTAGGGTAGAATTTGCTGCATGGATTCGTGATATAGATGAAGGAAGTAATAGGAAATTAATATATGAGTGATAAAAAGAATAAGAAGAAAAATCTAGGTCAAATTATATACACAATCATCATGCTTCTAGCCGGCCTTTTGTGTGGCGGTATGGCAGGCGCTGTATTAGCTCGCGCAGAAGAACAAGGTGTGGAGTTTTGGGTAGGTATGGTAGCACTTTTTCTGGGGATCTATGGTGCCATGCTGATTCAGATTATTGTACATGAGGCAGGACACTTGGTATTTGGTCTTATGTCAGGCTATGAGTTTTCATCCTTCCGTATTGGGAGTCTGATGCTTTTAAAAGAGGATGGCAAAATCAAACTGAGTAAGTTTTCGATTGCAGGTACAGCGGGACAATGTCTGATGTCACCACCAGATTTGGTAGATGGAAAAATGCCAGTTGTACTGTATAATCTGGGTGGCTGTATTTTTAACTTGATTGTATCTGCATTGTTTGCTGCGATGGCATATTTTAGACAGAACAATCCAATCGAGTTTATTATTTACGTAGCCATTGTTGTAATAGGAGTAGCATTTGCCCTGACAAATGGAATACCAATGCAGGTAGGCCCAATCAGTAATGATGGACACAATGCACTTTCGCTTGGAAAAAATCCAAAGGCAATGCAAGCATTTTGGTTACAGCTTAAAGTAAATAATGAGCAGGCGAAGGGAAAACGTTTAAAAGAGATGCCAGAGAGCTGGTTCCCAGTTCCAGCAGATGAAGATATGGATAATGGACTTATCGCAGCACTCGGTGTTTTCCGTGTGAGCTGGCTGATGGATCAGCTTCAATTAGAAGAAGCGGCAGAATACATAGAGAATCTTCTTAGCAAGGGAACGGGGATAATCGGGCTACATCGAAGTCTTTTGATAAATGAGAAAATTTATTGTGAACTTGTAGTGAAAGACAATGTCAGTGAAGCCATCTATCTGCATAATAAAGAACATGAAAAGTTCATTAAGTCGATGAAAAATACACCAAGTGTTATCCGCAGTGAGTATGCCTATACACTTCTTGCAGAGAAGGATGAAAAGAAGGCAGAAGAGCTCTTGGCACATTTTGAAAAAGTAGCAAAGACCTATCCATATCCAAGAGAAATTGAAGGGGAAAGAGAGTTAATTGCACTTTTGGCAGAGAATGAGTAGGGAAAATAGTATGAATCAAATAACGATTAGAACTGCAACCATATCCGATGCACCAGCTATCCTGGATATCTATGGATATTATGTTGCAAATACCGCCATCAGTATGGAATATGATGTTCCGACTTTGGCAGAATTTGAAAAAAGAATAGAGAACACTCTTGAAAACTATCCATATTTGGTAGCAGAACAGGATGGAAAAATCATAGGTTATGCCTATGCAGGAAAATTCCATCCACGAGCTGCCTTTTATCGGAGTGCAGAAGTAAGTATTTACATAGATAAGAAGGCAGTAAAGTGCGGACTTGGACGTAGACTTTACGAGGAAATTGAAGCGAAGTTGACCGAGCAGGGTATCTTGAACGTATATGCAAGTATTGCATACACAGATGTGGAAGATGAATATCTCACCAACAACAGCACCCAGTTCCATGAACACATGGGATACAAGAAGGTGGCACAGTTTAATAACTGCTGCATCAAGTTCGGTCGTTGGTATCATCTGATTTGGATGGAGAAATTTCTGGGAAAACACGAGTAAAATAAGATTGAAAAAGTATGGGGCAAATCAAATTGCAATCCATACTTTTTTGTTGTTCATCTTGGTTAAATAGGGTATAATATTACTATCTATGGGCATGGAGGAATATCAATGCAATTTTCAAATTTGACAAGCTATGAATTAGTAAAAGAACAGCAATTAAATGACATAAATTCAAAAGGGTATTTGCTTCGCCACAAAAAGAGTGGTGCACGTATAGCCCTTATTTCCAATGATGATGACAACAAGGTTTTCTATATTGGATTTAAGACTCCACCAACCGATGAGACAGGTGTACCACACATTATTGAGCACTCTGTGTTGTGTGGTTCGGAGAAGTTCCCACTTAAAGATCCATTTGTAGAACTTGTAAAGGGCTCGCTTAATACTTTCTTAAATGCGATGACCTATCCAGAGAAAACAATCTATCCAATTGCAAGCTGTAACGAACAGGATTTTAAAAATCTCATGGATGTGTATATGGATTCTGTTTTGCATCCAAATATCTTGAAATATGAAGAGATTTTCAAGCAGGAAGGCTGGCATTATGAGCTTGCAGATATGGATGCCCCTATTACAATCAATGGTGTTGTATATAACGAGATGAAGGGCGCGTATTCATCTGCAGATGAAATGCTTCAGACAACCATTTACAAGAGTCTTTTCCCAGACAATACCTATGGCAAGGATTCCGGTGGCAATCCAGCATATATTCCAGAACTTACGTATGAAAAATTCCTGGAGTTTTATAAGAGATATTATCATCCAGCAAATTCTTATATCTTTCTTTATGGTGACTGCGACATGCAGGAACGTTTGGAATGGTTGGATAAAGAATATTTATCTGCTTATGATGAGATAGAAGTAACCTCACAGGTAGAAAAGCAGGGGGCTTTTGCTGAAGTAAAAGATATTACAGGCAAGTATCCAATTGGTAGCGAGGAATCCGAAGCGGACAATACTTATTTGGCATATAGCAAGGTAGTTTGTGATATTCATGATAAGACCTTACGACAGGCATTTGCAGTACTGGATTATGTGCTTATCAGTGCACCAGGTGCTCCAGTTAGACAGGCGCTCATTGATGCAGGTATTGGTCAGGATGTATATGGTTCTTTTGATGATGGAACTTTACAGCCTGTATTTCATGTTTGTGCGAAAAATGCAAATATCTCAGATAAGGCACGTTTTGTAGAGATTATTGAAAGTACATTAAAAGATATCGTAGCAGAAGGTATTAACAAAACCTCCGTACTTGCAGCGATTAACAGTTCAGAATTCCGTTTCCGTGAAGCAGACTTTGGGTCATATCCAAAGGGACTTTTGTATGGAATCGAATGTTTGGATACATGGCTTTTTGATGATAATGCTACTTTTGAAGCAATGGAAATGTTAGATGTGTTTGCTTTCTTAAAGGAACAGGTAGAGACAGGCTATTATGAAGGTCTGATTCAGAAATACCTCCTAGACAATACACATGGCGTAATAGTTGCATTAGAACCAGAAAAAGGATTAAATACCAAGGTAGAGGCAGAGTTAGAGACGAAATTAGCCGACTACAAAGCAGGTCTTTCGGTAGAAGAATTAGAAAAGATTATAGAGGATACCAAACGTTTAGAGGAATATCAGGAAGAAGAGGTTTCGGAAGAAGCAATGCAGACCCTTCCTATGCTTGAACGTAAGGATATGAGAAAACATGTCCTTCCATTTAGCAATATTGAGGAACATATTGGAGATATTCAGGTTATCAGACACGATGTCTATACCAATGGAATTGATTACATCTCCTTCCTTTTTGATGCCGGAGATGTCGTGGCAGAAGATTTACCTTATTTAGGACTTCTTCGCAGTGTACTGGCATTTGTGGATACAGAGAGCTATTCTTTCTCAGAACTCAATGATGTGATAAATATCCACTCTGGTGGTATTTCTAGTGGGCTTACTGTATATGCAGACTCAAAGGAGCAGGGAGTATACCATAGCAGATACGAATTCCGTATCAAGATGTTAGAAGACAAGGTACAGGAATCTTTGGAAATTTTAAAAGAGATTATTCTTACTTCCAAGATAGACGATGTGAAACGTCTGACAGAAATCATTGCGCAGACCAAGTCACGTCTACAGTCTGTGCTAAGCAGTGCAGGCCACGTGGTTTCTGCAACTAGAAGCTTGTCCTATTCTTCAAAATATGGCTATATTCAGGATGCAACAACTGGTGTTGCATATTACAATGAAATCTGTAAAATGGATAAGCTCATGAAAGAAAGTCCAGAGCAGGTGATTGCAAAACTCCGTAAGCTTATGGAGCAGATTTTCGGACAGGCAAGACTTCTCGTAAGCTTTACTGCTGAAAAAGACTGTTATGATAGAGCAGTACCAGCAATTTGCAATTTCGTGGAAAGCTTACCAACGGGCAAGAAGGCAGAGATGATGCCGGAATATCCAATGTGCCAGAAGAATGAGGCTTTTACCGATGCTTCTGCGATTCAGTATGTTTCCCGCTCGGGTAACTTTGTAAAGCATGGATTTAAGTATACAGGTGCACTCAATATCTTAAAAATGATTTTGAGCTACGATTATTTATGGAACAATGTGCGTGTTAAGGGCGGTGCTTATGGATGCAGTAGCTCCTTCCTTCGTACAGGGGATTCTTATTTTACTTCCTATCGTGACCCTAACCTTGGCAAGACGAATGAGGTGTATGAGAAGATTCCAGAATATATCAGAAACTTCCATGCTGACGAAAGAGAGATGACCAAGTATATTATCGGAACATTAGGCGGTATGGATATGCCACTATATCCAGAGGGCAAGGGGCAGCGTGCGATTACAGCATATTTAAAGAAACTGACCCTAGAAGAACTTCAGGAAGAACGTGATGAAATCCTTGGAGCTACAGATGAAAATATCCGTGCACTTGCTGACTTAGTTCAGGCGGTGCTCTCTGACGGTAATCTCTGTGTCATCGGAAATGAGAATAATATTCAAAAAGAAAAAGAACTTTTTATGAATATTAAGAGTTTAAATGAATAATAGATAAAGGTGAAAATATGAACGCAAATTTTAAATCTGGTTTCGTAACCATTATTGGCAGACCAAATGTAGGCAAATCGACACTTATGAATCGCCTCATTGGTCAGAAAATTGCCATCACATCCAATAAACCACAGACAACCCGTAACCGTATCCAGACCGTTTACACAGATATGGACAAGGGACAGATTATTTTTCTAGACACACCAGGTATTCACAAAGCCAAAAACAAGCTTGGCGAATACATGGTAAATGTCGCAGAGAAGACATTAAATGAGGTTGATGTAATTCTCTGGCTTGTGGAACCATCCAACTTTATTGGGGCGGGAGAGCAGCACATTATCGAGCAGCTTAAGAAAGTAAATACACCAGTTATCTTGATTATCAACAAAATCGATACTGTAGAAAAAGAAGCAGTATTCGAATTTATTGATACCTACCGCAAGGTATTTGATTTCGCAGAAATCATTCCAACCTCAGCACTTCGCGGAAATAATACGGACGATATCATCGACACAATTTTTAAGTATTTGACTTATGGTCCACAGTATTATGATGAGGATACCATTACAGATCAGCCAGAACGTGCAATCTGTGCGGAAATCATTCGTGAAAAAGCACTTCACGCGTTAAACGAAGAAATTCCACACGGTATTGCAGTTGGTATTGATCAGATGAAATACCGCAAAGGTATTTATGATATTGATGCAACCATAGTTTGTGAAAGGGATTCCCACAAAGGTATCATTATTGGAAAACAGGGTGCTATGCTTAAGAAAATCGGTACAAATGCCCGCTATGAAATGGAACGCCTTTTAGATTGCAAAGTAAACTTAAAGCTTTGGGTTAAGGTAAAGAAAGACTGGCGTGACAGTGATTTCTTAATCAAGAACTTCGGTTATAGAGACGACGAATAATTTTTCCAATTTTTTTCGGGGATATTTACAGCTACATTGCAAAACCTAAAAACATCGGAGGGAAATGCAATGGAGAAATCATGGGAAAACTTTTGGACAACTGGAAAGGTAGAGGATTACCTGACCTATCGAAATCGTGTCACTGAGGATGAGAAAAGAGACGAAAGAAGACAGGATAAAGGCAGACAAGACGAAAGAGATTCAAGCTGGAAAGGATTGAAGTAGAAATTACATGGGACAGTCGGTCATCGTAACAGGAATGGTACTAAATACCATGCCGATTTCGGAATACGACAAAAGAATAACGATTTTAACCAAGGAAAGAGGAAAGATTACCGCCTTTGCAAGAGGCGCCAGACGTCCGAATAGTCAGCTTTTGGCGGCGACCAATCCTTTTTCTTTTGGGGAATTCGAACTTTTCGAAGGGAAGAGTTCCTACAATGTATCCAAAGCAACCATACATAATTATTTTCGAGAGTTGACCATGGATGTGGATGCGGCTTATATGGGATTCTACTTCTTGGAATTCGCGGATTATTTTTGTCAGGAGAACAATGATGAGAAGGAGATGCTCAAACTCCTTTATCAGTCCCTGCGAGCTTTGGAAAGTCCCGCTTTTTCCAATGATTTGGTTCGAGCAGTATTTGAGCTTAAGGCTATGACGATAAATGGAGAAGGGCCTAGCGTTTTTTCCTGCATGCATTGTCATAAAACAGAGCAGTTGGATTATTTTAGCGTGTGGCGTGGTGGAATTTTCTGCCCGGATTGTAAACATGGACAGAAGACCAGACAGATACATGAATCCACGCGATATGCCATGCAATTTATTGTTTCCTCTAGGATAGAGAAGTTGTTTACGTTTCAATTATCAGAGGAAGTTTTGAAGGAATTAAAGAGGATTATGAGGGATTATTTGCATACGTATGTAAAGCATTCTTTCAAATCATTACAAATTATTGATGAACTAATGTTGAAATAAGAGAATGAAAAGTGTATAATAGCTAGGATTATTATTTCGTTTGGAGGCAATATGAGTACAGGAACAACCAAAAGACGTAAACGTGTTTCAAAATCAAATAGACAAAGACAGGGCCTTTTCATTATTGGCGGAGCAGCACTTGTGCTGATTCTTGTAGTGGGAATCGTTCTGTTATTACTGTTAAATAATGTTGATTATACAGAGACAGATACAGATACTGTATACATATTAAAAGAGGGTAAGATTGTATCCACAGACATCGAAGACTTTGATGAGAAAGTATATGACAAAGAGAAGCTGGGTGCGTATGTACAGAAAGTAATCGATACATATAATAGTAAAAATGGCGAAGATATGCTTGTGCAGAATTCTTATCAGGTAGAAGGCAATAAAGCAGTCCTTGTTTTAGAATATGCCAATGCAGATGTATATGAAGATATCAATGGCGTAGAATTGTTTACAGGTACCATTGCGGAAGCAAAGAGTGCAGGATATGATTTTAAAACTGATTTCGTAGAATTAAAGGAAGATAAAACAGTAGAAGTAACTGCAGATCAGTTTATGGATGGCGAAGACTATAAGGTCATCATTATCAAATCCAATACCAAGGTTGTACTTACCAAAGGTGAAGTGTGCTTTGTTTCGACACAGAATGTGGCTGAAGTTGGAGAAGACTATGTTCTTATCAAGGATGGAGCTTCTTTGGGACAGAATGAACCCGATACCGAAGTAGACGGTACAGAGAATGCAGGCTCTGACGGAGCAATCGGCGAAGATGAACTGGTGCCAGGTGAGGGCGAAGATGAAATCATCTTTGATTTCGGTGATGAGCCAGTAGAAGAAGAAAGTCAGTATAGTGTAGTACTTACTTATATTATTTATAAATAAAAAACGAAAGTTGAGGAATATGTAATTATGGAAAAGACAATGGAAAAGATTGTGCAGGTTGCTAAGGCCAGAGGTTTTGTATACCCAGGTTCAGAAATTTATGGCGGCCTTGCAAATACATGGGATTACGGTAATCTTGGTGTAGAATTAAAGAACAACGTAAAACGTGCTTGGTGGCAGAAATTCATTCAGGAAAACCCATACAACGTAGGTGTTGACTGTGCCATCCTTATGAACCCACAGACATGGGTAGCATCTGGTCACCTTGGCGGATTTGCAGATCCTCTTATGGACTGTAAAGAATGTCACGAAAGATTCCGTGCAGACCAGTTAATCGAAAACTACTGTGAAGAAAAGGGCATTGCTTTAGAAGGCTCTATCGATGCTTGGTCACAGGAAGAAATGAAAAACTTCGTTGAAGAACATAACATTCCATGTCCATCATGTGGAAAGCATAACTTCACAGATATTAGACAGTTTAACCTTATGTTTAAAACTTTCCAGGGTGTAACAGAAGATGCTAAGAACACAGTATACCTTCGACCAGAAACAGCTCAGGGTATTTTCGTAAACTTCAAAAACGTACAGAGAACATCACGTAAGAAAATTCCATTCGGTATTGGACAGATTGGTAAATCTTTCCGTAACGAAATTACACCAGGTAACTTTACATTCCGTACTCGTGAATTTGAACAGATGGAATTAGAATTCTTCTGTGAACCAGGAACAGACCTTGAATGGTTCGCATACTGGAGAAACTTCTGCCATCAGTGGTTACTTTCTCTTGGTATCAAAGATGAAGAACTTAGACTTCGTGATCACTCACCAGAAGAATTATGTTTCTACTCAAAAGCAACAACAGACTTCGAGTTCTTGTTCCCATTTGGCTGGGGCGAACTTTGGGGTATCGCAGATAGAACTGATTACGACTTAACTCAGCATCAGAATGTATCTGGTGAAGATATGAGCTACTTCGATGACGAAAAGAGAGAAAAATACATTCCATATGTTATCGAACCATCTCTTGGTGCAGACCGTGTAGTACTTGCATTCCTTTGTGCAGCTTATGATGAAGAAGAGTTAGAAGGTGGCGATGTAAGAACTGTATTCCATTTCCATCCAGTGCTTGCACCAGTTAAGATTGGTGTGCTTCCACTTTCTAAGAAGTTAAACAAAGAAGCAGAAGAGGTATTTGCTAAGCTTTCTAAGAAATACAATTGTGAATTCGATGACAGAGGAACAATCGGTAAGAGATATCGCCGTCAGGACGAAATCGGTACACCATTCTGTGTAACCTTTGACTTCGATTCATTAGAAGATGGCTGCGTAACAGTTCGTGACCGTGATACAATGGAACAGGAACGTATTGCTATCGCAGATTTAGATGCTTATTTTGCAGATAAGTTCACATTCTAGATAACGAGTTAGTTCACCAATTAGGTTTTATAAACACTAAGAAATCAGCCCTGCTATATATGTAAAAGACGCAAGCACTTTCGTTCATACGTCACAGTAGCGGTACTAAATTCGCAACACCCAAGGTGTCGCTCATTAAGTGCCGACTGCTCCGTAAAGTTGCTTTTTTACATATATAGCAGGGCTGATTTCTTAGTCTGTGAATAATCTTAAATTAGTGAAGAAACTCTTTATCAGAATGAGATTTATGGCATAAAGAATTATATGGAAAATTTGTGAAAAAAGTTCTTGCGTTCTTGTATTTATCTGTGTACAATAATGTATGTGCGACTGCCCAAATGGAAGGGGCAGGAAAACTGTTTTTATTTGTGCGAATTGTACAATATAAAAGGGAAAAAGAATAAAAAATTAGGAGGAATGTCAAAATGGCAAACAAATGGGTTTATTTGTTTAGCGAAGGCGATGCTTCAATGCGTAACCTTCTTGGTGGTAAGGGTGCTAACCTTGCTGAAATGACAAAAATTATCGGTGCTGACGTAGTACCACAGGGCTTCACAATCACAACAGAAGCATGTACACAGTATTATGAAGATGGCCGTATGATCAACGATGAAATTCAGGCTCAGATTAATGAATACATCGTAAAAATGGAAGAAATCACAGGAAAGAAATTCGGTGATTTAGAAAATCCATTACTTGTATCTGTTCGTTCAGGTGCTAGAGCTTCTATGCCTGGTATGATGGATACAATCCTCAACTTAGGTCTTAACGAAGATGTAGTAAATACAATGGCTGAAAAATCAGGAAATCCACGTTGGGCATGGGACTGCTACAGACGTTTTATCCAGATGTACTCAGACGTAGTAATGGAAGTTGGTAAGAAATACTTTGAAGAACTTATCGACGAAATGAAAGAAAAGAAAGGTGTTACTCAGGACGTAGACCTTACAGCAGAAGACTTAAAAGAACTTGCTAACCAGTTCAAAGCTGAATATAAAGACAAAATCGGTGAAGACTTCCCTACAGATCCAAAGGTACAGTTAATGGGCGCTATCCAGGCTGTATTCCGTTCATGGGACAACCCTCGTGCAAACGTATACCGTCGTGACAACGATATCCCATATTCATGGGGAACAGCTGTAAACGTACAGTCTATGGCTTTCGGTAACATGGGTGAAAACTGTGGTACTGGTGTTGCATTTACTCGTGACCCATCTACAGGCGAAAAGAAACTTATGGGTGAATTCTTAACAAACGCACAGGGTGAAGACGTAGTAGCTGGTGTTCGTACTCCAATGCCAATCGCTCAGATGGAAGAAAAATTCCCTGCAGCATTTGCAAAATTCAAGGAAATCTGTGCAAGACTCGAAAATCACTACAGAGATATGCAAGATATGGAATTCACAGTAGAAAATGAAAAACTCTACATGTTACAGACTCGTAACGGTAAGAGAACAGCTCAGGCTGCTCTTAAGATCGCTTGCGATTTAGTTGACGAAGGAATGAGAACAGAAGAAGAAGCTGTTGCAATGATCGATCCTCGTAACTTAGATACATTATTACACCCACAGTTTGATGCTAAGGCATTAAAGGCTGCAACTCCAATGGGCAAGGGTCTTGGCGCTTCCCCAGGTGCTGCTTGCGGTAAGGTTGTATTCACAGCAGAAGACGCTGTTGAATGGGCTGAAAGAGGCGAAAAGGTTGTTCTTGTACGTCTCGAGACATCCCCAGAAGATATCACCGGTATGAAGGCTGCTCAGGGTATCCTTACTGTACGTGGTGGTATGACATCCCACGCTGCAGTAGTTGCTCGTGGGATGGGTACTTGCTGTGTATCCGGTTGTGGCGACATCAAGATGGATGAAGCAAACAAGAAGTTCGAATTAGGCGGACAGACATTTACAGAAGGTTCCGAAATCTCCATCGATGGTACTACAGGTAACATCTATGCAGGTCTCATCCCAACTGTAGAAGCTACTATCGCCGGTGAATTCGGCAGAATCATGGCTTGGGCTGATAAGTTCGGTAAGTTAGGCGTTCGTACAAACGCTGATACTCCTGCAGATGCTAAGAAGGCTCGTGAGCTCGGTGCTGAAGGTATCGGTCTCTGCCGTACAGAGCATATGTTCTTCGAAGAAGACAGAATTGCAGCATTCCGTGAAATGATCTGTTCCGATACAGTAGAAGAAAGAGAAGCAGCTCTTGAAAAGATCCTTCCATATCAGCAGGGTGACTTCGAAGCTCTCTACGAAGCATTAGAGGGACATCCGGTTACTATCCGTTTCCTGGACCCACCTCTTCATGAGTTCGTTCCAACTGAAGAAGCTGACATCGAAAAGCTCGCTGCAGCTCAGGGCAAGAGCGTTCAGGCAATCAAGGACATCATTGCATCCCTGCATGAGTTCAACCCAATGATGGGTCATAGAGGCTGCCGTCTTGCAGTTACTTACCCAGAAATCGCTAAGATGCAGACAAAGGCTGTTATCCGTGCAGCTACCAACGTTCAGAAGAAGCATGCTGACTGGAAGGTAGTTCCTGAAATCATGATTCCTCTTGTTGGTGAAATCAAGGAATTAAAGTACGTTAAGAATGTAGTAGTAGCTACAGCTGATGCTG
>JAZSCQ010000027.1:0-132551 GCA_045530745.1 Agathobacter sp.
CTCGAAACTCGATGCAAAATCAGCATCTCGGACAATCGAGCATGCACATAACATTATATAAATCTGCCGTACTAAGAGACACACGTAAAGTCTGAAAAAATGTCTTTCATCACACGGATATACTTTCGCAGATTGTAAAATATTTTGAAAGACATAAATAATCATAAGAGTAGAAAGTGTGATTCTTAGAAATTAAGCGTTTTTCTTAACGAGAGAAATTTGCAGAAATACATAGGGCATATTTCTTTTGGAAGCATTAAGAAAGGCTGCCACAAATTTATATTTTGTGACAGCCATTTTGGGGTTAATGACAACTCTTTTTATTGCATGTGCCTGCATCGGGACAACCGATACAGTTTACACCGCGATGCTTTTCTTTTTTTATGTACCATAATGCTCCACCTAAGATTATAGCAAGCACTACAATAATAATGACATCCGCAAACATTATTACACCGCCTTTGCATTTTTCTTCGCTACAAGCACCATTATCACCGCAAAACAGATTACTGCGATAAGTCCACCAATAAACCCTGCACCAAGGGCACCTGTAGTAATAAGTGTACCGATTTGGTATACAAAAAATGCAATTGTATAGCCTGTTGCAAACTGAAGTGCTACGCCGCCCCAGAACCATTTTGCACTTGCCATCTCAGAATTCATAGCACCGAGAGCTGCGAAACATGGTGGAGTAAATAAGTTAAACATAAGGAATGCCAAAGCCGCAACCTTGGTAAGCCCCATTGTCATAGCTACTTCATTAGAACCACCCATAAGGGCAAGTTCTTCTGTATCAATAAAGTTGGTCAGTGCATAGCATACTGCTAATGTACCTACTACATTTTCCTTTGCAATAAAGCCTGTGATTGCTGCAGCTGCCAACTGCCATGCTGCAATCCCACATACAGGAATTAAAAGAACAGATACTGGTGATGCAATTGTTGCTAAAATCGATGTATGTTCCATTCCTTCTTCTACCAGCTGTAGCTGCCAGTTGAAGGACTGCATAATCTGAACAATAGTATTACATACAAGGATAACTGTACCTGCTTTTTTAATATAGGATTTACCACGAGCAAGCATAGAGCTTACGGCTCTCTTTAAACTTGGGAGCTTGTACTCTGGAAGCTCCATAATAAAGAATGAGGTTCTATATTTTAATCCTGAAATCTTATTTACAAGTAAGGCACCCACAAACACAAGGAAGATTCCTACGAAATACATAAGAGTTCCCACCCAGGAAGCATCTCCAAAGAATGCACCAGCAAATAATGCAATAACTGGAAGCTTCGCACCACATGGCATAAATGGCGCAAGCATTGCTGTTACACGACGTTCGCGTTCGTTATGAATGGTACGGCATGCCATGATACCTGGGATCGCACATCCTGTACCTACTACCATAGGAATTACTGATTTACCTGAAAGACCTACTTTCTTAAAAATAGGGTCAAGCACTACTGTCGCACGTGCCATATATCCACAATCTTCCAATAATGCAATAAGGAAGTACATTACCATAACCAGTGGAAGGAAACCTACTACAGCACCTACACCACCGATAATACCATCAATTAAAAGGGCATAAAGGAAGTCGTTGGCTCCTGTGAGCATACCGCCAGCCCATTCCTGGAAGGTCTCAATCCAGCCTACAAGTACATCTGCAAGCGCTGGACCAAGTGTCGACTGTGAAATATCAAATACTACAAACATAACTGCTGCAAAGATTACCATACCGATAATAGGGTCGGTCAAAATATTGTCAATGGTATCCTGGAAGTTACGGTTCTTAGTGTATACTTTTCTCTTTTCTACTTCTCTAACAATCTGGTTCACAAACTTGAAACGTTCTACATCCGCTTCACGTGCAGTTTCTTTATCCAACACACCTGCATATGACTGTGTAAATGGTGCAATCTGACCTTTTCCTTTTACACATACTGCTGCATCTACAATCTGATGTAAGCTTTCATGTGTAGAGATGGTAGAAATTGTATTGATAACTGGACAACCTAATCGTTCTGAAAGAATCGATACATTTATCTCAGTTTCTTTTTTCATATTGATGTCTGCTTTATTCAATGCCACAACAACTGGCACACCTAATTCCAAAAGCTGAGTTGTGAAGAACAAGCTACGGCTTAAGTTGGTCGCATCTACAATATTGATAATAACATCTGGACGCTCATTAATAATGTAATCTCTTGTCACGCTTTCTTCTGCTGTAAATGGTGACATAGAGTATGCTCCTGGAAGGTCAACTGCAATGAGTTCCTCTCCTTCATGGTAATGTCTCTTAATTGGACTCTCTTTTTTATCTACAGTAACACCAGCCCAGTTACCAACTCGCTCAGTACGACCTGTAAGCGCATTGTACATCGTGGTCTTACCACTATTTGGATTTCCTGCAAACGCAATTCTCATTTCTTATCTCCTCTAGACAGTAATAGCTCCTGCCAAATGCTTATCGATATTGTATCTTCCATCCTTGATGGACACAACACAGCTGTTTCTCTTTCTGGATATTATGGTAATAGGCTCACCACGGTAACATCCCAAGGTAAAAAGAAAACTATCTAATTCATCATCGTGAGTCACGATGTCTTGAATAATATACTCCGTTCCTACTTTTGCTTCTAATAATGTCATAAAAGCCTCCTTTGTATTTGCGATTAGTCTCAACTAACCATAGCGAATTATACTACTCTAACAAAGGTTTGTCAAGACTAACTAGATGTTTTTTTCCAATTTTTTACAAATAAAAAAAGAACTGCTACGTAGCAGACTTCTTCGTCCGTTTTGTAGCAGTTCCCATGGAACACGCACTCTTTTACATGTTATTTTTTAAAAATTCAGAGATTGCTTTAAACAATTCTACTCTTACTGGAATGCTTGAGAAATTATGATTGCCACCTTCTAATTCTACAAAGGAACATGCATCGCCATATACTTCTACATATTTTTCACATGTAGCAGTATCTACAAGTTTGTCCTCTGTACCCCTAACCAAAAGTACCGGTCCTTCATATCCCTTTGCTGTAGAAAATGGTTCATACTGATGTAAATCTTTATTGAATGCGGTAGTAAAACATAAACCTTCTACATCAGCAGTAAAGACTCCCTTTTCTTCCATAGCAAGTGCTCTTTCCAAAGCACCATTCCACATGCCCGCACCTGGACACTGCAGAATAAGTTTTGCAGGCTGGATGGTTGGAGCAGCACAGGCAGCCACATAGCCGCCCATGCTTTGTCCTGAGAGAAACATTTTATCTTCATCTGCCCAATCCTGTTCTTTTACCCAGTTGCAGATATCTTCTGTGTCATTTAAAAGCGAAGTAAACGTCATATCCGAAAATTCACCATCACTCTCCCCGTTTCCATACATATCGAAACGAACACATGCTATGCCTTCTTTTTCTAATTCTCTCGCCATCTGTACATGTAGATTCTTATACCCGCATTTATTTCCACCAAAGCCGTGTATATTTACCACAACAGGTGCTTTTTTCACACCTTCTGGAATAGTACATACTCCCATGAGTGTATAACCATTACGGCTTGTAATTGAAACTTGTTTGTTCATTAATTTGCTCCTTTAGCAGCACGTCTTTCTGCTAATGTATCTAACATTTCCTGTGTTTTTGCTTTTGTTAATGGATATACAAAATAAAGTACTGCGATTGCAAGTGCATAACCACCTACGTAAAGAATTGTATACCAGCTCCAAATGTTCTTTGTAACAGCTTCTGTCTGAACAGCCGCAGTTACATCATATCCTACGAGGAAAAGTGCAACGTTCGCAAGTGATGAAGATAAAGCATTTGCACATTTACGAACAAATGAATATGCAGAGTAAACAATACCTTCATTTCTCTTTCCATGAATCATTTCATGGTAGTCAATAGAGTCGTTTACTAAAGCCCAGATAAGCACCTGGAAACCAGCTACACCAAGGTAACAAATACCATTTACAATAATGAATGTCATACCATCTGTAATTGGGAAGAAGTGGAGCACTCCGTATACGATTACAGAAAATGCAGCTGAACCCATGATCCATTCTTTCTTACCAAATTTCTTAGCTGTAAATTTGATACCAATGAAAGCGATTGCAGACCAAAGTACACTAAGCATACCACTCATAGAAGAAAGAGTTACATCTCCAAAGTAATCTTTGTAAAGGTATGTATTTAAACCATTTACTACGGAAGCACCTACCATGCCGATGAAGCTTGCGAGCATACATCCGATTAATGCACGGTTGCTTGCTACTTCTTTTACTACGGTAACTACATCTGAGAAACTGAATTTCTTTTCTTCTTTTACCATAGATTCTGCAACTACACGTTCTTTACACCAGAAGCTTGTAAGCATAAGACATACAATACCTACTGCTGCGAAGATACCAGCTAAAATGATGAATCTGCCTGGTACTGGCTGGTTGTCTTTATATAAGAATAATGGTCCAGCGATAACAGCTACTGTCATGAAGATAGTACCACCTAAACTACGATAACGAGAAAGGTCTGTTCTCTGGTTAACATCATCTGTCATAACAGCTGATAAGCTACCATATGGTACGTTTACACATGTGTACATGATTTCATATACAACATAAGATACGAATGCATAGATAAGTCTTACATTGTAATCCCAATTGCTTGTGTCGTAGAAACCTAATACACAAACAACTGCCATAGGAATTGCAAATGCACGAATCCAAGGAATGAATTTGCCTTTTCCTGTGTCCTTCTTGCTGTCTACTAATGCACCAATGATTGGGTCGTTAATGGCGTCCCAAACTTTTGTGATGAGGAACAAAGCGGCTGAGTGTAATGGGTTAATCTGTAATACTAATGTATAGAATACAGAAAGATATGCAGAACGGAACTGTTCTGTACAGCAACATCCCATGTCACCGAGAGTATAACCGATTTTGTCCAACATGCCGAATTTTCTTACGTTTTTCTTTTCGTTCATAATTCCCTTTTCCTTTCGTTAAAAATTTATCCTGATATGTTACGAATTAAATATAACGCATCATGCATCATAAAACATAGACTTTTCTTGCATAAGAACTAGCAAAAATTGACATTAAACACTTGTATTTCTTGTATACATTTGTTATCGTAGAAATGTAATCTATTAGAAATAAATTTATTGCAGAATGGTGTTATTTGTATGGACCGAAAAGAATTTAATATTCAACAAATCAATTTTACAAAAACGACAACTCGTAGTTTTAACTCTGGTAAGTATTATCACATATTGTTGATTGCAAAAGGGGAATGCTATTTTGAATTTGACGACAACTTCGTATATTGTAATACAGAAACTGCTATCTTCTTAAAACCTGAGCAGAAAATAAATATGAAGTATCATCACAATAAGTTCCCCTTAGAATTACTTAGCATACGTATCCTGCCATGCCATCTGAAAGAATTGTCTGATGAAACCTGTGACTTAGAAAAGAATTTTAATTTTATTCCGCTATTTAAAGCCATGGTGCATTTGGACACACGCGATACCACCTTGCTCAAGAACGTATTACGAACCATCCTTGTGCTCTCTCGCACGGAAAATGACTTCGGCTATTTGCTTTATGAAAAAAGTATGCTCTCTATTTTCCTAATCTTGTTTCTGCGTTCCTGTATCGCCTCAGATCATGTCGTACTATCCAGAAACCGCAAAAACCTGGTTATGGACGACATTTTCCGCTATATACGCGAGCATTTGACAGAAGATTTATCTTTGGAAATTTTGGAAGATCAGTTCTACGTTAGTCGTTATCATCTATGTCGCGAATTTAAAAAACTTACTGGACAAACGATTCATTCTTACATCGTAAAATCTCGTTTGGACTTATGTAAAAAATACATTGAGGCTGGTAAACCAATTAAAGAAGTCTATGCACTTGGTGGTTTCGGTGGATACAACCATTTCTTCCGAGCATTTAAAAAAGAATATGGTCTGACACCAAAAGAATATTATGAAAGTCTTGAAGTAAAAAATAAGAGGTCACCGCTGTGACCTCTTTTCTTATTTCTATTTCTTTACCTTCATTGTATACCAAAGCTGTGTTGCAATTAAGAGAGAAGAATAAGTACCTGCAAGCATACCTACCGTAAGTGGCAATGCAAATTCTTTAATTGCAGGTACACCTAAAATATAAAGCAACACCACCATTACTACAGTCGTAAAAGAAGTATAGATACTTCTAGTCAATGTTTGTGTAAGAGATACGTTTGCAACCTCATATAATGCAGCCGAAGTCTCCTGCTTCAAAGTAAGCATGTTTTCTCGGATACGGTCGAATACAACAATTGTATTGTTGATAGAATAACCTACAACTGTAAGTACACATGCGATTAATGTATTACCAACCGTAATACGAATCAATGCATATGCTGCAAGTACTACAAGCACATCATGTATAAGTGCCATAATCGCACTTGCTGCAAAACGTAAATCCTTGAATCGTATACGAATGTAAATAAGCATAAAGAAGCATGCAACAATAACAGCAATAATTGCATCCATTCTCATCTCATTACTTACCGTAGAGCTGATACTCTGCGATGTGATGGTACTTTCCTTTACCCCGAATTCTTTCACAAGCATTGCATTTAATGCTTCACGTTCTTCTAAGGAAAGTGTTCTTGTCTTTAACACAATATTTGTAGATTCATCTACTGTAGTAGCCTGCACTGCAGAATCCTTGGTAATCTCTGAAACCAATGGAATAATCTCTTTTTCAATCTCTTCGATTGTATATTCCTTTCCAAAATCTACTGTTGTAGATGTACCACCAGCAAATTCAATACCATAGTTAAACACCTTTCCACTTGTAGTGCCATGGTAAGCCATACCTGCGAAACCGGCAACAATAACTGCTATAGAAATTGCAAACCATACTTTTCTATATTTCAAGAAATCAATTGTCTGTCTTTCTTTTGCACGACCATAGAACTTCTCATTCTTAAACCCTATTGCAAATAAAGCCTGAATCAGATATTTTGAAATAACTAATGCAGTAAACATAGACATGAGAATTGAAATGGTAAGTGTGTATGCAAAACCTTTTACCGTACCAGATCCCAAAATCATAAGTACAACCGCTGCAATAAATGTAGTCACGTTACCATCTACAATCGCTGACATTGCTTTCTTATAACCATTCTTGATAGACATCGATACGCTTCTGCCACCTGCGAGTTCCTCTTTGATACGAGCAAAGGTAACTACATTTGCATCTACTGCCATACCGATACCGAGGATGATACCCGCAATACCTGGTAAGGTCAAAGTAATCTCAAACAACTGGATAAATGTAATCGTAGCAAAAGTATAAATTGCTAAACCAATGGATGCTACTACACCTGGTAAGCGATACATCACAATCATAAACAGCATAATAATAGCCAAACCAATTCCTGCTGCCATAACACTTGTACTAAGTGCATCGCTACCGAGTTGTGCTCCTACCACGTTGGATTCTAATTCCTCAAGTTTTAAGCTAATTGCGCCAATACGAATAAATGTCGCCAATTCCTCTGCTGCTGCAAAATCATTAGAACCTGAAATTACACACTGCCCATTTGTAATTGCTTCCTGTACAGTAGGAACGCTGATAAAATGATCATCGTAATAGATAGCAATACTTTCATTGTTTTTAGCCGCTTCCTTGGTAACTTCACCAAAAATTTTCGCTGCCTCATCTGTAAATACCAACGATACCACTGGCATATTTCCACCATACTGATCTGGCTGATATCCTGCCTGTGCAGACTTTACATCGTTACCAGTTAAAATAACCGAGCCATCCTTGATTAAGTCTTCCAGTTTATAATTCAACTTATATGGAACATCTTCTTCGCTTGTTGAATCATAGGTATAGTTTGCTTTTCCATCTGCATTTTTAGCTTTAATGAAATATAAGGCACCTGGGCTACCTAACTCTTCTAATACAGCATTGGCATCAAATACACCTGGAATCTCAACTGTAATTCTGTCCTCTCCTACCTGATAAACCGCATATTCTGTACTATAGTTTTCTGCACGTTCTTCTAATTTCGCAATGGTATCATCGATATCTGTCTGCGTTGGATTGTCTGTCATAATCTGATAGGTAATGGAAACACCACCTGACAAATCAAGACCAAGAACAATAGAATTGCCTTTTCCACCAGTTGTTGCGTCCAATACACCAAGACCATATACAACTAGTCCAATCATCAGTGAAAATATCAATAGTACCACTGCAATCGCTTTATTCTTTCTCATATTTGTATCCTTTCTAAAAATAACAATACTAATCATAGCATTCTACCACAAAAAGGCTGTAATTACAATATCCTGCCTAAGAAACAGCTACCTATTAAAAGCGATCCAATCATAAGTGAACGTCCCGAAAGCATAAATGGAATTTGAAGCAAAAAAATAGAAATGAACATAAGGATACATAAAAAAATGACGCTAAGAAGCAATGCTTCTACTGCCTTCTTCCCAATTCCCATCTGACATTTCCCTTGTCTCTTCTGCATCCAGTTATATCCCACTCCACCCGAAAAACCAGAAAGGATATAAACTATCACTATCCCTCCCATTGCTTTATCTGATTGCCATTTCAAAAGATAGACCAGACTGCTTAACACTCCCAAGGCCAATAATGCTGTTAAAAGCATAATGATACTTGCAACTATATATACTCGTATTTTTCTCATATAAAACATAACTCCCTCCATATAAAACTATATGAAGGGAGCGAAAGACATATGTATTATTTATTATATTCCTGAATAACTTCATACAAGGTTGCTGTTACACAGTTTTCGGTTTTTACCTTCTCGCAGGTTGCAATATATTCTTCATAAGTACAAGTTGCAATATTGCATTTGGTATCTTCATTTTCGGTAATTGCCTTTAACTGACAGGTGTATACACCCCAGGAAGTTGTCCACCAGCCTGTGACTGTAGACTTATAATTCCAAATAGTCCATGAATAATTTCTCTGATCAAAAAATGCCAAGGAATCGGCCCACTGTTCTTTGTCTTCAAACAATGTAAATTCTCCAATATATACTGGCACATCGTAATCACGACCAATATTGTAAAGGTCATAGTATGCATAAAGCATATCATAAGGCAGAATATCGGACCACCAATTGTACCAGTGATATTCGTACTGCACATTTTCCCAACCATAATCCGCTGGATCTGGAAGCTTGCCAAAATCCCAACAGCCCTCCATTGTTACTACATGATTATCTCCATTTGCGCGAATTACATCATAAATCTGGTCGAACACATCCCAACATTCTTTTGTTGTAATGGTGTTATATTCGTAGGTAGGCTCATTTAAGATATCATATGTAGCAATCCACTTGCCAAGCTCTGGCTTGGTCTCTGTATAATGTTTTGATACAAATTTCCAGAGTTCTACTGTTGCCTTTACGTTTTCTTCACTTGTCCAAAGGCCTGCCACTCGATCCTTACGACCAGAATGTTCAAAACCATTCTGGCTGCCTGGTGCACCATGTAAATCAAGTACTACATAAAGTTCCTGCTTCGCAGCTTCTTCCATAAACCAGTCGAGATAAGCAAAAGCATCCTCTTCTGATTTTAACGAAAGGTCTTCATTTAGGATATTAAGATAATAGAATGGAAGACGAATAGTATTCATCTGTAAATCTTCCTTAATGATACGAAAATCTTCTGCTGAAAAAAATGCATCCCAATAGATTTTCATTAACTCTTCCATATCGTATGTATTTAGGTTTGGATTTGACTTGATTCCTTCACGGAATTCTTCTTCTGTAAATTCTGGATACTGGATATTGCCATCCGCATCCTTCACATAAGAACCATCTTCATTTTTGAGTGGTTCCAATGCAAAAGGACTCATCCAGCCTTCCTGCAAAAGAATCTGTCCTGCATTTATGCCATGTAAAACGAGTTTATTGCCATCTGCATCATAAAGGGATTTACCAGATGCCTGTACCAAACCAGTAGCATTTTCAATAGTTGCTGGTTGATTTTCCACTTTGTAATTCTGCGAATATACAATAAAGCAGTCCAGAAAAACGACTACTGCTAAAATCAAACCACCAATTATCATCCCTATTCTTTTCATAATTTTTATCATATCCATACATCCCCCATTTTTTGTTACGTTTATTATACACTATATACCCGAAACTGACTATGCTTCTTCTGCAAAAAACAAATGAGCTATGGTCTTCACCATAGCTCATTGGAATCTACGAAGGATTACTTTTTATTTACTTGGAACAATTTTGTCCTTGCCACCCATGTATGGTCTTAAAGCTACTGGAATGTTTACGCTTCCATCTGCATTTAAGTTATTTTCTAAGAATGCGATAAGCATACGTGGTGGTGCAACTACTGTATTGTTTAATGTGTGAGCAAAGTATTTGTTGTTATTTGCATCTTTCACACGGATTTTCAGTCTTCTAGCCTGAGCATCACCTAAGTTAGAGCAGCTACCAACTTCGAAGTATTTCTTCTGACGTGGGCTCCATGCTTCTACGTCACATGATTTTACTTTAAGGTCTGCTAAGTCACCAGAACAGCATTCAAGTGTACGTACTGGGATATCTAAGCTACGGAATAAATCAACTGTATTTTTCCATAATACATCATAGTATTTTGGAGATTCTTCTGGTTTACATACAACAATCATTTCCTGTTTTTCGAACTGGTGGATACGATATACCCCACGTTCTTCGATACCATGAGCACCTTTTTCCTTACGGAAACATGGTGAGTAGCTGGTAAGTGTCTGTGGTAATGTAGCTTCATCATTTAAAGTATCGATGAATTTACCAATCATAGAGTGTTCTGATGTACCGATAAGGTAAAGGTCTTCACCTTCAATCTTGTACATCATGGCATCCATTTCTTCAAAACTCATAACACCTGTTACTACGTTAGAACGAATCATAAAAGGTGGGATGCAGTAAGTAAATCCTCTGTCAATCATGAAATCTCTTGCATAAGAAATAACTGCTGAGTGAAGTCTAGCGATATCTCCCATGAGATAGTAGAAGCCGTTGCCTGCAACCTTACCTGCTGCTTCCATATCGATACCGTTAAATCTTTCCATGATTTCTGTATGATATGGGATATCGAATTCTGGAACAACTGGTTCACCGAATTTCTCGATTTCTACGTTACAGCTATCGTCTGGACCAATAGGTACAGATGGATCAATGATGTTTGGAATTGTCATCATAATCTTAGTAACTTTTTCGTTTAACTCTTTTTCTAATACTTCAAGCTCAGCAAGACGAGCAGCGTTTGCACTTACCTGTGCTTTTACTTCTTCTGCTTCTTCCTTCTTGCCCTGGCCCATTAACATACCAATCTGCTTAGAAAGTTTATTTCTGTTAGCACGAATTTCATCAGCTTCCTGCTGTGTCTTTCTTGCCTGTTCATCTAATTCAATTACTTCGTCTACTAATGGAAGTTTGTGTTCCTGAAATTTCTTGCGAATATTTTCTTTTACTACTTCAGGATTTTCTCTTAAAAATTTAATATCGATCATAGTGCCTCCAATTTATCCTTAAATCATTATCTGCTATTGTACTATTTTCTATACCAAAAATCAAGGCATAAACACATAGCACACGGCAATAAATTCCAGCAAAGCAATGACAGGCACACCTAATTTGAAGTGTAAATGCTTGGTTTTATGACGAAACAATTCCATTCCCAGCCAAACGCCAGCTCCGCCACCTAAAAATGCTATCCCCAGCAATGTCTTCTCTGGGATACGCCATGCATCCTTTTTCGCTTTTGCTTTGTCTATGCCCATAGTAATAAAACCAACCACGCTAACTACTGCCATATATAAGAAAACAATCTGTGAACCTGTGCTCATAAAAATATCTCCTTTTCCTAATATTGCCTACGACAACCACTCTCCCAGGTATGCTTTTATCTCTGCAAAATCCACAACACATTCTCCATTCCAAATACCAACTGGCACTTGGTTATCAAAGGTGTATACTGTAGTTTGGATATCATGCTCGATGTCATAAACAATTACTCTTTCTTTTTCTAAATCAACAATCCAATATTCACGTACATCTGCATTAATGTATTTTGCAAGCTTAATCCCCATATCTTTTTTACGAGTTAACTTAGACAATACCTCGACAATCAAATCCGGTGCACCAAACAAATTCTTTTTCGTAATAATGTCTTTATTACAAACAATCATTATATCTGGTTGAACCATCGTTTTATTATCACGATCTAACTGAACATCAAGCGGAGCCACGTTGACTCTGCATTTTCCTTTTTGTTCCTTTACGAATTTTTTGAAAACATATGCAATTTCACCTATCATATCCTGATGCTCATATGTTGGTGCTCCCATATCATAAATCACGCCATCAATCAGCTCGATTCTCTCATCCTCCGGCCAGTTATAATAATCCTCTATCGTGTATTCGCCCTGCTTCTTTACCGGACGATTGTTATACGAATGTGTAGCTTCACTTACCTTGGATATGCTGTAGTCTTCTAATACCGTTTCAATCGCAAGCAAGGTCTCATAACGTGGCGACTGTGTCGCACCACTAAACACTTTCTGTACTGTACTAAGTGGCACTCCTGACATATCTGCAATCTGTTCATAGGAGTAACCCAACTCTTTTTTTCGCTCTCTCATCTCAGTTAATGTCATACTAACCTCTCCTATATTTCCATTTTCTTTCCATATTATTTCTGCTTTTCTATATTATATCCATATTATTTCCATTTGTCAATACGTGTTAGCGAATCTTTCGGGGAGATGTTATTTATAATTACCACCATCCACGCGTCCCTGTGCACATGCAGATTTTTCACGCATAAGAAAATCGTTATTTTCTAAAAAGCACACTTCTTGATTTTCTATAAATTATGTCTTTCAAAAGTTTTACAATCTGCGAAAGTATATCCGTATGAGAAAGACACCATTACAGACTTTACGTGCATCTCTTAATACGGCAGATTTATATTATGTCATGTGCCTAGCTTGACTGTTTGAGACGCTGTTTTTGCGTCGAGTTTCAAGCAGGCACATGTAATATCATTTATAAAGCTGCCGTATTTAGAGATGCTAGGAAAGGATGTACAGGCGTCTTTCTCATACGGAGCATACTTCGCAGATAGTAAAAAAATTGAAAGACATAAGCTTAATCAAGAAGTGTGCTTCGAAAAAATAGAACGATTTTCTTATAAAATTCAAAATCTGCATGTGCACAGGGACGCGTGGATGGTGGTAAATATAAAACTGCCCTCAAAAAATTCGAGGGCAGTCGTAGGAATGAAAATATATACTTTTATAAAAGTTCTAACTCATCCATCCAGATACGTACACATGCATCCGATGGCATCATAAGGTCTCCACGAGGTGATACAGAAAGCGTACCAACCTTTGGACCATCTGGCAGGCAGGAACGTTTGAACTGCTGGCTGAAGAATCTGCGATAGAAGGTCTTAAGCCATTTTAAAATGGTTGGGCTGTTGTAGGTGCCCTGGAATGCAACCTTTGCCAGCATGTAGATTTTCTCTGGTGAGAAACCAAAACGAAGCACATAGTACATCACGAAATCATGTAATTCGTAAGGGCCAACCAAATCTTCTGTCTTCTGTGCAATCTGTCCATTTTCTGGTGGAAGAAGTTCTGGAGATACTGGTGTATCCAATACATCATAAAGTACCTTTGCAAGCACCTCTTCGCCACAGGTATCTGCATAGTAACGAACCACATGACGAACAAGCATCTTTGGAACGGAGCCGTTTACACAGTACATGGACATGTGGTCTCCATTGTAAGTCGCCCAGCCAAGGGCAAGCTCTGACATATCACCTGTACCGATAACCATACCGTTTTTCTGGTTTGCAATATCCATAAGAATCTGAGTTCTCTCACGTGCCTGTGCATTTTCGTAGGTTACATCATGCTGGCTTTCATCGTGATTGATATCTTTAAAATGCTGACGCACCGAATCTTTGATGCTAACCTCCATGAAGGTAGCGCCAAGTTGTTTTATCATATTTACCGCATTGTCATAGGTTCTGTCTGTCGTTCCAAAGCCAGGCATTGTAACAGCTACGATATCCTTGCGACTCTTCTTCATAAGGTCAAAGGCTCTTACAATTACAAGAAGTGCAAGGGTGGAATCCAAACCACCTGAGATACCAATAACCGCTGTTGCTGCGCCCGTATGCTCCATACGTTTCTTAAGGCCCATTGCCTGAATCGCAAATACATCCTCACAGTGTTTGCGACGTGCTGCTTCATCTGCTGGTACAAATGGAGATGGATCTACAAAACGGGTAAGCTGTGTCTCACTTTCTCGTAAATGGAAAGGAATACATACATGGCTTTCTTCTGTCTCAAATAAAGTATTTTTTCTGCGATCTGTTTCTAATCTTTCTACATCAATTTCAGTATAAAGAATACCGTTTCCAAGACGTTCGCTTTCTGCAAGAAGCGTTCCGTTTTCTGCGATAAGGTTGTGTCCACTATATACAACATCCTGTGTAGACTCGCCCTCACCTGCATTTGCGCTAATATATCCGCATATCAATCTTGCTGACTGTCCTTTTACCAAATCCTTACGATATGCATCGCTGCCTGAAACCTCAATAGACGCAGATGGATGTACGATAACATTCGCTCCACCGATGGCATGTCCGATACTTGGTGGCTGCACAGCCCACAAATCTTCTCCGATTTCTACGGCAATTTTAAGTGCAGGTACTTCTGCACAATAGAAAATCAAATCGGTTGCCACTGGTACAATCTGTCCATTTGGAAGCACTTCTTCCGTATCTACAAATGCACCACCTGTAAAATGACGTCCATCCTTTAAATAAGACTTAGGAACAATACCCAAAACCTCACCCTTTGAAACAACTGCTACTACATTGTAGAGTTTACTGTTTATTTCATAAGGAAGACCTACAAAGTAAACCGCATCATAGTATTCACTTGCGGATACAATCTGCATGAGCTCTTCTTTCGCAGCTTTTATAAGCTTGCTCTGATAGAATAAGTCACCACAGCTTGCGCCTGTGATAGCAAGCTCTGGGAAAACAACTACCTTTGCCCCCGCATTCTGTGCATCCTTCATAAGTGTACGAATCAATTGCCCATTATACTTGGTATCTGCTACCTTAATCTTAGGGGTAACAGCTGCTACTTTCACAAACCCGTATTTCATACCATCTCTCCTTTAACTTTCACAAATTGCTTTTAATTCATCGATATCAAAATTATATGCCTTGTTACAGAACTGGCATTTTACTTCGATACTTTCTCCATCATTGATAATTTCATCCAAATCACTTTTCTTAATCGTGGATAAGGCTCTGGATACCTTCTCCTTCGAACAATCACAGTAAAACTGTGTTGGTAAAGTATCTGTAATCTCCACCCCGAAATCACCCAGGATTTCTTCTAAGATACCTTCTGGAGAAAGTCCACGCTCTAACATATTGGTTACGCTATCCATTTCCGCAATACGTTTTTCTAACTTCTCAATTACTTCATCGCTGGTAAAAGGCAAAAGCTGCAAGATAAATCCACCAGCCTGTTTTACAGAACCATCTTTTTCCACAAGTACACCTAAGCCTACCGCTGAAGGTGTCTGTTCTGAGGTTGCAAAATAATAGGTTAAGTCTTCTGCAATCTCTCCCGTCTGAAGCTGACACTGGCCTACATATGGTTCCTTTAATCCCATGTCCTTGATAACACTTAAAACCCCAAGGTCAAGTGCTCCGCCTACATCGAGTTTGCCCTGTGCATTTGGAGGAAGATCTACATCTGGATTTGCTGCAAAACCTTTCACATTTCCCTTCGAATCAGCTGTTACAGTAAGTCCTTTTGCTGGACCAGAGCACTGGATACGAAGGGTAAGTACATCCTTCTCCCCTTTCATCATGCTTCCCATCATTGCACCTGCTGCAAGCAGTCTTCCAAGTGCAGCCGTTATCACGGGTGCTGTATCATGGTCTACTCTTGCTGTCTCAACCATCTCTTTTGCATTAATCGCAAATGCACGTATGCTGGCATCTGCCGCTGTTGCTCTTACAATATAATCTGACATATTTGTCTCCTTTTCTACCTATATATACACTTTTTCTATTTACGTCGCACTCTTTCCACGTTCGCGCGCAATAAAAAGCACCTTTTCACATTCCTCTGTCGCCGGCTCCTTGGTGTAAGCATCATATACTGCTACAAATTCAAGCCCAGCTTCTTGTAACAATCTCTTTATCGTCGCTATCTCATAACATTTTTGAAAATGCGTCTCTTCAAATCTCTGGAAACGTCCATCTTCTTCTCTGATATAAAGAGTTAAATCATACTCGTTGATTTCTTCCTCTTCATCATAGAAATTCTCCCAAATGAAGCTTCCCTCTTCTCTCGTCTCTGCAAAGGTATTCTCTGCAAGAAGCTCCCTGTATTTATATGGTGTGTTGATATCAAATACAAATATTCCACCTGGGTCCAAATAATTGTTTGCCAAAGCAAACACTTCTCGAAGTTCGTCCTCTTCCAAAATATAATTCATACAGTCGCAAGCACTATAAATGCCCCTTACGGTACCATAAAGCTCAAACTCTCGCATATCCTGTAGCAAATACAGAATAGCTTCTTCCGATTGGCTCTTTGCAATATCGAGCATCTCATAAGAATAATCAACACCAATCATATCATATCCATAATCCGCCATCGCACGGGTCAGTTTTCCTGTCCCACACCCTAAATCCAAAAGCAAACCATCTTCTATTCCATATTCCTTAAAGAGCTTATTGAGATATGCCCCCCACTGCTCGTACGGAACGTTATCCATAAACAAATCATACACTTGTGCAAAGCTTGTATAAGCGTTCATCTTACTCTCCATCTGATTATATTTTCCACCTTCAAAAGCGTACTTTCACAAATATTAGTGTATCAATATTTCCATGGAAAAGCAAGGTTGATATTTCCTTGTGAAACGATTATACTTGAATAGAAACATAAAAAAGAGGAATCAGATATGATAGAAAACTACGAACATTATATCACGCGAAACATTTGCGCCTTTTACAAAAGACGATTATTCTCGCCAATTTTATATCTGCTTATTCTGCTGATTCTATGGCTTATTTTTCCGCTTGGTGAGATGCTATCACCACTTACACTAAAAAATGCTGGACAGATTGAAGGTGTATACGAAGCGAAAAAGGAATATGTCACTGTAACCTTTGAAGACCTAACCTTCACCGGATACACCACCAGCCGTTTTGGCTCCACCAATGGTTATTGGTACTATGGACAAAAAGATGATACCTGCTATATCGTACTTCTTAATCCATACACATGTGAGGAAGGGCTTCCAAGTATTGAACACCTTACCACAACATGTCGTATTGTTACCCATCCAAAGCTATATGAGCAGCTTTTGAATGGTCTTTCCACTGATTTAGAATGGACAATAGACGGTCTTATCCATCAGCTTCCAGCAGTATTCTATAGTGAGCCAGACTATAATCCAGTCACCAATTTTGCACTATTTCTCGTGTATTTTGGAACTTTAATTTACGCAAGTGTATCACTTATACGGTATATATTATTTATTTTCTTCCCACACCTGGCACCAGCCTGTCAGAACCTTGTTGTCTTTGGTAATCCAAAGAAACAGTTAGAGGAAGCTGAAGAAGAACTTGCTACTTTACCACAGTTAGCAACAGAGGATATGTTCATTACAGAGCACTACTTTATTATGACATCTCCTTATGCCAATGCGATTGTACCAATTCAGGAGATTCTGTGGATATACAAATACTCCACACTACACAAATTCCTGTGGTATCACTTTAGCATTTCTTATACCCTACACATTACCGCCAATAAACACTTATTTATCCAGTGTCCAAAGAATATCAAATCTGACATTGACGGTATCATCGACTACTTAGCCGAGGCCAACCACGATATCCTCGTGGGCTTCACCGAAGACAATCGCCTTAAAGTAGAAGCAAAACAGGGCAAGCCATTCCACATTGAGAAATGGGCCGCCCTCCTCAACAAGAAAATATAGCAAAAAGCTGCCACGAATAGGCCTGCGTGCCTGTATGTGGCAGCATTCTTAAATTATAAGACATAAATTGTACCTCTATGTTTTGAAACTCTTATTTCAAATAGGAAAATGCACATATTCCTACAAAAGAGCACTCTGCTGTTACCAATAATTTATGTCTGTCAAAGGTTCGAGCAATCCACGTAAGTATATCCGTGTGAGATAAGACACCATTACGAGTTTTTTGTAGTTTCTCTTACATGGGCGGATTTATAAAATGTCATGCCATGTGCTAATTGTTTGAGGAGCTGATTTTGCTCCGAGTTTTAGCACATGGCATGTAATCGTAACTTTATAAATCCGCCCATTTAGAGAAACAAGAAAAGGGAGTACAGGTGTCTTTTCCACACGGAGCATACTACGCGGATTGTCGAACGGTTGACAGACACAAAAGCATCCAGCAGAGAGCCTTTTTAGGACTATGGCATTTTCCTATAAGAAACGTGTTCCAAAACATAGAGGTACAATTTATGTCAATATAAACAATAAAAAGCTGCCACATACAGGCACGCACGGCCTATTCGTGACAGCTTTTTTCTACTTAGTTAATTTGTTGATGAAGTCGAGTACGATTTCGATGGATACGATTGCCGCCTGTTCTGCAAAGGTCTGGTAGTCCATCGCACCGCCGTCACCATCTGAGATGGAGCGGAGCACTGCAAATGGTACGTTGTTTACCGTACATACGTGACCGATACTACCACCTTCCATTTCAGCAGCAATTGCACGGAAATCATTTTTCACCTGTGCCTTCTTCGCTGGGTCATGCATAAATAAATCCCCAGTAGCAATTGGTCCTACGACGTAGTTGATGCCTTTTTCCTGAAGACATTCACCGAGAAGCTTGCGCATCTTCTCATCTGTTGGAAAATAAATCTGGTTGAGTCCAGAGATAAGTCCAACAGGATCACCCAAAGCAGAAGTGTCCATATCGTGCTGGAACACATCACTGGCAAGAGCTACATCAAGTACACTTAAATCTTTGGTAAGTGTGCCTGCTACACCGATATTGATAATCATATCTGGTGCAAATTTTAAAATCATTGCTTCTGCACAGATAGCTGCAAATACCTTTCCTACACCACAAACTGCAGCTACAACTTCTACATCACCGATGTTACCACATACAAAATTGACACCGCTGACAGTTTCTGTAGTCTGGTTCTGTAAGGATTCTTTTAAGTTATCTACTTCCATCTGCATTGCGCCGATAATTCCGATTTTCACTGTTGTTTCCTCCGTATATATCCTTGGTTTATTCTGGATAAGAGAATTCCATGTTCTCCCATTCATTTAACACATCAAGATATCTCTTGGCCTCTTCCTTTGCCAAAGCTAAATCCAGGTTGGCATAGTTGCCACACTCAATAGCCGAAGCACCGAATACTGGTCCTTCATATGCAATGATATCTTCTAATATCTCTATGGTCAGCTCAAATACTTCTACTGGTGCTAAATCTTTTACCAAGAAGTAGAAACCAGTCTGACAGCCCATTGGTCCAAAATAAATCACCTTATCTGTCACAGAAGAGTTTCGAGCATATGTTGCAAACATGTGCTCTAGCGAATGCATTGTCGCATTGCTCATATAATCTCCACTATTTGGCTTTCTTGTACGAAGGTCATAAGTAATCACATTATCATCTTCACGTGAAATATAAAAGCCCGGTTCTAAAATATTATGATTAATCTGGAAGCTTTTAATCTTTTCCATTAGCACATCTCCTCAAATTTTTCGAGATACTCCTCGAATACTGTTAATGCATCATCGATTGGAGCTGGAGAGCTCATATCTACACCTGCTGCCTTTAAGAGATCGATAGGGTCTTTTGAGCCACCGCCACTTAAGAAGTTGTCAATATAACGGTCTACCGCTGGCTTGCCTTCTTCTAAGATCTTCTTAGAAAATGCAATCGCTGCAGAATAGCCGGTTGCATACTGATATACATAGAAGGATGTATAGAAATGTGGAATACGCATCCATTCATAATCGATTTCTTCGTCTACCACCATATCTGGACCATAGTACAATACGTTCAAATCATGATAAATCTGGCAAAGAGATTCCTTGGTAAGGTTTTCACCTTCCGCAAGTTTTTTGTGCACAATCATTTCAAATTCTGCAAA
Source organism: Agathobacter sp. (assembly GCA_045530745.1). Taxonomy (GTDB): domain Bacteria; phylum Bacillota; class Clostridia; order Lachnospirales; family Lachnospiraceae; genus Roseburia. The sequence goes on from JAZSCQ010000027.1 coordinate 20,277, forward strand.
CATGGTCTGACGGAATAATGTACCACGGAAGCCTTCTAAGTAGTGATTGATTAAGTATTTACGTTCTACTTCATCCGCACAATTTTCCATCAAATGATGCATCAGAAGTGATTCATTACAAGTAGATGCTACTTCTGCAACGAAAATAAGATATCCAGCCTTGTTGATAGGCTGACACTTATTCGAATAATATGTGTGCATTGCATGGCCCATCTCATGTGCCAAAGTAAACATACTATTTAAATTGTCCTGATGATTTAAAAGCACATAAGGATGTGTGCCATACGCACCCCATGAATATGCGCCAGAGCGTTTATTCTCATTTTCATATACGTCTACCCAGTCCTTATCCATACCAGCAGAAGCTACTTTTACATAATCTTCTCCCATAGGAATGATTGCCTTCTTTACGATTTCTTTTGCTTCATCATAAGGGTATTTCGTACCTGGATCTTCTACAACTGGTACATAAATATCGTACATATGCAGCTTGTCTACGCCTAAAAGTTTCTTGCGGATGGACATATATTTGTGCATTGCTGGAAGATGCTTGTGCACTGTTTCAATCAAATTGTCATATACCGATTCTGGAATATTACCTGAATCTAAATGCATCGCACGTACACTTGGATAATTACGCACGGTTGCATAGAAGTTTTCTTTTTTAAGCTGAGCCTGGAAAATAGCCGCTACTGTATTACTACGTTTTTTGTATTGTTTATATACACCACGGAATACATCTTTACGAAGCCTTCTATCCTTTTCCTGTAACAAAGTTGTAAAGTTGCCATGTGTAATCTGGATAGGATTGCCCTCCACATCTGTTACGGTTGGGAACTTGATATCTGCATTATCAAACATAGAATAGATATTGTATGGAGCAACTGCCATGTTTCCAGCCTGAGCCAATACCGCTTCTACTTCTGCGCTACGGGTATGTGCCTTTGCACGAAGGATTTCGCTAATGTCTCTGCGATATCTTTCGAGTTCTGGTTTCTCCTTGTAGAACTGTTCAATCAATGCCTCATCCATAGCAAGAATCTCTGGACTCATAAATGCAACGGCACTTGACATTTCTACCGAAATATTATCTGCTTTGGCAGAGTAGCCCTGATATTTAGAAACCGCTGTGTCTTCATGATAGCGCTGATTTGCATATACATATACACGTTCTCCATAGTAATTCACTTCATCCATTTTCTGGAAAAACTCATACAATGTATCTGCACTATCACTTAAGTGGCCTCTATACTGAGCAAGTCCTTTGGCGAGTTCTACTACTTTTGCTGCTTCCTCTTCCCAAAGTTCATCTGAAGCGAACATATCCTGCATATTCCATTTATACTGCGCAGGAATTTCGTCACGCTTACGAAGTTTATTTTCTCCCATATTGATATCCTCCACCTTCTACTTCTTATATTTTAAATCATCTTTTTCGATGGTCTCACCATCATATACCATCTGAATCAGCTTCTTTGCATGTTCTACGGATGCTTCATCTGGAATCATAACGTAGTGTTTTGAATCTGGCATGGTATAAGTATATGAATTCTTTCCTGTACCTACTACAGCAAAAGACTGTACATTCCATTCTGCCATATCACCCAGCTGCATCTTTACCAAAGATGAAATATCATCCTGGCTAAAACTACAACGGAACGATTTACCCATGCTATCAAGTACATCATCGTAATTTCTTAACAAACTGCCAGATGACATTTTCTTGATAATTGCCTTAATCACTGCCATCTGATGACGTCCACGTGCATGGTCTCCATCACCAAATTTCTTTCTTTCTCGAACGAAAGCTAACGCCTGCTCCCCATTTACATGGTTATTGCCTTTCTTGAAAGCAATGCCTTCATTGGTCGTTGTAAAATCCTTTTCGGAGTAAACCGTAATGCCACCAATCGCATCGATTAATCTCACAAAGCCCTTGAAGTTAATCTGAGCATAATAGCTAATATCTATATCATAGAATTCGTTCAAGGTATCCATGGAACAATCTACACCATAAATACCACAATGTGTAAGCTTATCACGTGTGCCATCTTCTGAAACCGAGATTGGTACATAATAGTCTCTTGGAGTATTTACCAAAAGCACCTGTTTGGTTGTTGGATTAACAACTGCAAGAATGTTTACATCACTGTTTGCACGTTTTACATTTCGCGTTGTATCAAAACCACCTAAATACACAATAAATGTATCCTTGGTAATTACGAGAGGGGTCTCTTCCTTCTCTTCTACCTCAAGCTCAACTGTAACTACACAGGTATAAATACACTTTATCTTCTGATCGATGTCTGCATATCCTTCCTGTCCCTCTAATACCTCAAAATACTCTTCACTTAGGATAAATGCATCCTTTTCCTTTGCAAGCACTGCATCTATCATTGGTAAGATAGTAGGATACTCTTCTAAAGCAAGATTACGATCCAGTTCGTTTTCCATTACATTGATTGCCTTCTTGACATTATTTCTATCATAAGCAAGGCTATAACCGAAATCATATCTCTTTGCATCTTCTAAGGTCTCTGCTTTATCATCCGCACGCACATAGACGCCGATGATAAATTCCTCTATCTTTGGTGTATCTTTGTCACCATTCTCACCATTATCATCTGTTACATCGGAAATGGCATCTTCAAACTTATTGACCATCTGAATCCCCACTACATCCACCACAACAAGAGCAATTGCCAAAATCATAGCAATGCCCCGAAGCACATATTTTGCAACAGGCTTCTTCTGTCCCTGTTCCTCTTCTACTGCTTCTTTCTTTTTCCATGGAAACAGGAAAAAACATGCAAAAATAGCCGCCAATGCCACAACAATTGCTAGTACTGCCACTGCCAGATACTTGGTCGGAATCATATTTAATCCCGCCACCTTAATTAAAAACATTGTTGTAATCAGAACTGTTCCTACAAAAATAATTCCTGCAATAATAGACCATAGTTTACTTTTCGGGTTATTCATCGTCATTTCCTCTTTTGTATAATGATTAGTTTAATTCCTTTGCTGCCATATCAAGTGCACTTGCAATAACTGCATCCATATCATAATATTTGTATTCGCCGAGGCGACCGCCAAAAATAATATGTTCTTCTTTATCTGCAAGCTCTTTATACTGTGCATAAAGTGCACCATTTTTCTCATCATTTACCGGATAATATGGTTCATCTCCTAATTTCCACTCTGAACTGTACTCTCGGCTGATAACCGTCTTTGGAAGGTCATTGCCATTGGCATCCTTACCAAATTCAAACCATTTATGTTCAATAATACGAGTGTATGGAGATTCGGCATCTGTATAGTTTACTGCAGCATTTCCTTGGAAGTTTGGCATATCAAGAGTCTCTGTTTCAAAGCGTACAGAACGATATTCCAATGTACCAAGCTTATAATCAAAGTAAGCATCGATAGCACCTGTATATACTACCTTGTCAGCCATTGCATCATATTCTGCTTTGTTATCAAAATAATCCACACCAAGTCTTACTTCAATACCTTCTAAGAGGTTTGCTACCATCTTGGTGTACCCACCAACTGGAATCCCCTGATACAATGCGTTGAAGTAATTGTTATCAAAGGTAAGTCTTACTGGAAGACGCTTGATGATAAAGGATGGAAGCTCTGTACATGGTCTGCCCCACTGCTTCTGCGTATATCCTTTGATCAGTTTCTCATAGATATCCGTACCAACTAAGCTGATTGCCTGTTCTTCTAAATTCTTTGGCTCTGTAATACCTGCAGCCTTTTTCTGTTCTTCAATTTTTGCAGCTGCTTCTTCTGGAGTAACTACACCCCACATTTTGTTAAAGGTATACATATTAAACGGAAGGGAATATAATTCACCCTTGTAGTTTGCAACTGGTGAATTGGTAAAACGGTTAAACTCTGCAAACCTTGTAATATAGTCCCATACCACCTTATTGTTGGTGTGGAAAATATGTGCACCATAGATATGCACGTTGATTCCTTCGATTTCTTCAGTATATACATTTCCTGCAATATTAGGACGCTTGTCAATTACTAATACATTTTTACCAGCTTCTTTGGCTTTTTGTGCAAATACTGCACCATAAAGCCCTGCACCTACTATCAAATAATCGTATTTCATTTACTCTCTCCATTTATTAGGACTGTAATATGCTTGCATCTCCAAGCTCTACAGTAATTTTCATCTCTTCGTATTTATCATTTCCTTGTGGACGAAGAATTACAAAATCCACTTTGGCACCAGCCGGATAATAGCTTAGAAGTTCTTTTAACTGACTCATCGTAGCTACGGTAGTACCTTCAAACTCGATAATAATATCTCCCGCTTTTATTCCAGCTCTTTGTGCTGCGGAACCAGGAATAACCGAATGCACATAAGCACCCAGTGTACTATCCTTACCCTGAATTCCTAAGTATCCAGACTGTGATTCATCAATCTTTTCTCCATCGATCATTTTGTCAATAATGAGCATCGCATCATTAATTGGAATTGCATATCCGATGCCTTCTACATTGGTATCTGCGTATTTGACAGAGTTGATACCGATAACTTCGCCCTTCACATTTAAGAGTGCGCCACCACTGTTACCTGGGTTAATCGCTGCATCGGTCTGAATTAGATTGTTATTTACTACTTTTACTCCTGTACTACTATCTTGAACTGCAACTGAACGTCCAAGTGCACTGATATATCCTACAGTCACCGACTGACCATAACCGAGTGCATTACCAATCGCTATTGCTGGCTCACCAGCCTCTATCTGTGTGGAATCGCCTAATGTTGCGACACGAATCGCCTGCTGCGTTTCAAAACTAATATCTTTTAAAGCGACCTTGATTACTGCCAAATCCTTTGATGCAACTGTTCCTTTAATCTCTGCTTTTGCAACTGTTCCATCACAAAATTGCACTGTCAGTTCTTTCGCATCTGCGACAACATGATTGTTGCTTGCAATATAGATATAGTCTGCATCCTGCTCTACCAAAAAGCCTGTTCCCGCACTCTCTGTTTCCTGGGTATAGGTTTGACCCCACATTCCCTGATATTTGATCTCGCCTTTATTACTAATAGCAACGACACATGGCATAGCCATCTTAACAATATCCGACACATCCATAACAGAAACTATCGTCTCGATGTTCGTATCCGTTTGCTCTAAATCACCTGGAGTCTGACTGCTTTGCTGACTATCAGAAGGTGCTCCATTATCCTCATCCTTAGAACCTTCCTGTTCCAAAAACGAGCCTGGCTGATAACCATTCATTGATAATACTGCACTCGCCGTTGATCCTGCAACTAATCCAAACACCACTGCTATTGCAACCGTCTTGATTAAAGATGTACCAAATCCATGGAATGAACCTTTTTTCTCCTGTCGAACAGTTTCTGCTCTATTCTGAGGTTGTGGTATTTCCTGTGTAACATCTGTATTTGGGTTATGGTATGGATTGTAATTATAATCGTTGTTAAAACTATCGTTCATTAAAAAAACTCCTTCCTTCTTATGTTTCGTCATATATTCTACATACTATATATGTCGATTATATGACGAAAACATAAAAGGAACTTAAAATTTATTAAATTTCTATGCCATTTTTCTGAAGTAATGCTCTTGCAGATTCAACAGAATCTACACCAGTAGGGTTCTTTACTGGAGCAAATTCTTTCTCTCTGTCAACTTCAAATGATAAGCAGTCATCCATCAAATAAACCATGTCTACAACCAATGTCTCAAATTTATACGCATTTGGAGTCTCTGGTTTTACTGCTACACCATTTTCATCTATGTATGGAACCTTCTTCTCAACAATATGAATTGGCATCTGTTTCTCTGCGATATCAATAAGCTTATCTACACGGAATAAGTAGTTTAAGATTACACCAAATCCGTAAAGAAGAGAGCCTGCTTCATTGGTTGCTTCCGCCATCTCTGGAGTAAGCTCGTAGTATTCGATAATGGATGGTTTGCCATCTTCCAGACAAAGAGCTCCAACTCTTTCATATGGGTCACATTTGCGAACTACTTTTGCACCACTTACACAACCAGACTGAAGTGTTGCACCTACAAATACTGGATCTGCAATCTGCTGAAGTACATTGTCTACCGCAAAGATATTGAGCCATTCTACACCCTTTTCTTTTAAGTCTTCACCAAGACCTGCTTTTAAAAGTGATGTAAACCAGCCACCATTCCCATTTGGAGACATCGCGAGAGAATCCTCTGCTTCTACTAATACATTTCCATCAAAGTCTACTGCTGGAACCATTTCCTGTACAAAGAATTTTACATAATCTTTGTTATAGCCAAAGTAATCATGTTCTTCAAAAAATTCGCGAGTATCTTTATCATTCTTATCGCTTGTCATAACATAGAATGGCACATATACCCCTGCTTCATCTGTTACCTTCTGAAGGTTTCGAATCAACTGTTCAAAGATATATAAATCCTTGTTTACACCGATGTTGTACATACCTTTTGCTTTGTCAAAGCCAAGACGTGTACCCTGTCCACCTGCTAAAAGGATTGCTCCTACTTTGCCAGCTCTGATTGCCTCTAAACCGATTGCTTTAAACTCTTCTTTTCGCTCCTGAATCTCTGGAAGCTCCATTGCACCAAGTGGAGCAAACTGTCCACGTGCCTGTTCCTTCTGTCCGATTAAATCAAGACAAGACCAATCCATGTTGTTAAGCTGGTCTACCAGTCTCTGTGGAAGCTCTTTGCCCACTAAGTCCTTTAAGTATTTCTGATTTGTTGCATTGATTTTTTCAATTACACTTGCTTTCATTACCTCTCCTCCAATTCTTCTTTATAGCATAATGGTAGACCAATCGTGTGTGGATTGGTCTACCAATTATTTCTTAGTCTTTCTTCTCGGTACCATCCTCATCTTTAAAATTAGTACCCGACTGTCCTGCAGTATCATTAAAATCATCTACATTAATAGAGCTTGAATTTTCTGTAACACCCGTTTTATCAATAATTGCATTACTAATTGCTTTTACCGTTTTGGATGGCTCATAGTTTTCTGTATTAAACAGATACTTATGAAGCTCTGAAACATTCTTCTCTAAACCAATCGGAATAACCGTATCACCACTTCCTGACAACTGGTCTGTCTTCATCTTGAATGGGAAACCACTTGTGGTGCCAATTGAATATTCCTTAACATGTCTAGCAAGACCGATAATCTCATCCAAGGTTAAGCTTGTAGAAATATCATCAAATACCGCATTACATATATTTAACAAAGTTCCAATATCGGAAGCCTTTGCCTTATTTAGCATTGCTTCAATTACAATACGCTGACGAGATGCACGCTTGAAATCGTTACCAGCTGTTTTTCTAATTCGGGCATAGGTGGTAGCCTGTGTTCCGGTTAATGTTTTGAGTCCGGTGCCACTTAACTTCTCACTCTTAGTACCGAGCATTTTATCTACTTCCCAGAGATATTCATTAATTTGCTTTACCTCTGCTTTCGTAAGTTCAATCTCTACACCACCCAAAGCATCAATCGCCTCTGTAACCGCAGCCCAGTCTACACATACATACTCTGTAATATTCAAATCCAGGTTTGCATTGAGCATCTGAACCGCCTGTTTTGCGCCGCCTCTTGCATAAGCTGCATTCGCCTTGTTAAATTTGCCATTACCTATACTAAGGTAAGTGTCTCGATATACGGAAAGAAGACGAACTTCTTTGGTCTTATTGTTAATGCTTGCAATCATAATAACATCAGACTGACCGCTTTCATACTGACCAGCCTTACGATTATCAAGACCAAACAGTGCAATATTAGTATAGCCTTCCATCTTCTCTAATACATCCGAATCGAGATCCTCGTTGATACCTGCTTCAGAATTAGTGAATCCGCTATCAATATCAATCTTGTCCCACAAAGACCACACATATAATGCAACTAACAATAACAGCAGACAAAGCACTTCCACACCAATAATAATCAGCTTACGTTTCTGCTGCTGTCTTTTATTTAACTTCTTTTTCTTCTTGACAGTCTTGGCATTTTCCATCTGTTTCTCTCTATCTGCCATTTCGTTTTCCTTTCCTACTGTGGATATACATCCAACCTGTAACATAATCTTTTCTTTCCTGTTCACTCATGTTGGTATAATCCACCATAGACAAGTTGGAGAGTGTCATCTGCTCCAAACCGCATTTATGACACTCTACCACACTTCTTCTTGATACAATTCTCATCCATCCACAATTCGGACAAATGTATACTTTCATCATAATTTCTAGTACTTCCTAAATGATATAGTTTCCAAATTACTCAAACAACGCCATAGTAGCTTTCTTTAAAGCTTCATTCTTCTGATTTGCGTCTTCAAGAGATGTCCCCTTGATGCCGAAATAGAATTTAATCTTTGCTTCTGTACCTGAAGGACGTACGCAGCACCATGCATCATCATTTAATACATAGTAGAATACGTTAGAGCTTGGAAGTCCACTTGGAGTAACTTCACCAGTCTTCATATTCTTTCTTGTACAAGCCTTGTAATCGATTACTTCGAGTACTTCGTATTCGCCGATTGTAGCTGGAACTTCTGTACGAGCTTTTTCCATAAGAGCTGCAATCTGAGCTGCACCATCGATACCCTTAAGAGTAAGTGTTTCGATGTCTTCTTTGTAGTATCCATATTTTTCGTACATTTCAATCATGCCATCCCAAAGTGTCATATTCTTTGATTTGTAGTAAGCTGCTACTTCACAAAGCATAACAACTGCTGCTGGAGCATCTTTGTCACGAGCATATGTACCTGGAAGACATCCATAGCTTTCTTCCATACCGAATACATAGTTACCTGTGCCAGCTTCTTCCATAAGACGAATCTGTTCACCGATATATTTGAAACCAGTAAGTGTTTCTACGTATTTAACGTCATAAGCTTTTGCAATAGCTGCACCCATAGCTGTAGAAACGATTGATTCTACAAATACAGGATTTTCTGGCATTGTGCCGTTTTTGGTCTTTTCAGCTAAGATATATTCAGCGATAAGCATAGCTGACATATTTCCTGTGAAGCCTACGTATTCACCTGTCTTTGTATCCTTGCAGTATACACCAAGACGGTCAGCGTCTGGGTCTGTAGCCATGATAACGTCTGCATCAACTTCTTTTGCAAGTTTAAGTGCAAGTTCAAACGCTTTGATGTTTTCTGGGTTTGGTGAAGGACATGTAGGGAAGTTACCATCTGGAGTAGCCTGTTCTTCTACTACATATACCTGTTCAAATCCGAGATCCTTTAACACGCGAGTAACAGGGAGTAAACCTGTACCATGAAGTGGTGTGTAAACAATCTTGATATCTTTTGCCATTTCTTTGATGATTTCTGGATGAATAGATAAAGCACGAACTGTTTCGAAATATTTCTCATCGATTGCATCATCAAGTACTACATAAAGACCTTTATCGATAGCTTCCTGTTTGTCCATAGTCTTAACCATGTCAAAAGAGGTAACTTTCTTAACTTCATCCATGATATTTGTATCATGAGGTGGTGTAACCTGTGCGCCGTCTTCCCAGTATACCTTGTATCCGTTGTATTCTCTTGGGTTGTGGCTAGCTGTGATTACGATACCAGCTAATGTATTTAACTGACGTACTGCAAATGAAAGCATTGGAACTGGACGTAATTCTTTGAATACATATGTCTTGATTCCGTTTGCTGCTAAACAAAGAGCTGCTGCATCTTTGAATTCATCATGCATAAGACGAGAGTCATGTGCGATAACAACGCCACGTTCCTGTCCGCCCTGTGCTACGATGTAGTTTGCCAAGCCCTGTGTAGCCTGACGTACTGTGTAAATGTTCATTCTGTTAGTACCAGCACCGATAACCCCACGAAGTCCAGCTGTACCGAATTCAAGTGTACGATAGAAACGATCTTCGATTTCTTTTTCATCACCTTCTAATGCTTTGAGTTCCGCTTTGGTAGCTTCGTCAAAGTAAGGGTCTGTACACCACTGTTCATAAATTGATTTGTAGTCCATAAAATACATCCTCCTGTACAATATTGTCCATTGTTAAATTTTATTTTAGCACATGTCAGTCGTTTTGACAAACATGTTTTTTGGCACTTTTCCCCTGTCGAATAATGTCGACAAACTCCGTGGTTATGCCAATTTTGCGCCAAAACTATTGCAATCCATTTTTCTAGTGCTATACTTCAATTATCATTTGAAATTCCACAATATATAGGAGACAAAAACATGGATGACAACAAGAACTATACAAAAGAAGAATTACTCGAATACATCAAATTGTTAGAAAAAACCATTAAAGTTCAGAATGATACTATTAACCGAATGTTAGACGCATACATATTGGGTACTAACGCTACCGAAAACGTTTCCAACTAATCTGCATCTCATTTATAGTTACATCTATATAAGGGGCCATCGCAAACAGATAAAATCTCTGTGGCGATGGCCTCTTTCATGTATTTCCCCACAAATTGACACATATGTCATATGTCGAACTTTGCGATTTGAATCTACAATATCCTTATCTTTTATCATTTTAACTTTTTACCATTTTATGAAAGGAGAGTCACGATGAAACAATCGATTATTAAGGGAATCGTACTTTGTACCCTAGCATTTTCCCTTTTAATTATGGGCACAGCTTCCATCGGCACAGCAAGTTCTGGCGTTGCTGTTTGTCATGATGGACCTACTAATAATGTAGTTGTAAAATAGTTCTACAATTCATTAATCTTTTTTTGAAAGAATGCTGCAACATTATATTTTTTGTTTATTTCGTTTAGATGCTTACATTTTAACAAGTTATGTAAAATATAAGACTGATCACATCCATCAGTTTGTCTATAATTCCATATTTTGTTATAAATAGCATTTGAAACATCTTCCATTCTATAATGTAACAAGCATTCTTTCAAAATCAATCCACTCATTTGAGAAGACTCTTCATATAGTTGTCTATTCCCCAACTCACATGCCATTTTTCCCATTAATAATTCGCAAATAGCTATCCTAGAACTATCTACCCCTTTTTCCACTACACCGGAACACCATCTTTTTATTATTTCAAAGCATATTTCCGAAATATTAGTTTTTATATTAAACGCAAATTCCTGTACACATTGAATTTCACAACTAGTATAGAACTCCTTTTTATTATTCAACGCCTCTATTGGAATAGTACACTCCAGCGCCTCCTGTTGTCTTTTTGCAAATATCTCACCTGTGACTATCTTCCCATTAAACATAAGATAATTTTCCAACCTGCATATCTCCTGCTTATTAAACGGCAAATCCATATTGATACGGCTCTTTATATATTCAATTATCTTAAGTCCTTCTTCTACGTTTACATCATTCGCAGCTCTAACCAATCGCTCGTAATCAATTGTTAAAACATCTGCATCTGTTGTGATGATAGGAGCGCGTTTGTACTCTGCACACAATCCCATTTTCTCAAATAATCTGCGCATAACCTCTATGGTAGGATTTGCGCCTTCACGTTCGATTCGAATTAAGGTTCTGTCTGCGCAGACGCCTTCGCATAATTTTATTCTGGAAATCCCAAGCATGGTTCTGCGGAGCTCCTCAACCTCTACCATATTGTGACACTCTGTTTCGTAGTATAAATAGCAGAAATTTGACATGTAGACCGGCACATGATATTCCGCATAAAGTTCTTTGAACACACGCTCCCATGTATTGTTTTCATCCAGCATTGACTGGAGCTTGACATATATTTTCTTTTCTAATGAGAATTCCTTTATCATACGCTCTGCCAGAGAACGGCGCATCTCAAGTAATTCAATAAAATAATACAAACGGCTGGTATCTCGAAGCAAATCAATTGCTTCGTCACATAATTCCAGTCCTCGCTTTAGGTCGGTTTCATTGCAATCCTTTGCCATAAGGCATTGACCGATATAGTAGGCAATTTTAGGATAGGCCTTAGCTTTCTGAAGCTTTTCCCAACGCGAAGTGTCTATGTAAGAAATTAGCTTTTCATATTCTCCTATGCGCCATGTATTTATATCGCATACTACTTTTGGACATTTACACAGATATATCCTTTCCGCAAGCAGATTGACCTCCTGGTCAGCTAATAAATGGGCTCCAGCCAAGGCTTTTTCGACCGATGGAACGGTATGCTTTATCGCTTCTGTAACACATGCAAACAGCTCCTCTTCTGATGCACCCTCAAGCAGAAGGATATTATACTGCATCGCTTTTATAAATTGCTTGTTCAGGTTATTTAACTTTGGACGTTTTTCGTATTGTGCTAATTCTTTTTGCGCTTCGACAATGGCTCTCTCTTCGATGGCCTTTATGATACGCATTCTATGTTTCCATGCATCATATTCTTTGGGCAGGAGATAGTCCTCATAGGTTTCACCCGAGATTCCCAATCTGGCAGTCAGGCGATCACGCATCAGTTTCTCTGCAATACGATTGCCATTTTCAAAACGATTCATCCCACTTGTGGTACATATTCCTTTGCTTACGTAACCTTGAGGCACTCCATGCATTGCCCTAAGTGCTCGCAGGAATCCATGATAATTTATTTGATCACGATCGTTTATGTACATGCTTAAATCTCCTTAGTATTTTCTAATATACTTATTATATAGTGATTCCTTCTTTTACGCAAAACAAAAAGGACGCACTTTGGGTGCGTCCTTTTGCATGTGTGAAACTCCCTTTATCAACAGCTCGAGTTGTCGATTTTCGCCTCTGAAAGGTGACTTTTCCTTTCATTTTATTTTTAAAGCGTCTCTAGCTATCGCTCTGAGAGCATATTTATTATATCGCATAATAAATAATTCCAAAATATGACATTTCTGTCATATTTTGTCCCTTTTTATTCTATAAATTGTTATGTATCCTATGTATTGCATTTATATGCAACTATATAGTCGCTTTTATTATTATTTTCTTTCTTCCGTATGATAATAAATAAAGGTTTTACGGAGGAGGGCTATGCTATGCATTTTAGACGTATACGAGATTTGAGAGAAGACCACGATTTGACACAACAGCAGGTAGCAGACAAGCTTTGCTGTCAGAGAGAAGTGTATCGTCGTTATGAAAATGGGATTCGCGAGATTCCTGTATCTTATGTTATCCAGCTTGCCAAAATGTACGATGTATCTTTGGATTACATATTAGGCGAGTCAAACAACAAAAAGAGAGACAATTAAATATGGATATGAAAAGGATGCACTTGATAAAGTGCATCCTTTTTATTTTCCTAATACAAATTTTAATCGCAGCTTCCAAATACCCCAATTACAAATAGAAAGCGCTATCACAATCGCAAGTACCATCAACCACTTATACGTTACGACGCCTACTGCCCCATAGCCTTGCAGCACATTCCATCCCAGCAATGCATACACCTTATTCATAACCGGAATCAGAATGGTCTGGTGCCAAGCATAGTAAAGCATCGAATTCTCACCAACATATCGAAGTGGCGGAATCGTAAACCATTTTGAAGCAATCACCACACAGAATATGCCTGCAAATGCCGCAATATATGTAAACAACGGATTTCCATAATTAGATTCAAACATCTCTAGTCCAAGCCCTGTCTCATCCAAGGACTTGCGCCAGGCAACTACGTTGACGATACCTAAGAAAACAAACAGCGGAATATTGAAACGAAGCTGGTCGACCACTGCATCAATCCTCTTGGCATGTAGCTTGTACAGGTAACCCACTGCAAAAAATGGAATCGCCATAAGGCATGCATCCGCGTTCCAATACAACGGCAGACCTCCTTTCTCATAATAAGCTAGTCCCACAAGCGGTAAAACAACAGATGTCACGAGTATTATCCATTCTCTGCGGCAAAGCTTCACAAGCATATAAAACAGCAAATTCAGGAAAAATAAACATGCCATAAACCATAGCGTCCAGAACCTTTTCTGCTCCACCAGTCTCCTAAATAATGACTCTGCTACCTCTGTAGAAAAAACGCCTTGTTTATAATACATTAACAGCTGGAACAGCACCATTGGAATCCCCAGACAAAAATATGGAACTACGATGGATTTTATCTTTTTACATGTAAACTTTATGAAATTGTCTTTTGTACTAAATACGTATCCCGACAGAAAGAAAAACAATGGCAAATGAAAGCTATACATCCACGTCCAAAGTGTACCTACACCAAGATGTGCATAGATAACCAGAATAGTGCCGTACCCCTTTGCCATGTCAATCCAGTTGATGCGGGAGGTTGGAGTAGTTGATGGCATCGTTAGTTCCTCCTATAGCAGTTAATAAGCTCTCTCAGCCCGTCCGCAAATGCCACCTTAGGCTTCCAGCCCAATTCTTTCTGCAATTTGCTAGAATCAATGGCATAACGCAGGTCATGTCCCTTACGGTCTGTGACATATGTAATCAAACTCTCTGGCTTGTCTAATTGCTTGCAAATCATCCTCACAATATCGATATTGCTCCACTCCTCGTTGGCACCGACATTGTAAATCTCACCGATGCTTCCACCTCGAATTATCAAATCAATAGCTTCGCAATGATCCCGTACATGAATCCAATCTCGCACATTGCGCCCATCTCCATATACTGGAAGAGACTTGTCCGCCATCGCATGCTCTATCATAAGTGGAATCAGCTTCTCCGATAGCTGACGTGGTCCATAATTATTTGAACAACGGCTAATCGTAACCGGCAAACCATAAGTACGATGATATGCCATTACGAGCAAATCTGCACTCGCTTTTGACGCACTATAAGGACTGCTGGTGCGAATCGGTGACTCTTCTGTAAAAAGCAGATCTGGTCTATCCAAAGGCAAATCGCCATACACCTCATCCGTCGAAATCTGATGGAAACGTATCATTCCAAACTTGATACACGCATCCATCAACACCTGTACCCCAAGCACGTTCGTCTTTAGGAAAACTTCTGGACTTTCAATCGAGCGGTCTACGTGACTCTCCGCCGCGAAGTTGACTACGATATCAGGCTTCTCTGACTCGAATATCTCCTCGATCTTTTCTTTGTCACAGATATCGGCCTGGTAGAAAACAAAATTGTCCGTCTGCATCGCTTCTGCCAGATTCTCCATCCGCCCCGCATATGTCAAAGCATCCACACAGGCAATACGGTCGTTGGGATATTTATCCAGCATATAATCTATGAAATTGGAACCAATAAACCCGGCACCGCCGGTGATTAAGATTGTCTGGGACATATGCGCCTCCTGGAACAAAATGCTTATAAACCTAATTCCTCTTTATTATAGATATGTTTTATAAGTTCTGCAATTATCACTTTCAATCATACTACATTTTGCACAAATTCACGTATGCGTATTAGTGCGCATCTTACAAACTTTTCGCAACATCATGACTGCACATTGCAACCATATGGTAACTATGCTAATATACCTTCACCGACATAAAATTAGGAGAAAAAACATATGAACAACAATGCACTCTTACTTGCCATATCAGATATTATTGATAAAAAACTCGACAGCGTCCATGTCAGAATGGACACCATGGAAAATCGTCTTATTGCAAGAATCGACGAAGTAGACAATCGACTTTCGGCTAAGATTGACGAAGTAGATAATCGACTATCTGCCGATATTCGTAAACTGAACATTTCTATGGAAAACATAGTTATTCCACGACTTAACCATATCGAACAGTGTTATCTCTCAACCAGCGAACGCTACATAAATGAAACTGGACGTATTGAAGGATTAGTCGTGGATGTACAGATTATCAAATCCGTTGTTCAGAATCATAGCGAGTATTTGCAGAATATAAGCGCTTAATAGTGCTAATCTCTTCTAAACAAATCCCTTGTATAAACCTTCTCTTCTACATCATCAAGGCAACTATCATAGCGATTCGCGATGATTGCATCAGACTGTGATTTAAATGCTTCCATAGCAGAGGTATGCTTGTAACATATATATCTAATATCTGATGGTAAAATATTTTTTCTGATGCACGATTATCTCTGATACTCTCTAGAAGTTCTTTGAAGTAACCACTGCCACTTAGATTCTTTAATCTAGCATCATTCAATGCAAAGCCTTTTATCACATATTTTTTCAACACATTTGTTGCCAAATACGAAACGCAATAACACGGTTGAAATTTACACGGTAGCCAACAGTACTGATAACGTCCAGATTGTAATTAAGAATATTTCTTGTAACCTCTCGATTTCCTTTCATTTGAACTTGTCGTGAATTCCGACAAGTTGAGTTTTCATCCAGCTCGCCCTCTTCAGAAATATGCTTTATATGTTCTGCGACATTTGTTCTTGACGATAAGAATAACTCTTCAATCTGATATTGTGTCAACCCCAATCGCTTACGCTCAGCAACTAGTTCACGCATATTTTCCTTAGCAAAAACTCTATTCTGAATCTCCAATAATAGGTTCTCATCTTCCACATTAACAAAATAATCTGTTGTCACCATAGCCAATAACCCCTCAAATAAAACAAGCTATCATTTATGATTGTTATCCATGATTCGTGTGTTCCCTTATCGTTTTGATAAGTTTATTATAATACAAAAGCTCCAGAAAGGCAGTAAATACGAGCATTTCAAGTACTTTGCATCAACAGAATTCTCCTTGTTTTGCAGGCTTAATGGCATGCTTTTATTCCAGTTCAAGACCTTCCATAAGTCACCTGAATTTCCGCCAGAATATGGGTTTTACTTCGGACACTTTACGAGGCCATTTAAAGTTGCCGTTTTCTAATCATTTGTGCAGAAGGACGATACCATCACCTTCCCATAATAAGGCTTTCATTTTGTCCCTGCATTTTCCACAGAACAGAAAAAGACTTGATGAGAATGGCTCCAGGTGGAGCTATGCCTGAACAACAGCTACGAGTTCATCAAAGGCTTTTCGTATGTCAGTATAACCACAAGCGATGTAGATGTTTTGGGCAACTGTGATATCGCCTAACATACACTTTGCAATGCTAAAATCACTGCCTGTTTCGTCTGCTGGCGGGTACCTTCCATAATCTCTAGCATAGCCTGAGGCAATCGAATAGTAACAACCGCATATGCATTAGGAATAGGTGATGCCACTTCCAACTTTTTAAATACAGTTGTTTTTTCTGTGTTTGGTAATGGAACAGGAAGATTATTACAAAGTTCTTTCCGTAATGCTTTCAGATTTATGTAGTATGTCTGCTCACAGATATCATTAGCTTTACACTAAACACTAACTGTCATTCCGCTGGATTGACATTCTTGGATGAGAGTTTTCCATTGCTCTCGTTTGATATATTTACGTACTCTCGCTACTTGACTCATAGATACCTCTGACTAGCGTTACTGTACACAACTATATCTATCCTTACTATACAGTTGCGAGGAGATAATTGTCTCATGAAACGAGAGGAAATTATAAGCACTTTGTTATTAAGCGCTTACGTAGTACAAAAACGCTCCCTCTCGCATATTCATTTTGATTGCTACTCATTAAGACATATCTTCTGGTTTCATTGCAACACAAAACAGGTAAACTGAAGCTCAGCCTACCTGCATATTTTTTGCTTTATTTTATTGTTTTGAGCTAGACCCAACTAAAGTACGTTCCCCTCTAATCTTTGATGAACCAATATATGCCTTATTTTCCACTATAATATCTTTTTTAGTATTCCGCTGTGTGACTTTAATATATAAAATAGCATACAACATGCACAAACTATACAAAAAAATAATACTCCATTCAGATCCCATAGCATTTTAATGCAGTTTGTAAATGGTGGATGCACATAGTATAAAACAGTACTCAGACTTCGCATTTCTCTATATGGTAGTTTGCTCCGCAATTGATAATTTATACATTCAAATACAAGTAGTGGTACGGCTACAAGAAATGAAACAAAGACAGAACTATCGTCTACAACATGTTTACCATATGTATAATTAACTTCTGCAACCAATGTAATTAAAGAAACAAATAAAATGATACGAACCCACTTTCGTTTTTTATTCAAAAATTCATTTACATTTGCGTTACTTAATAAATATCCTAGCCACATATACACAAACAGAAAAACTCCATTCCTAACACTCATGAAAACTCTCCTGTAAATATCTACTATTATCTGGAAGAAAGTATTTTCAATTAAAAAATAATAGCTATTAGAAACTAGTGCAAACCCGAATAGTAACAAAGCAATGATTGTGACATTTCTTGTTTTAATTTTTTTATCTATGATTAATTGCAATATTATCGAGTCAACAATACAGGCTGCAACGAACCACATTGCTCCCTGTGGATAACAAATTGCAGTTCGAACTGAAAGCACTATAATTTTAAACAAGTCATAGCCTAGTATTTTTAATTCAACTGCATAGAGCACTAACCCAATTAATCCCCAGAAAAAGAAAGGGGGAAACAACTTTGCTCTATATCCGTTTATAATTGCTTTATAGTTATCTTTATCTTTATTTAGCTTTTCTCCCAAAAAATATCCACTTGATACAAAGAAAAAAGGAACAGCCATTCGAAAAACCAAGTGCATTATGAACCACTCTGTCTTTTCTGGAAAGTTTTCCAAAACATTAGTATGTATCCCTACAACGCAAAAAGAGAAGAATAGCTTTGCTACGTCAATCATGTTTTTTTGTTGGCTAGCATTAAAATTTTTACCCATTTACAGTACTTCCTTCCAGAAAGGATGTGGCTCCCATTTATTTACTTTATTAATATCAAGCTCAGAAACTTTTACTTCATTGAAATCTGCATGATTTGAAAACAATACTATATCCTGCCAATCTTCATCACTCAAATCTGTATTTCTAATTGAATGATGAACGGTAGGTATTACCTTCTCATCGAACCCTGCTATTTTACAAACAACATAGTCAAAAAGAGCACAATTATCTGAAATCAAAACCATTCCTAGCGGCTTAGGGCTTGGATTAAGAGGCCCCTCTTTTTCCCCTGCTATAATCATATCTCCAATGGTTAATATTTTTCGTTGTCTTTCTCCCCATTTCATATTCCCTGTTTTGTCAGCAAAATACATGATTTTATTTAAATCTATAATTGTTCTCCAAATGGTATCATTTCCGTACCACTGACCATGAATATACACATTTTTATTTTTCAACTTGCACAAAACACGATATATAAATCTATATAGATTCGCAATCTTGTATTGTTTCTTTTTATCACATGATAACGATTTTGCATAATTCCAACTAATACATTTCGTATAAAAGTTATCTTTGTTCGTTTCATCACCACCAACACATCCTCCTCCTGCTCGGAAATGCGGCAAAGATTCTTTATCAGAACATGAACCTACAAAATTCTTTTGTGCAGCAGTTAGTCCAGCAAAACGATGTGTCTTAGGTTTAGGTAAATTAATAATTACATCTGCTGCTAAAATATCCGATGAAATAACATAATCATGCTTCTCCTTATTATGCATTTTATTTATTTCCGTATTTACATAGCCACACGTCTCATATTTTGTTTTCATTTCAGGTTGATAATGTTTACTTTTATTCCCTAATGACACATTTACATAATCATCTGAATTTGGTTTTTTTTCTTTCACTGTAACAATATTCTGATTGATACGCTTTACAACCAAATCTCTAAAATCTTTAAATTGTATATTTATTCCTTTTTTTAAATAGTAATCAATGAGATCATCATATTTACAATCACACTTGATTTTATCCATATCTGCCCCTTGAATAGGTGCATCACCCAAAATAATTTTTCCTGCTTTTGCAATAACACAATAATCTATTACAGCCCGAACAATGGAAGGATTTGTAACTGTGCACTGATATTGTTCTGTACTTTCACAATGTTTTACCATATTGGGTTTTATCACAACCACATCTCCGGGATTAATATATACCCCTAATGGATTCCATGTTTTTTCCCCGAAATGTTCTTTATCCAATCCCATTCCAACAAAACAATTTCTCACCATGTCATATACTCTATTTTCATCCAACGAAATATCGTCAAATGGATACTCTTCATTTATTTTACTTGGAGCAAATAAATTATCATCCATTGGGTATTTGTATACTTCGCTTTTTTCTAAGTAAATATGTTTTTCCACTTTCTCACCATTAATCTCTTCTTATTTTTTCCTTAATCGAGCATAAGTAATATTTACTTTCCACTCTTGGTAAATTTATCAAAATCATTATCAGCATCGTAATTACCGCAGTAATTCCACCAACAAAGATAAATTCTCCCCAGTTCGTTATCATAACATTACTTACTCTCCAGTCAACAAATATAATTATTGAACATAACGAAACAATATAACATATTATCTTTGCCAAACATAACACAAACGATTTTTTGAATACATTCTTACAAACTAAGTACAAAGATGATAATAATGTCGGCATTGAGGCAATAACAGTTGCTAATAAGACGCCCAAAAGACCATATTTGTATCCTAAAATAATAGACAGACCTAAATTTAATAATGCCTCTAACAAATAAATATATTTATCTTTTACAAATAGTCCAGTAGCCCATTTAAACATTACAAGTAATTTTTTAAATCCGTATTCTCCAAATACAAATGTCATAGCAAGACATATTATAATAGATTTATCAAGTAAATATTCTTCTCCAATCCAAAGAACTATAAATGGATTTATAAATACAATAAACATTCCAGCCGAAAAGAATGTAAATATCATGAACAATAATAACAATCTATTATATATCGTATATACTTCCTCGCTCGTTTTCCCAGATGCAGTCAAATTCCCTACACTTGCATTTAATGAGGTATGTATAATCGTAGCTAAAACAATTAGTATATTAATAACAACTACATAATTAGAATATATTCCCGAAACGCCAAGTCCTAACATCTTGGTTATAACCATAGAATCCGTTCCATAAAATATCGCATATGATAAATGCGACCAGAAACCAGCATTTATTCTTGATTTTATTTCCCTAAGCTCACTTTGCTTTGGCTCATATGTAATATGATTTAACAAATATCTATATCTATTACGTACATATCTTCTTATACATACATAAGGCATAATTGAACATGCAATTTGAACAACCATATACAGTTCGAAACTGCCTGTGTATACTAATATCAACAACTGTATTACATATTGCAAAACTGCCCAGGACTGAACATATATCGTACTAATATACCTTTTTTGATCTGCATCAAGTAAGGTATTATAATGGATTAACAAGTAATTGACTATTATTTTGAAAATAAACAGTACATAAATAAAAGGAATATTAGGTATTGTAGTATCCCCTATAATCCACTCCAAAAAAGGAAACATTGCACATGCTACACATAAAATAATAACAGATATTATGCAAAACACCTTATGCATATACTTTGTTAAAAAACTGACTTTTTCCTCATCCTTCTCATAAAGAGGCTTATACATTACTGAGGCAAACACACCTCCTGTACCAGCTTCCGCAATTGATAAAAGTGTCAACACATTAGAAAACACATTATTTACACCCAGGTATTCTGCAGATAAAAACTGTAAAAACACAGTTCGTGTAATAAATGATAAAAAATATGAAATTAACTGGGCAGCCAAGCCCACTTTTACATTTTTTAATACATTCTGTTTTCTTGATTCCAATTTCTTCTCTCTTTAAAATAGACTTTCTATATATTCTAGATATTGATTTGCAATATTGTTCAATGAATTTGTGTTCTTGACTTCTTTTGCTCTTGAAGACACTGATTCCTGGATAGTCTTAGATTTATAAATATTTGATAAGTTTTCAATCAATTGTTTTTCATTACCATATTCTACTAAAAACCCATTTATCCCATGTATAATTATCTCGCCTGGCCCAAAATCACAATCTGTTGAAACACAAATACATCCTGATGCCATAGCTTCTAATAGTGTGTTGGGCATCCCCTCGGTTTTACTTGATAAAATAAAAAATTTTGCTTTCTGCATTTCCTCGGCAACATTCTCTAATTTTCCTGGTAGGAAAATATATGTATCTGCTTGATTCTCAGAAATTAGTTCTTCTAATTTTTCCCTTTCCTTTCCTTCGCCATATATTGTCAATGTTGTTTCGTTATACAGACTATGAAACTTAACAAAGGCATTTATCAAATAGTCATACCCTTTTTCTGCAACAAGTCTTCCAACTGAATAAAACTTGTTATTATCTCGATTTTCAATATTAATTTCATCTGATTCAATAAATTCATTAGCAATAGGATTTTTTATAATCGTTCCCTTTAGAAGTTTTTTTTCATAGAATTTACTTGCACCACTTGTTTGAAAAACAAATCCATCTACATGCTTATATAAATATCTCTTTATTATATTCCATTTCACCCCACATGGATCAGTATATGGATTTGCTCGTTCAGAACCAATCAATTTATATTTTAATCCACATTTTGCGCAATATGCATGTAACAATTGATTAACGCCCATACAAATTACAACATCTGGCTCAAGCTCTTTTAAAGCTTTCCTTAATAACTTAATCAATATCACATTATACTCTAATGATTTTTTTAAACTCTTATTCTGTTTTAATCCACATAATTTTACATGTCTAACATTAGGCAATATAGTATATTCTCTTTCACCATTATCAATAGTTATTATTGAAACATTATGAGCTGCTGCATAATAATTTGCTAAACTTGTAATAACTCGCTCTGCTCCACCTCTGTGCAAAGAGGCGTGGTAAAATACTATATTCATCTGTAATTATCTCCTTAAATCTACTCACACTTTAAATACTGCATCCAATTTGTGAGAGAACGTGCAACTTCTGTCTCCATATCTGATTCACCCATAATCTTTGTCCATCCACTTTCATTATACTCAAAGTACCACTCTGAATATTGAATAGTATATGGTCCAAAGCACACAAACTGAAATTCTATCAAATAACACCCATTCTTATTCTGCGCAATATCCATAGAAATCATTGGTGTATCTAATTCGTTTGCAACTTTACGCGCATATTCAAGAATATCGCCAATCTCTTCAGCATTATCCGGGAAACTAAATTTTCCACTTCCACTTGCTCTAAAATCATTATCTCTATTTAAGCGTTTTAAAACATAGTATTTCCCAAAATAATATAAAACCTTATAATCTCCCTCTAAGTTCGGAATATAATCTTGAATGATAACCTTATTCGTAAAAAGCTTCATCTTTGGCCTTTTGCATTTTGCAATTCCACGAAGTTTTCTGTAAATATCTTTTAAAAACCATACTATTTTCGAATTCCAAAAATCACGCAATCTTGAAAAATATTCATCATAATATGTTACTGCTGAAAGTTTTCGTACCGTACTAATTAACTCATTTCTATTATGCACCAATTTAACACCGCAACTTCCTGCTCCTGATGACGCCTTCACAACATATGGATAATTGGTAAATTTGTCAGCATCAAATTCTTCGAGTCTTCCAATAATTTGCGATTCAGGAATCCTTAAGTCCTTATCATTAAACTGCTTTCTGAGCATTTCTTGAAATGCTTTATTTCCATGCGCTCGAAAATAGTTGAATTTAGGAATTAAAATTGCCCCATCTGTTTGCAATCTCAAAAGTATATCTTCTATATATCTTTTATACAACAAACCGCGTTCCTCAGAAGAAGCATATACTACAAACCAATCTTTATAATTTCTATTCAAATCCAAATCTTCAAATTTGTGACACTCTATATTATATTCATCTCCTATTAGATGCATAAGTTTTTTTACATCTAAAAATCCTGCCGAATGATTATCTCTTGTGCCTATAAACTTACCACATAAATATCCTCGCCAATCTAATAAAATTAGAATATTCGTTTTCATTTTCTCATCCTTTCAAATTTATATTGAGCTCTCCCAAAAGAAATTATATGGGATAATACCAGATGTGTTATTTCTAGATTCATAAATAAAATAAAATAAACTTACAATTCCAACAACTATTTGCAAGATATTCTTAGTTTTTCTGTCGTTTACATAGACTAATAGATTTGGTATAAGCAAAATCAATGCAACCGAGAAATAATATGTAAGTCTATTTGCAAGAGAAAATCCTAATGCGGTTATCTGAAATGCACAACATATTGCATAATTTCTAGTTAACAAAACATCCTTCAGTTTTTTTTCTCTTTGCTTACTTAAAACAAGCAATAAAACCACCAAAATAATAACACGTACAAGTAATAATGTCCCACCTTGTCCACCAACAATATTATCTGTATAGTCATTCGCACCATATAAAGATACTATCACAGGCATAAAAAACACCGTTGCTATAAACGTACCCATGAGCAACATAATATATTTCCAAAATACATTTTCGTCACTCTTATCATTACAAAACCAATATAAGATAATTCCCACCAATGCTGTTTGATGTATCATACTCGCTACTATCCAACATATTAGAAACTTACCTAATTTTCGTTCTTCAACATACCTAAATGAGTACAGCATAATTCCAACCGCTAACTCTTGGCGTATTCCACTAAAGCATCCTCTTATCCTTCCAAGTGTAATAAACAGGAAGAAGCTCATACACATATTAGCTGAATATCTATGAATAGATTTAAAGTATAAAAATAAAGTTATTGCACCAATAAAAACAACAAAAACATGAAATTCATCCGTGAACAATCCCA
This sequence comes from Agathobacter sp., assembly GCA_045530745.1. Lineage (GTDB taxonomy): Bacteria > Bacillota > Clostridia > Lachnospirales > Lachnospiraceae > Roseburia. The sequence continues at coordinate 44,953 of JAZSCQ010000027.1, forward strand.
CAAACCAATTTAGCACTAAAAATAATGGATCAGATTTTGTAATAAAACCGCCCACAGAAAATTCAGCATTTTTCCATACATCAAAATAAAAGCGTTTATAATTCGCTAAATCTCCACCTACTGTGGTTGCTCTAAAGAGAGTAATTACTCCTAATACTAGTATCCCAATAAGTCTAACTCTTCTTTTATCTAAAACAATTGCGCTTCCTATCTTTATTCTTACATTATTCGTTTCCAATAATGACATTAATAAAAAGAACACACTCAATATGACATAAAAATACATAATATTCCTCTACTCAAAACTTAGCATTCAAATATTCCTAACAAATTATTTAAATACCTTTCATAAGAAAACTGTATGCCTCTCTCATATGCATTTCTCTCAAAAACACTTGCTCTATCTGGTTCCTCCAATATTTTAACAATTCCCTCTGCTAACATATTATCCTTTTCATTCTCATCGGAATCATTCGTCAAAAATGGAGGAACTAGATATCCATACTTTGTCTCTTCTAATTTTCCTTCTTTTGATGCAATATCCGTTCCTTCCATAATTTCCATTGGTCCAGTTTCACAGTCTGTAGCAACGATTGCCTTTCCACATATCATAGCTTCAACCAACGCATTCGGAAAACCTTCTGAAACGGAAGATAACACAAAGACTTTTGCACGTTTTATATATTTATACGGATTTTCTTGAAATCCAAGAAACATAACATATTTTTCTATTTTCAGTGACTCTGCTAATATCTCTAAATTGCTTTTCTCCTCTCCGGTTCCAATAAATACAAGCTTTAAATTAGGATATTTCTCCAATATCAACTTGAATGCTCGAATTAAATGTGAATATCCTTTTATTTTTTCTAAACGTCCACATGTAATAATATAGTCACTCTCAATGTTTATTGTTTCGTTACTTAAACCTATAATTTCCTCGGCATTATATGGATTATATAGTGAATATAATTTATTTTCTTTTATCCCTCTACTTATCAAACCCTTTCGAATCCCTTCAGAAACACAAATGCATTTATCCATAAGATGATATATCATCTTATTCGTAAGCCTTGGTGAAAATGCAGCTGCTCTACCTCTAACCGATACTATTGTTTTTCCAAACACTTTACTAAGTACGTTAATAAGATTAGCTGTTGTCCCAAATGAATATGTTACTATAGGTTTTTTTTCACGCTTAAGTCTCCGAACAGCTCTCACACGTCTAAAAATATTAACAAGTTTAGTTACTATATTAGAGGCAGGCGGTATATTTACATTTATTACCTCACAAGAAGGACTAAAAACCGCCTTGTTAAGATCAAATACAACCATTACAACATTGTACTTATCTCGTAATATTTCTGCAGTTCTAACAGCAACTCTCTCCTGTCCTCCACCCTCAAGTGTTGGAACCATCAACATCAGTGTTTGCTTCATTCTTTATAAATTCTCCACATACCAATCTATTGCCAGTTTTAATCCGTCCTCAAAATTATACTTTGGATCATACTCTAAACATTTTCTTGCTTTACTAATGTCAGCATTACTATGCTTTATATCACCTGCGCGATCTGGTCCAAATTTTGGTTCTACATTCTTACCAAGCGACTTACAAATCGCATAATAGATATCTATTAAGTATTCTCGTCCACCATAAGCCACATTAAATGCTTGTCCTGCATACTCGCTGTCTGCTTTGCATGCCTTGAGATTTGCTTCTATAACATTTTCTATATATGTAAAATCTCTGGACTGCTTTCCGTCACCATTAATAGTTGGAACATCTCCTTTTAACAGCATCTTAATAAACTTTGGGATAACGGCTGCATAAGCTCCATCTGGGTCCTGTCTGCGACCAAACACGTTAAAATATCTTAAACCATATGTATCCAAACCATATAACTTTTTATACAGTTTACCATACTCTTCATCCACTCGTTTAGTTAATGCATATGGAGACAACAAATTACCTTCTTGTCCTTCCACTTTAGGTAAAACTGGATGATCTCCATATACTGATGAGCTAGATGCATACACAAATTTCTTAACTCCACACTGTCTTGATGCCTCCATCATGTTAAGCGTTCCTCTTATATTTACTTCTTCATAATATAGAGGCATTTCAATACTTCTTGGCACGCTTCCCCATGCAGCCTGATTCAGAACATATGTAACTCCTGTACAGGCTTCTATACACGTATTTAAATCTGTGATATCGCCCTTAATAAATGTATAGTTTGGATTATCTAAAAACAAATCAACATTCTTCTGTTTCCCAGTTGACAAATTGTCGAGACATCTCACTTTGTAACCCAAGTTCAAAATCGCCTCGCACAAATTAGAACCAATAAAACCAGCTCCACCAGTTACTAAAAATACGGCATCTTTTTCAAATTCTAATTCTTGATATCTCATATACGTCCTTTCTACAGGCGCCAATATACATAACCTGCATTTTCATATTTCTGTCTATCTAAAATACCCTTAACATCAATCAATAACTTGTCTGTAGCAAACATAGCATCATATGTTTCAATCGTAATCTCTTCAAATGCCGTATGCGCAACAGCCAAAATAAGTGCATCCAAATCTTTCATATCTTTCATTCCCACAAAGGATACTCCATAAAGTTTCTTTGCTTCGTCAGTATCAGCAATTGGATCTGCAATCATAGGCGAAATTCCATACTCATTCAGTTCGTTTACTATATCTATAACTTTGGTATTTCGTGTATCTGGACAGTTTTCTTTAAATGTAAATCCTAACAATCCTACTTTTGCATTTTTAACCGGTTTGCCAATTTTAATAAGTTTTTTGATTACATTTTCTGCTACATATTTGCCCATATCGTCATTGATTCTTCTTCCAGATAAAATTATCTGAGAATGATAGCCCAACTGCTCTGCCTTATATGTCAAATAGTAAGGGTCAACCCCAATACAATGTCCTCCAACTAGACCTGGTGTGAATTTCAGGAAATTCCACTTTGTTCCAGCTGCTTCTAATACGGATTTCGTGTCAATTCCCATTTTATTAAAAATAATTGATAACTCATTCATGAATGCAATATTAATATCTCTCTGAGAATTTTCAATAACCTTTGCAGCCTCTGCAACTTTAATACTATTTGCTCTATGTACACCAGCCTCAACTACCAATTCATAGACTTTTGCCACTACATCCAATGTCTCTTCATCCATACCCGAAACAATTTTTGTAATAGTTTCTAATCTATGTACCTTATCGCCTGGATTGATTCGTTCAGGCGAATATCCCACCTTAAAATCAACTCCACACTTCAATCCAGATTCTCTCTCTAAAATAGGTACACATACATCTTCTGTTACACCTGGATATACAGTTGATTCGTATACAACAATAGAATCTTTTGTTAGATTTCTTCCAACAATTACACTCGCACCTTCAACAGGTGATAAATCTGGTGTATGATCATCATTTACAGGGGTTGGAACAGCTACAATATGAAATTTAGCTTCTTTTAGTCGTGTTTCATCATCTGTAAAATCTACGCTACAGTTTGCAATTGTTTCATTACCAACCTCTAATGTTGGATCAATTCCAGCTTTATATAATTCAATTTTTTTCTTATTTGTATCAAAACCGATTACATCCACTTTTTTAGAAAAAGCTACCGCGATTGGCATACCCACATACCCCAATCCTACAAGCGAAATTTTTTCATCCCTATTTACAATCTTTTCATACAAGCTCATTTTGCATACCTCTTTCTTCATAAAATTTTGTTAACTGCTCTACTAATGAATGGATATCATATCCACTACAAACCATTTCTTCATATGTATCCTGTCGAACAGTCTTGAACGCATTTTCAACAGCCTCTCTCCAGCGTTCTATTGGCTCATCTAACCCAATTTGAACTGTTGTATCAAGTATACATACCTCCTCCGCAATATTTGTAGAAATTACACAAGGCAATCCTGATGCTTGGGCCTCAACAACTGCCCCAGGTAATCCCTCAAAAATAGATGGAAACAAAAAAACATCTGCTGCTTGCAGCAGCGCCTCCACATCTGTTCTCATCCCTAAAAAACACACCTTGGAAGTTAATCCATATTGTTCTACTTTCTTTTTTATTAATGACATGTAATTATCTTTAGAATCTGCTCCAACTAGATATAATAACACATCACTGTACATATTTGAAATTTCATTAAAAACATCTATAATAAACGCATGATTCTTTGGTGCTGTAAAATTACCTACATGCATAATAATTCTTTTATCTTCAACTCCCAATTCCTTACGTAATCGTTTTCTCTTCGTAGGTTCGTACCTATACTTTTGGCAATCAATTGCATTACTCCATATTTGCACCTTTTCTTCAAGAAACATCCGCTCCCCAAATAACCACTTAGCCGCCTTTTTTGAAACTGCAAATCTATGTGTTGCATACTTATTAACAGGTAATTTTATTATATTCTTAACTATGTTTTTTACTGTTATCATATCTATTGCTGTTCTTGAATGGGCTATTCGAGTAGGAACCTTCGCTAAATATGCCCCTTTACAAAACACCGAACACCATGCATCTTGATGTGCGTGAACAATCTGATACTGCGGATGCTCCTCTAAAAAATTCTTGAAATAACCAACATACCAAAACATATTTTTCAAATTTAAGGTCTGGTTATAATATATTTTGCAACCAAAACTTCTTGCCTCTTCATCTAGAAGACCTTCCTCGAGATTATATGTAAAAACATCTAACTGTACCCTATCGAAATCAATATTTCTTATAATATCCATTAGACGACTTTCCAAACCACCTCTATTCATTTGACTAACCACTGCTAATACATAAACCGGTTCTTTCTTCATAAATATATCTCTTTCATTCTTCTCGATACGTTCATTGTGCTATAATTCTGTATGCATTCATAATTTTCATTTACTTGTTCCAAATTCTCATTCTTAAATGCATAATCAATGCATCTAATCACATTTATAACATCTTCCGGATTAAACAAGTAATTATCATTTTTAATTATATCTGTATTTCCACGTATTTTGCTACATATCACAGGCACTTTAGACACAACAGCTTCCATAAGTGCCACAGATAGTCCCTCTCTTTTTGAAGGAAAAACATACAAGTCCGTCACATGGAGTAATTCTTTAATATCATTGCGATATCCTAATAAGTGAATCTGACTCTCAACTATCAAATCACTAGAAAGTTTTATTAACTCCTCTTTAAGCGTTCCTTGCCCCGCAATAAAATAATGCACATTAGGTGATTCTAACTTTGCAATCGCACGAATTACAATTTCATGATTCTTATTTTTATTAAGTTCCCCTACCGATAACAGCATCTTGTCTTCAGGCCCTAATCCCAATGATGCTCTCTTTGCATCTCTATCTATCTGTCCTGTTTTAAACTTCTCCAAGTCGATCCCAATCCCTGGAATATATTCGATCTTTTTTGCATGGAAGGACTTCTTTGCTCTTTTATAGTCCTCCTGATTGATTGTAATCAACACATCTGTCCACCATGAACACAGCCACTCCGCTGGATAATATAAAAGCCAGTTAAGTAATGGTGCACCTTTGAAAAAATGAAAACCATGTGCTGTATACATTACTTTTGTATGAGTCTTATGTGCCACAACTCTTCCTAACACGCCTGCAACAGGTGTATGACAGTGGATAAACTCATATTTGTGTTCTTTTATCAATCCAATCAGTTCTTTATATGCTTTTATAAGTGTAGCTATATCAAATGGATTATTTGTCACAGAAATAGAAATACATTTACCATGATGTATTTTTACCCATTCCTTAAACCCACCCAACACCTCTTTCGTAGTTGGATTACCTTTGTCAAAATTTGCTACAACATGCACCTCATATCCCATAGATTCAAGAATCTCTATGTTGCTACGATTAAATCGCTCACTCATATATGCAGTTGTCGTCAACATCATCATCTTTTTCATAAACTATCTCACTATACATCTAATGAAATACTTGTCTCTGTTTTTTCAACATTTTTTCTCTTCGCTGTCGTCTGCCCCTCAGCCACGCCTTCCGTACTCTCAGGAATCAAAATTATCTTTATAGTCGCCATAATAATTCGCAAATCTTCGACAATACTAGGCTTTGCGATATACATAAGGTCCATCTGAAGCTTGTCATAAGGTGTAGTATTGTATTTTCCATATACCTGTGCGTAGCCAGTCAGACCAGCCTTTGCCTGAAGACGAAGGGCGAACTCTGGGAGCTCCTTTTCGTACTGTGCGGCGATTTCTGGACGTTCCGGTCTAGGACCTACGATACTCATATCGCCTTTTAAAATATTGATAAGCTGTGGCAGTTCATCAATTCGTACTTTACGAATGATTTTACCTACAGCGATTACTCTATTATCTTTGTCTCCGGTAGAAAGACGTGCTACGCCGTCCTTCTCTGCATCTACTCGCATACTGCGGAATTTGAGCACATCAAAGCGCTTGCCATTCTTAGTAAGACGACACTGCTTATACAATATAGGTCCACCATCCGTAAGCTTGATTGCGATAGCCGTAATCAGCATAACTGGTGATAGGATTACTAGTGCAATTCCACATATCACGATATCCATTGCACGCTTGGTAAGTCGATACTCTGCGGTAGGTGCGTATCGGTTCACTCGTAAGAGTGGCAGATGTAGCATATGCATCTGTGTCGCACCACTCATGATGATGTCTCCGATTCTAGGAATCACATATACCTGTATATCGTTTGCAATACAATATTTTAGGAGGATGTTTCTCTCATGGCTATGAATACCACAAAGGAACAGCGAATCCAATCCCTTTAACTTCTGCATATTATCTCGAATGCAGTTGTCTACGTGCGAAATATGTATTACATCAAATTTTTTAGAAAGTCCATACTCGTCCAAAAGTTTTTCAAGACCTTCATGCTGGTCGTAAATGACGCCTGTCTTTCTAGGCGGGAATGACTTAAAATACCACTGGTGTGCAAACAAGCTCCACAACGCCGAAATTGCTATCTGCATTGCAAAGATAAGTATCATTGGCCATACGGCTGGCAGTCTCTTAATCAACAAACATACTACGACGTACATAATAATATCTGCAATAAAAGCAGACAATGCCTGACTGTATATGAGCTCTGAAATTCGGTTTAACGATATCAAAAACGCGTCATAGATATGTGCAAATATCACATACAATGCGATGAAAAGTGAAAAAATCACGATTTCACCTTTGATGTAATATTCTACCGCAGTCTGCTTAGAGTAGAGCATGTACCATGCCAATGCAAATGGAGCTGTCATCAGTAGGACATTTAATATTTTTAATAACCTTATCACTAATCTCTTTATCTTACCGCTCATCTTACTCCATTTTCTCCGTCAGCACCCTGCCTACTGCATTCTCAAGTCTTACCTGTGAGATGGTGCCATCATTTACTGCTGTTAGTACTACTCCATAGATTTCTGTGAAATTATCTGGAGCATATATCATATCCATGCCGTCTTTAATAGCGGCTACGATTTCAATTGTAGTGGTGTAGGTGCAGGTTAAGATGCCATCTGGTCTGGCTGGTGTAGCACCTACTTCCATTGCAAGCGCCCCCTTGGTCTGTGGTGTCAAGGTAAGGGTCGCATAACTGGTATAATCTGGCGCGTCATCCTTGATAAGGATAAAGAGCGGCAGGCCGATACGTTCCTGCGCATACCCTTGCGCTCCATTAATAAGGGATGACGCCTGAGCGCTACCCATAAAATTCTTCTTGGAATAGATAAATCCACCAACAGGATACTGGTTAAGAGCATTCTTGGTTCCTCTTCCAGAGACTGTGACGCGGTCTACCCCAGTGATTGACTCTGGTGAAACGAGAAAAAGCTGTGCTACCTTCTCCTCTGTAGTCATAGATGCCAATTTCTGTTCTACAGCAGCAGCGAAAGTCTCTCTCTGCTCTGTCTCAAACCAGCCTCCCTGGTTATCAGGATTCTCGCTAGACTGGGTATCTTCTGTTGTCTCATCTCCTGGGAACACATCTTCCGAAGAAGATATATCCTCGGTAGCAGTATCCCCTTGCGTATCATCATCTGTAACCTGTTCACTTTGCTTGTTGTTTTGGTGATCGCGTATGCTACCTGCTGCATTCGTAAGCACACCAATGACGAGCACCGCACATAGGAACCCTGCCTCTAATATCACTAATATCGTTGATGTAAGTTTCTGTCTATCCATAATCGATTGACCTCTTTGTCTTTCGGTTGGGGAACACGGTTATTTGAGTGTCGTGTTCGCTCCAGATACTTTGCCTCTGAGTATATCACTATATTCCTTTACTTTTTCAGATGGAATATAGTCTGTGGTTCCAAAAAGGAACTCGTGCATCGCTGCATTCATATCTACCAATGTCACTGGTACTTCTACCCAAGCTCCTTCTACTGTTCCTCCGTAGAATTTCTTAGGGAAGGCGTCCATGCCTGTTATCTCATACTTTGATAAATAATATATCGTCTTAATGATTTCTTCACGCTTGTAGTTGGTATTGATATCACCCAGCATCTCATCTACAAGTCGTACCTTCTCAACATTTGACAGAGTCTTAGCTTTCTTGAAGATTTCAAAGAGCATATCTCTCTGGCGTTCACTACGCTTGTAATCTCCACCAGCTGCCTTACGAATACGGGAGTAGGTTACTACTTCTTTCCCATCTAAATGATATTTACCGGCTTGTGTAAAGCGGCTTCCCATGTGTTTGCACTCTTCCTGTGTAATCTCATAGTCAATACCATCAATCATGTCCACAAGCTTCGCTACACTGTTGAAGTTTACTGTAAAATAATTTGTCGCATTTAAATCGAAGTTCTCGTTGATCGTGCTAAGCGCAAGCTTAGGGCCTCCGTAGAAATGTGCATGTGTGATTTTCTCAAACTTGCTACGACCTTCGATATGTACCATACAGTCACGGAATACGGATGCTACCTTGATAGTCTTGGCATCATGGTTCACATGTACGATCATAATGGAATCCGAACGTGTCCCCTTGCCAAGCTGATTCGTATTACTATCTACGCCGAAGATGACAAATGTCTCTTCGCCTGTCGCGTTCTCTACTTCCTGCTCTATCTGTGTAGATGGTACTTCAACCTGCTTGTCATCATCTTCTGTCCCCTGTGTTCCCTGTGTAGAACCGCCTGGTTTCTGGGAATCTTCTGTGCCACCATTGCTGTTCTTTGCTACTGCAATCCCGATAAATATACCCAGGATTACAAGCAATACTGCCACTAGTCCAATAAAAAGTGGCTGAATAGGTTTCTTCTCTTTCATCTATCTCTACTTCTTTCTACTGCTTTTCTTCTTTGCTGATTTCTTTGCTTCGTCTTCGTCATCCTCAGAAACAGGTTTAAGCTCTGCTAAGCCCTTCTCATCTTCGCCTCCATAGTAGCCGTAACCATAGCCGTAGCCATAACCGTAGCCATAACCATAGCCTGATTTCTTCATCTGTACCTTGTTAAGTACGGCGCCGAGGATACGTACGCCAGAGCGTTCGAGCTGTCCTTTGATATTGTTGATAAGACGGCTGCTTGCTACACCCTGTGAGATTACAAGAATCGCACCATCACAATGCTTTGCAATAACCGCGGCATCGATGGCTGCACCGATAGGCGCACAGTCGAGAAGCACGTAATCGAAGTGCCCTCTTGCGAATTCCATCATGGTCTCGAAATATTTCTTTTCCAAGATTTCTGTTGGATTTGGTACGCTAGGTCCTGCGAATACCATAAAGAGTCTCTTCACGTCTGTCGCATATACTACTTCGTCTAATTTCTTCTGTCCGGATAAATAATGAGATAAGCCGTAAAGCTCGCCTTCGTGCGAACGCGCACGGAGACGTCCGATAAGTACGGATTTTCTCATATCTGTATCGATTACGAGCACGCTCTTGCCTGATTCAGTAAGGGAACGTGCGAGGTTCATGGTAACGGTACTCTTTCCTTCGTCAGGTACAGAGCTTGTAATAAGGATTGCATTTACATCATCTCCGCAGAACTGGAGGTTCGTCTTGAGTGCACGGAGAGATTCTTTCATGGTATAACTATGTTCTTTGATACTTCCTAATTTAACGGTCTGCATAATCTATCTCTCCTTTCCTATTTCATATTCTTCTTTGCAATGGCGTCAAGGGAACGAACCATCTTAGCTTTCTTCTTTTTACCATCGTATTCCATATCTTCTAATGGAAGAGTTCCAAGTACATGCATGCCGAGCTTACGTTCGATGTCGTCTGCTGTCATGATGGTGTCATTCAATAAGTAGCTGATGATAACAATCGCCATAGCGAGAAATGCACCGATTGCAGCACCCAGTACGGTATTCATCATTGTGTTAGGACTGACTGGATTTACCGCTACATATCCGTACTGGAGAACGCTAGGTGCATCCTGGTCCATCTTCTCTGAGATGAACGCGCCGCTGACATCTGCAACCTCATCTGCAATTTTCTTCGCAGTCTTAGGATCTGGATGTGTCACAGTAATCTCCAAGATACGCGAGTTTGCTGGATTATTTACTACAATTTTTCCCCCTAGTGACGCATATGTCTCATTTTCTAATTTTAGATTTTTAATTACCTGTTCAAGTACTGGACGTCCTGTTACTACTACCTTGTAGTCGTTGGTAAGATTGGTACTCGTCTGTAAGTCTGTGAGGTTGGTAATTGATGTACTCTTGGTAAATACATACATCTGTGAGGTAGATGTGTACTGTGGGATCATGATAAATTTGCTAATGCAGAATGCAATCAGTGCCACCAAAATGGTAGAGATAACTATCATTACCCAATTATTTAATAATTCAAAAAACAGCTCTTTCAGATCAATCTCGATTTCATCATTTTCGTATTGTTTTTCCATGACTCTTCTCCTATCTGCCTATTGTTTGCAATATTTCCATTGCATTGCGCTCTATTAATTTGTCGACGTATCGCTCATCGTATTTCTTATAGAGATAATCTCTACATTTGCCTAAGTTGTTTGCTCGTTTCTTTAGGTCATGACTGTCACTTGCCACAAAGTCTACATAACCGTACTTGAGCAGCTTCTTGGTAAAGCCTTTGGCCTTGAAACCTTCCATGCCTAAAATCGCATTGGCATTTACCTGTATCATCGCACCTACATCCCTAAGCCAGTCCACGCGGTCGAGGTCTTCGTACATACACATGTATCGCTCGACATGGGCGATGATTGGAATATATCCGTTGCGCAGAAGGTCTCGTACTGACTTCGCGATATATTCAAACTCTGTGTCATGCTTGTATTCTGCTAACACATATTGTGTGCCTGCGAGTGTATGAACCCTGCCGGTCTGGATATACTCTAATATCATGCTGTTGACATGATGCTCTGTACCTAGATACAGCTTAATCCCTATCATATTCGCATGCTCTTGTAAAGCTGTGAAATTTTCTTTTATCTTGTCATTTGGGTAGGCAAACATCCCGTGCCTATAATGCGGAGTAAGAATCATGGCATCAATGCCCTGTGCCTTGGCAGCCTTAAGCATTTCGATGGATTCTTCCATCGTCTGTGCCCCATCATCTACTCCAAATAAAAGGTGTGTGTGAATATCTATCATACGCATTTCCTTTTCTATTTCTACTGTATATATGTAAAATGGACAAAAAGACCCACTTTTTAACATTACTATGATAGATGATTTTGCACAATATGTCAATGTTCAAGAGTTACAAACCTCTATAAAAAAAATGAGCTACGAAATATTTCGCAGCTCATTTTTTTCTACTTCTCGTCTCTTGATTCGATTATTGCGTTTTCAAATTCTTCGGAATCAAAAAATTCCTTCATTGATACCCCTAGACCATCACATAGCTTCATAATAGTAAAAATGCCTGGGTTTGCACTTTTACCCTTTTTTATATTCATCACTGTACTTAGTGGCACATCTGCCTTATAAGAGAGTGCGTAATATGTAAGATTATTTTCTTTACATAGAGCGTTGATCCGATGCAATAATGCTTCTTGATATTTTGTCATTTGTAATCCCTCGTCAAACTAGAACCAATTTTCCTGCTTTCTTAATTCTCTAAATTCGTCAGTGTCTACGAATTCATCCAAAGTCACTTCCAATACATCACAGATTTTCATCATAAGCAAAAGACCTGGATTCGATGGCGCACCTATTGCCAAACGTCTAATTTTATTCTCCGGAACTCCACTCTTCTTGGAAAGCTCTACATAGGAGATATTTCTCTCCTTGCACAATTCTTTTAATCGTTTGGATACCGCTTCACTTATTGTTACCATACCAATTTACCTCCTATTTAACCCCTTCCCCCAAGTAACATCTTTATTTTATGTGGCTTTCTATTTGTCTGCTTTTACTTTTTAGTCTTGTTTTACGCGAAAAATGTTACTTTTTGTTAGCATTTATTGTCATAAATTGTATTATCATCTATAATTTTGGTAAGAAATGGAGGTAATTTTATGGATACAACATTGTCAATTTTGATTGTAGAAGATGATAAACTTTCTTGCGACGAGCTTACGCGCTGTATCGCTCAGTATGAGGACCTGCAGGTATGCGCTGTTTGTAGCAGCTCTACAGAGGCTGAGACACAGGCACGCTACCACCTGCCAAACGTGATTATATTGGACTTAGAATTGCATCATGGTGGTGGAAACGGATTGATGTTCCTGGATCATCTGTTGGCCAATCCGCTTAGTGTCGACCCTTTTATTCTGGTGACTACTAACAACATGAGCCGTATCGTCTTAGACCAGGCAAAAGCTCTCGGCGCAGACTTCACGCTGACCAAATATGAAGAAGGCTACTGTACACAGTATGTCATCGACAATATCCGTATGCTCCGAAACGCAATCCTTCGTAAGAACACAACAAGGCGTGTAAGTGTCGGTTCTCCTGCTTCGGAAGAACAGCTGCTACGCAACCGTATTTACCGCGAAATGGACCTTATCGGCATCAAAGCAAAGGCTAAGGGCTACAACTACCTGGTAGATGCTATATTCTTGATTCTTACAGGGAACGACGGAAACCTGTCTCGTACCCTTGCGCAAAAATACAACAAGACTACCACCAGTATCGAACGTGCCATGCAAAATGCGATTAAGCAGGCTTGGACTACTAGTTGTATCGAGGACCTCCTCCAAAATTACGAAGCTAAAATTCGTCCTGAAAAGGGCTATCCTACTATGATGGAATTTATCTACTACTATGTGAAAAAGATTAAATCAGAGATTGATACTGAGAAACTAGAGATTAGATTGATCAAATAAAAATGCCTAAAATGCACTCGCGCCCCTAGCGGGCAGTTGCTAGAGGCGCGGCAGTTGATATTATTCTACTCGCTTATAAAATTTTTAATTTTCCCGATAGTCTGTCGGGGTTCCCTCTGGTGAGGGGAAATTTAAGGGATTTCTATTAGTATATAAAATTTCCCCAATGCTCAAATAATTCTGCAATCCATTCTAGCATATTGTTTCCTCCTTTTTGTTGGAGTTTACAATATTTATCTAGATCAAAATTTTGCTTTATGAAGTTACTTTATTGTACTATTTGGAGGAATATAATGGCTGCCGACTTAATCAAATATTATTTCATTTTTTATTATAGCTTATACATTTCACTAAAATTACTTAAGACAGCACCAACCAACAAGAGCAAACTTGTTTTTTCACTCTCTTCGGCGCTCTTATCATTATTATGCTATAATATAGAACCTTATCTTTTTGAAGCTAAATATATTTTACCACTATTATCTTTATGGATAATAATCAGTTTTATATCCGCAAAACCTCAGATTGCATTTATCAGTTCAACAATCTCATTTTGTATTAGTTTCTGTATATATGCACTCGCAAGTTTTGCTATTGATTGTATTCTATTTGCTATTTTAGACGATTTCCCTTCATATATACTACTTGCATTTTCTTCAGGCTTTCTCGAGGCTATTCTTGTAAAAATATATTTTTCTACTAAACGTTTTAACGGGAAAACATCTTTCATTTTCTCTGTAAAAGCAATTAATTTTGCAACGATATTAAGCTTAACATTTATTTCTTTAACCTTTTTCTTTGAATATAAAAGCTTTTTCTATATAGGCTTTGCCTCCTTCATTTTCACCCTCGCCTTCCTCATCTACTGGTGGCAGGTGCAAATCACGAAGTCTTATAGACGCAGCCTCGAGCAGAGGGAAATGGAGTCTTTACGAACGGAATTGCAGGAGAAGAATATGACCATGATTAAGGTCATAGAGGAGAGTGAGCGAGTTCACCATATTAATCATAGGGATAATAGTCTGCTCACGACTTTGGATTATGCGGTGATGTCTATTTTGGAGATGGATTTCTCCGATGAAGCTGCTGTTAAGGACCGCTGTAAAGAGCTTGCCACAGAGATTCATCGCGCTCGCGATAGACGTGTGACTACTGTTCATACCGATGTTGTTCCAAGCACTCGGTACAAGACCAACATAACCTTGCTAGATCTTTTGCTTAATAACACCAGCAAACGTGCCCTTGATGAACATGTGCTATTTTCCGTTCATGTCCGTGCGGATTTATCGAGCTTCATTCCTGGAGCTATAACCGATGACGATTTGGTGTATCTGCTTTCTGATTTGCTTGAGAATGCATTTGTTGCCACAAGGGATAACGGCTCACGCATGATTCAGTTGCAATTCTATAGATGGAATAAGCATCTGGTCGTGGAAATTGCAGATAATGGTATTCCTTTCGAGGTCGATTCTATTCTTCAGATGGGTATCGAACGTCGAACAACACATGGTGATACCGGTGGAACTGGTGTAGGACTTATGGATATCTGGGAAATAAAAGAGAAGTACGGTGCCACTTATCATTTAGATGAGTATGAAAGTGCAACACCTTTTACCAAGAAAATTTCACTAACATTTGATAAGAAAAATCGCTACTCTGTGCGTACTTGGCGTAAGAACGATATACTATCCCGTTCAAAGCGTATTGATTTACAGGTGTATGGACAGAATGAGGACTAGAACAGAAAAAGGACACTCACTGAGTGTCCTTTTGTCTATATTCTTCTCTTAATTCTGGGAATTGATGCATCAGCTTGGCTACGATGTAACCTGCTTCTTTGGCACATTCCGGTTCTGTTTCTTCCTGGTCGAGATAGCGCTTGAGCCAATATATAACTGCATCCGCTAAATCTATATCCATTAAATCATAACTTTCTGCAATCTGATTGAGACGCGTCCCATAATAGAATGCATATTGAGGTGGGCTTGGATCGTCGAGCTGACCTCTGTATTTTTCTTCTAACTCTTCATCTGATAGTGGTCGGTACATATTATTCGAATTTCGCCTCTCCGATATAATTGATAGCAAAATAGCTCTTTCCTCTATTGATGGTTAACTCTTTGCCATTTTCGTCAAATAACAAGATAGGATCCTGTTCTGACGCCTTGGACCATGTTATGTTCTGTACGACACCATTGGAAATATAATAGCCTTTGCCACCTTTCCAATTAACGTCTCGATGCAGGCCATTTTTATCAGCTTTTATCTTTGTCTCTAATACAAATACATTCGTAAACGACAGCTGATTGCCTGTTGAACCATCAATCTGTGCTTTTCCATTATATTCTTTGTAATATTTTTTAGTCGCTGCATCGTATTTGAAAGTTGCGTTAACAGCTCCAAAATCTATTTTTGCTTTTGTGCAAGCATTTCCTGTCATGGTCACTTCTTGTCCATAAGCACAGAAGTTAAATGCGTTACCCTTCTTGTCCTCTTCGATATCTACTCTGGCCTTGTCCTTTTTCAGTCGAGCCGCGAGCTCTGGTCCCTGAAAGATATGCGTATATTCTAACGAATATCCTGCTTTTTTACGTTCTTTGTCATCGGTAAATAGACCACCCTCATTGAAAAGACCTTCGTATCGTGTGAGATTTAGTGATTCTAAATATGGGATAATTACTTCATTTCTACCCAAGTTGATAAAAATAGCGTCGAATCCTTCTGAAATTGCAGGGAAATATTTGCGCACACTGCGAACGGAGCAAACATTTGGGACCTGTGTATAGTCCGCATACATTACCATGAAACGTGTTAAGCCACCCTCTACAGGTATTTCAAAAATGATGTCTGCCTTCTCAATTCCATACTGCGGAAATCCCTTAGTCGTATTATTTACCATAACCGCAACTGGACGTTTGCCCTTCGCTTCTACTGTCATATCGACAAGCCCAGTTAATGGATTCTCCCTCTCTGCATCAAAAGGCTCGAGTTTTGCAGACGTATCCTCCTCAGTCACTTCCCCTTCCGTCGTATTACCTTCGGTACTTTCTTGCTGTGTACTTTCTGTACCTTCTGTGTTTTCAGTTGGTTTTTGTGTGTTGTCCTGCGCATTTTGTCCACTCTGACACCCTATAAGACAGATTGTACAAAGTACAAGAACTAGTGGTAAAATTAGAAATTTACGAATTTTTGTCATGATATTGTGCCCCCCTAACATAAGAGTATTGTAGCACTAATGGAGGGAGTTGACAATATGTCATATTTTATCTATATATCACATATTGCAACCATTTGGTAGTTGTGGTATAATTCTAATATAAGCAGACACTATCGAAAAGCTGCACTGCACTTCGTTATACGAATCTAAAAATTCATACATGATTCTAAAGTGCAACAGTTTAGAATCATGATCTTAATTAGAATCTACTCTTTTTCAGGAGAAACATTCCAATTAAAGCACTCAAAATGACTATATAAAACCAAAAGATATATTTGCCAATAGCAATGTCTGCCTATCCTTTTTGTATAATGTATGTAGAACAGTTCTTTCGTGCTCCTTGGCATTAGAAAGGAAATACATGAATAACTCAGCAACCCAAGTTCCGCATCAAGCAGAAGATGGTGCACTAAAAGTAATGCATGATTACTTTGCCCAGGTACTTCTTCCATATTGGAATATCCCTGGCGAAGTAGATCACGTTGCACCAACAGAAAACGTTTACCTCGAACTTCGAAAACAATACCAAGATATTAATCTAATGATGAAAGATGGGACTTTGATACACTTTGAATTCCAAAGCACAAATAATACTGCGCTTGAAAATCTGAGACGTTTTCGCACTTATGAAGCATTTCTCTGCTTAAAACATAAGACAGATGTACACACTTATGTACTATTTTCCGGTGGAATTGACCATCCAATAACTGAATTCACCAGTGGAATAAACACCTATCGTGTGCATCCTATCATTATGAAAAGCAGACGTGCAGAAGATGTATTTATAAACATCGCAGAAAAAATTAAGCAAGGAATCCCATTAATGGAAGAAGATTTAGTCCCACTGACACTTTGTCCACTTATGGGTGGAGATATCCCACAAAAGGAACGCTTCCGTAACGCTTATAAAATCATTCGAGATGCTGGGGATTCGATTCCTAATCTCAATATTATTGAAGCAGTACTTTACACTATGGCAACCAAATTTTTAAATTCAGAAGAATTAGAAAAACTAAAGGAGGAAATTAAAATGACTGAGCTCGGAACATTAATCTATAACGATGGTATCGCTGACGGCATGGAACAGGAGGCAACTGAAAATGCAAAAAACTTTTTAAAAAACGGAGTCCCATTCGAAATTGTGAGACGCTCCATTCGCAATATATCGGATGAAACATTGCAAAAAATCTATGATGAAATCGTAGCACAACAAAAACTATAGCTTAATAGACAAAACCGGCGAGTCAATGTAAACTGACTTGCCGGTCTATTTTTTAAATTATTTAAATGTTGCCTCTCCGATGTAATTGATGCCAAAGTAACTCTTTCCCCTGTTAATCGTTAATTCATTACCATTCTCATCAAACAGCAATAATGGCTCCTGCTCAGAGGCTTTTGACCATGTGATATTCTGTACAATGCCGCCGGATACATAATATCCCTTGCCGCCTGACCAATCCACATCTCTGTGCAAGCCATTGGAATCCGCCTTAATCTTTGTCTCTAGTACAAATACATTGGTAAATCCAAGCTGATTGCCTGTCGAACCATCGATCTGTGCCTTATGGTTATACTCTTTGTAATATTTTTTGGTTGTCGCATCATACTTAAACGTTGCCAAAGCAATTCCAAAATCTATATTTACCTCTGTGCACGAGGTTCCTGTCAACGTCATCTCCTGTCCATACGCACAGAAATTAAATGCTGCCCCTTTTTTATCCTCTTCTATATCCACTCTGGCTTTATCTTTCGCTAACGCTTCTGGAAGCTTAGGGCCTTTAAAATAGCCCGTATGTTCCAACGAATAACCTGCTTTTTTACGTTCAGTATCTCTCGCAAAAAGCTTACCTTCATTGAAAAGACCTTCATACTGTGTAAGATTCAGTGATTTCAAATACGGGATAATCACTTCATTTCTGCCCCAGTTCACATAAATCGCATCAAACCCTTCTGAAATCGCTGGGAAATACGCACGAGCGCTTCGAATCGAGCAGACATTTGGTATCTGTGTGTAGTCCGCATAAAGCGCCATAAAACGTGTCTGACCACCTTCTACCGGTATTTCGAAAATAATGTCTGCCCTTTCAATCCCATACTGTGGGAATGACTTTGGCACGTTGTTTACCATGATTGCTACTGGACGCTTATCAATCGCTTCTGCGGAAATATCTGCAAGACCTGTCAACGGATTTAAGTTAGTTACCACCTGAATATCTACATTTGGCTGGACAGATGTAATTGCGTCCGCAATCTTATTGCTTTCTGTACCTTCCTGCTGTGTACGCTCTGTTTCGGTATTATTCTCACCTGGTTTTTGAGTATCATTTTGTGTATTCTGGCAGCCTGCAAGACATGTGAGACAAAGTACAAGAACTAGTGGTATAATTAGAAATTTTCGAATTTTCGTCATAATATTGTGTCCCCCTGATATAGGTGTATTGTAGCACTAATAGGAGAAGGTGACAAGGGAGGAGTATTTTTTAATATTTAATTCGCTACCCTTACTAGTTGCTTGTCTTTTAGAACGCAAAACCCGGCAGGCCATTCAGACCTGCCGGGTTAACTACTTCTTCAAAATACTACTTTTTTACATCTTATTAATCATAATCCATCTCTTTACAAAGAATGCAACGCCTTTTTCAAACAAGTTAACTCCGAGAATTAAAAGCGAAACAAGTGCAGTTCCTTCAATAAATGACTGTGATTCTAACTGTGGAATCAACAGTGATAATGGTGTTGTTCTGAAGTTAACCAAAAATGATACAGCAGAAATTGTAACCATAGCATTTACAAAGAAATAACTATACATTTCTACAATGGTATAAAGTGTACTTGGAACATATACATTAATAAGCATACGAATTCGTCCAATTCCCAAAGTGTGTGCTACGTCCTCAAGATTCGGATTAAACTTAGATAATGAATTATATGCCATCAAATATGGTGATGAGAAAAAGTGAATAATATTCGCCATCACCAACATAAATATGGTTCCATACAATGGGAAATTCTTAAATGTCATCACATAAGATAAACCTAATACTACACCAGGAAATGCCAATGGAAGCATACTCATAAAGTGTAACAATTGTCCAGACAATCGCTTCTTTGAACGTGTGGAACAATATGCAGCAAAATATGACAAAGCTGTTCCAAACAATGCCGTTAATAATGCCACGGCAATAGAGTTTACAAAATACATTCCTATTCCATTTGAAATCAGTCTTTTTATATTATCAAATGTAAAGCTCATATCAATTGGATACTGTTTTACAAAACTCAAACATGCAAATCCGATAATTGGTAAACTCATTACAAAAAATGATACACCTAAAAAGATATATGCTAAAATATCTCTTGTTTTGTTCTCTGTAATATTAAAAGCTTTTACTACTGTACTACTTGCAGAAGTATTACTGTTCTTTAAGTCCCCCAAGAAAGCAACAACTGCCGGAGCTAATAATACTACACCAATTACTGCACCATTAGAGTAATTCATCATCCCAATAACTTCACGATACATGTAAACAGGCAATGTCATAACCGTACCACCTGTCATCAATGGAACTCCATAATCAGTAAATACCATAGTAAATACTGCTAATACTGCGGATATAAGTGTTCTTTCCATTGCAGGAATTGTGATTGTTTTAAACTGTCTCCACTTAGAAAGCCCAAGTACTTCTGCAGCTTCATATGTGGTATAATCTTCATACTGTAATGAATCGTAAAACATTAAAAAAGCAACTGGGAACGAATACAATACCGAGCCCATGATAATACCACAATAACCATACAAATCAATGTGTAAACCAAACAAATTGGTCAACAAGCCATTATCACCAAACAGCAACACTAACCCCATACCATGAGAAATACTAGGAATAAGCATCGGAATGGTAAACAACACCATAAAAACTGATTTAAAACGAACTCTTGTACGATTAATTACATATGCTAAAGAAAATGCTAATACTATGGAAATTGCAGTTGCTGCAATTGACGCTATAAGTGAATTCTTTAGCATTGGCAAAAACTGTGCAGAAGTAAAAATAGTTTCGATATGTTCGCCACGTATCTGTGAAAACAGCATTACAATTGGTACAAGAACCGTAAAAATCAAATATACCAAAAGTACTCCTTTAATTATACGGAACGAATTTTTCTTCATTATTCATCCCTCCCAGTATACTTCAACATATCAAAATACTTTTTATCTAGCTGATCTACTACGAATTCTTTTACATACTGATTTGCTGGATTCTTATAAAGTTCTAATGGACTATCCACCTGCTCGATGTTACCCTCATTCATAACCATAATTCGATCACTTAAGAAAAATGCCTCTTCTTGGTCATGCGTAATAAAAAGCATAGTTGCATTAAATTTCTTCTGAATTGCTTTCAATTCCTTTTTCATATTTTCTCTGTTACTTACATCAAGCGCAGAGATTGGTTCATCCAACAAAATAATATCTGGATTTGTTGCAAGTGTTCTTGCAATAGCAACTCGTTGTTGCTGTCCGCCTGAAAGCTGATTAGGTTTTTTATTAATCTGGTCAGCTAAACCAACCTGCTCTAAAGTACGAAGTGCAATATCACGAGCCTCAGCCTTTGTTTCCTGCTGTATTTTCAATGCATATTCTACATTCTGTAATACCGTCATATTTGGGAACAACGCATAATTCTGAAAAACAATGCCCATTCCACGCTTAATGCTCTTCAAGTGTGATATATCTTTTCCAGCCTTTAAGATTTCACCTGAATCAGCAGTTTCGAGCCCAATCAGGATACGCAAGAGTGTAGTTTTACCACAACCACTTGGTCCTAAAATAGACAAGAACTCCCCTTCTTTTAAATCGAACGAAATATTATTAAGGATTTTCTTTCCATCAAAGGTCTTTGTTAAATTACGAACCGACAATTTTGACTCTAATACTTCCATAAATCTAACAACCTCTCTTTCTCTTGTATCTCCTGAATTCCAGTCATATCTGCATATTCAATATTTTCTGGATAGTTTTCTATCTTATTAAGCTGTCCATCATAAATGTTTTCTGGCGAGAAATTTTCTTTATCATATATAAGAAATTCATTAATTATAAAATCATATACCTCTACTATATCCGGATCTAATTCTCTACCTTTAATCATCGCTGTCCCTGTTAAAGAATATGGCGAACCTTCTTCAGGAAAAATAATTTCCAAAGGCTGTCCATCATTTATCTCATTTACAGCTTGGAATGTTAAAGCTAATCCTACTGCTACCTCACCTTGTTTCAACATCTTAATAGGTCCAGAACCAGATTCTGTAAAAAGTTTAAGATTACGATGTAATTTATCTACATATTTAAGTGCCTCTTCAGTACCCATATCGTTCACCCAAGACTTATAGAAAAAGTATCCTGTTCCACTCGATTTAGGATCTGGCATCGCTATCAAATCTTTGTACTCCGGTTTTAACAAGTCTTCATATGATGTTGGTGCTTCCAAACCATATTTGTCTAAGATTTTTCGATTAACGATAATTGCACCAGCCTGTTTCTCCCAAGTAACCCAATGATTGTTGTTGTCTACTGGAGCAAGTCCTTGACTATATGGTATATTACTCAAATTAGAAATATCTGCAAGATTATCTGTAATTTTGCTTAAATATCCAGTTTCCAAAGCTAAAAGAATATCTATCTCTGTTCCTGCACCTTCTGCATATACTTTTGACGCCGCTTTTCCTGTAGACATATACATTACAATAATATTCTTATCTGGGAAACGTTCATTTAACTGTTTCTGTAACTCATCATTTCGGAACTGTTCTGCTGATGAACAAATTACAATACTCTCTTCGCCTCCAACTGTTGCTAGTACAGTAAACAACATCGTGACTGCTAATATGATAATTAACAACTTTTTCATTTATCTTTACCTCTAGAATAAGCAATAGCTACACATCATATGTCTTATCAATCATCTTAAGTTCACGGAATGTATCAATTTCAACAATATCTTCATCAAAACATTCACAAACTTCTACCGCATAATTTTCTTTTCTATATACCAATGGAACCTGCTCCCAGTAACGTTCTTTTCCGCCAGGAGTAGCATATACATCTGCAATGTCTTGTGAAAGCTTGTGGCCATCTGATTCACTCCAATAGGAAATACCTACCATCTGCCAGCAATCCTCTCCACCGACTTTCTCTTCTACAATGATTCCATCCTTTACTTCAAAGCACCAATCATCTGTACGTTCCTTCTTAATTGCAAGAAAATCCGAAGTGTAATGATACTTCTTGATAATCTTTGGATTTGAAATCAACAAGTCTGCTTCAAATACATATGCATTTGAAAGCATATATCTTGCAACAAGTGCACTTGAAATATTATTTGCTTCATTGTAAATAGGGTTTTCCAAGAACTTAATCATTGGATATTTATATAATAACTGATCGAACTGTTCAGCAAGATAACCTCTTACAATATATATTTCATTGATTCCAGCTTCCAAGCAAGCATCTAGTAGAGAATCTATGATACGATTTCCATGCACTCGAACAAGTGGTTTCGGAGTGTTAAATGTGATTGGAACCATACGAGAACCAAATCCAGCCGCAATAAATACAGCTCGCTTAGCTCTATAAGGTTCAAGAGCATTTATGCCGCTATTAGTAATCTTGCCATCTTCCACATAACCAAGCTCTACCAGCTCCTTCATCACACGATTCACCGTGCCGAGAGAATGCTTTGTTTCTTTTTCTAAATCTCTCTGCGAAAGAGTGTCTCTCGTTGTTGCGAGCACTTCTAAGATATCAAACTGTTTTCTTGTTAATTCCATGCTATTTTCCTTTCTCCTGTTCAAAAAAGATTTCATTGTTTTCGTCTTGGAACGCATTTTTAGATCTTTAGAATAAATTTGTATATAAAACAGCCTGCGTTCATTTTTCACAGGCTGCCTTGTTCATTAGTAACATTTATTTATTTACTTGAACATAATACAATATTAATCCATTATTTGCAATAGAGAATTTTTATTATTTTACAACCCCATAAATCTCTTGAACATCTTTAAAGATATAGGTTGGTCTTACATCCCCTGTAAGAGCCTCATCAAGAGTCGCCTCCCCTGTTAAAACACAAATTGCACAGACTCCTGCATTTAAACCTGTAGCGATATCCGTATAAAGTCTATCGCCAATTACAACTGTTTCTTCTAATGAATATCCATACTTTTCTCTAACGATATTAACCATTGTTGGTTCTGGTTTTCCAATATACGTTGGCTTTCTATCTGTTGCCATTTCCAACATATGGCAAATTGCAGCGCAATCAGGGATGTATCCGAAACTTACTGGACATCTTAGGTCTGGATTTGTTGCAATGAATGGTATATCTTTTTGCAACATCTCACATGTATTGCGAAGTTTCTGTGACGTTAACTCTGTGTCAAATCCAACTACAATAACGGCTGCCTCCTCAGACACCTCTGTTACCACACTAATGCCTGCATCTGTAAGTTCCTTTATCATAGACTCTGTTCCTTGACAGTACACTGTTGCACCCGGGAAATTTTCTTTCAGATATAACGTAGTTGCCTGTGCAGAGGTAAAGAAGTTTTCCTTATCTGCTTTTACACCTAAGCGGTTTACTTTAGCAATATAATCTTCTACGGATTTTGACGAATTGTTTGTAATAAAAACATATCTACCACCAACTTCTTCTATTTTAGCAAGCAAATCATTCACTCCATCAAACAACCTGTCTTCTTCATAGATGGTACCGTCCATGTCGAATAAGAACAATCGTTTATTCTTCAAATCTGTCGCATCTTTCCCAACATAGTCTGTTATGCCAGGAATACATTCTCTTTCAACGCTCATACTATAAGCTCCTATTAGTTTGCAAATAATTTTTCTGCTGCAGCTAAATCATCATGATTGTCGATTTCTAACCAACGACCAACAAGTGGGCAAGCCTTAAACTCAACCTCTGGAAGAATCTCATTTAAAGCTACTTCGCTCCACATTTTTAATTCTTTCTTATCCTCAATATATTCTGCACATTTTGCAAAGAATGCTTTTCCGCCTTCTTTTGAGAATTTATACACATCAATAGAAGCACCTAACGCATCTTCTTTCGAAATCTGTTTTGAGATTTCAACGAGTCTTCCGTCTTTCTCTACAACCTTCATAGATTCTTCGAAGTATGTTCCGATATCTGTAACAATTGCATTTGGAGCATCATTTTTCAAGAGTTCTGTAATTACTGATGCATCATAAAATACGTCTGCATTCATCATTAAGAATTCTGAATCTGCCATAGCATCTTTTGCCATATATGCGGAATACATATTATTTGTTGTTGCATAATCAACACTTTCAATAACTTTTACATCTGGATATGCTTCATGTAAACTCTTTTCCAAAATCTCTGCCTTGTAGCCTGATACTACAGTAATATCGGTGATTCCGTTTTCATGTAAATTGGCAATCTGTTTCAAAAGAATAGGCTGTCCATTTACAGGTACTAACGACTTTGGTCTGTCATCTGTAATTGGTGCTAAACGTGTTCCTAATCCCGCTGCTAAAACTAATGCTTTCATTGTTTGTCCTCAACTTTCTTTTTATAATTCTTCTGTCAATTCTTTATATATCTTCTTTAATCTAGAATCACTTAAATCAGCTTCATTCAGATAGGTATACCTGTTCGTACGCATCTTTGTCGCATTCTGCATACAGAACACAAAGGTATCCTCATCAATATCTAGACTAATTGGATTTACATTTACCTCGAACTTCTTCAAGTAATTGATTACATCATTACATGGATGGTCAATAGTCTTTAACACTGCAACTGTACCCAACGCAACCTGTAAACCATGTAGATTACGTGTCTTATTATAATAATCTAACGCATGACTAAACAAATGCTCTGAACCACTTACAGGACGGCTACTGCCAGAGAAATCCATCGCAATACCAGATAACACAAGCGAATTAACTAGCACTTCAATAAACTCTGGACATATCGAATCATACTGCGTTTTCATAAGAGCATCCAACGAACTCTGAGACATCAAATACGCATATTGATTCATCTCATCCTTGCCTCTAGATACAGCAAAATCCCAATCTAATAATGCAGTATAGTTAGAGATTGTATCACCGATACCAGCCTTGATATTCTGCACAGGGCCTTTTATGATAACATCAGTATCCAACAAAATCATGGATGGAATCTTTGCTCCAAGACTCTTAGGTTTATCATCCTGTCTTTTAAGCACTGCAATTGGAGAAGCAATCCCATCATTGGAAATCGTAGTTGGAATTGCAAGATATGGACATTTACAAATGTATGCTGCATATTTACATACATCCAACACTCGTCCACCACCAAGTCCTACGATACAATCCACATCTGTGGCAATTACTCGCTCTGCGATACTCATTGCATATTCTATTGTATTATAATCGGCAAATTCAACCTTTAGATTGCCAATCGCATCTATTTGGCTTCGAACACTCTCACCATATATCTTGTCCACAAATGGATCTGCGACATATAAAATCTTTCCTGAAATCTTATTGGTTGTCAGCACTTCATCTACCGCATTTATAACGCCATTGCCGATTTTAAGATAGTTTGACTTCATACCTTTTCCCTCATAATTTACACTTATTTAGATTATATCTTTCTCTATTTTTTGTGTCAAGGGATAGCAATATATTGATAAGTTTTTGTAAAGTATTATTGACTAGGATTTTCTATTATCTTATACTCAAAATGAACTTTAAAATAATCTATGATTAAGGAGATTTGACCATGAAGCAATTTATTAAGAAAATACTTATCTTTCTGTTACCATTAAGAAATATTATCTTATTAGAAAGTGTACCTAACCTTTCTGATAATACAAAAGCCGTTTTTGATGAGTTAATTCGTAGAGGACTTAATAACAAATATAAAATCATTTGGATTTTAAACAATCCTGAAACTAATCCTCCACAAATAGAAAATGTTTCCTATATAATGCACGATAGTTTTTTACTAAAAATCTACAGAATCGTCAGCAAATGTATGATTTGTTGTAATGATTTTCTTGTTACCGTAAAAAAAGGACAAACTTCATTTTATCTCTCGCATGGAACTCCTATTAAAAGTCTGCATGATTACTATACAATTCCTAATGAAATTGATTATTGTTTAGCTGCCGGCCCAGACATCATGCCTATTTGTTCTTATGAATTTTGTTATCCACAAGACAAATTTTTTACACTTGGTTTCCCACGAAATGATGTGCTTACAAAAACAAATCTTGATTTAAAGAAAATTTTTGAAAAAGAAAACATTGAAAAGTTCATCGTCTGGTATCCAACATATCGACAACATAAAAATGGCTTTACAGTAACTGCCAATGCCTTACCAATATTAAATGATAGTGAAAAAGCTAAACAGCTCAACGATGTAGCTAAATCAAATAAAACATTGATTATTCTCAAACCACATTTTGCTCAGGATATTAGCTATATCAAAGATTTAAATTTGAGTAATATCATATTCATTAATGATAAGTTTTTTGAAGAAAAAAATATTACATCATATGAATTTGTTGGAAGTTGTGATGCCTTAATTACAGATTATTCCTCTATATACTTTGATTATACTTTATGTAATAAACCTATCGCTTTAGTATGGGAAGACTATAACGAGTACAAAGCAAATCCTGGTTTTGCAGTTAATGTGGAAGAATTCCTATCTGGTGGCGAAAAAGTGTATTCCCTTAGCGACCTAACTTCTTTTGTAGAAAATGTTGCAAATGGAGTAGACCCCTTATACCATGAAAGAAATGTAATTTGTGATAGAGTAAACATTTCTAGAAACGGCAACAATTCCTCAAACGTAGTTGATTTCATAATAGAAAAGGCAAATTTATAAAAGGGAGAACACGTTATTATGATGCTTATAATTTTTATCTTTTACGTTATGCTATGCATATATGGCACAAAACTTTATCCCAATGCAAATCCTAACTATATGTCAAAAGAAACTACCACTTCAATAAAAGGTATCTTTATTTTATTGGTATTCTTTAGTCATTTTAATTCGTATGTTACATATACCAATCAGTTTGACCTCATATATTACCAGCATATTGGTGGTCAAACTATGGTTACCCTATTCTTATTTTATTCCGGCTATGGCGTCATGGAATCCATTAAAAAGAAAAAAGAAAGCTACATTAACTCCATCCCTTCAAAAAGATTTTTATCCACTTTATTCAACTTTGATTGTGCTGTAATACTTTTCTTGATACTTGGCTTATTAAGAAATGAAACCTTTTCATTTAATCAAATAGCGCTTTCTTTCATCGGATGGGATTCACTTGGCAATAGCAACTGGTACATTTTTGTCATTTTGCTTCTATATATCATTACATATTTTATTTTTAAGCTTATAAAACATAAAAATTATCTGTTGCATGCTACAATCTTACTCTTTACTATATGTGTATTAGTCTATTCATGTATTCGATTTAATATTAAACCATATTACTGGTATGACACAGCTCTTTGTTATGTATTTGGAGTATTTTATTCTCTACTCAAAGAAAAGGTTGATACCTACTTAAAGCACAATTTACTATGGTTTATTATGTTAGTTGCTTCCACTATTATGTTTTTTATCATAAAGTCGATTCCTTCTATCATTACAAATTTAGCCACTAACCTAATATTCCCTTCGTTAATCATTTTGACGACCATGCGTTTTAATGTTGGCAACAAAATTCTTCAATGGTTTGGCCAACACTTATTTGAAATATATATTCTCCAACGAATTCCAATGATTATATTTAAGGATTTTGGTATTGATCAGATAAGCATATATTTTTACTTTGTCTTGTCTTTAGTTTTCACAGTAATTCTGACTATACCATTTCGCAATTTAACTTCACAATTATGGAATATTATTCAAAAATTTATAATTCTAAAAAAAGGCTGACATTATGTCAGCCTTTTTCATCTCTATTTATTATTCTCCCTTTTTTGCTTTCAATAGTGTCTGCACTACTTCCATAATTAACTTCCTTTTAATTATCAGAAGAACAAGTCCCGCTAAAATTAATCCATATCTTAAAAATACATTAGAATACGTTAATAACAAAAGGAATCCTAATCCCATAAATACAACTGTAATCAGTAATAAAATTCTTGTATCATACGGATATTCTCCGTCGAAATTTTCCCGGCATAATTTTCTCATAAAGAGATAATGAAATACTGCAAATAATATATAACATACCAAAGTAGTATATCCTGCCGCCATATAACCAAATATCTTTATAAAGATATAATTTAACCCAATATTTACAACAGCCCCTACCGAAGTAGCAAGTGTTATGTATTGCGTTTTTTCAAAGTAAAATTCAAATACACCAAAGAACACATATGCAAACATAAAATATACACTCATCGCAACAGGAGGAACTATCCATATCGCTTCATGGTACTCTTTCGGTGCAAAAATACCTATAACCTCTGGTGCAAATGCCATCAACATCAAATTTACGACTCCAACCAAAGCAAATGCTGGATAGGCAACTCTTTTCATATTTTTAATATTACGATCCTTTATTTGCCTATAAAGCCATGGTTCAATTGTTTGCATCAAAGCGCTATTTAACATTGTCATAATCATTGAAATTGCATATGCCAAGTTATAAATACCCGCTGCAGATGAGCTAACCATTTTTTCAATCATAATCCTATCTGCATTGCTAAGCAAAGTCGTTGAAAGATAGTGTGGAATTAATGGAATATTAAAACATAATGCATATTTCCAATATTTTGCAGAGAAAAAACACTTTCCTCTTTTTATCTGTACAAAGAAAAATCCACTATATCCAATTAAATTAACCAACACTAGTCCTAGAATTCTTGCAGCAACCTTATCCTCTGAACAAAGTACCAAAACAATACCCAAGATAGGTTTTAAAAAAGTAACTACTATAGTTATCGCTACCAATGCGCGATACTTTGTATCAACTTTCTGTTCTACCGACCAAAAGCTAAATACCGCTGTTGTCCATATCATTATTAATATAGCCAATCCCTGAAATGTATTGATAGACAATAAATCGTTAATTATGTCTTGAAATAATAAATAGATTACCGTCCACCCTAATGTCAAGGTAAGACTTAATCCTTGTAAAGAAGCAACAAATTTATTTCGTTCTTCTTCAAACTTAACCATCCCTTGTACACAAACACCATAATACAAATTCAAGCACACAATCGGAGTCAGAATCGTCAACCAAGAATTAAATATACTATATTGACCATATTCATCCGTCGTTAATAATCTAGTAAAAATAGGAGTTGTTAAAAACGATATCCCATTTGCCAAAAAAGAACATATTAAAAACCATGTGGATGCCTTTACCTGCACTGGTAAGTCGTTATATTTAGACAATACTTTTTTAATCATACATCATTCTCTCACTTTAATATTTAAACCGCTTTTAGTTAATTCTTCCCTTTAATGACAAAATAAATTTTGATACTGTCGAAAATCCTTTTGCATTTAATAATGCTATAATCTGACGTTTCTTTGACATTTTAACAAATGCTGTATCTTTATCAAACTTAGGATATTTTTTACCTACTTCTTTTCTCAAGAAATCAATAACCGCTTTTTTCTCTGAATTATCCTGCTGCTCTAATCTGTTAATAGTGGTTATCAAAATATGATCAATATATAAGTATTCTATTACTTCCCCATACTTTTCTTCCCAATTATTCGCTTTTACAAATGCTTCAAGATTTTCCATTACACTAAGAATATCTTTATTCATTTTCGCATTGTTATTATTCATTGTAGAAACTTCTCTGCAATGGCAATGATAAAATCCTTTATGCACAAGACTAATCTTATCTGTCTTCATTAACTGTTTTGTTGTATATTCAAAATCCTCGTAATATAAACCTTCCGGAAAGTTTACCCCTTCTGCAAAGGTTCTTTTGAAAATCTTATTGCATGCAGATGGCGTAACTTTAAATTTGTCATCAAATACTGATGCGTGATGATATATTTCATAAGTTGGATAATGATCCACCATATCACAAATCACAATGTCTGCATTCTCTTTCTTTGCTTTGGTATACATAACTTCGTACATATCAACATCGATCCAATCGTCACTGTCTACGAAACCTAGGTATTCTCCCTGTGCATACTTCAAAGCTACGTTTCTGGCGCTTGCTTGTCCACCATTTTCTTTATGGAATACTTTGATTTTTTCTGGAAATCTTTTTTCATAATCTCTAAGAATCGCCAATGTTCCATCTGCAGATCCATCATCAACAACAATAATCTCTATTTCTTCTAATGTTTGATTTAATATTGAATCCAAGCACTCTGCCATGTATTCTTCCGTATTATATGCTGGTATAATAATACTAACTTTACACATCACTCTAACCTCTTTCTATATTAAAACATCTCTTCTTCCTTCGGTGCTCTCATAAAAGGAAAATCATATAAATATTCTGCTAATTCTTTTTCAATTATATCTGTTTCATTCTTATACTCTTCATTCACAAACAACTGTGTATTATTTATAGATTTTTCAGGTTTAAAAAACTTATTTCTAAGAATATGTTTTGGTACTTCTCCGTCTTTCGATAAAATCATTTGAATTTGTTTTACCGTTTCTTCATAGTTATAGATAAAATCCTCAAACTTAAATCTATGAACTTTTTTACTTGTACATTCTCCTTCCATTTGTCTAAGAGCTCTATAACAATTGCAAAACTCCTTGACATCTGTTGGATACGGAACTTGTCCATTTTGACTTGGATAAATGTACTTATTCATCAAGAACATATCTCTAGGGTCTCTTTCTATTACAAATACCTCTATATCTTCATCAAAATAATTATCAATTCTAAACAAATTAAACGGCAATAAAAGCTGATCTAAAATTATATTCCCTTTCGAATGACCTAATTCATCCAACACTTTATATATATATTTCTTGGAAATACCATAAAACTGCTCTGGTTTTACATATGATACCCACATAGGAGAATACAATAGGGGTTTCTTCAGATTAACACGATTCAACGTAATCACTTTAACAATTCTCTTCCATACCAATTGAAAAAACATCTTTAAATCGGTATTTTCTTGATAATACCAATAAAAACTTGGATTATACTGTGTCAATTCGTTTACATAATCCTCAGTAGCACTCCAAAAACTTTCTCCAATAATTTGCTTATAGTTTCCTACCCACCAATACTTTTTATCATAAAGCTGACGCATTGTAGAATAAAATGTATGTAATGCTTCATCACTTCTTATCGCATTATTCCCCCTAAGCAATTTGTCTTCTAAATCAAAAACCCCCCCCGGGCAATGCAAAAAAACATACTCAAAACTTCCTCTAGCAGCTTCAAATCCTTCAAATTCCGCAACTAAATCTGTCACAACCGATGAACCAGACCCCATATATCCTGTTGGAACAATTATTCTGTTTTTTTCCACAGTATTTCCCTCCATTGGTTTTACATACTCTTTTTATCGCTATTTTTTCTTGTTCGATTTTCTTTTATACAAATTACAAACAAATATGCCAACATTACTGATAAATAGATAGATACATTTGGTCTTCTAAGCACATTTCCTGATAGCTCAGCACACCCTAACATTAAAATTAAAGAAACACCTAACGCACCTTTTTCTATTGAAACATTCTTTATATTTAAAAGAACACTTTTCAATGCAACAATCACAAAATATAGTATGAAGGCCACATACAACGCAACTCCTATATGTCCATATAGGTAAAATAACGCAGGAAAATCATTCTCTGGGTCATATATTTTCCCATTATCACCTATCATATTAAGATATTCATATCCAAATAGTTTAGTCAACACATTCTGTTCATCCATAACCAGTGAGCAATATGTTGTCTTTAGTTTTCTATTATTCAATATATCACTTGCATATAATGAATAATTAAACTTCTTCACTACCCTTTCCAAACCAAAACGTTCAACTAAATCTGAACAAAATGTTCTATAAACACCTTCATATTTTTTTAACCCTTGCTCAGAATGGGCTTCCTCCGTTTCAGTTTCTATTTCTGTATCTTCTGTACCGTCTGTACCTTCTGTACCTTCGCTCTGTGTATTATCTACTATATCATGAATCATCTGGTCATTATCTTGAAATGATATATTTACTTTATACTGTTGAATATAACATGGAGACTTTTGATATGCTAACATGCATGCAATCAAGCAAACTACTATTGTGCCATATGCAAATATGTCTTTTTCTTTATTCCATAATAAAAGCACAACAAATACAATTGCTACTATATATATTGAATAATATGCAACTCTTGTTCCAAAAAAATATAAATTAGCGAATACAACTACTACTGTAAACAAGAACAACAACTTCTTCTGCTGCCTATAAGCGTAGCTAATTGCAAGCATTGCCATAATAGCAATTATACAACTTTGTGAATTTCCTGTATAAAACCAACCCTTTAATCCAATTTTAGTCCCACCATATGTATAGACTGGCATCTTTACAACATATGACAAAATTATACTCAATGTTATCGTTACATAATTTATAAAAAAAGCCTTGCCAATTTGCTCACATGCATTTGGCGATTGCTTAAGAAACGTGATAAATGCAAGCGCTAACATTGGTCCCTGAACCGTTCTAATATACATCGATGTATCTTGAAAAATCGATATATAGCCATTACCCCAATTAATCGCAACATGAATTAGCCAAAATAGTGATATTATACCAACAACTACATAATAAATTTTTTTTCGTTTAGAAATGACAAACGCCCATAAGAAAATACACGCAAACATAGCCATTCTTAATAGAGACGTAATTGTTGTAACGCCATACTCAATAGCAAAATAAGATATGATATCCAAAATTGGTTGTGCAATTAACAAACAAAGTATAAATCGAGATATTATTTTCTCATCTTTTAAACCACATATAAGTTTGCTATACATTTTGACCTCCTTTAATTAGAAATATCCATTTTATAAACTGATAACATCCCAAATTTAATAGTTTATAAACAATCAATCGATTTCTTTCTAATTTTGTGAGATATTTGTTCATCTTGTGGTTGGGATATCTTTTTATAAATTCCTTTTTAAGCGCTCTAACCTGAGCCATTTCTCCTGCTCGAATTAGTCTAACTAATGCCGATATGTATATATGCTCTATTGCAATTAGTTCAATCTCAGATTCAAACTCATCCAATACACCCTTTTTATAATAAAACTCTGTTACTTCATCTAACGCATCTAATATCTCAAAATTTCTCTTTGACCCCATGCTGCTCATAATTGAGCCAGATCTTTGAAGATAATTATATAAAACTTGATCGCAATATACGACCTTCTCGGCTAGTAATAGATATTTTTTTGTAAATCTTAAGTCTTCATACCAAGCCCCTTCGGTATACTGCAGATTATTATTAATAATAATATCTTTCCGATACAACTTATTCCACGCAGCATTTTGAATTAGAAAAAGTTCTTTATTTTTTTTAAGATTATATATTTTCTCTGGCTGTATGTTCTCTCTATGAACTTCTAAACATTTCCCTTGTTCATCTACACTTTGAAAAGCACAAAAAACTAAATCCGCATTGTTTTTTTCTGCCTGCTCATATAATGCACTTAAAAATGTTGGCTCAATTGTATCATCACTATCTACAAAGCAAATATATTCTCCATCTGCATGCAATAAACCTGTATTTCTTGCTCCGCTAAGCCCTCTATTTTCTTGGCAGACCAATTTAAATTTATCACGGTGTTGACTCACAAATTGTTCTGCAATCTGTTTGCTATTATCAGTAGAACCATCTTCCACCAAGACAACTTCATAAGAGTCAAATGTTTGATTTTGAATAGAAAACAAACAATTTTCTAAATATTTTTCTACATTATATATTGGAACAATTACACTGATTTTCTTCATACCATTCTCCAGTTTTACACAAATTCTATTTCTCTAATATTTCGTCCCACAGTTGCATAACTACGTTTTCAGTAAAACTCTTGGCTTTTTCAAACGCATTTTTAGACATTCTATCATGCTTGTCCACATCATTTATGATACTCTCTAATTTACTAACAAAAATCTCTATATCACCATCTTCAACCAAATGCCCGCTTTCCCCTTCATCAATCATAGCTCTAGGGCCAACCCGAACATCATATGCAACAATCGGTAGTCCTGCACTCATGGCTTCGATTAAAACAAATGGAAAAGCTTCTGTATAAGATGTCATTAAATATGCTTTAGATTTATTCATCTCTATCATTACATCCGAATGACTTAATGCACCTGTCAGAACTACTCTATCCTCTAGTTTCAATTCTTTGATTCTTTGTTCAACTTTTTCAAATTCGTCACCGTCACCAACTATTTTGAGCACATATTTCTCATTTGTATGCACATCTTTCCAAACATCAAGCATACGCAAGAAACCTTTTACCTGATGCATTCTACCAACTGCAATTACTTGATTTTCTCGCTTTTCAGTTGAACTAGTGTCAATTTCCGAAAGAAAATTTGGTATAACAACAATTTTCGTATGATGATTATCTTTCATCATCTCTTTTATCTCTGACTGTAGCCAATCTGTTAACACAACAAAAACATCTATATTATTGTAATTACGCTTGAAATCATTCAAAATGCCCTTTTCAAATTGATGATCGTGATGCAATTGCGCTATTTTCTTAACCTTAGCATTGCCATATTTTGATAAGAGTACAGCATGATCATTTCTCGTGGCAATAATACATCCATCATGAATTGATTGAACGGCATTTTTCATTGTTTCCTTCTTTTTCTGAAGGACATTAATCGCATATACCCCTTCCTTAATCAACGAAATAATTTTTTTATTATTAATAGCTTGCTTTATTTCCTTTTTATTTGGATGTACATCTGTTAAATAATTAATTTTAACACGATTATCTAATTTATAAACAGGTGCACCCAAATTATAAGTACATAAAATTTCTACATCATACTCTCTCTTTACCAACGCATTTGCTAGCAATGTAATTGCCATTTCAATTCCACCATGCATCATATGTAGGCTTGTAATATAGACTTTTTTATTCATCGTAGCTCCTGAAAACTCTTCTGTAATTAAACACAAGAATTAATCTTAATATTATATAATAACCTATTTACTGAATCTCTCAATAATCGCATCAACAATACGCTTACTAGCCTTTCCATCACCATATGGGTTAGATGCCTGGCTCATTCTAGCGTATTCAGTTTCATCGCTTAATAACTCATCAATTAATCCATAGATTACATTTTCATCTGTACCAGCAAGCTTAAGTGTACCTGCTGCGATACCTTCTGGACGTTCTGTTGTATCACGAAGCACGATAACAGGCTTTCCAAGAGAAGGAGCTTCTTCCTGAATTCCGCCACTATCTGTAAGGATTAAATATGATTTGTTAAGTAAGTTATGGAAATCTAATACTTCAAGTGGTTTAATAAGTTTTACTCTATCGCAATCGCCGAAGATTTCTTCCGCAGTCTGTACTACGATAGGATTAAGGTGAACTGGATATACTACCTTGATATCTTCGTATTTCTCGATAATACGCTTGATTGCACGGAACATATTTCTCATTGGCTCTCCCAGATTCTCACGTCTGTGCGCAGTAAGCATAATCATTCTAGCATCGCCTACCCAGTCGATGATTTCATGTTCATAGTCTTCACGTACAGTAGTCTGAAGCGCATCGATAGCAGTATTACCTGTTACGATAATAGATGCAGAATCTTTGCCTTCTCTAAGTAAGTTCTCTTTACTCTGTTCAGTTGGGGCAAAGTTCATATCTGAAATCACACCTACAAACTGTCTGTTTGCTTCTTCTGGGAATGGTGAATATTTATTGTATGTTCTAAGACCTGCTTCTACATGTCCAATAGCCACCTGGTTGTAGAATGCAGCTAATGCACCTGCAAACGTTGTAGTAGTATCACCATGTACAAGTACGATATCTGGCTTAACTTCCTTGATTACTTCTTCTAAGCCCTGAAGCACTCTGGTTGTAATATCAGAAAGAGTCTGTCCCTGTTTCATAATATCCAAGTCATAATCTGGCACAATCTGGAATGCATCCAATACCATGTCAAGCATCTGTCTGTGCTGTGCAGTTACGCATACGATAGTCTCAATTTCTTCACGGCTCTGTAATTCCTTTACAAGTGGAGCCATCTTGATTGTTTCTGGTCTTGTACCAAATACTGTCATTACTTTGATTTTCATAACTAGTTACCTCTTGCTTTTTTCATTTTTCTTATTTTTCCAATGAATCTTACATTGCTATCATAAAAACGTTTGAAGCGCTTAGGTTCCTTGGCAATTCGATATAACCATTCTAGGTTTAATTTGATAAAAATCTCTGGAGCTCTTTTCTTAGTTCCGCTAAGTACATCAAAGGATCCACCTACGCCTACAAAGATGCCTTTATCAAATCTGTCATAATGTTTATGAATCAGGATTTCCTGTGCAGGAATACCGAGCGCTACTAAGACTACATCCGGTTTCAACTCTACGATCTCATCAAATACAGCATCCTTATCCTGTACATATCCATCTTGATAGCCTAACACCTTAAGGTTTGGATATTCCTTGTGAAGTCTCTCAACAAGCTTATCTATAACTTCTCTCTTTGCGCCAAGAAGGTAGATACCCTTACTAGTCTCGTTTAGGATTTTGAATAATTCCTGTACGATTTCTACTCCTGTAACACGCTCTGTAAGTGGAATGTCCAGCATATTTGCAGCCTTTACTACACCAATTCCATCTGGAACGATAATAGTCTCATCTGATTTTAGAATCGCATCAAATGCTGGATTTTCAGTTCCAATCATAAGTGTCTCTGGATTGGCTGTGATTACAAATGATTTCTTTTCCTGTTTAATATTCTGTTCTAGCTCCTGTATGAAGGCTTTAAAATCGCCTCTATAAATCTTATCAAAATAAGCTTTCATAAACATTCACCTCAAAGTTTTTTATCTTCTCACCTCTACTGGTGTCTCTTCCACCTCAAACACATCTTTTCTTTCCTGGAAACCTTCTGTACTATCTGATTTTACAAGTACGATTAAGGTCTGGAAACAAAGCTTGATATCATTCCAGAAGCTGTATCTCTCGATGTACATCATATCCATAATGAGCTTGTCCTTTGGTGTCGTATTGTACTTACCTGCAATCTGTGCATAACCAGTAAGACCTGCTTTTACACGCAGTCTATACTTAAACTCTGGGAGCTCTTCTGTATAGGAGTACACGTTCTCCAGCATCTCTGGTCTAGGCCCTACAAAGCTCATATCTCCTAAGAAGATGTTTAAGAACTGTGGTAGCTCGTCCATACGAGTCTTGCGAAGAATATGACCCGCCTTAGTAATTCGGTCATCATCTGCTGTCGCAGAACGATTGCCTGCGTTTACCTTCATGGTACGGAATTTATAAACCTTAAAGACTCTTCCATCTCTGGTCGCTCTCTGCTGCTTGAAGAATACTGGACCACCATCACCCAGCTTGATTGCAATCGCTGCTATAAGCCAAATAGGGCTACTAATAAGGATAGCTAGTGCAGATACTACTATGTCGAAGGTTCTCTTGAAAAATCTCTGTTCCAGAGTAAGTCCCTCTACGTTGAAATTGAGCATCGATACGTCGTCTAGGAGATAGTATTCTGCCAAGTTCTCTACAATATCTGTCACTTCTGGGTTGATATAGATATTGATAAGGTGTTCATAGCAGTAGTTGATGATATCCGTTCTCTCATGTGACGGTACATCATATAAGAATACGGTATCCATCTTACTGATGATATCCTCGATATCATTACGACGATAATCTACGACACGCTCTACCTTGTACTGCATCTGATATTTCTTAAGACACCTTGTAATCTGCTCAAGATTCGTATCCTTGGAAGTAATTACACAGCAACGTTCTGGTGGTATAAGCCTAAAATACATCCAGTTACCAAAGGATACAAAACCGATTACGATAAGTGTATGAAGCCCCAATATCCCAAGCAACTCTCCGATATGCATCAAACGGAATGACATGACATCCTTATCCAGAGTACTCATAATCATAAGCTCTAAGTATGTGATGATGTCTGTAAGCACTACCGCAAGCCCGAGTGAGTAGATAATTGGCTTATTCTTTCTACGTCCGATATCATACTTGCCATATATCGCTACCATCAGAAGGCCAACTACCGCATAGGTCAAAATTGTAGTACCTAAGGTTCTGGATGGTCTGGTAAGACCGATGTTTTCTCTGGCAAATACAGCGATAAATGATGCGAGCAAGCTAAGATACATCGTTATCTTAAGCACATAAATCATAAAGTTTGCAAAACTCTTTTTCACGTTTTCCATTGTTTTATCCTTCTTTTATTCTGCTAATCTATTCAGCGCCGAGAATACACCTCGGATAGATGCTCTGGTGATATTGCCACTGACACCTACGCCAAAGGTTACTCGCCCTGTCTTATTGTCCTTCATCTGTATGTATGCGGCTGCTTTGGCATGTGAGCCTTCGCTAAGTGCATGCTCATCGTAATCTACAATGGTGAAATCTGCTGCACCTACGCCGTTTTTGATTGCGACACGTACAGCATCGATAGGACCTGTTCCACGGCCTTCTGATAGAATCTCTCTATCATAATAACGGAACGCCAGTGTCACTCTGGTTTCTTCATCTGTGTGGTCATCCTCGACCTTGGCACTGATGAATTCATAAGGGCCTTTTGCTCTGGTGTATTCGCTTCGGAATGCATCCATAATACGTGCTGGTGCAACCTCGCCACCTTCTTTTTCAGAGATAAGCTGAATAACATCCGCGAATTCTCTGTGCATTGCCTTAGGTAATTTGTAACCATAAACTGTATTCATAACAAAGGCTACACCACCTTTACCTGACTGGCTGTTGATACGTACGACTGGTTCGTACTCACGTCCTACGTCGGCTGGATCGATTGGCAAGTATGGCACTTCCCAGATATCGCCACCACGTTCTTTGAGCGCTTGTTCGCCTTTGTTAATCGCATCCTGATGCGAACCAGAGAATGCAGTAAATACGAGCTTGCCTGCATATGGATGACGCATGCCTACCTGCATCTTGCAACAACGCTCATATACACTGATAATCTCATTTACATTTTCTAAATTAAGCTCTGGGTTAATACCCTGTGAGAACATATTGTAAGCAAGGTTAAGGATATCTACGTTACCTGTTCTCTCTCCATTTCCAAAGAGTGTACCTTCTACACGGTCAGCACCAGCGAGAAGCGCAAGCTCTGTAGCCGCT
The DNA here is from genome assembly GCA_045530745.1 of Agathobacter sp. Lineage (GTDB taxonomy): Bacteria > Bacillota > Clostridia > Lachnospirales > Lachnospiraceae > Roseburia. The sequence continues at coordinate 84,915 of JAZSCQ010000027.1, forward strand.
ACGCCAGTACCTCTGTCGTTGTGTGGATGTACAGAAAGGATGACATTCTCTCTATCCTCAAAATGTGTATTCATCCATTCAATCTGATCTGCATACACGTTTGGTGTGTTCATCTCTACTGTGGCTGGCAGGTTGAAGATGATAGGATTCTCATTCGCATGATTCCATTCCTTCTGTACTGCAGTACAGATTTCAAGTGCGAAATCAAGCTCTGTGCCTGTAAAGCTTTCTGGCGAATACTCCAATGTAAGATTACCATCGTAATTCTTCATACCTTCTTTTACCATGCGGGTTCCAGCGATTGCAATATCGATAATCTCTGGCATCTCCTTGTGGAAAACCACATCTCTTTGAAGTGTTGATGTGGAATTGTAGATATGGAAGATAACATTTGGAATTCCCTGAATTGCTTCAAAGGTACGATCGATAAGCTCCTGTCTGCACTGACAGAGTACCTGTACCTTCATGTAATCTGGAATCATATTCTCCGCTACCAGCTTGCGAAGGAAATCGAACTCAATCTGAGATGCAGCTGGGAAACCAATCTCGATTTCTTTAAATCCCAGCTTTACAAGCAGCTGGAACATCTCCACCTTCTCTTCCACTGTCATAGGTTCAATGAGCGCCTGGTTGCCATCTCTTAAATCAACGGAACACCAGATAGGCGCTTTCTCTATTTCTTTATTTGGCCACTGACGCTGTGGATAGTCTACCACTGGCACTCTCTTGTATCTCTTAAAATTTAACATTCTTCTAATCCTCTAATCCCTTTTCAAAGCATTCTACCAAATGTGCAAGGGCAGCCTCTTCATCCTCGCCTTCACAAATGAGGTTAATCTCTTCCCCATATTTGATACTAGAGCCTAACACACTAAGAACACTCTTGGCATTGGCTGTATTGCCACTGCCATAGCTATAGGTCACTTTACATTTAAATTTCATCGCCTCTTTGCAAAGGCTTCCTGCTGGCTTTACATCCAGCCCTGTTGGATTTGTAATTTTAACTAACTGTGCTACCACAATTAATCCCCCCAATACTTTTTTATTTTTAGTAAATTAAATCATAACCTTCATAATTAGATCAGCAAGCTTACGTGCTTCCTCATCAATGACCTTCTGGTCCTTACCTTCAATCATAACGCGTACAAGTGGTTCTGTTCCGGATGGACGGATAAGTACTCTTCCTTCACCTGCAAACTTCTTCTCGAGTTCTTCAATTGCTTTTGCAATTGTTGGATATTCCATGTAACTATTTTTCTTATGGTTTGGTACATGTGCATTGATAAGTGCCTGTGGAAGCACCTCCATCACTGCTGCAAGCTCGGATAATGGCTTTCCAGTATCCACCATTACCTGTAATAGGTGTAATGCACTAAGAAGTCCATCTCCTGTTGTATTGTCATCTAAGAAGATTACGTGTCCTGACTGCTCTCCACCGATATTGTAGCCCTTTTCTATCATCTTCTCTAATACATATCTGTCCCCCACCTTGGTAGCTTCTAACTTGATACCAAGTTCTTTAGCAGCAAGGGTAAGTCCTAAGTTACTCATAACAGTTACAACCAAAGTATCCTTCTTTAGGAGTCCTTTATCTTTAAGATGCTTTGCGCAGATGAGCATAATCTGATCGCCATCTACCATCTTACCATTTTCGTCTACTGCAAGCATACGGTCTGCGTCACCGTCAAAGGCGATACCTATCTGAGCCTTTTCTGCTACTACACGGGCTTTTAACTCTCCCATATGAGTAGAACCACAGTTAGAGTTAATATTGGTTCCATCTGGGTTCGTATGGATTGCAACGAGCTCTGCACCAAGCTCTCGGAGTGTCTCAACCGCTGTGTAGTGGTTTGCACCTTCTGCACAGTCGATAACAATCTTCATTCCTCGTAAATCAACTGGTACACATCTCTTCTCATACTCGATGTATTCTTCCTTCATATCAAAGCGGTATTTGATTTTACCCACGCCAGAACCGATTGGGAAGTCGATGTCTTCCATATTGTTCTCAATATGCTGCTGAATCTCATCTTCCAATTCATCCGATAGCTTGTAACCATCTCCATTGAAAAATTTGATTCCGTTAAATTCCATAGGGTTATGTGATGCTGAGATTACTACACCTGCATCTACCTTGTGAAGTCTGGTAAGATATGCTACTGCAGGAGTAGGTACAACACCTACATATACCGCATTGGCACCTACTGAACAAATTCCTGCCATAAGTGCATTTGCAAGCATTCCTCCAGAGATACGAGTGTCACATCCTACGATAATAGTTGGCTGATGTGATTTCTCTTTGGTAAGCACATGCGCGCCTGCCTGACCTAATTTCATTGCTAACTCAATGGTGAGCTCTGTACCTGCTACACCACGAACGCCATCTGTTCCAAATAATCTTGCCATTTCTATTCCTTCCTTCTTTACCAAAGTCGTATCAAATGACTTATTCATTCTCCTCTCCACCTTGTTCACTATCCACTGGTGGTTCTTCTGTACCCATTTCCTGGGTAATATATACCGTTACCTTAACAGGCTGATATTCATATAAGGTTTCATCCAAATCCATAAGCAGTTCGACTTCATGGATACCTACTGGTAAATAGGTTACGTCAATGCTACCGCTTAATTTATCACTGCTAAGCTTTGCGATATCTTCTTCTAATCCTGATACATGCACAGCGACATTGGTCACTCCAAGCTCTACCTTAGTATGTGTCGACTGTCCTGTAATCATAATATTCGACGCATCTACACTAAATACCTTTTCTTTAATCTTGCCAATTGAAACCGTAATCTCTACGATTGCATCTTCCGCATTTACCATAGATACTTCTTTTGGAATGTATTCCGATACATCAATTGTCACAATTACATCTTCGGTCTTTCCTGCTACTGAAATCAGGCTCTCTGGGATTTCAATAGAGTTGATACTGTTAAGGATTGCTTTGTTGCCCTTTAACGCAATCGTGGTAGGATTGCTGCTAATGGATGTAATCATATAGCCTGAGGCAGGTGTGCCTGATGGTCTTACTGCAATGGCCACTTCCTTAACGTTTAATATCTCTGCAGATACATTTACCGTACTGTTACTAAGTGTAAGACGGGTTGTATCAATCTCTTTACCATTCTTGTCGTATAAGGTTGGCGCTACTTTGTATGTGGTCCATGAGTCATACATACCACCTACATCAATTGTCGCAGCAACTGATGCAATTTTCTGAACAATCGATTTTGGACCTGATACCTTGAGTACGTTAGGCGCAGTAACTTCCACATGGCCTAATGCATATCCTTCCGCAACCTCACCTGTCGTATTCGCTGATACCACAAATTGCTTCGTCATCAAGTCTTCTAACAGCACCTTCAGATGCTTGCTGGTTGAACTTAGCTTAACTGTATTTTCATTAAGATTTGCCAGACACTCGATTTCAATAGGGATGGTACCGACTGCCTTCTCTTCATCTACTGCAATCTTTTCCATATCTGCTGTTGCTACAAAGTCAGATTCATCTAATTTATCCAACACACTTCGTGCCGCTGTTACAGAAAATGATACTTTATTCGTACCTTCTATAATCTCAAAGTACTTACCCATATTTTCTATGGCTTCTCTGTTTTCTATTCCGACATTGATAATCATTGTCTTGGTCTTGGTAGGATCCTCTAAGTTGTACACCATAAGCCATAGTGTAAATGCAAAGAAGAGTGCCAAAATTTTAAACCCTAAATTGTTCGACAAGGTTTTGAGAATATTAGTTTTCATTCTTAAACCTCCTCTTTAATAATTCCATTCCTTTGAGTGGCTTCTCAACATTGAGATTCTGAAGCTGCTGCAATTTAGCACGCAAACCATCTGCATCAAGGTCACGGAAGATTTCTCCTCGATATGCCACTGATACACGACCAGTCTCTTCCGAAACGATAATGGTAAGCGAATCACTTACCTCGCTAATACCTACCGCTGCACGATGTCTGGTTCCTAGCTCCTTACTGAGTCGCAGGCTGTCAGATAATGGAAGATAACAGGTAGCTGAAACTACTCTGTCGCCTCTTACAATAATCGCACCATCGTGAAGTGGTGTATTCTTTTCAAATATATTAATTAGGAGCTGGCTGGATACCACTGCATCCACATCGATTCCTGTACGGATATATTCGTCCAATACAATCTCATCTTCAATTACAATGAGAGCTCCTGTCTTTACCTTGCCCATTGCAAATACAGCTTTGATTAGTTCATCAATGGTATGGTTGGAAAATTTCTCCTCTGTCGCCTTATTAAATGCAAATAAACCACCAAGAATACTCTTACCACCAATATCCTCTAATGCATTACGAAGCTCTGGCTGGAAAATAATTACTAACGCAATCAAACCTACGTTTAAGGTATTCTCTGCAATCCACAAAATCGTACTCATCTGGAACAGTGCTGCCATAAGTACAAAGATAAGAATCACCATAATACCTTTAAATAGATTCCATGCACGTGTTGACTTAATCCAAAGCAATACATGATAGAAAAGGAAGGAGATAATCAGAATCTCTATCACATCAACCCATGTAATGGTTAAATTGGCCATGCTCAAAATCTTGGATAAATTCTGTTGTAACAATCCGAGCATTTCTTTAAAATATTCCATTTTTCTCTCCTTTCCCTTAATCTTTATTTATCGTCTTCTTCTAAAAATTCATCATCAATATCAAGTTCTTCTACTATCTGCTGACGACTTATCGGATTCTGTGTTTTCTTCTTTCTATCTCTGAATCTGTCCATTGATGTAAAGCCGCTGAACTGAATCACTTCTTTTTCTGTAGAAGATACCATCTTCTTAGGAACTGCTTTTACAAAGTAGTAATAATCATCATCCTCAAACTGTACGCGTTCTGTTCTGCTGTAATCCAAATCCATAAATAAAAATTCGATTACCAATCCCAAGCCAATTGCCACGATATTGCCCAAAATCATGCCTATTGTCTTGCCTGTTATATCAAAGAGAAGGTATCCCGCGAACAGCATAGAAATCTGAATCAATGCACCAGATACAATAGCTACCTTCCATGCATGATCAATCACCAGCTTATGAATAAAATGTACTACAAGCGCAGAAACAGCAAATACTGCAACCATTAAATACATCTCATTGTTTGCAAGAAGCTGCCCTGCTGTTATCGTCATCTTAACGGCTTCCATTTCGGTTCCCGCTGAAGTCGCCTGAAGCGCAGTTACATTCTGGTATACGCCATCCAAGAAATAGTATACAATCGTTCCGCAGCATACCGCCGCCACCGAATAAATCTTTCTAAGCAATCCTGCTCCAATTGGGAGAACATATGGAATGTGCAGTGCAAAACAAATTGGTGTAAGGATAAACAATGTCCCATCCTTTGGTGCAAATCGAAAATACAAGAAAAACACCAGCAGGAAAATCAGTACCGCTGTAAGTGCAACCTCCACAGACAACACATACAAATTCAGCACAACCAGTACTGCAGCGGTCAAAAGTGTGATACTCTGTGGGAGCAGGCAGCATATCAATGCCAGCAACAGTGCGATTGGGAATGTGCTAACATTCTCCATAAAACCAATGGTATCATTTATCAACAAGAATAATGCAAGTGCAAGGATGAATTTGTAGATATATCTCATATATACCTCGTATTCACCCATGAATCGAAGCACTCGTTCTTTTATTTCTAATAACTTTGTCATATAGCCTCCTAAGACTTCAATTTCTCTTCTCGTTCAAACATATTCTGGGCAGCCTTTAAATTCTCTACATAGACATCTACCTTGTCTTTGTTTTCCTTATAACGGAAATAGTATACAAGCGCAGTTCCAAATATATAGATTAAAAGAAATACCACATAAATACATATCGCAGCAATCACGGTGTCTACAATCTCTAATGTATTAATCTGGTGCAGCACCAGCTCAGAATTACTAATCACCCACAGCATTACCATAATAGCGTATGCAATTGTTCCTGTGAGAAAACTCTTTATTACTTCTTTCCCAATATAGTCACTACGATAATACTGACCTATCTGGCGATGCTCTTTTTCTTCGGTTTGTTCGTATATCGCAATCTTATATAATTGCTTTACGCGGTCCTGATTTACCATAGCCACTCCTTTATTTGGACATAGTTGTCCATAATTATGCATTATTTTGTATTATATCACAGCTATGCATAAATGCAAAGTAAAAAAGGGCTTTTTGCCTAGGAAATATAGACAAAACAGCCCTTAACGCTTGCATATTTATTTTACAATCCCTAAAGGAAACGCATACGATCCTTATCACGGCTTGCCTTCTTCTCTTCTGCCGAAGGAATATAGGTCGCACTACGAAGTTCATTCTGCAATTTCGCTTTACATGCATCACAGAAACGACCACTTCGAATCATCGCTCCACATTGTTCACATTCAATTCCCTGCATAGATTCTTCCGAAAATGTGAGTCTCTCTTCACGAATCCACTGCTTAATCTGTTTTGCAGGTACGTCACATTCCTTGGATACGATATCAATGGTAGAACCTGGGTTCTCGTTAATATATTTTTTTACCTCCTGAAACTTCTCCTCCAGCTTTGCCAGACAATTTGGACAAAGTCTCACTCTGGTGAGTGCATTGAATAATCTTCCACAACCTTTACAATTAATTACGTCCACGAGTCTACCTCCTACCTATCTTCACCGATGCATACTGTAAGCAAATACACCCGATGAATTCCTATGTTTTTTAATTCCCGTGCAACTGCCTCTGCAGTACTGCCTGTCGTATATATGTCATCAACGACCATAGCACAGGTATATTGTACTACAAATTCACCTTTCTGAAAAGCATTTTTCAGATTATTTCTTCTGGCATTTGCATCTAATCCCTTTTGCGGAGCCGTATCCTGCACCCTATATACCAGTCTTGTATCCATCGGGATACCTGTCTGCAACGACAACTGCCTTGCAAAACACTCGGCCTGGTTATAGCCACGTCGTCTTTGTTTCTTGCGATACATCGGCACAGGAACTATCACATCTATCTTTCTTTGCTTCATCCAAATTGCATATCTATTTATTGTTTCCTTCGCAAAAAACGCAGCATATTCCTGCTTATTGCTATATTTAAACCTATACATCATCTTCTTCGCAACGCCCTTATACAGATACAAAGATTTCCCTTGCGAAATATATGATTCCTTCGCATAGCCCTTTCCTATGCAGTCAAAACAATATTCTTTATGTGGATTATTGTCACCGAGTGGTCGACCACAGTGCATACACACTGCGCCTTGAATATAATAGAGCTTGCCATCGCAAGCGAGATGGATTCCATTTTCTGCTTCTTCCGGTTCTAGTATTTCATCACACACCGGACACCTTGGTGGAAACAACAGGGAGCCTAGAAGCTCCCTGCATTTGTTTATCCATTGTTTTATTTTAGTCATCCTGTTTTGCCCAGCCGTAAGCATATTTTACAGCCTTATTCCAGCCCTTGCGCTTGGTTTCACGTTCTGCGGAATCCATAGTTGGTGTGAAAACGCGGTCTAACTGCTGGTTTTTCATTACTTCTTCTTTACTTCCCCAATATCCTACTGCAAGGCCTGCAAGATATGCTGCACCTATTGCAGTACTTTCTACACACGCTGGTCGGTTTACCGGAGCATCAATCATATCTGCCTGGAACTGCATCAGGAAGTTATTGGCACTTGCGCCACCATCGACTTTAAGCGCTCTTACTTCGATGCCTGCATCTGCTTTCATTGCATCGATAACATCACACACCTGAAGAGCAATCGATTCCAGTGTCGCACGAATGATATGATTCTTGTTGGTACCACGGGTAATGCCTACAATCGTACCTCTTGCATACTGATCCCAATGCGGAGCACCAAGACCTGTAAATGCTGGTACTACATAGCAGCCATGCGTACCTTTTACTTTGGTTGCCATATATTCAGAGTCGGCCGCAGAATCAATGAGTCGCATACCATCACGTAACCATTGAATCGAAGCACCTGCCACAAAGATTGAACCCTCTAATGCATAAGTTACCTTACCGTCTAGTCCCCACGCAATGGTCGTTACCAGACCATTCTTGGAGAATACCGGCTTATCACCAGTGTTCATAAGAAGGAAGCATCCTGTACCATACGTATTCTTTGCTTCGCCTTCATGGAAACAGGTCTGTCCGAAAAGAGCCGCCTGCTGGTCGCCTGCCGCACCCGCGATTGGAATTTCTCCTCCGAAGAAAGATGGATCTGTATATCCATATACCTGACTGGATGGTACTGCTTTTGGAAGCATAGATTTTGGAATATTAAGTTCCTCCAGAATCTCATCATCCCATTCCAAAGTATTGATATTAAAAAGCATGGTTCTACTCGCATTGGAGTAATCTGTTACATGAACCTTGCCCTTTGTCATCTTCCAGATAAGCCATGTCTCTACTGTACCAAACAAAAGCTTGCCTTCCTCTGCCAGCTGACGTGCACCCTCTACATTGTCCAGAATCCATTTGATTTTGGTAGCAGAGAAATAGGCATCAATGATAAGTCCCGTTTTCCGACGGTAAACTTCTTCTAAACCTTTAGCTTTTAATGCATCTGCCATATTCGATGTACGACGACACTGCCATACGATAGCGTTATATACTGGCTCTCCAGTTTCTTTGTTCCATACAATAGCAGTTTCACGCTGGTTGGTAATACCAATTGCAGCGATATCCTTGGCCTCTGCTTTAATCATATTCATAGCCTCTACAGCTACCCCTAACTGTGTCGACCAAATTTCATTTGCATCATGTTCTACCCAGCCTGGATTTGGAAAGAACTGACGAAACTCCTTCTGTGCCATAGAACAGATATTGCCAGCTTCATCAAATAAAATACATCTGTTACTGGTTGTACCTGCATCCAATGCCATTATATACTTTCCCATAGTTATCCCCCTTTATCCTATGTGTTTATGCAAGACGAATTCTACTTATGCATGAAATCTGATTCACGCACTGTGCAAAATTCGCTTCTGTCATCTCCTGTGTAATAAACCCATATTCGCCTTCTACTACCCCATCTACATACGAAACTACATCGAAGGCTTTTTCTACATCACTCTTATCAGAGCTTGTACGTACAAAGAAAGTATTCTTAATTTCTTTATAGTCCACCAGCTTCATTTTCTCTGGCTTCCACTCCATATAAATATTAGAGCTTTGATTCTTCACAATATCCACAATATCTGCAACCACTGCACTTGCTGTAGGGAGCTTGCCAGCACCGCTACCATAGAACATCGCATCCCCAAGCATGTTACCATGAACAAATACGCTGTTAAATACATCATTTACATTACAAAGCGGATGTTCCTTCGCCACCATAAATGGAGCAACCATACAACGGTACTTGTCATCTTCCTTTTTGCTGGATGCAAAAAGCTTGATAGAGCGTCCCATTGCTTTGGCATATGCAAAATCTTCTGTTGTAATTTTCGTAATACCTTCCGTATAGATATCTTCGAAATCTACCTGCTTGCCGCATACGAGAGAAGTAAGAATTGCAATCTTACGACATGGATCAAAACCTTCCACGTCAGCAGTTGGATCTGCTTCTGCATATCCCTTTGCCTGTGCATCCTTTAACACTGCATCGAAGCTAACACCTTCATTCGCCATACGGGTAAGCATATAGTTGGTGGTTCCGTTTAAGATACCAGTAATCTCTTCAATTTCATCTGCTGTAAGGCAGGTATTAAGTGGACGAATAATAGGAATACCTCCACCTACGCTTGCACCAAATAAGAAGTTTACATTTTTCTCTCTTGCAATAGCAATAAGCTCTGCCCCCTTTGCTGCCACGAGGTTCTTATTTGATGTTGTTACGTGTTTTCCTGCAAGAAGCATCTCTCTTACCATGGTATGAGCAGGCTCTACGCCACCCATTGCTTCTACAACGAGACCTACTTCTGGGTCATTTACGATTGTCTTATAGTCATGCACGATGCATTTTTCATAAGGATCTCCTGGAAAATCTCTTAAGTCCAGGATATATTTTACCTCAACTTCTTCACCCGCACGTTTCGTAATCAGGTCTTTATTTACTTCTAATACTTCTACTACCCCTGATCCGATAGTACCGTATCCCATAACTGCTACTTTCATCTTAAATTTTACTCCCTAGCAATGATTTTTGCGTAATGTACGCCTTCTACTGCTTCAATTTCTGATACCATTTCATCTACTTTGTCTGCTGTATGAAATACATCAATACTCAAAGTTAATGATGCAATTCCATTGATAGGCACGGACTGATGAATGGTCAAAATATTACATTTGAATCTGTCGATTGCACGTAAAATATTAGATAAGCCACCTGGCTCATCATCCAGCTGTATTACCACTGTAATTGATTTTCCTTTTTCATTATCATGAAACGGAAAAATATCATCTTTATACTTGTAGAAGGAACTTCGACTAATTCCGACTGCGTCTGTTGCATCCTGCACGGAGGCAGCCTTGCCGGATTCAAATAATCGCTTTGCTTCTACAACCTTAAGCAGAACCTCTGGCACTGCCTTTTCTTTTAATACAAAGTAATTGGTCTTTTCTGACATTTCTTTCGTGACCTTCCTTACTATTTTTTCTTACTGCACGTATCCTTTATGCACGTGGTTTTCCACATTCTGAACAGAATTTACCACTATTTGTTGTGCCACATGTGCAAACCCAGTCTGTCTGTGGAGCTGGTTTGCCACATTCTGGACAGAACTTACCAGTATTTACACTACCACATGTGCAGGTCCATCCATTTGCTGCTGGAGCTGCCTGTGGCGCCTGAGGCATAGTACCGGTTACAACAGCTGCATCTACTGGAGCCGCCTGCTGCACTGGCATCTGTCCTAAAATATTGCCCTGCATATTCATACCCATGCCCATGCCAAGGAATGAGTTCATTGCGCCTGCTTCATTGGAGCCTGCTGCTTCCATACCACGTGCCATATGTCCAACCATATAACCTCTCTGAATGTTTGCATCCGAAAGCATTGCACCTTCGTTACGAAGATTGATAAGTTCTTGTGATTTCTCATCGTAGGAAATACTAGCAATACCTACTGCCTGAATTTCCATACCGCGCATCTGGTTCCAATCCTGGTCTAATACAGATGCCATGTATTTTCCAAGCTCTAATGCCTTGCTGCTAACATGGGAAATACGTGTGCCGTCTGCCGACATCTGGTTGATAGATGCCTGTAATGCCTGAAGGAATTCAGATACATACTGTTCGTTAATTTCTTCCATTTCTACATAGTCTTTGTTTCTTGGAATTGCTTCTGCATAAAACTGTAATGGATTTACGATTTTAACAGAATAGGTTCCATGTGCACGAATAAATAATTCTGCATTATAGAACGCATCAAAATAGTTAATTGGATTACGTGTTCCAAATTTGATTCCTTTAATCTCCTGAAGGTTGATATAATATACCTTCTGTTCTCTTGGTGATTCTCCACCAAAACGGATACGATTAAACGCTTCTTTTAAAGTATCACCAAACTCACCATTTAAAAGAGATGGCATAGAAGAATTATCTACCTTGTAATAGCCTGGCTCTGCAGTATAATCTACTACCTTGCCACCATCTACCAACAGCATAAACTGATTCTCATATACACGAATCATAGAACCGTTTGATACTGTATCATCTGTTCCATTTACGTTCTGTCCATTACGTGTCTTGATACCACGGCAAAATACAGTCTGTGCACCCATATTATCTGGTTCGACTACTTCTAACCACTGATCGCCAAATCCACCTTTTACTGCCTGTCCAATTGCTTTAATAATTCCCATTTTCTATTTCCTCCTCTTTCTGAAGTTATTATCTTGTGTATTGTATTTTAATTATAGTCCACTTCATAGAATTTGTGAAGAGACCAAACCTTAATATTTAGTGGAATGATGCCACTTCCACAATATTCACAGTACTTTGAGCCCAATATTTTGACCGGAGCCCCACACTGTGGACACTGTGTGCCTACTGCATTATCCAGCTTCGTGCTATCTACATCCTGAATATATACCAGTTCCACATTGTATTTGGTCTGTGTCCTTCGGTCCTCATCTCCGTCAATACGTCTACCATCCATCATCTTGCAATAGTTATATCCCACCGCACTCTGGATAGTAATGACGCATTTTCCGTCTATTTTTCGATAATCCGCAATTTCCGTCTGATGTATTTGAATATCCGAATAGGTCACTGCTATTCCGTTGACTCGATTGTCTTCAATTGTATTTATTACCTGATTTCGTATATCCTCTGTTGCCTCTACCAAACAGTCGGGACTACCAGCAGAAATCGCCAGCAATGCGGAGGTAAGCATATTCTCAGATTTGTGCTTAAACTCTTCCCATGAAAATTCTGGAAAATCGCGCATAATCTGTGGCTCCATAAGTCGTGTCATTGCGGACACCGATTTGGGTGTTTCTGCCTGTGCATCCGCCACCATCTTAAAGCCTTTTACAAAATCTGTTGTGCCGAACAGCTGGCGCGATACACCTCTTAACTTTCTGGTTATTCTCTTATATATAGTTACAATACCGATTCCGATTGCAACAAGAAAAATCAACAGAAGAATCAGTTTGACTATTTCATAGGTGCTCAATGCTATCCCTCATTTCTTTTGTCTTATTTCTTACTCATCGTCACTAGACATATTATCTGGACATCCTAAGCTGAGCCATTTTAAATATCCGTTAATAAACACATCAATGTCGCCATCCATGACATTATCTACATTGCCACTTTCCACACCAGTACGTCTGTCCTTTACCATGGTATATGGCTGCATAACATAGGAGCGAATCTGATTGCCCCAGCCAATTTCTGTCACCTCACCACGAATACCTGCTGCTTTTGCCATCTGTTCTTCTTGTCGTAGGAGGTAAAGCTTGGACTTAAGCATCTGCATCGCCTTGTCCTTGTTCTGAAACTGAGAACGTTCATTCTGACACTGCACTACAATTCCCGTTGGAAAATGTGTAATACGAATTGCAGATGATGTTTTGTTGATATGCTGTCCACCTGCCCCGCTGGAACGATAGGTATCGATACGAATCTCATCATCTTTAATCTCGACATCAATATCTTCATCGATATCCGGCATAACGTCACAGGATACAAAAGAAGTCTGTCTTTTTCCTGCTGCATTAAATGGAGAAATACGAACGAGACGATGTACGCCTTTTTCCGACTTCAAATATCCGTAAGCATTTTCACCCTCTACTTCAAAAGTAATCGATTTAATGCCTGCTTCTTCCCCATCAAGCGAATCTAATACGGTAAGATGGAAGCCTTTTTTATCTGCCCATCTGGAATACATACGAAACAGCATGGATGCCCAGTCACAGGATTCCGTTCCGCCGGCACCTGCGTGGAGCGACACAATCGCTTTCTTCTTATCATACTCTCCAAAAAGTAGTGTCTTAAGGTGAATTGCTTCATAGGTGGATACAAACTCATCGAGCATCTCCTGAATCTCAGGAATAAGGGATGCGTCGTTTTCTTCATATCCCATCTCAATCATGGTCTCGATGTCATCGTAGCCCTGCTCTAGGTTAGCATAAGTTGCTACATCATCTTTCATGCTCTTAAGTTCCTGCATCTTCTTCTGTGAAACTGCTGGATCATTCCAGAAATCTGGCGCCTCCATTTCGCGCTCGAGCTCCTGAATCTTTTGTTGTTTGTTTACCAAATCCAGTGCTGCCTTTACCTCCATAAGAGGGGCCCTGTAGGTTGCAAGCTCTGTTTTAAAATTATCTAATTCTACCACAAGATTCTCTCTTTCTTATTCCTAAATTATATTTTTGCCACACATGCATTGCGCCGAATGTCAAAAGGAGTGCAATTGTAATTCCTGTTGCATCAACACAGACATCAATCAGGTTTCCACTTCTTCCTGGCACAAATAATTGATGAAATTCATCTGTGCCAGCATAACAGACCGCCACAAGCCACGCGATTATATAACGATGTTTGATTGTCTTGATTCTAACATATGATTTTGTCGATGCAAAAATGAGCACAGCCAAAATCCCAAACTCCGTCATATGCGCCAGCTTTCGAATTGGGAAATCCCAAAGCTCCGTCATCGCAAGCACTTTCGCCTCATCCCATCCAAGACCAAATATTCGATTCCAAAGAGTCATAGCCAGATGACTGACACTGCCACTCAAATCTGCAGATTCTTCTCCAGGCTGTGCAGAAAAGCTAAATATCACAATCATCCAGACAATTACCAGCGCATGGCTTATCCAAAACCATACTGGTTTTATCTCCTTATTTTTCATTTGCTAATTTTTCCTTCATAATCTCAAGTGCCTTTAAGAACTGACTGTCGTACTGCTTATTGTATGGTTCACCTTCTGGACCAGAATATACATAATCTACTTCTACATCTGGTGCAACCCCGATTCCATGGATGCCATTTCCTTTTGGTGTGAACCATTTCTTAATCGTCATTTTAAATGCACTACCATCGTTAAGTGGGTAAATCCCCTGTACAATACCTTTTCCAAAGGTGGTTTTGCCTACCAATGTAGCGTATCCATGATCTTTTAATGCTCCCGCAAAAATTTCAGATGCACTCGCGCTATTCTCATCCGTAAGCACCACGATTGGAATATCCAAACACTTCGCATCTGAAGGGAATTTTTCACGATTGCCATACTTATCTTCCACATATGTCACCAGACCTTCTGGCACAATCTGATCTGTAAGTCTCCATACGGAATCTAATGATCCTCCAGGATTTGCACGTACATCAATGATAAGCCCTTTTGCACCCTGACTCTGCAGTTTCTTCACAGAAAGTGCAAATTCCTCATCTGTATCTTCCTTGAACTCAGTAATCTGAATATAGCCAATACCACCATCTAAAAGCTCGTCTTCTATACTTGGAAGCACTACCTTTCTTCTCTCTACGTCAAACTCGAGCGTTTCACCTGTCGATGGTCGGTAGATTACCATATGCACCTTGGTTCCTTCTTCTCCACGAATGTGCTGTACTAGCTCAGATACCTCTACGGTCGTTGCATCAATGCCCTCTACCGAAATAATCTTATCTCCATTCATAAGTCCAGCTTCCTCAGATGGTGTCCCACGATATACCTTTGTAATCGTAACCTCCATCGTGGTCAAATCCTGACTTACTCCAGCTCCAATTCCATAGTATTTTCCAGATAAATCTATCTGCGTCTCTTTATATTCTTCTGGAGTATAGTATACGGAGTATGGATCATTCAGACTCTGAAACAATCCTCTATACAAAGATTCGAGCACATCCTCTCTTTCGAAATCGTCATAATAACCAAGCATTATTTCGCGATATAAATACTCCATTTTATCTACAGCGTTCTGGTCTAACAATAGTTCCCCAGTTACTGTTGAAGCCCCTGATTCGCCAATAACCAGATACTGTCCTGTCATGGCAAGCACAGTTTTCACTCCAAAACAGAACACAAGCAAACAAGCCATACTTGTAAGCACACCTAAAAAGAATCCATGCTTCTTGAAAAAGCTTTCCTTCTTTTCGGACACGTCCTCAACAATCACATCTTCTACCTTATTTTCTTCATTTAAATTTTCTAATTTATTATAGTCCTGCATATCAATTCCTCTTTAAAAATATAACTTTGATGTCTATTATGCCACAAACAATCACATTTTGCCACTATAAAATAAATCCGCATCTGCGTCTGCATACACCAAATTACTTATCCCCACTGAGGCACTCGCCTCCTCCCTCCCCACACAACTTATTTGCATAAGAAAATGCCATAATTCTACAAAAGACTCTCTGCTGTTGTCAATTATTTATGTCTGTCAAATGTTCGAACAATCCGCGTATGTATATCCGTGTGAGATAAGACACCGTTACGAGATTTTCGTAGTTTCTCTTACATGGGCGGATTTATAAAATGTCATGCCTCATGCTAATTGTTTGAGGAGCTGCTTTTGCTCCGAGTTTTAGCATGAGGCATGTAATATTAACTTTATAAATCCGCCCATTTAGAGAAACAAGAAAAAGGAGTACAGGTGTCTTTTCCACACGGAACATACTACGCGGATTGTCGAACGGTTGACAGACACAAAATCATCCAGCAGAAAGTCTTTTTAGAATTATGGCATTTTCTTATAACAAACGTTGTGTGGGGAGGGAGGAGGCGAGTGCCTCAGTGGGAATAAAAAAGCTGCTGCATGCAGACGTAGATGCGTCTATATGCAACAGCCAAATGTGATTGTTTTTTATACTTTTAAGTGTTTACGAATCGTCCATGCACTTCCAAAGAAGCCTATACCCACACCAAGCAGGAGTGCGATTGGGACAAGACCCTGGAAAAGAATGTGCGGAGATACAAATTCAAGAAGCGCCCCTATAAATGCAAACTTCTCTGCGACATAGACAATAATTTTGTCATACATCACATAAAGTAATACCAATGGTAAGCAAGCACCAATAAGACCGATTACAATACCCTCTACGATAAATGGTGCTCGTACCAGATAGTCTGTCGCACCAATGAGTTTCATAATTGCAATCTCTTCTTTACGCACCGCAATACCTACTGCTACTGTATTGTTAATCAAGAAGATGGCAACACACAACAGAATCATAATGATACCACCGGACACTATACTTAAAATACGATTGAACTCCGTGAGTGTCTCGGCAACAGATTGTGACTGCTTTACATCACGAACCCCTTCTACATTTTGCAGATATTTTACCAATGACGTCTGCTTAGAGATATCCTTCAAGTAAATCTCATAGTTGGCTGAATTTGCCAATGGATTTTCTGAAAAGCCATCCGCATATTCTTCGTTTCCTTCGAAATATACATCTTTAAAGCTTTCCCAAGCTTCCTCAGCGGAAACAAAAATCATCTCACGAATCTCAGTACGTTTCTCAATTTCTCCTCCGATAGCCTTAATCTCATCTTCCGTGAGTCCTTCGTCAAAGAAGACTGTAATAGCCACACTTTCCTCAGCATCCTGCACCATAGCATTTACATTAAATACAAGGATGTAGAAAATACCAAACATAAAAATGCAGGCTGCCATCGTTGCAATAGATGCAAGTGAGAACATACTGTTTCTTATAATGTTTTTAAAGCCCTGCTGTATAGAATAAAAAAATGTATTAATTTTCATACGCTTCACCACCCGCTTTGCTATCGCTTACGATAACACCTTTCTGCATAGTGATTACACGTTTTTTCATGACCTTTACAATTTCTAAGTTGTGGGTAACTACAATTACAGTAGTTCCTCGGTCATTTACCTCTTCGAGTAATTTCATAATTTCCCATGCGTTATTGTTGTCTAAGTTTCCTGTAGGTTCATCTGCTAACAAGATACTTGGCTCATTGATAAGCGCTCTTGCAATAGCAACTCGCTGCTGCTCACCGCCTGAAAGTTCCTTTGGATAGGAACGATATTTTGCAGCCAATCCAACCATGGATAAGAAGGATGGCACTTTCTTTTTGATATTGCGCGTAGACTCTCCAATTACCTTTTGTGCAAAGGCAATATTCTCATATACATTTCTGTCTTTTAAGAGACGGAAGTCCTGAAATACAACACCAACATTTCTACGGAATTTTGGGATCTGGCGACGTCTGATTTTGCCTAGATTCTTTCCATTCACATATATGGTTCCTTCTGAAGGTTCCAATTCTTTTAATAACAACTTAATCATAGTTGACTTACCTGAACCACTGTCTCCTACGATAAATACAAATTCTCCGTCTTCAATCTCTAGGTTCACATCATTCAGCGCAGGTATTCCTGCAGAATATGACTTGCTGACATGCTCTAGTTTAATCATCTTGGTCTCCTTACTTTAATAATCAAGTGACTCCATATACTTCATGTACTTAACTACCATAAGAGCGATTCGGAATGTAATAGCATCTTCAAAGACACGCAGGTCTAAACCTGTACTCTTCTGAAGCTTATCCAATCTATATACCAAAGTATTTCTGTGGATATACAGCTGTCTCGAGGTTTCAGATACATTCAGACTATTTTCAAAGAACTTGTTGATAGTGCTTAAGATTTCTTCGTCGAAATCATCTGGTGATCTGCCATCAAAAATTTCTTTGATAAACATCTTGCAAAGCGGAATTGGAAGCTGGTAAATCAAACGTCCAATCCCAAGCTGTGAATATGCAATTACATCTTTATCCTCAAAGAAAATCTTGCCTACATCAAGTGCCATGCGCGCTTCTTTGTAGGAACGGGATACTTCCTTTAACTCATTTACGATAGTACCGTATGCTACATGTACATTATTGTCCGGATCTCCTCGGAACAAGTTGATGATTACTTCTGCAGTCTTGCTTAAGTCTTCATACTTCTCATTCTCAGCCAATTCCTTTACAACGATAATGTTCTTTTCATCTACCGCTGTAACGAAGTCCTTGGATTTGCCACCAAAAAGACCACGGATTTTCTCTAATTCGTTGCCATCCTTGTCGCGATTTGTCTCAACGATAAATACGACACGCTTTACTTCTGTTTCAATGTGCAGCTTCTTTGCACGGTTATAGATATCTACTAAAAGGAGATTGTCCAACAAGAGGTTCTTGATAAAGTTATCCTTATCAAAACGCTCTTTGTAAGCTACCAGCAAATTCTGAATCTGGAAGCAAGCAATCTTACCAATCATATATACATCATCGCTGTCACCATATGCTAATAAAATATACTCCAGCTGGTGATCATCAAACACCTTAAAGAACTGGCATCCACCTACCACCTGACTATCTGCTGGTGACTCAACAAAGCTCTGTGCAGGTTCAATAAATTTATCAGCATCCTGAAATGTAGCTGCAAGTATCTTACCTTCTACATCAATCACACACAAATCGGTTCTTGTAATTGTTTTTAACCCGTCAATTGTATTCTGTAATATTTGATTGGAAATCATACCTAGTCTCCTTTTCCCCCATATTTGCAATTTTGCATAAATACCTAGCACTATTTTAATGCATAAACACAAAAAAAGAAAGGGGGAAAGTGCATTTTTTATGCATTTTCTCTCTTTCTTTCCTTGATTTATAGTAAATATTAACTAAAATTCCTTTTTATACTCCTGAAAACCTTCGCCCAATACTTCCTTGACATCAGACACAATTACAAACGCACTTGGGTCAACCTCATTTACAATATCCTTTAAGCCAATGATTTCCTTCTGAGTTACGATACAGTATAATACACATTTGTCTTCCTTGGTGTACATGCCCTTTGCCTGAAGTCCTGTTACTCCACGTTCTAGCTCTGTCATAATACGTGTTGCGACTTCTTCATGTTCATTCGTAATGATATAGGCAGCCTTTGAATAATTGAAGCCTTCTACAATCAAATCGGAAACCTTGGTCTGGACAACGATACCAATGATTGCATACAGTGTTGGTCTCATACCGAATACGAATAAGCCTAGTAACACTACGATACCATCAATTACCAAAAGAATCTGAACAATGGAGAAATGACGAAGCTTAAGCTGCACCAACGCGGACACCATATCTGTACCGCCGGTCGTCGCACCTACACGGATTACAAAGCCAATACCTGCACCCGCACAAAGGCCACCAAATAGCGCTGCAATCATCAAATCTCCTTCTGCCATATCAATCGCTGGCAAAAGATACAGCCATACGGATAGCATCAAAGTGCCAAACAAGGTCTTGCCTATAAACTTTTTCCCTTTCAAAAAATAAGCCAAAATAAATACTGGCACGTTAAGTGCGATATTGGTCAGCCAGAGCGGAATACCGCCCTCGATAAACACCTCTGTAACATGTTTAATAACAATCGACAGACCACTAAAGCCACCCGTTACCAATCCAACTGGGTCATAGAAACATGCAATACCAAATGCCAAAATGGCAGTTCCAATTATGATCATCACATAATCATAAATCTTACCGTGTTTTTTCATACCTACCCTATTCTCTTTCTTTTCTAAATTTTAGTTACTTGTTCCTTTTTCCTCTTTCACGTAGTTCATCAACTTATATCTGCGAAGCATCTTAAGAATCATATATTTTAAACTATGCTTCTGTCCTGTTATCCTGCCACTTCCGATTCCATACCAAATCTTCGTAGACAGCTTTACTCGGTGTTCTGTAAGGAAATACTCCTGCAATGGAGAAGGTAACACGCTGATGATTACATCTGGCGCAAGCAGATTGATATCATTTATCATCGCATCCTCAACACCACCATATTCCTCAAGCGCCTTTGCAGCCATCACATTTAGTCTTGGAAATTCCCCTGTAATATATTCACAGGTTTCTGTATTTTCCTGAATCGTCTCTCCTAACACCAAAACGGAGTATTTGTTGCGCTGTAATATGCGCATGAGCTGGAAGAAGAACTCTCTTTTTTCAATTTCCCTTCTTCGTAAACTACTGCTTTCCCCAGCTGCATCCCAAATACCATTTTCTGCTATTACAGTGGCATCCAATGATTCAATTGTCTTTTTTACAACCTCATCCTCTTTTGCCAGCAAGAGCGTCCTCATATATATCTCTTCCACAGCTGTAAACATATTACTGTCCAATCGATTCCCAATCTGTGTAAGATTCTCTAACGCGGTATAACTATTTAGTTTTATTCCTGCTATTGTAATCTCTTTTATCATGACAATTCAGTATAGCAAAGCAGTCGAAAAATGGCAAGTGTTTTAATTGTTCGACAATTTATGACATTCTCGCCTATTTTTTCACATTAAAAAAGTCAATTATTTTTTTGTTTTTTTCCTTTTTTAGGTAAAGTTTATAATATCTTCACAAAACAATTGTTCTGTTTTTTGCAATTTAATTGAAGTTAAAAACCTCGATTTTTTGTGGATAACGTGAATAAGTCCGTGTATAACTCGATTTTTGGGGCTTTTTAAGACATTAAATGTGGATAACATTTAAATCATAGGCCCTGAAGATTTGCAAGACTTTTTTCCATATTCTTGTCGATTTGTGCACTTTGCACAGAATTCCGTTTTCCCATAAAATAATACAGAAAAAACAAAAAGACCTTCGCACCTTAGATGATTAACATCCATTTGCGAAGGTCTGTTTTTTAGAAATAATTACTTAACAACTCGACGGATTGCAAGTACTTTTTTATATTTGTAGTTGCTTGAAATCTTAATTCCGTCTTTTTTGTTTGAAGCATGAACAATTTTGCCATTTCCAATGTAGATTGCAACATGTCCGCTGTAGCAAACGATGTCACCTGGCTGTATCTCTGATGCTTTCACTTTTTTACCAACTTTTCTTAAGTCATATGAGCTGTGTGGTAATTTGATACCAAATGCTTCGTATACTTTCATAACAAAGCCTGAGCAATCTGCACCTTTTGTTAAGCTTGTACCGCCCCATTTGTATGGGTTACCTACAAACTGTACTGCATAGTCTGCTACTGCCTGACCATTCTTGCTGGTTGGCTTGTTGTATGTCTTATTCGAAGAATTGTTCTTCTTGTTGTTTTTCTTCTTTGCAGCTTCTTTACGAGCTTCTTCTTCCGCTTTTAAACGAGCTTTTTCTTCCTCTTTCGATTCTGCATAAGTATAAACTGTTTCTGCTTTTACATAATCAGCTGATACATAACCTGTGTATGACTTGTAGCTAACCTTGTACCAACCATCAATGGATTCATCTAAAATAGTTACTTTCTTGCCTTCTGCAATAAGTGTCTTAACTTCTGCGTCTGTAGATGCTTTCTTACGAAGTCTCAATGATGCTGCAGTTACTTTACCAACTCTGGTAGAAGCTGCTTTACAAGTTGCTTCGTCACCTACTACTACATAATCCGCAGAGATGTAACCTGTTACACTTCCGGATTTAATCTTGTACCATCCGTCTAAAACTTCAAGTACAGTAGCTGCGCCGTTTTTGTATAACTTACCAATTGCTTCTGAATCTTTACTAGCTTCTGATCTAATATTTAAATACTCTTTAATCTTTGATGCAATCGCAATGTTGGCATAAGGATTAACTGTTTCAGCTTCTGGTGTTGTAACAGTTGGTGCGTCGTTTACTTCTACGTCTGCAAGAAGTTCGTCATCAACGATTGGCTCAAGCACTACTGTATCACTGATTGCAGAATGAGCACCAGCGGAAAAGCTGTATGTTGTTCCTGTAATGTAGTTAGTGCTTTCAACAGGTGCTGCTTCGAATACATCTACTGGAACTGCTGTAACTAAAAGTGCTGCAACTAAAAGTCCTGTTGTAAGTCTTACTCCTTTGTTAATCATTATATCCTCCAAAAATTGAGTGAATGTTTATTTTGTTACGAATTTGTTACAAATGTTACGATGCCATTATATCAGCCCTGTATACAAGTGTCAACCCCTTATTTGTTTTTCTATAAATACAATTTTTCGCCTATTTTCAATAAAAAAGGAGTTGTCTACACAACCCCTTTGTAATATTTTCGTTTTATTTCGTTTCTTCTTATTTTACAGCTATCGCTTCAATCTCAAGTAAAACGTCTTTTGGAAGTCTAGCTACTTCTACGCAGCTTCTTGCAGGGAACTCAGATGTGAAGTATTCTTTATATACTTCGTTGATAGTACCGAATTCATTCATTTCTTTAATGAATACTGTTGTTTTGATTACGTTGTCTAAGCTTGTGCCTGCTGCTTCTAAAAGATTTTTTAAGTTTGTAAGTGCCTGATTCGCCTGCGCAACAGTTCCTTCTGGAATTTCACCTGTTGCTGGATTTACTGGAATCACTCCTGAAGTGTATACCATTCCATTTACTTCGATTGCCTGTGAGTATGGTCCGATTGCTGCTGGTGCTTTGTCTGTACTAATGATGTTTTTCATGATACTAGTCTCCTTTTATGTGATATATTTCTTTTTCTATATAATATAGTAAAAACTAATTATCTTACAAGTCGTATCTTTCCATCGGTAATATCGATAACTCTCTGCTTATACAGATGTCCTACCGCACGTTTGAATGCGTTCTTGCTAAGACCTGTCTCTCTTTTGATAACTTCTGGACTTGCTTTTTCTGAAAATGGAAGCACACCTGCATAGGATTCGATAAGTTCTAAAATTTTCTCTGCGTCTGCATCCATCTGGATATATGCTTTCTCGCGCAAAGTCAAATCCAGCTTGCCATCTGGCTTTACTGCTACAACCTTGGCATCAATAATATCGCCGATACGGAGGTAGCTGTGATCTTCATGGCTTGGAATACGTGCAGAATATTTATCATCTACTGCAACAAAGGTTCCGAAGTTATCACTGAATTCATACACGCGACCTGTTACCATATCATCCTTATTATAAGGAGAATCGGTAGAAAGCAGATTATATAATCCCTTCATACTGGCACAGAGGCGATTACTCTTGTCTGTATATACCGTTACAAGGACTTCATCCTCTGGCTGTACCTTCTGTGTCATCTCTTTAAATGGAAGGAACAAATCTTTTTCCAATCCCCAGTCAAGGAAGGCCCCTATTTTGCCAATCTCTTTTACTGTGAGCACACCGAACTGTCCTAATGTAAGCTTTGGCTCATTGGTAGTAGCAATCATTCGGTCCTTAGAGTCTTTATATAAGAAGACTTTGATTTTGTCTCCTCTCTTTGCTTCTGCAGGCACCTGTTTTGCCGGAAGAAGTACTCGCTCCTCGGCATTCTCTGTCTCTCCAAGATATACGCCGAAGTCTACCTTCTTTATATAGATAAGCTCCTGATATTCACCTAATCTCATATGTTTCCTCTTTCTAAATGTCTTTCCGTCTTGTTTTGTATCCTATGACACGAACAGTTCATGTCATATACTAGGGTTTCCTTGCAAGTTTACATGGCATGTGTCTGCTTGTCAACTTGTTTTCTATCTATTGTCTCCAAGGAACTGAATTGCCGCGTATAACTTTCCAGCCGAGGTCACAAAAGCTACCGTTGTCTGGTCTTCCTCTATCGTTACTCGTGGAATCATCATATCCCCCAGCACAGCTGCAATTTTGTATTCCACACGGATTTCTTTCACGTGAAAACCTTCTGGGAGATACTGTTCCGCAAGCATAACATATCTGGCATTGTTTACATGATTGTTGGTATCAATGAAGTATTTTGGCACGATAACACCATCTTTTTCTTCATAAGCTTCTGGAACCACAACTTTTCTATCACAGTAATCCATGTCCAGTTTAGGTTCATCTGGATAATGTGCAGATACTTCATCCGGAATACGAATTGGTCGTCCTGACCTTGGATCAATGAGTACCCAAATTGAGTTTGCTTTCACTATTGTGTCACCTTTTGCATTTTCCATACAGAAATTACGAAGGCCAAACAATCCTTTTGTCTGATATGGCCATGTCTTTACAGAGATATCTTCACTAAGCCTTGGCATATCCTCAATACAAATCTGCCAAAAGGACAATACCCACGCCATATTCTTCTCTAAAAGCTGTGCTCCGCTTTCCCCCAACTCTTCAGAATGAAGTGTACTGGAATCCTGCAAATAATTAAGTAGTGTATGATACGTTAATTCACTTTTTGCGTTTGCTTCGCTATAGCGGACTTTGGATTTCAATTCATACATAATATAAGTGCCTTTCTTCTCCTTGAAATGCTGTACTTAGTGTAACATTTTTTGTCAGATTTTTCTATCCTGTTTTATTTTTAGAGAAAACAAAAACCTCGAAGAATTTCTTCTTCGAGGTTTTTAGCTGGCCCACAAGGATTCGAACCTTGGATGACGGAGTCAGAGTCCGTTGCCTTACCGCTTGGCGATGGGCCAATGTTGTCTCAACAAATGGTATTATACATAGGTTGTGTTACTGTGTCAACAACTTTTTTTAATTTTTTTATATTTTTTTGCAGGTCCCCAAATGACTAGGAAAATAGCTGTACCTGCTTATCAACCACTGCATATGTGGTTTCATCCCCCCACTCAAGACCTGCCGTTCCGTTGGTATGCTCAATAACCGCTTTTTCAATTTCTTCTTTTCTCTCAAATGGAACGAGCACTGTCATGCGCACCGCAACACCATATTCACTTTCCATAATGGATATCTCTTTCTGTGCAAATAGATACTGTAGCTTTCCAATGCCGTTATAATCAGTATCTATATATAGAAGAAAGCCGTTTCTCTTTTCGATAATCTCAGAATTCGCAAGCCCTTCCTGTACCGACTTCTGATATGCACGCACAAGGCCGCCTGTTCCTAATAATACCCCTCCAAAATAACGGGTTACTACAACAGCTACATTCGTAATCCCTTCTTTTAAAAGTACATCTAGCATCGGACGTCCAGCTGTCTGAGCTGGTTCTCCATCGTCAGAACAGCGGGTAAGCTCCTGGTACTCACCGATTACAAACGCACTACAGTTGTGTCTTGCATCCCAGTATTTCTTTTTCATTTCATTGATAAAAGTAACTGCTTCTTCTTCACTTTCTACCGGTCTTACAGTAGCAATAAAGCGTGATTTTTTCTCTACAATTTCACCTTCGCCACCTCTATACACCACACGATATGCCATAGATAGCTCCTTTTCCTTATGAACTATAAAAACTTTATTAAATCTTTCTTAATCCTATCATACAGGCAGGTTCATTTCAATTTTTTTCTTCCTATAAAGTATGTTTTTTGATATAATATGAATAACTATAGGTATAGTTAAAATTATCCTTATACGGAGGCTTTTTATGAAGTATAACAAGAATTCTACGAACCGACGTTTAAAGAATGCGAATTCAAAAAAATCTAAAATAAAAAATAAAATTACATTAAGTGGACTTAAAATTGCAATGATTGCATTTATCGTAATCTTTGTAATTGGATGTGCAGCCGCACTTGGAGTCGCAAAGGGTATCATAGATTCTGCACCCGACATCTCTAAAATTGATGTTGTGCCTACTGGCTACTCAACCACAGTACTCGCCGATGATGGTTCAACCCACCTTGCTACATTGGTAGGCTCTGGTGCCAACCGTGAGTATGTGACCTTAGACCGTATCCCTCGTCATATGCAGCAGGCATTTGTAGCTATCGAAGATGCTCGTTTCTATGAACACAATGGTATCGATTTACAGGGTATCGCTCGAGCGGGTGTTGCTACCATTCAAAAACTGCTCACAGGTACTGGTCGTATCCAGGGTGCGAGTACCATCACCCAGCAGCTGATTAAAAACAACGTACTGACCTCATGGACCGGTGAATCTACTTTCATCGAATCTTTACAGCGTAAAATTCAGGAACAGTATCTTGCTCTTCAGTTGGAAGAAAAGGTAAATGATAAGGACTGGATTTTAGAAAACTACTTAAACACCATCAACTTAGGCTCTAACACATTAGGTGTTCAGTCTGCAGCGAATAAGTATTTTGGCAAGGATGTATCCGAACTCAACCTTTCCGAAAGTGCTGTTATCGCAGGCATCACTCAGAACCCATATGGATATGATCCAATTCGATTCCCTGAGAAAAATGCAGAGCGACGCGAACGAGTATTAAAGGCGATGCTCGACCAGGGCTACATCGACAAGTCAACCTATGACGAAGCATTGGCAGATCCTGTTTATGATCGCATCGCTTCCTTTAATGTAGAAAACCCAAGCACCTACAATACTTATTTCGTAGATGCTTTAATCGATGATGTATTAGATGATTTGATCAACAAAGCTGGATATACCGAATCCGATGCCTATAAAGCCATTTATCATGGTGGTTTGACAATTGTTTCTACTCAGAATATTGCTATGCAAAATATCTGTGATGAAGAAGTAAACAATCTGAAAAACTATCCTATGAAACCAAGGTACTCCTTCCACCTTTCTTTCTCCGTAAAGAAAGCCGATGGTACAACCAAGAATCATACTCACCAGACAATGCTTTCTTATTATAAGAAACAGTCAGGGAATGCCGAATACGATATCGTATATGCAAGCGAAGAAGAATGCCGTAAGGCAATCAGCTCATATCAGAAGGCTATCCTAGAGGAAGGAGATGTAATCGTAGAAGGTTCTGAATCCATCCAGATTACACTTCAGCCACAGATTGCCATGACTGTTATGGACCACACAACCGGCGAAGTAAAAGCACTTATCGGTGGACGAGGCGACAAGGTTGGCAACCGTACATGGAACCGCGCAATCAATACCAAGCGTCAGCCTGGGTCTACTTTCAAAATTATCGGTTGTTATGCTGCCGCTTTAGACGCTGGCGGTAAAACACTTGCATCTGTACAAGATGATGCAAAACTTATTATTGGTGAAAAAGAATATAAAAACTCAAAAGCAGGTGCATACTACGGATGGACTACCATTCGAGAAGGCATCACTCATTCCTATAATATAACAACACTAAAAACTTTGCAGGAAATCGGAGTCGGACTTGGTTTTGAATATGCACAAAAATTTGGAATCACTACATTAACTGATGACGACCGCAACTTAAACCTTGCACTTGGTGGTCTTACGTATGGCGTAACAAACCTTGAACTTACGGCTGCTTATTCTGCACTTGCAAATGAAGGTGAATACATTGAACCAAGCTTCTATACCGCCGTATATGACCATGACGGCAATCAGATTCTGGATAACAGAAAGCAGGAAAAACATACGGTTGTAAGCAAAGAAACTGCTTGGTTATTAACAGATGCTTTACGAGATGTTATGACCGCTGGTACTGGTACACGTGCTTACTTTGGAAGCACAATGGATCAGGCTGGCAAGACTGGTACTACAACAAACAACCGTGACTCATTATTTGCTGGTTATACACCTTATTACACATGTGTTGTTTGGGGAGGCAATGATGACAACTCTATCCAGAACAGCAACGAATGTACTTATGCGAGAAACATCTGGCGCGAGGCTATGAAACGTATTCATACCGATTTAGAATACAAGGAATTTAAAATGCCAAGCTCTATCACATCAGCCAACGTATGTATGGATTCTGGACTACTTCCTACAGAGGGCACATGTGCACTATGCCAGAAGGGCAATGCCGTTTATGAAGAATACTTCACAATCGGAAGCGTGCCTACTACAAATTGTACACACCATGTAGCATTAGATATTTGTTCTGCGAGTGGTATGATTGCAAACGCAAACTGTCCAACTACAGTTCAGAAGGTGTTTATTGTAGGCTCTGACCCAACTACACTGGACTCGAATTACATTGCAACAGAACAGTTCTTAGCAACCATCTGTACACATCATGCTGCTACAACACCGAAACCGGATACCAGTGCACCTGGCGAAGACAATTCACAATCCGATGAAAATAGCGAGGATACAACCATAAGCAACGAACCATAAAAATAAGGGCCTCACGCCACGGACTCTAAGTCCATTTTGTGAGGTCCTTTATTTTTATGCTTTTATGTTATACTTCGAAAATTAAATCGCCATAGGATGGCATTGGCCACATAGACTTATCTACAATCATTTCTAATTTATCTACTGGCTCACGAAGTGCTTCCATAGCGGCATTTACTTCATCTCTGTAGTAACGCGCCTGTGCAGCACCACGTTCCATCTTGTAAGCAGTCTGAATCTTCTCCTGAAGCTTTGCCATTGCAACCTTTGTCTCCTCCAAGCATTTCGAGGTCTCTGTAAGAATAGAAACCTGAACACTGACAGGAGCTTCTGGACAAGCAGCTTTGACAGAATTGATACTATCTGCCAATACAGTTGTATAACGAATAACTGCAGGTATAATCTGTTTTGTAGCGATATCTACCATTGCTCTGGCTTCAATATTAATTGTCTTCGCATAGATTTCATATTCGATTTCCATACGAGACTGTAATTCACTTCTGCTAAATACTCCAAATTTTTCAAAAAGCTCTACCGAAGCTGGTGAAATATATTCTGGAATCGCATCCACCATACATGCAAGATTAGGAAGGCCACGACGCGCAGCTTCTTCTACCCATTCCTCAGAATATCCATCTCCATTGAAAATGATACGCTCATGCTCCTTTGCATATTCTTTGATAAGTGCATGAACCGCATTTTCAAAATCATCTGCCTGTTCTAAGATATCACACGCTTCTGAAAACGCTTCTGCTACAATAGTATTTAAAATTACATTAGACTGCGCAACAGAATCCTGCGACCCTACCATACGGAATTCAAATTTATTACCCGTGAAAGCAAATGGGGAGGTACGGTTTCTATCAGCAGCATCTTTTCTAAAGTCTGGGAGTGTTTTAACACCTGTTGCAAGCCCTTTTCCTTTGATACTATGGGTTGCTTCTCCATTCTCAATATACTGTGCAAGGATATCCTCTAACTGTTCTCCCAAATACACAGAAATGATCGCTGGTGGCGCTTCATGTGCGCCTAAACGATGGTCATTCCCCACATCTGCTGCAGATGCACGGAGAAGTCCTGCATGCTTGTCTACAGCCTTTAATACACATGTTAAAACCAGTAGGAACTGTGTATTTTCGTGTGGTCTTTTTCCTGGGTTTAAAAGATTGATTCCGTCATCTGTCGTAAGTGACCAGTTATTATGCTTACCTGAGCCATTTACACCTGCAAATGGTTTCTCATGCAATAAGCACTGCAAGCCGTGACGACCTGCAACCTTTTTCAAGGTCTCCATTACTAGCTGGTTGTGATCTACTGCTACGTTACATTCCGCATAAATTGGGGCCATTTCATGCTGTGCTGGAGCAGCTTCATTGTGCTCAGTCTTAGAGGTTACACCCAATTTCCAAAGTTCCACGTCTACGTCTTTCATGTATGCCGCAATACGTTCACGAATAGAACCAAAGTAATGGTCATCCATCTCCTGTCCTTTTGGAGGCATCGCACCAAAAAGGGTACGACCTGTAAATACCAAGTCTTTTCTCTTTAAATATTTTTCTCTATCTACAAGGAAATATTCCTGTTCTGGCCCCACGGAAGGAGTAACCTTCTGTGATGTTGTATTTCCAAATAAGCGCAACAAACGAAGCGACTGTTCTCCAACAGCCTGCATAGAACGAAGAAGTGGTGTCTTCTGATCAAGCGCCTCACCTGTATAAGAGCAAAACGCGGTTGGAATACAAAGTGTAGCACCACCTGCATCCTGACGAACAAAGGCTGGAGATGTACAGTCCCATGCTGTATATCCTCTTGCCTCAAATGTCGCACGTAACCCACCAGATGGGAAGGAAGACGCATCTGCTTCTCCTTTAATCAGCTCTTTGCCAGAAAAACTCATAAGCACTTTGCCATCTTCCATTGGTGAAGATATAAAAGAATCATGCTTTTCCGCAGTCACACCCGTAAGTGGCTGGAACCAATGTGTAAAATGTGTTGCACCTTTTTCAATCGCCCACTCTTTCATTTCATGTGCAATAACGTCTGCAGTTTCTGCATCCAACTCTCCACCTTCTGCAATAATCTGATGCAGCTTCTGATATATTTTTTTGGGAAGACGCTCTCTCATTACAGAGTCGTTAAATACATTTTCACCAAAAATTTTTGACACATCAATTCTCAAATTTTCGTTCATGAGTCTTTCCTTTCTCAACCTATCATTTGTCGAATAAAACAATCTCTTTTCTTAAGCCAAACTAATAAGTATTATCTCATTATACACATAAGCTTATCAATCTATGTAGTTAATATACTCCTTATTCCATTATCTGTAAAGAGGAAAATAACATCTTATTTCTCTTGACAAAATTTGTAAGCTAATGTAAAATTAACTACGTTGTGAACGCAACATGCCCAGATAGCTCAGTTGGTAGAGCAAAGGACTGAAAATCCTTGTGTCGCTGGTTCGATTCCGGCTCTGGGCACTTTTTTATGTCATCACAGACCGCCGCATGCAGGGCTTACGCCTTGACCGGCGGTCTTTTTATATTACTTGATTACAAATTATATTGCTCCCACTTGAAAAACATATTCTAATAGAAAAATGCACCTATTCCTACAAAAGACCTCTCTGCTGTTGTCAATTATTTATGTCTGGCAAATATTCGAGCAATTCGCGTATGTATGTCCGTGTGCGAAAAAACACCGTTACGAGTTTTTTGTAGTTTCTCTTACATGGGCGGGTTTATAAAATATCATGTGCCCATGCAAACTGTCTGACGCACCGTTTTTGTGCGGAGTTTTTGCAGGGCACATGTAATAGTAACTTTATAAATCCGCCCATTTAGAGAAACAAGAAAAGGAGTACAGGTGTTTTTCGCACGCGGAGCATACTACGCGAATTGTCGAACGATTGCCAGACACAAAAACATCCAGCAGAAAGCCTTTTTAGGACTAGGGCATTTTTCTATAACAAACGTTTTTCAAATGGGAGCAATATAATTTGCTTTAAGAACTAAAAAAGACCGCCGGTCAAGGCGTAAGCCCTGCATGCGACGGTCTTTGATGACACATTATGTATATCTTAGAATAAATCTACACGACCTGTTACGTCATCGTTGATTACATAGTAAGCAGCGTTTTCAAAAGGTTTAACATAGATGTTTAATGTTTTGATAGAAGAAGCTTTGTGTCCTTCAGCTACGTACTGAGCTTTTACTTTTTCTTCTACTGTTGCCATAATTGCTGTGTAATCACCAAATTCAAGTGTGATAACTGTTTCAGCTTTTGCTGCAGCTTTTTTAGCTGGAGCTTTCTTTTCTGTTGTAGCTGCTTTCTTCGCTGGAGCTTTTTTAGCTGGAGCTTTCTTAACTTCTTCTTTAACTTCAGCTTTAGCTTCTACTACTGGAGCTTCTACTTTTTTTACTTCTTTAACTTCTGCTACCTTTGTTGTTGCTTTCTTTGTTGCCATGATTTTTTCCTCCTGAGAATTTCTTATTCACATACTAAGAATTTTTCAATTGCTAATACTGCGTCTTCTTCATCTGAACCTTCAGTCACGATGTTGATTGACATTCCTTCTGATGGATTAAAAGCCATAATCCCCATAATGCTTTTTGCATTGATTCTACGGTTATCGCTTTCCAAAATAATCTCGCTGTCAAATCTACACGCCAACTGTACTAGCTCAGCGATTGGATTCGCGTGGCTATCTGATACATTAGAAACGATTACATTTTTTCTGCTCATTTTGCACCCTTTCTTCCAA
Organism: Agathobacter sp.; assembly: GCA_045530745.1. Classification (GTDB taxonomy): domain Bacteria; phylum Bacillota; class Clostridia; order Lachnospirales; family Lachnospiraceae; genus Roseburia. Next base: position 117,027 of record JAZSCQ010000027.1, read on the forward strand.
TCATAAAATACAAGACTCAATATAGCTCAAATTCAATAGTTTTGCAAGCGTTTCTAAAATTTCTGTTAAACTTACACTAAGGATTCCAAAAACCCTTTCCGTTATTGTTCAAAATTACAACAAATATTCTTCTATTTAACATAAGCTATAAAATAATTTCCGCCTTCCTGGAAGATATCTTCCATCTCTTCATAATCTGCGCCCTTGGTTTTCTTTGTTACTGGGTCATAATAATTGATCTTATTTGATGAATAGCCCGTTAAAAGAATTGCCTGATTTCCACCTGTTCTTGCGAGCACTGGAGTCCCCTGATCTATAAAATATAACAGCTCATCAACAGAACAACCTTTTAGTTCAAGCACCGTACTTTCCTTTAATGTGTTCTGCAAAATCTGCAAAGGATTCTGACCTGCCACAAGCAGTTCATTTACACTTACACCAAAGCCTTCTCTTGTCAAGATGATGCTAAGTGACTTTGCCATAGATGAAGCTTTTTCATCAGCCGCATTCGCTGACAAATTCGAAAAGGCAGACTGACTGGTACTTCTGGCACGCTTGAAGATATATTTTAGATTTGAATCTACTACTACACCATAATTGGCGTTTGCACAACGTACCGCTGCACCTGCATCCTTTGTTGCTAAGAGCACTTTCCCCCTTGCATACACATAAAAATATCCTTCTGTTCTTATGTCTATTGCCACAACACGACTTTCTTCTAAAAGAATATGTTTTGGCATAATTATCTTAACTGCATGGTCGCGTTTCGTTTCCTTCATATTGATCGCAACCTGAGTCTGCTTCAAATCCGTAACTGATTTTTTGAGCTTTACCCCATTGGTAGGTTCTGCTTCACGATTCATAATGGTATCCTCACCACATGTTACAAAACGTCCATCAAGCTCTTCTACCAATGTTACATACACGTTATTCGCATCCACTGACACCTGACCAATTTTCCCTCTATTTGGAAGATACGATTTAATAACATCCCTTTTATCTTCAGATGTATTCAAAATCTCTATCTTACTCATTGGGAAAACAAGATCACCTAATGCATCTAATTTTACATCTTGGATATTTGCTACACCGTACACAAAATCATCGCCAATAAAAGCAATTGGAACTACATACGTATTTTCCGTTGAAGACACCTCATAGGTGATTCCCGTTTTTAAATCCTCTAATTGAATGGATTGACTATCAAACTGCTTTTGTGGATCTATCCATGCCAAATAACGACCGCTTTTAGATATTGCATAGCAATCATCAGAGTCGCTATTTACCAGACTCTTAACCGTAAACGAATTCATATCCACCTTATACACCGAATTATTTAGCATAAGATAAAGAAGCTTTTGCTCGTTTACATACATAAGCTTACCAAGCTCAGCCTGGAGTACTTCGTAAGATTTATTAGTTGGAATAAACACTTCCTCTTCTACTGTATGCGCAATACCATCATAATAGTATACCCCTACGCCTACGCGACCCTCATGGTCTCCTCGGTTCATATATCCTGACACCACAAAGGAAATACTTCCGGCCTCATCCACACGAATTATCTTTATATCATGCTCATTCCAGTTTTCTCTATTGTCAATTCCCTCTGCCCCACGGAAACTAAATACCTGCGATATCGTATTATTAATACGGTCATAACACCATAACTCACCTTCTTGAACAAAGGCGATACAGTCTCCTGAGTCACTGGCCAAATATTCTACATCATTATCTCGAATTCCTAAAAGAATACCTGTTGTTCCTAAGCGGAATTCATTTTCATATCTAAATATCTGATTCATTCTTCGTTCGAAATTCAATACATAAATACGGGTTGGTGTCTGTCTCAAACGATAATATTCTTCTACATTGTAATATTCTACTTCATCATCTTCATTTACATTTGTCATTACATAATTGAGTGTAATAACATTGTACGAGCTATTGATTTCTTTAAAAGAAACGACAGGTTCTGTTAACTTTACACCTTGAAAATCCGCCCATGTAATCTGCTTTAACGTACACGATAAGTCTACATAGCTTAATGTAGTAGCATCGCCTGTCGCAGGGTCCATATAGGTTGGAATAAAACTGCCTGCATCATCACGAAATGTATATTCGTGAAAAGTCACTGCAAAATCTAATGTTTCATCCGTAAAGCAATCCAACGCACGCACAATACGGGTATAGTAATATACTTTTTTCTCGCCTATTGTAAGAACAATTTCCATGTTATATTCCTGGTTGTCCTCAAATAAACTTGGAAGAGCAATATCACATGTCACCTTATCCTGGTTGGATGTAATATCAGCCCCTTCTTCTTCTACCAACAATCTTTCCCCATCCATACTGCGAATGCGATAGGAAAGAACATCAATTGCATTACCATAGGTCATAACTTCTAAATGAAGCACACGCTCCTCACCAATTGGCATAAGTCCATCTCGCATAGACAACATATCCATTTCTTGCACATACCCGTGAAGCTCATTGATAATCTTGTCATCATACACAAAATGCATAACTGGAAGACTGGCTTCTTTCATCGTTGTGGTAGAATCTTTATTCATTTTGTTGGTTGTCATGCTAAATACAATCACTGATACTAGAAAAACGACTGTTAGCACAATTGGTTTTACGTACTTATTGTTCATCTATTTCACCTTACGTAATTAAAATATTACTCGCTGGTGATTACCACCAGCGACTACATCTTCGATTTCTACATCTTCTTCGATAAATCTCGTTATGGAACAAAATATTGATTAGACTTCCCAGCCAGCCATCATCATACCTTCTGCCATATTGCTGGGCCAACAACTCTCTCTCTTCTCGAGGCATCGGTCTTGGCGGCATCATTGGTCCTTCCGGACGTGGTGGCATCGGTCTTGGCGGCATCATTGGTCCCTCTGGACGTGGCGGCGGAGATGCAAGATTATCATACTGGGGGTTTTGTCTTAAAAATTCCTCCAACAATCTCTTTGCCTCGCGCTCTAACATAAGTCTGTCAGGATTCTCGTCGTACATACGGCTTCCCTCATACTCCATCTCATCACAGCGTCGTTCCACCATTTCCTGAAGCTGTCGCACCTCTTTCGGATAAAGCTCCTTCATTCGTTCCATATCCTTTTCATATTCCATCTCCGTCATATACAAATTCTGCATTGGATATGTCATATAAAAAGGTGTTTTTTGAAATAATTCGTCTCTATATTCCACGTTGATTCTCCATATTGTCATCAGTATACAATATGAAGAATCAACAAAAATGTGCTAGAAACCTAATTTCTCTACAGTCACTTCCTTATAAACAGGATATTCCTGATGAGGCATTTCTGTATTTAAATTGCCTTCTACATCGGTTGTAAACTGATACAGATTGTAGATTCCATTCTTATATGCATAGTCTTCTCCGTTATCCTGGAAATGCTCATAAGAGCCTTCTCCTGGTGTAACAAGAAGTGTCAATTTGTTGTATGGTTTTTCGCCAACATACTGAACAACTTCATAAGTAGGGATGATGCTACCTGCTTTGATATACATAGGACATACATCCATTGGCGCATCCTTTAAAATATACTGTTTGCCTTCGAACTTTTCACCCGTCCAGAAGTCATACCAGGTTCCCTCTGGAAGGTATACCATTCTCTTAGTTGCACCCTGTTCTAATACTGGTGCTACTAAGATATTTTCCCCAGCTAAGAATTCATTATTCATATTACGAACTTCTGGGTCATTTGGATAGTGAAGTACAAGTGGTCTCATAACTGGAAGACCTGTTTTTTCGCCTTTATAGAAAAGGTCATAAATATATGGTAAGAATTTGTAACGAAGTTCAATATATTTACGATTGATATCTACAACTTCTTTGCTAAATCTCCATGGCTCCTGATCCTTTGTCCCCTTTGCCGCATGGTTACGGAAAAGAGGTGAGAACATTGCCGCCTGAATCCATCTGCATAAAAGTTCTGGTGTACAATCTGCTCCAAATCCACCAATATCTGTTCCACAGAAGGCAAATCCACTCATACCTAAATTACAAAGCTGTGGAATTACCATCTGAAGATGATGCCATAAACTCTGATTGTCACCTGTCCAAACAGTTGTATACTTCTGTGAGCCTGCATAGCAAGCACGAGTAATGACAAATGGACGTTTTCCCGTCTGTTCCTGTAAGCCCTGGAAAGTTGCTCTACACATATTATGTCCATATACGTTATGAATCTCCGCATGATTTGTCACACGTTCTTCATCATGGAACACTACATCTGTTGGAAGCTCTCCATGGAAGCTTGCTGGCTCATTCATATCATTCCAGATACCACCTACACCAAGGTCTGTGAGCACCTTATGATTATTTGCCCACCAATCTCTAACTTCCTTCTTACCGAAATCTGGGAAGTGCGAATCTCCTGGCCATACAGCATTTACATATACTTCACCATCTTTATCTTTTGCAAAGTAATCGTTTGCTACGCCTTCATCATCAATAGAATATCCTTTTTCTACCTTTGTACCTGGATCAATGATACATACTGGTTTTACACCAAGACCTTTGATACGGTCGAACAATTCGCCTGGCTTGCCGTAGTTCTTTTCATTCCAGGTAAACACCTTGAAATTATCCATGTAATCAATGTCTAAGTGGATAACATCTAAAGGAATGTTGGAAGCACGATAATTGTCCACTACAAAATTGATATCATCTGCACTTTCATAGCCCCATCTAGACTGCTGATAGCCCAAGGTAAAAAGCTGTGGAAGTGGAGTTGTACCAGTTAAATATGTATAGCTTCCTACTACATCTACAAGGTCTTCTCCCACCATGAAATAGTAGTCCAAATTCCCCTCTTCTGCTGTATAGAAGAAATAATCTGTATTTTCTTTTCCAAGGTTAATATTACTACGGAATGTATTATCAAAGAATACACCATATGCTTCCCCCTGCGCCTTTAAACACATAAGGAATGGAATCGATTTGTACAATGCCTTAAAATCTTCATTATGCGCCTGTGGCAAATCGGAGTTCCAGTTTTCGTATTCATAATGCTTCTTGTTTAAGAAACCTGACTTATCTCCCAAACCATAGAAATCATCACCGTCATCTAAATTTTTAACGAGCTGATATCTGCACTGTTTCTCTAAATATCCAGAGATATCGTGTCCTTCTGCCTCTAACATTTCAAGCGACATCCAGCTTACTTTTTCCTTAATAGTACGTTCCCCGCGATAATCCGCCATGAGAAGTTTTCCTTTTTCATTATAAAAATCTACTACAAAATCATCATAGATTTTTACTACTACTTTTTCGGTAGAGATAACAATTGCTTCGCCATCCTGCTCTACTGTAAAGTCTGCATCCACACATGGATTTTCTTCAATTGCTTTTGATTTGCAATTCTCGTCAAAAAACGGTACATATACACGAACAATTTCATCACGTACCACTGTAAAATATGCATCTTTTTTCTCAAAAGAAACCTTAATCTCACAGTCATTTACTTCGTATCCCAACATCTTTCCAAAATTGTTTTTCATAATAACCACTCCGCCTTTTATTCTATAATGGTATGATAGGTAAGTCTGCCAAAAGGAGCCAGAATCCCAACATCATGAAAATCATTCCAAAAATTGCACGAACGGTTAACCGCTCTCTCATAAATACACAGCCTAAAAAAACTGCTGCAACTAAGTCAAACGCTTCTACAAATTCAACTGTTGCATTAGGTCCAAGTACATATGCCATATGGAAACAATACCATGCGGCACCCATAACAATACCCGATAAGCATAAATATAATCCATCCAAAAATGACATGGAACGAAGTCCCTTGTATCCCCTTGTGGCAAACACAACCAGCCACACAAGAACTGCTGCTATTGCATAACGTATCATTCGTTCATATGTATCATTGATACCTGCAATACCGATTCGTTCCAGTACTACTGTAATGGTAGTAAGCGCCATTGCGCCGATAGCATATCCAAGCCATGCCCCAGATCTGCCACCTCGCCCAGAGCCTTTTAAGCCCATCATAAGGGTTCCCGCAAGCAAAATAATTATGATAATAATCTTGTTCCAGCTTATTCCATCATGGAAAACAAATATTCCTACTAGAAGATTCAATGCAATGCTGCCTTCTACAATCGGCACTACTTTAATTACCTCTCCCAGCTGCAATGCACGGACATAACATATCCAAACCAGCCCAGTAGCGATTCCCGAAAAAATCAGATACAAAAAAGTATTTGAACCTATTGCAGACAGGCTCATTCCTGAGCCTGTTTGATTCACCATAAACAAGGCACCTGCAAAAAGAAGTGTACCTCTAAGTGCTGCAGCTAAATGAGAATTCGATTTTCGCATTCCACTTTTGGCAAATACGGGAGACGCACCTGCTAACACCGCTCCCAAAATTGCATAAAGTAACCAATTCATTTAACTTTCCTCAACTTCTGCTACTCTTGTTCTACAACCTTGGCATAATCCGCACTTACATAACCTGTTTTGCCATTATAAGTAACCTTATACCAACCATCTAACGTCTCTTCTACAAGAAGTACTGTGCCTCCATTAATTCGATCTAATGTTGCGCAATTGGTATTTGGCTCTTTACGAAGTCTTACCTGTGTTGTAGTTTTTACATATTTCTTTTCTGGCGCCTGAGACTCTGTCTCTGAGTCTGAAGGATTCTGTGAATTCTCTGTTGACTGGACATCTTCCGTACTCTGTGTATCTTCTGTGCTCTGTCCACCCTCTGTCCCTTGCGTATCCTGTGTTCCTGGAATTGCATCCTGCGTATTCTGCGAACTCTGACTATCCTTATTACTTCCTGATGGTTCTTTAAAAAGAGAGATTGCAAAAACAATTAAAGCAATCAGCACAATAAGGAGCAATCCTGCAATAACTCTCGCCAAAATAACGTCTTTTCTAAAATGTTTACTTTTCATCTTTCGTCCTCTTAATCAATTGTAACAATTCTCATCATATTACTTACACCATAATCGAATCCACCTACATGTGGTGAAGGAATACCTGCTGTAAGAACAGATATATCGCCTGCTTCTACAAAGCCTTTTTCTTTGGCAACATCAATTGCAGCAGCACAAATTGCTTCTGCAGTATCCTGTTGCATTGATTCATAAGGTCTAACGCCCCAGAAAATCTGCATTCTGCGAAGTGCTCTTGCATTTGGACTAACTGCAAGCACATCCATTTTTGGATGGAATTTTGAAATAATACGAGCAGTTGCTCCAGAGCCTGTTGGTGCAATAATACATTTCGCATCTAAATTTGTTGCTGTAGATACAGTTGCATATCCAAGTGCACTTGTTGTATCTTTCATGCGCTGCTGTTTCATTTTGCTTAAGATTTCTTCGTGATTTAAGTGAGATTCAGTGTTCTCACAAATCTGAACCATCATCTTAAGCGCTTCGATAGGGTATTTACCCTGTGCAGTTTCCCCTGAAAGCATAACTGCATCTGTTCCGTCATATACAGCATTTGCAACGTCTGTTACTTCTGCACGTGTAGGACGTGGATTGCGCATCATGGAATCCAGCATCTGTGTCGCTGTAATAACTGGCTTATAGCACTCCTTACATTTGTTAATCATCATTTTCTGAATGTATGGAACTTCCTCTGCTGGAATTTCTACACCAAGGTCACCACGAGCTACCATGATACCATCTGCAATTTCAAGAATTTCATCTAAATTATCAATACCTTCCGCATTTTCAATCTTTGCAATAACTGGTGTATATGGAGCGCCGCACTCGCGAAGAATTGCCTTGATTTCGCGGATACAATCTGCATTACGTACAAAGGATGCCGCAATAAAATCTACATCCTGGGATGCACCAAAACGAATGTCTTCTTTGTCCTTCTCTGTGATTGCTGGAAGACGGATAGGCACGTTAGGTACGTTTACACCCTTTCTCTGTCCCAATTCACCACCATTAATTACTCTACAGATAATGTCTTTACCCTTGATTTCTTCTACTTTTAATTCAATAAGACCATCATCAATAAGGATCTTTCCGCCCACTTCTGCGTCTTCTACAAGACCTTCATAAGTAATACTTACACGTTTGTTATCGCCAATGATTTCTTCTGTGGTAAGAACGAATTCATCGCCTTCTACTAATTCTACCTTCTGTCCGTCTTTTAATAAACCTGTACGAATTTCTGGTCCCTTTGTATCCAAAAGAATTGCAATATGTTTGCCCTCTTCTTTACGGATTTTCTTTAAGGCATCCATACGTTCTTTCTGTTCTTCATGTGTGCCATGAGAAAAATTAAAACGAGCAATATCCATTCCTTCCTGTACTAATTTTCTCATTACTTCCAGGTCATTTGCATTTGGTCCCATTGTACATACGATTTTTGTTTTTTTCATGTCCGTTTCTCTCTTTCTTTCCCTTTTTATTCTATTATTTGCTTTAATGTTTCAAATAAAACATCAATTTCGATTGGTTTGGTAATATATCCATTCATGCCACAAGCAAAGGCTTTGCGCCTTTCTTCGCCGAATGCGTTAGCGGTCATCGCCACAATCGGTACATTTGCAACAATACGATTATCTAAATCTCGAATCGCCTTTGTCGCTTCATACCCATCCATGATTGGCATCTGGATATCCATAAGCACTGCCGCATATTCGCTTGCATGTGCTGCCTCCATTTTGGTAACCGCTTCTTTTCCATGAACTGCCTCTTCTATGACAAAGCCCTGACTTTCAAGTAACTTCCTAGCAATTTCACGGTTTAAGTTGTTATCCTCTACAAGCAGAAGTTTTTTATTCTTAAAGATAGCCTGCTGCTCCTTGACTTTGTTTACATACTCGTTTGCTTTTTGCATATTTGATTTCGAATGACTCTGTATTCCTTCACTCTCATCACAAAGCATGAATACTACTTTTACTGTAAACTCTGTCCCTTTTCCGAGCTCGCTTTCTAATGTAATCTTGCCACCCATCATTTCGACAATGTTTTTTGCAATCGAAAGTCCTAATCCAGTTCCCTGAATAGAGGAACTATCCACCGACTTTTCTCGCTCAAATGCCTTAAACACACTATCTATAAATTCCGGAGCAATTCCAATTCCATTGTCTTTTATCTTAAAAATATATACTCCATATCCCGAAGGGGCTACCATCTCCTGATAAACATGAAGGGATACCTCTCCATCTTCTGGTGTGAATTTTACTGCATTTCCAAGCAGATTAATCAGCACCTGATTCAAGCGAAGCATGTCACAATATACATATCGATCTACAATTTCATCCCAAATCTGGAATGTAATGCGTTTCTCCTCTGCCATTGGCTGAACCAGATTTTTTACACCTCTTAATACTTCTTCTAACGAAACTTCTGATTCTTCTATCTGAACCTTTCCACTTTCGATTCGACTCATGTCCAGAATATCATTAATTAAGTTCAACAAATGTTTACCTGCAGATTGTATCTTGTCCAGATAATCCTTAACCTGATTCTTATCCTCTATATTAGCCTGCGCCAAGCTTGCAAAACCTGTAATCGCGTTCATCGGAGTTCTAATATCGTGCGACATGTTAGAAAGGAATCGACTCTTTGCTTTATTTGCATTTTCCGCAGCTATCAGAGCTTCTTCTACCGCCTGTTTCTGTTGGATATCATTTTGAATTTCCCTGTCCACATCCATAATTGCAAGAACTACATGTGTTACTTTCCCATCTGGTGAATATGTCGCGACAATCGCATGCATACGCAACCATTTCTCTACACCACCAGCAATCTGACGATAATTAAATGAATAAAAGCGATTTTCCTGATTTAGTGTCTTCGCCATATAAGTTCTATCGCACATCATGCAATAATTTGCTCTATCATCTGGATGGATATAGTTTTCTGCATATACACGTATCGCATCCTCATAATCAGCAGGAGCGTCCTTGTAGAAATCCCCTGTCAGGTAATTCTGTATAACCTCTTCCGTGCTGCTAAGGTACTCTCTTTTACCAGTTTGTAAATCCAAGAAGTAGGAACTAATAAATAATCTACTCAAGCTATGAATTTTGGAAGAACTAAGTTCTCTTTCTTTTTCATACGTTACAAAGAACAAATACGTCTGTAAGGTCGCCATCGCAATACCCATACATAGAAATGGCATATTTTGATTTGTAATCTGCAGCACTCCGAATACTACTGGAAACACAAAATACGACAACATAATCAGATATGTATTCTGCTCCTCAAATCCTTTTGTCATCAAAACTCGAATCAGAAGCTTTCCAGCCGCAAAGATAATATATCCATAAGTGAAAATCAATTGCGGTACATATAATGGCCCTCTGCAATATGCGCCTGATTCATCTATGTAGAAGAATGAGTGTGTCCACAATGACAGCACAGATACTGCTACCACAAAATACATTGGTATTTGGGAAATCCATCTTATTTTTAGATTATGGTACAGTACAGATTCCTGCATATATTCTACATAAACAAACCAACGATAAGAGAGTATCGCCGCCGCGGCATAATATAATACATATATAATTTCCTGCACCTGTATTGGAATCGGTAATAAGCGATCAAATATAATACCCCACAGGGTATCTAGACCCAGATATACCATTCCGATTGTCATGATACTGACATACATGTCTCTCTTTTCACTTCTTGCAACGCTCGTAACCATGCGCACGTACAATATGAAGGTCAGCAAAAGACATAAGCCGGCAACTAATGAATATAAACCAGTCCCCATACACATATCCTCTCTCGTGACATTTTAATCCAACATATATTTTACCACTAAAGCAAGGAAAAAGAAACAAAAAGCATACAGATATATGTAGAATTTTTTCGTATTTTTTATTATAATGAGGTTAATTTAAAGGGAAATATCGTCGATATAGAAGACAACAGGAATACCCAGCAAATGGAATTGCGTAAAAATGACAAGGAGGAGTCAATTATGAGTCAATTATTTGGAATGGACAACGTACTTTCTTCATTATCCGGAAAGTATGACAACAAAGTAAACAAGGAAACTGCTAAAGTAATAAATGGCAAAAACAGCATTGGTAATCCAAAACTTACGGACGCAGCCTCAAAATATTACGAAGAATTAAAAGCAAAATATGGCGACATGGAATTTGTAGTTGTTTCTGATGACCAGATTGAAACCGCAAAAGAACAGGCTTCCAATATCAATTCAGACAAAAGTATGCTTGTACTTATCAGCGAATCAGAATTAGAAGAGATGGCTACAAACGAAGAAACTCGTGCAAAAAACGAAAAGCTTATCGAAGATGCCAAAGCCCAGATGCCTGATATGCTTAAAGAGCTCGAAAAATCTGGTGCATCTGTAAAGTCCTTCGGAATCGAAATCAAAGATGGCACTACATCTTTCTTTGCAGTAATTGATAAATCAATGGCCGCTCAGAGAGAACGCATTGAAGCAAAACAGGAAGAAAAGCTTGCTGAGAAAAAAGCTGACGCAAAAGACACCGCCGATAAAGTCAAGAAACCGAACCACAAAGAGGATTTGACAACCGTAAGTGCAGGAAGCATCGAAGAACTCATCAAAAAGATTCAGAATGTCGCTTATGAAGCAAACGCAGATTCTGTCAAAACCGCCCAGGAAAAAATGGTTGGACAGAGCTTCGACCTTTCTATCTAAACAAATCAAGCTGTCACAAAACAGGAACCACCTCCTGCAGAGTGACAGCTTCTTTTTATTTTAAAAAACGAATTGCATCTTGTGTTTTTGACACGCTTGTTATATAGAAAATGGCACATATTCCTACAAAAGACCTCTCTGCTGTTGTTTATTATTTCTGTCTGTCAAATGTTCGAACAATTTGGGGAGTTGAGTTCGAGGAAAGTACGACACCTTAAGGAGTTTTCTTAGTTCCTCTTAGTGGGCAGGATTTACAAAATGTCATGAGCCATGCAAATTGTCTGACGCGCTGTTTTTGCGCGGAGTTTTTGCATGGCTCATGTTAATATCAACTTTGTAAAGGCCGCCCACTTAGAGGAACTTGAAAAGTCATTACCGTGTCGTACTTCCACGTACACAACCCCCAAATAGTCGAACGGTTGACAGACACAAACACATCCAGCAGAGAGGCTTTTTAGGACTATGGCCATTTTCTATAACTAACCGCATGCTCAAAAACACAAGATGCAATTCGCATTTTTATACGCACAAGAAAAGCTGTCACGCGGCAGGAGGTGGTTCCTGTTTTGTGACAGCTTTGTTTTGCTATATACTATTTGCGTCCGCAGCACTGTTTGTATTTCTTTCCTGAGCCACATGGACATGGATCATTTGGATAGATTTTTTCACTTGCACGTTTCTTTGGTGCAGCTTTTGCTGTGTCGTCTTTGTTGGTTCCAGTTACTTTAGCAACTTCTTCACGTTCTACCTTCTGTTCTACTTTCACGTGGAAGAGTAGTTTCACGGTGTCTTCCTGAATCGCTGCGGTCATTTCATCGAACATGTCGAAACCTGACATCTTGTATTCTACGAGTGGATCACGCTGACCATACGCCTGAAGTCCAATACCCTGACGAAGCTGGTCCATATCATCGATGTGATCCATCCACTTGCGGTCGATTACCTTAAGAAGAATTACACGCTCTAATTCACGGAACTGTTCTGGTTCTGGGAATTCAGTTTCCTTTGCTTCATAGAGATGTACTGCCTGTTCCTTTAAGTACTGTTTTAATTCTTTATCTGTTTCGATAGATTCTAAATCTTCTCTGCGAATCTTCTTAAGAGGAATGATTGGTAAGAGAATGTCATTGAGCTCTCTGATATTCCAATCCTCTTTTTCGATTTCACCTGAGATACAGATATCCACTGCTGTTTCTACCTGATCCTGAATCATCTTAAAGATAACATCACGCATGTTTTCGCCATTTAATACACGAAGTCGTTCTGCGTAAATAATTTCTCTCTGGTCATTGTTTACCTGGTCATATTCTAACAGATTCTTACGAATTGCAAAGTTGTTGCTTTCAATCTTCTGCTGCGCTTTTTCAATTGCAGAAGTAAGCATGTTATGCTGAATTTCTTCGTTTTCTGGTACACCTAAGGTTGTAAATACATCCATAAGACGGTCAGAACCAAAGAGTCTCATCAAATCGTCTTCTAAGGAGATGTAGAACTTAGATTCACCTGGGTCTCCCTGACGTCCAGAACGTCCGCGAAGCTGGTTATCGATACGTCTTGATTCGTGACGTTCTGTACCGATAATCTTAAGACCACCTGCTGCTTTTGCCTCATCATCAAGCTTAATGTCAGTACCACGACCAGCCATGTTGGTAGCGATGGTTACCGCTCCTGCAACACCTGCCTGCGCTACGATTTCTGCTTCCATTTCATGAAATTTCGCATTTAATACAGTATGTGGAATACCTTCACGTTTTAATAATTTACTGATTAATTCTGAGGTCTCAATAGTAATGGTACCTACAAGTACAGGCTGATTCTTAGCATGTGCTTTCTTTACTTCCTGTACAACTGCCCAGAATTTTTCTTTCTGTGTTTTATAAACGGCATCCTCGTGGTCAATACGTGCAACAGGACGGTTTGTTGGAATCTCAATTACGTCCATGCCATAAATATCACGGAATTCCTTTTCTTCGGTAAGAGCAGTACCTGTCATACCTGCTTTCTTAGAAAATTTATTAAAGAAGTTCTGGAAGGTAATCGTTGCAAGAGTCTTGCTTTCGCGTTTTACCTTTACATGTTCCTTTGCTTCAATTGCCTGATGCAAACCATCAGAGTAACGACGCCCTGGCATGATACGTCCAGTAAACTCATCTACAATCATAACCTGGTCATCTTTTACAACATAATCCTGGTCTTTATGCATAAGGTTATGGGCACGAAGAGCAAGAATGATGTTGTGCTGGATTTCTAAGTTTTCTGGATCTGCAAGGTTCTCAATATGGAAGAACTGCTCTACCTTTGCAACACCAGCTTCTGTCAAGTTAACTACTTTGTCTTTTTCATTTACAACAAAGTCGCCATTTTCTTCCTGTTCCACACCCATGATGGCATCCATCTTGGAATATTCTTCTACATCATCACCACGCTGAAGCTGTCTAGCTAAAATATCACATGCTTCATAAAGCTTGGTCGATTTGCCACTCTGTCCAGAAATAATAAGTGGTGTTCTTGCCTCATCGATAAGAACGGAGTCTACTTCGTCGACGATTGCATAATGCAAATCACGAAGTACGAGCTGCTCTTTGTAAATAACCATGTTATCTCTTAAGTAGTCAAAACCTAATTCATTGTTAGTAACATAGGTAATGTCACATTTGTATGCTTCACGACGTTCATCGTTATTCATGCTATTTAATACAACACCTACCTTAAGTCCTAAGAATTCATGAATCTGACCCATCCACTCCGCGTCACGATGTGCTAAGTAATCGTTTACGGTTACGATGTGTACACCCTTTCCTTCTAATGCATTTAAGTATGCTGGAAGTGTAGAAACAAGAGTCTTACCTTCACCAGTTCTCATTTCTGCAATACGTCCCTGATGCAGAACAATACCACCGATAATCTGCACACGATAATGTTCCATACCAAGCACACGACGAGAAGCTTCTCTTACAGTCGCGAATGCTTCTGGAAGGATATCATCCATTGTCTCACCATTTGCAAGTCTGTCTTTAAACTCTTTTGTCTTTGCCTTTAACTCTACATCCGAAAGAGCCATCATAGTGTCTCTTAAGGCTTCTACTTTATCTGCAATTGGATAAATTCTTTTTAATTCTCTTTCACTGTGGGTTCCAAAAATCTTATCAAAAATACCCATTTTCGTCTCCTTTATATACACTTTGGACCCTAGTCGGGTCAAATTACCACGATATTGTACCACTTTGGAAAATTTTTCTCAAGAAAAATAGGTAAACGATTTGTAAACTTTTTATTAATATGTTAGAATAGTCGGAGTATTTATAAAAAAGGAGATAAAAATATGGCTTACGTATATAAAACACAGGGCACATGCTCAACAAAAATTGAATTAGAATTAGAGGGAAACATCGTTCACAATGTTAAATTTACAGGCGGATGTCACGGCAACCTTCAGGCTATTCCAGCTTTAGTAGAAGGTCTTACTGTAGAAGAAGTTGAAAAGAGAATCGGCGGCATCAAATGCGGATTCAAAAATACTTCTTGTGGCGATCAGCTTGCAAAAGCAGTTCGCGCTGCATACGAAGCAGCAAATGCATAAAATTAATCAGGCTGCCCCACTTTTGTGGGGTGGCCTTTTTTGTGTGGACAAATATAAATTTGTGGCAGCCTTATTTTATGGTTAAAAATACATATGCCACTATATATTTTTGTAAATTACGAACATTTAAGGAAAACTCTTATATTTCTTAAATCACGCTTTCTACTTAAATTTTATGTCTTTCAATTATTTTACTATCTGCGAAGTATGCTCCGTATGAGAAAGACGCCTGAACATCCTTTCCTAGCATCTCTAAATACGGCAGCTTTATAAA